>NZ_JBHRTK010000014.1:0-126660 GCF_042646345.1 Aquamicrobium soli | reverse complement strand
ATCTCGGCGTCACCTATCCTGTCGCCATCGACAATGACTACGCGATCTGGAACGCCTTCAACAACCAGTACTGGCCCGCCCACTATTTCATCGACGCCGAAGGCCGCATCCGCCACCACCATTTCGGCGAGGGCGAATATGCCGGCTCGGAGCATGTCATCCAGCAATTGCTCGCGGAGGCCAACGGCAAGCCGGTGGCCAGCAGCGTCGTCGAGGTGAAAGCGACCGGGGCGGAAGCCGCCGCCGACATGAACGACGTCCAATCGCCCGAAACCTATATCGGCTACGAACGGGCTGAGAATTTCATCTCGGATGGCGGGGCGGTGCAGGACGCGGCACACGCTTACTCAGTCGGTACCCCGGAGCTTAATCAATGGGGGCTTTCCGGCCAGTGGACCGTTCATGGCGAGGAAGCGACGCTGGACGCGGCGGATGGCGGCATCACCTACCGCTTCCATGCGCGCGACCTGCATCTGGTGCTCGGCCCGTCACCTGACGGCAAACCGGTCCGCTTTCGCGTGACCGTCGACGGCAAGGCGCCGGGAGAAGACCATGGCGTCGACACGGACGCGGATGGCAACGGCACGGTGGGCGGGCAGCGCCTCTATCAGCTCGTTCGCCAGAAAGGCCCGGTGAGGGATCGGACTTTCGAGATCAGGTTCCTCGACCCCGGCGTGCAAGCCTACTCCTTCACTTTCGGATGAGAGCCGCCTGCTGCGACTGCGTAGCCACCGCGAAGCGACGACGGTCGTTGGGAAGGCCGCGGCAGCGTTCCGCCCTTCCACGATCTCAAGTATCTAGATCTGGTCCACCAAGCACGCGTCGGGAATGTCAAGAAGACTGCTGCGACGGCCAAGGCTTGAGGCTGCGGTTCACTCACTGTATTCAGAAGAATACAACGAGCGGAGGCGACGAGATGGAACAAGCGGCCGTTGGCGCCGACGAAGCTGCCCGCACCGAGGCATTGCGGGGCGCCGAACGCATGGCGCTCAGCCTCCTGGATGCGATAGAGGACGCCGGGTTCATCAAGGCCGGCCGCACTGAGCGGGAAATCGAGCAGGACATCCGCGCGCTGGCCCGGGAACAGTTCGGGATCGAACGCGACTGGCACAAGCGCATCGTGCGCGCGGGGATCAACACGCTCTCCGTCGCCGCCGACAACCCGCCGGTCCGCGTGGTGGGCGACGACGACATGGTCTTCCTGGACCTCGGGCCCGTACTTGAGGAGTGGGAGGCGGATGTCGGCCGCAGCTACGCCGTCGGCGCCGACCCGCGTAAGCACGCGCTCTGCGCGGAACTGCCGCGCCAGTTTGACATCGTGAAGCGCCATTTCGAGGAGAATCCGTACATATCCGGTGCCGCGCTCTACGCGTTTGCCTGCGCCTCGGCTGAGGCCGCCGGCTGGAAATTCGGCGGCAAGATCGCGGGCCACATCGTGTCGGAATTCCCGCACGCTCGCATCCCCGGGGTGAAGCAGCTCCACCACGTCAGCCCCGAGAACCCGGAGCCGATGCGCAACCGCGACGCCAACGGCCGTGTTCGGCACTGGATCCTGGAAATCCACCTGGTCTCTCCGGACGGCGCGTTCGGTGGCTTCTACGAGAGGCTTCTGGAGGGTTAGCAGCGCCAGAGGAGAACGGGGCATCCGACCTAAATGAAACCAACCCAACCTCGGCTACCGTCCCATGCTCCTCCGACATCTCTCCTTCTTCGTCACGCTCGCGGAGGAAAAGCACTTCAAGAAGGCTGCAGAAGCTTGCAACATCACGCAGCCGACGCTGTCGGCAGCGATCCGCAAGCTCGAGGAGGATCTCGGGGTCACGCTGATCGTCCGTGGCCATCGCTACCTCGGGCTGACGCCTGAGGGCGACAAGGCGCTCGCTTGGGGGCGGCAGATCCTCACCGACTACGACAGCCTGCGAGACGAACTGCACGGGACGCACAAAGGGCTGGCCGGGACGCTGCGCCTTGGCGTGATACCGGCTGCCATGCCGTCGATCGCATTCCTCACTGAGCGCTTCAGCGAGCGCTTTCCGGACGTGCAGGTGGACATCAGGTCGGTGACGTCGCGTGCCATCCAACGAGGCATCGACGACTTCGCATTCGATGGCGGACTGACCTACCTTGACAACGAGCCGCTCGAGAACGTCGACCGCTTCCAACTCTACCGCGAGCGCTACGTCTTCGTCTGCCAGCCAGACCATCCCTTGGCCGACCGGGAGGCTGTCACGTGGGCTGAGGCGGTGAGAGAGCCGCTCTGCCTGCTCAGCAACGACATGCAGAACCGCCGGATCCTCGACGGGATCGCCGAATCGGCGGGCCTCAAGATCGCCCCGCCGATCGTCAGCGACTCTTTTCTGGCGGTGTGCGCCCACCTGCGCAATGGAATGTGGTGCGGCATCGTCCCCCACACTTTCTTCTACATATTCGGCGGGGCCAGCGGACTTGTCCCGATCAATCTCGTCGAGCCGACGGCAGACCACGCGATCGGCCTGGTGCTGAAAGCGCGCCTGCCGCGATCGCCGATGGTCTCCGCGCTGGTGGCCGCATTGCGCGGCGCGGACTTCGAAGCGCGCTTCAAACAGGCAATGGATAGTTGATAGAAACGCTCTATCGATTATTCGAAACCTTTGATTTGAGGCTGCTTCCGTCGCGTGCGACGGTCGCAGGGCCGAGAAGGCAAACCAAAAACAACCAAGCGCGCGCGAGAAACGACTCCGTGAGGGGCCGGGCATTTCCGCGCGCCCGACGGAGGAAACAGGAATGGCGAAAGTTGTCTGCGTTCTCTACGACGACCCGGTTGGTGGCTATCCAAAGAGCTACCCGCGCGATTCGCTGCCCGTCATCGACCGCTATCCCGACGGGCAAACCTTGCCGACCCCGAAGGCGATCGACTTCGTGCCGGGGAGCCTCCTCGGCAGCGTGTCGGGCGAACTCGGGCTGCGTAAATACCTCGAAGCGAACGGCCACAGCTTCGTTGTCACCACGGACAAGGACGGTCCACGGTCGGCCTTCGAACGGGAGCTGATCGATGCCGACGTCGTCATCTCGCAGCCGTTCTGGCCGGCCTACCTGACGGCGGAGCGCATCGCCAAGGCGAAGAAGCTGAAACTGGCGGTGACCGCCGGCATCGGGTCGGACCATGTAGATCTGCAGGCCGCGATCGACCGGGGCATCACGGTCGCCGAAGTCACCTACTCCAACTCGATCAGCGTCGCCGAGCACGTGGTGATGACCATCCTCAACCTGGTGCGCAACTACACGCCCTCGCACGACTGGGCGGTGAAGGGCGGCTGGAACATCGCCGACTGCGTCGAGCGCTCCTACGACATCGAGGGGATGCATGTGGGAACGGTCGCCGCCGGCCGCATCGGCCTGGGGGTGTTGCGCCGGCTCAAGCCTTTCGGAATGCACCTGCACTACACCGACCGCCACCGGCTGCCGAAGGAAGTCGAAAGGGAACTGGGGCTTGCATGGCATGAGACGCCGCAGGACATGTACCCGGCCTGCGACATCGTTACACTGAACTGCCCGCTTCATCCTGAAACGGAGCACATGATCAACGACAAGACGTTGAAGCTGTTCAAGCGCGGGGCCTACCTGGTCAACACGGCCCGCGGCAAGCTATGCGACCGCGATGCTGTCGCCCGCGCGATCCAGAGTGGCCAGTTGGCGGGGTACGGTGGCGACGTCTGGTTCCCGCAGCCCGCGCCGAAGGACCACCCCTGGCGCGCGATGCCGCACAACGCCATGACCCCGCACATCTCGGGCACCTCTCTCTCGGCGCAAGCGCGCTATGCGGCGGGCACGCGCGAGATCCTCGAGTGCTTCTTCGAGGGCCGTCCAATCCGCGACGAGTATTTGATCGTCGAGGGTGGCAAGCTAGCCGGCGTCGGCGCGCATTCCTACTCGAAGGGCGACGCCACCGGCGGCTCGGAAGAGGCTTCGAAGTTCACGAAAAGCTGAATTGGCCCGATCGGCAGGCGGCAAGCGAGCAGCGCCGGCCGCCTGCCGGCATCATCAGCGATTTGAAAGGTCTCCGGAGCCTCACTGGCCCAAGATCAGCCGGATGGCGAGCGCGACCAAGGCGAGAGCAAGCACACTCGCGGCCCAGATGCCGGCGAACCAGGCCAGCCGCTTCGAGACGCCGCCACGAGCAGCGTCAGTGGTATCCAGCTTCATCGACCTTCCCCCGGAAGACCCAGTAGGCCCAGATCGTGTAGGCGAGGATGATTGGGACAAGCAGAACCGCGCCGATCAGCATGAAGGCCTGGCTGCGCTCCGGCGCCGCCGCCTCCCAGATGGTGACGCGGCCTGGGATCACATCGGGGTAAATGGAAATGCCGAGCCCCGTCATCGACAGACCGAACAAGACGAGCGTCATGAGGAAGGGCAGCCAGTCCCGAGCGCGGGAAAGCCCTCTCCAGAGGACAAACGCGGCGATCGCGACGAGGATCGGCATTTGCGCGGCCGCGAGAACACCCGGCCACCCGAACCAGCGTTCGTAGTATCGGCCTTCGAGAAACGGGGTAGCGGCGCTGACGCAGGCGATCGCGACGACGAGCGCCACGACAAGCGGGCGCGCCAGGCGGCGCGCGTGCGCCTGCGTCGCGCCATCGGTCTTCCAGATGAGCCAGCCAGCGCCGAGCAAAGCGTAGCCGACGACGAGGCTCGCGCCGGTCAGGAGAGTGAATGGCGTGAGCCAATCCCACCAGCCGCCTGCGTACCCTCGACCCTCGACGTGGACGCCCTGCAAGAGGGCTCCGAGCGTCATGCCCTGGGCGAAGGCCGCAAAGAGCGACCCGGCGCAGAATGCGGCGTCCCAGATCCAGCGGTGGTTCGGGTCGCGCCAGCGGAATTCGAAGGCGACGCCCCGGAAAACGAGACCGAGCAGCATGGCGATCATCGGCGCGTAGAGAGCTGGAAGGATGATCGCGTAGGCGAGGGGAAACGCCGCCATGAGCCCCCCGCCGCCGAGCACCAGCCAGGTCTCGTTGCCGTCCCAGACGGGCGCGATGCTGTTCATCGCACGGTCGCGTTCCTCCCCGACCCGGAAGGTCGGGAAGAGGATGCCGATGCCGAGGTCGAAGCCGTCCATCACCACGTAGGCAGCGACGGCAAAGGCGATGATGGCCGCCCAGACGACCGTGAGATCGATCATGGCGACGCGCTCCCCTCGATGGCCGGCGCCGGCGTGATTCCGGCGGCGCGGACGGGCGTGCCGCCCGAGGGGTCCGCGGTCTCATGCGGCTGCGGCGGCTTCGCCATGAGCTTCAGGATGTAGAAGACGCCAGCTCCGAACACCGCGCAATAGACGACAACGAAAGCGAGCAGCGAGGCAGCGACGGCCGGGGCGTGCAAGGGAGCGGACGACTGGGCGGTGCGCAGCAAGCCGTAGACCGTGTATGGCTGTCGTCCCGCCTCGGTCGTGACCCAGCCGGCGATGACCGCGACGAACCCGCTCGGTCCCATCACAATCGCTGCGCGATGCAGCCACACCCACTCATAGAGGCGCTTTCGATGGCGCGCGAGCAAGCTCCACAGCCCGAGCCCGAGCATCGAGAAACCGAGGCCGACCATGATCCGGAAAGCCCAGAACACGACGCCGACGGGCGGCTGCCGGTCTTCGGGCACAGTGTCGAGGCCCGCGAGCGGCCCGTCGGGATCGTGCTTGAGAATGAGCGAGGAGGCCTTGGGGATTTCGATTGCGTAGTCGACCCGCTTCTTCGCGCTGTCGGGAATGCCGAACAGGATCAGCGGCGCGCCGTGGGGATGGCTCTGGTAGTGGCCCTCCATGGCCATGACCTTCGCCGGCTGGTATTCGAGCGTGTTGAGGCCTTGCTGGTCGCCCGCGAGGATCTGGATGGGCGCGACGATAGCCGCCATCCACATCGCCATCGAGAACATCTTTCGGGCGCCCAGGTTGGTCCTGTCTTTCAGAAGGTGCCAAGCGCCGACGCCGCCCACGACGAAAGCCGTCGTGAGATACGAGGCGATCACGGTGTGCACGAGGCGATATGGGAAGCTGGGATTGAAGATGATCGCCCACCAGCTCGGGCCGGGCAGGAACTGGCCGTTGGCGCCGATCTGGTAGCCGGCCGGCGTCTGCATCCAGCTGTTGGCCGAGAGAATCCAGAAGGCGGAAATGAGCGTGCCGAGCCCGACCATGCAAGTCGCGAGGAAATGCAGCCGCGGCCCAACCTTGTTGATGCCGAACAGCATGACGCCGAGGAAGCCGGCCTCGAGGAAGAACGCGGTTAGGACCTCGTAGGCCATCAGCGGCCCGATGACGGGCCCGGTCTTGTCGGAGAATACCGACCAGTTGGTGCCGAACTGGTAGGACATCACGATGCCCGAGACGACACCCATGCCGAAGACGACGGCGAAGACCTTGACCCAGTAGCGGAACAGGTTGGCGTAGACGCCCTCGCCGGTCCGCAGCCAGAGGGCTTCGAGGACCATGAGGTAGCTCGCCAGGCCGATGGTGAAGGACGGGAAGATGAAGTGGAAGCTGACTGTAAAGGCGAACTGGAATCGGGCGAGGAGCAGGGCGTCGGGCATCGTTGCTGCATTCGGTTAATCAGGACGAGGGCGCTCGTGCCGGCGAGCAGACGGAGCGAACCAGTCCGCCAGGGCGTGATGGTCACATCACACCACACCGCAAATCGCACGGCATTTGGCGCCCGCTCCGAAACGCCGTCTGCCAGCGAGAGGTATCGACCCGAGCGCCATCACTTGTCACTTACTGGTTTCTTGAACTATGTAATCTTGTAAGCGTGTTGCGTCAACCCGACGACCGTGCGACACGTTCTGCAACTGAGAGTACCCAGGATTTCTGCTTCCATGACCGACGCGACGCTCCGCCCTCCGCCCGCCGCCCTTCGCATGGGCGACGCCGCTCCCGACTTCGAGGCCCGCTCCACTAAAGGTCCGGTCCGGCTCTCCGACTTCCGGGGTCGCTGGCTGGTGTTCTTCTCGCACCCCGCGGACTTCACGCCGGTGTGCACGACCGAGTTCGTCGCGCTGGCCAAGGCCCACGATCGCTTCGTCGCGATGGGTTGCGCGCTCGTGGGGCTCTCAGTGGACAGCCTCTACGCGCACCTGGCCTGGACGCGGGCGATCCGCGAGCTCTTCTCGGTCGAGATCCCGTTTCCGGTCATCGAGGACCCGTCGATGGCGGTTGGCCGGACGTACGGGATGCTCGACGAGACGGCCGAGAGCAGCGCAGGCGTCAGGGCGACGTACTTCATCGATCCGAAAGGCGTCATCCGCGCGATCACGCACTACCCTTTGACGATGGGCCGGTCGATCGACGAGATGGTGCGGATGGTGGCCGCGCTGCAGGCGTCGTACTCCGGCGAGAGGCTGGCCCCCGCCGATTGGCAGCCGGGGCAACCCCTGCTTTTTCCCGCCGACGAGAAGGCGCAGCAGGAGCCCGACTGGTTTTGCCGGAGCGCGGCATGAAAGCCTTGTGGCAGTCCCGCGAGCAGGCCGACTACGCTGGCGACAAACTGCGGAAGTTTGCCCAGCCGCAGCGGCTGATGATCCTGTCCCTTCTTCTGGAGGGGGAGAAGTCCGTCACGGAAATCGACGTGGCGACCGGGATCGGCCAGCCGGCGCTCAGCCAGCAGCTGGCGGAGCTCCGCAAGGCCGAGCTGGTGACGACGCGGCGGCAGGCGAAACAGGTCTACTACAGCCTGGCCGACGAGTCGGTCGTCCTCTGCGTCCGCAGCATCGAGGCGGTGTTCGGCGCCGGCGACCCGGAGCGCGCGCTCCTCAACCTGGTCAGGCCGGTGCCGCGGCCCGAGCGCAACGGCGTCGTGCACGGCGCGGCGAATTTCGCACGGGTCCGCTGAGCGGTCCGGGTGCCTTAAGCCGCCCTTAAGCTGGCGCGCCAACCACTCCACCCCCGGGTCCCGAACTGCCCGGAAGGAATGGGCACATGGGCGCGGCATCGAAGCGGACAGTCACTCTACTGCAGATCAACGACACGCACGGCTACCTCGAGCCGCACCCCGAGCTGGTGTGGGATGGCGCGACGCCAAAGTTTCCGACGCTCGGCGGCTACGCGCGGATCGCAGCGTATTTCGAGCGGGTCCGGGCGGAGCGTCCGGGCGCCGTCGTCGCGCTCGACAACGGCGACACATTCCACGGCACCCATGCCGCCGTCGCCTCGAAGGGGGAGGCGCTGGTTCCCCTGACCAACGCGCTCGGGCTCGACGCGATGACCGCCCACTGGGAGTTCGCGTGGGGGCCTGCGCATTTTCAGGCGCTGGCCGCACGTCTCGACTACCCGGTCCTGGCGATCAACTGCTACGAGTTGGAGAGCGGGCGACGCCCATTCGCTCCGTCGCGCGTCGTCGAGCGGGGCGGGCTGAGGATCGGGATCGTCGGCATCGCGGCGACCATCATTGACAAGACGATGCCGCCGCACTTCAGCGAGGGGCTGCGCTTCACGGACGGCGACAAGGAATTGCCGGACGAGATCCGCAGGCTTCGGGAAGACGAGGGCGCCAAGCTGGTTGTCGTGCTCTCCCACCTCGGCCTGCCGCAGGACATCAAGCTCGCCGGAATGGTCGAAGGCATCGACGTGGTGTTGAGCGGCCACACCCACGACCGCCTCGAGCGGCCGATTGTCGCCAACGGCGCGGTCATCATCCAGTCCGGCTGTCACGGCTCCTTCGTCGGCAGGCTGGACCTCAACATCGAGCGCGGCGAGGTCAAGGTGGAACGGCACGAGCTCGTCGCGATGGATGACAGGATCGAGCTCGACCCGAAGATGCACGCGCTCGTCGAAGGCGTTGTCGGCCCGGCGCGAGACAAGCTGGCCGCCCGGGTCGGCCACGTGGACGCCGCGCTGCACCGGAACACCATGCTCGACTGCCCGATGGACGACCTGCTGCTGGCGGCGCTTTGCCAGGCATCCGGACGGACGATCGCGTTCTCGAACGGCTGGCGATACGGCGCGCCGGTCCCACCGGGGCCAGTCTCGCTGAACGATCTCTGGAACATCATCCCGGTCAATCCGCCTGTCATGACGGTGACGCTGACGGGCGCGGAAATCCGGACGATGATGGAGCAGAACCTGCGGCGGACGTTCTCCCCCGACCCGTTCGAGCAGAGAGGCGGCTACGTGAAGCGCTTCTGCGGGCTGACGATCCTTGCCAAGATCGAGAACCCGGTCGGCTACCGCGTCTCTGAGATCTTCGCCGGCGGTGCGAAGCTCGATCCAGGAGCCTCCTACGATGCAGCCTTCGTCACCGCGCAGGGCGTGCCCGCCCAGTTCGGCCGGGACCGCCGGCAGACGTCCGTGACGGCCATCGAGGCCCTGCAGGCATACCTGGAAAACCCGCAAGAGGGTGTAGCGATTCCCGGCCGCATCGTCGTGTTCTGACATCCGCTGCGGCCCGGCCCGGCGCTCGTGAGACCCGCAGAGAGATCTAGGCTGCGGGTTTGGCGGAGAGCTGGTCGAACGCCTCGATGGCGTGCGCCGCGTACATCACGGACGGTCCGGCGCCCATGTAGACCGCCATCGCCAGTGTCTCGCTGATCTCCTCGCGGCTGGCGCCGGCCTTCACCGCGCCCTCCATGTGGTAGGCGATGCAGGGCTGGCAGCGGATCGCGACGCTGATCGCCAGCGCGATCAGTTCCTTGGGTTTGCTCTCCAGCGCGCCGCCGGCATGCGCCGCGCGCGCCATGTCCGAGAATGACTTCATCACGTCGGGCGTCGCCTGCCGGAGCGTCTTGACGCCGCCGTTCATGTTGTCGATCAGGTCTTTCCAGTTCTCGATCATTGCAGTGTCCTTTGGCGTGAAGTGGAAGTGGCGAGTACGTGTTGCGTGGTTTCGAAAAGCGACGGCAGGGGATGCTCAGTGCAGGAAGGCGCCGGCGCTGCGGTAGAGCACATAGGCCGCGACGACGAAGATCAGGCCTGCGAAGATCCGGTTGAGCGTGTTCTTGCCGGATGACAGGCGGTTGGCGAGCAGCATGCCGAGGATGCCGCCGATGACGCCGCCCGCGATGAACTCAATGGCGATCGGCCAGTCGACAAGACCCGACGCCGCGTAGTTGAGGGCCGTCGCCAAGCCGAAGCTGCCGACGGCGAGGAGCGAGGAGCCGATGGCGTTGATCATCGGCATGCCGGTGGCGAGGATCAGCGCCGGCACGATCAGGAAGCCGCCGCCGATGCCGAAGAAGCCGGAGGCCATGCCGGTGACGAAGGCGATCGCGGCCGTGATGAGGCAGGTCCGGAAATCGGCAAGACGCTCGGGCGCTGCCGCCTCCCGTCTCGGCCGGAGCATCAGCGCGCCGACGACGAGCATGAGAATGCCGAAGAGGAAGAGAAGGCGCTGGCCGTCGACCAGCTTGCCGATCGTTGATCCGGCGAGCGCGCCGAGCGTGCCGACGGCGGCGAACACGATCGCGCAGCGCCAGCGGACGTTGCCGCTCCGCGCATGGCCGACGAGGTTGGCGAAGGCGTTGACCGTGACGGCGAGCGCGCTGGTGCCGATCGCGATGTGCGGCTGCGCCACGCCGACGACGTAGAGCAGAAGCGGTGTGGCGAGGATCGATCCCCCGCCGCCGATCAGGCCGAGCGAGAAGCCGACCAGTCCGCCGGACAGAAGCGCCGGTCCGAGGGAATACAGCATTTCGATCATCCCCTCGAGACGGCGAAGCGGTCGTGGACGACCATCCCGACGAGCATGGCGGCGACGAAGACCACGGCCGGTGTGAGCCCGAGCGAGAGCGATGCGATGGCGGGGCCGGGACAGAATCCGACGAGCCCCCAGCCGACGCCGAAGAGCGCCGAGCCGACGACGAGGGGGCGATCGATTACAGTCTTGGTCGGGACGTGAAGCCGGCTGTCGAGCAGCGGCTTGTCAAAGGCGAGCGCCAGTCTGTAGCCGAGGAATGCGACCAGGACGCCGGCGCCGAGCACGAAGACCAGGCTCGGGTCCCAGGCGCCGGCGACGTCGAGGAAGGCCTGGACCTTCGCCGGATTGAGCATCCCGGAGATCGCGAGGCCGAGACCGAACAGGAGGCCGGCTGCAAGCGCCACGAGGAAACGCAGCACAGCTCTCACAGCGAACCTCCGTGATGCGCCGCCAGCACGGTCAGGACCGCTGTCCCGAGAAAAATCGACACCGCGACGAGGGACCGGGGCGACAGGCGCGCCATCCCGCAGATGCCGTGGCCGGAGGTGCAGCCCGAGCCCATGCGCGTGCCGAAGCCGACCAGGAGGCCGGCGACGATCAGCACCGGCCAAGCGGCCGAGATTTGCACCAGCGGTTCTCTGCCAAACAGAAAGAAATAGGCGAGCGGGCCGAGAAGAAGGCCACCGACGAAAGCGATGTCCTGGCCGAAGCGTTCGCTCTTCCTGCCGAGTATGCCGCCGACGATGCCGCTGATGCCGGCGATGCGGCCGTTCAGCAGCATGAGGAGGCTGGCGGACAGGCCGATCAGCGCGCCGCCAAGAGCGGCAGCAAGATAGGCCCCCATCACCATGCGGCCGCCGACAAAGCATTCAGCGGGATCTTGAGGTAGCGCCTGCCGTTGCTCTCGGGGTCTGGAAGCCGGCCGCCGTTGATGTTCACCTGCAGCGCCGAGAGGATCAGCTTCGGCATCGGCAGGGTGGCGTCGCGCGCCTCGCGCAATGCAATGAAGCTCGCTTCGGTCTGTCCGGCGACATGCGGATTGGAGCGCTTCTGCTCGGCGACAGTGCTCTCCCACAAGGGCTCGCGGCCGCCCGGCTGGTAGTCATGGCCGGTGAAGACGCGCGTCCCGTCCGGGAGCGCGAGGATGGCTTGAATCGATTGCCAGAGGACCTTGGCGCTGCCGCCGGGGAAGTCGGCGCGGGCCGTGCCGGAATCAGGCATGAACAGCGTGTCGTGTACGAAGGCGGCGTCGCCCACCACGTAGGTGATGGAGGCGAGCGTATGCCCCGGCGAGAACATGACCCTCGCGTCGAGCGAGCCGATCTTGAAGGTATCGCCGTCATTGAACAGGCGATCCCACTGACGGCCGTCTGCGGGGAAGTCCGGCCAGTTGTAGATGCCCTTCCATAGCGCCTGGACGTCGACGACGTGCGCGCCGATCGCGGTCGGGGCGCCGGCCTTCTCCTTCAGGTAGGCAGCTGCGGAGAAGTGGTCGGCGTGCGGGTGGGTGTCGAGGATCCATTCGAGCGCGAGGCCTTCCGCAGCGATGTAGGCGAGGATTGCGTCGGCCTGCTCGGTCTTCGTCGATCCGGACTTCTCGTCGTAGTCGAGGACGGGATCGACGACGGCGCATTTTTGCGTCGCCGGATCGCTGACGACGTACTGGATGCTGCCGGTGCGCGCCTCGTAGAAGCCTTTCACCATCGGCTTCGCTTGCGCCCGGCGTGTGGGGCGGTTCGCGGCGAGCCAGGTGCGCGCGGCCTCCGGCTTGATGCCGATCCGGGTCGCCGTGGCGATCAGCTTGTCGTCGCTGAAGCCCGCCACGTCGGCGTCTCCGGCGAGGATCCACATGTAGAAGGCCCGGGCGCCGGAGCGGCAGTGCGCGAGAACCGGGCCGTCGGACGCAACGATCGCCTCGGCGAAGCGGCGCACGTCATCCTTGGTCATCGACGTGCTGGTGACGGGGATGTGGACGTAAGAGAGGCCGACCGCTTTGGCGGCTGCGGCCTCCGCGTCCGTCCCCGGCTGCGCGGCGTCTTCCCCGTCGGGCCGGTTGTTGATGACGGTCCTGAAGCCAAGGCGCTTCAGCTCAGCGAAATCCCCAGCCCCGAGCTGCCCCGCGACCGAAAACTTCTCCGTGACGGGAATGGGTTTCATGGAACCTCTCCTTGACGCTGGCTGTTATCGATTACATAGTTACGTATAATCAGATGTGAAAATCTGCAAGTAGGAGGAGCGTCATGGAAGCTGCGGCCCAGAAGCACATCGCAGCCGTGCCCGATCTGAAGCACCGGGTGGTGATCGTCGGCGGCGGCGCGGCCGGGATCACGGTCGCCGCCGAGCTGAAGCGGCACGACGCCCGCCTCGACGTCGCGATCGTCGAGCCTGCGGACGTGCACTCCTACCAGCCGGGCTGGACGCTGGTCGGCGCGGGCGTGTTCACCCGCAAGCAGACCGCGCGGGAGGAGCGTTCGCTGATCCCGAGAGGCGTCCAGTGGATCAAGGCCGCGGTCAGCGCCTTCGACCCCGACAGCAATCTCGTCCGGCTGAGCGACGGCCGCGCCGTCGGCTACGACTACCTCGTCGCCTGCCCGGGCCTGAAGATCGACTGGGATGCGATCGCCGGCCTCGATGAAACGCTCGGACGCAACGGCGTGTGCAGCAACTACCGCGCCGACACCGCTGAATACACCTGGCGGCTGATCCGGGAATTCCAGGGCGGCACGGCGCTGTTCACCCAGCCGGCGATGCCGATCAAGTGTGCCGGCGCGCCCCAGAAGATCATGTACCTGATGGCGGACCGCCTGAAACGCCGGGGAAAGCTCTCCGCCTCGACTCTGAAATTCTGCCTGACCGGCGACGCGCTGTTCGGCGTGCCGTTCTTCGTGCCGCCTTTGCAGAAGGCGGTCGACGGCTACGGCATCGAGGTCTGCTACCGCCACACGCTGAAGGCGGTCGACGGGCCGAAGAAGACGGCGCTGTTCGCGGTCGCTGGCAAGGACGGCGCGACCAGCGAGGTCGCAATGCAATTCGACATGATCCATGTCGTGCCGCCGCAGACCGGCCTCGACGTCGTGCGCGCGAGCCCGCTCGCCAACGCCGCCGGCTGGATCGAGGTCGACCCGGCGACGCTTCGGCACGTACGCTACCCCAATGTCTTCTCGCTCGGCGATGCCGCCTCGACGTCTAACGCCAAGACGGCGGCGGCCGTGCGGCTGCAGGCGCCGGTGGCGGTCGCCAACCTGCAGGCGACCATGTCCGGCAAGCCGATGCCGAAAGCCTATGACGGCTACGGCTCCTGTCCGCTGACCGTCGCGCTCGGCAAGATCGTGCTGGCGGAATTCGCTTATGGCGGCAAGGTGACGCCGAGCTTCCCCTTCGACCCGCGCGTGCCGCGCCGGAGCATGTGGTACCTGAAGACCAAGTTCCTGCCCTGGCTCTACTGGTCGCACATGCTGAAGGGCGGGACGATCGACATCAAACATCGGGAGCGCGGCTGGTGAAAGGGTCTCCCCCTCCCGACCGCCGCTGCCTTAAGGCTGGCTTAAGGTCCGAGGCGTTCCGCAGACTCGGCCCTCGAAAGGAAGCGAGTTCACGTTTGAAGCAACCGCGCCGCCAGCCCCTCGCCTGCGCCGCCTCGCTCGCCGTGGCCGCCATTCTCATGGTGTCGCCGGCGGCGGCGCAGGACGGCGCCGCGATCGCGGCAAACGGCGTTTCCGGGGCGCCGGCCTGCGCCTCCTGCCACGGCACGCAGGGCGAGGGAAATGCTGAGAGCGGCTTCCCCCGGCTGGCCGGGCTCAACGCCGCCTACCTCGTGCACCAGCTGGCGTCCTTCGTCGACGGCACGCGCAAGAACGACATCATGCCCCCCATCGCCAAGGCCCTGACGCCGGAGCAGCGCCAGGCGGTCGCTGATTTTTACGCCGGCCAGAAGGTCGCGAGCGCGACTGCCGAGAAACCGGACGCCAAGCTTCTCGCGCGCGGCGCCGCCCTCGCAATCACCGGCGACTGGTCGCACGGCGTCCCCGCTTGCGGGCAGTGCCACGGCCCGGCCGGGCAAGGCGTTGGGACCGCCTTTCCGCGCCTCGCCGGCCAGGGAGCGACCTATATCGAGAACGAGATCGCGGCCTGGAAGGATGGCAAGCGCGGCAACGACCCGCTGCACCTGATGAGCGGCATCGCCCATAAGCTCAGCGATGACGAGGTCAAGGCGGTTGCCGCCTACTACGCGGGCCTCCACGTCGCGAAGGACAGCCCCCATGACTGACACGCCCACCATCGACGCGAAGACGTGGGTCGCGGGCGTGGTCTTCCTCGGGCTCGCCGGCTTCATCGGCTATTCGCTTCCGCATCACGCCGAGATGCAGTCGAGCGGCGCCGCGAACGCACCGGCAGCGTCCGCAGCGAAGCCGGCGGTGAAACCATCTGAAGTGGCCCAGTTCACGCCCGTTCCCGAGGACAAGCTGCCGACGGGCGAGTTCGGCAAGATGGTCAAGCTCGGCGAGGCGAT
Source organism: Aquamicrobium soli (assembly GCF_042646345.1). NCBI lineage: Bacteria > Pseudomonadati > Pseudomonadota > Alphaproteobacteria > Hyphomicrobiales > Phyllobacteriaceae > Aquamicrobium > Aquamicrobium soli. The sequence continues at coordinate 111,495 of NZ_JBHRTK010000014.1, read as the reverse complement.
CTTCACCGACACGAAGGCGAACGCCGGCGCGTTCGTCGGCAACGACTTGCGCTGCGCGAGTTGTCATCTCGACCGGGGCCGGCTGGCGAACTCCGCGCCGTTCTGGGCGGGCTATCTCGTCTACCCAGCCTACCGCGCGAAGAACGGCCACGTGAACAGCTTCGCCGAGCGCATGCAGGGCTGCTTCCGCTTCAGCATGAACGGCAAGGCGCCGCCGTTCGGCGACAAGGTCCTCGTCGCGCTCGAGAGCTACGCCTATGCGATGGCCAAGGGCGCGCCGACGGGAGTGAAGGTCAAGGGGCAAGGCTATCCGAAGCTCGCGAAGCCCACCAAGCTCGACTACGCGCACGGCCAGCAAGTCTACGCGCAGCACTGCGCGCTCTGCCACGGCGCGGACGGCGAGGGCCAGAAGACCGCCGACGGCGCCGTCGTCTTCCCGCCGCTGTGGGGTGCGCGCTCCTACAACTGGGGCGCCGGCATGAGCTCGATCAACAATGCGGCTGGCTTCGTCAAGGCGAACATGCCGTTCAGCGAGGGCAATACGCTCACCGACGCCGAAGCCTGGGACGTCGCGGCCTACATCGACAGCCACGAGCGGCCGCAGGACCCGCGCTTCAAGGACTCGGTCGCCGCGACGCGCAAGGCGCACCACGATTCGCCGCTCGACATGTACGGGCAGACCGTCAACGGCGTGACGCTGGGCGAGCACTCGCCACCCGCTGGCACGGTCGGGGAGTGACCCATTCAAATCGCCGGCGTCCAGACGGCGAGCCACAAACGAAACCAGGGAGGTTGCCATGACAGACTTGAAGCGACGCCACATCATCCAGGCGGCGGGCGCCGTCGCGGCCGCGGGAGTGCTCGGCCTGCCGCAGGCGGCCGCCGCGAAAGCCGGAGACGTCGCATCCGAGATCCCTTCGGACGGCGGGCGACTGAAGGGCTTGGCCGAGGCGCTCGCCAAGGCGCCGCGCCGCAGGGACTTCAAGACCGTGCCGATGATCCTGACCAAGCCGTCGGAATGGGACGACGAGGCCCTGAGGCTCGTGCTCGACTACAAGTCGCCGCACAAGCAGGCCTGGGACAACACCGTGATTGGCGGCCCCTGGCTCAACCTGATGCGCAATTCCCTCAACGCGCAGATCTGGTCGTTCAGGCACCCGGATTTCCTGGTGGTCTCGGCGACGCACGGCTCGGCCCACCTCGCACTGCTCGACCAGTCGATCTGGGACAAGTACCAGCTCACCAAGCTCGCCGGCGACAAGTTCAAGACCAACACGCTCATCGAGGACGCCAAGGGAGCCACGGCGGACGCGAAGGACTTCGAGAACGCCGACGGCGTCTACTCGCCTGCCAACAACTCGATCCCCGCATTGATGAAGCGCGGCGTCGTCTTCCTGTCGTGCCACAACGCCATCTGGGAAGAAGCCGGGAAGCTGATCAAGTCCGGCGCCAACCCCGACAAGCTCACGCACGAGCAGATCGCGGCCGATCTGACCAACCACCTCCTGCCGGGCGTCGTGCTGACGCCAGGCGCGGTCGGCACGCTGCCGGAGCTGCAGCGAGCGGGCTTTGCCTATGCGACGTAACCGCAAGGGGATGTGGCCGATGCGAACCCGGATCGCGGCGGCGGTCATCGCATGTGCGGCGGTTGCGGCTCCCGCCTCGGCCGCAGACGGCTGGCACGGGAAGGTGCAGGCGCCAGGCTATCGCGGCGAGGTCTTCCCGCCGTGGCAGCACGGCGCGAACAGCGACGTCGCCGACCGCGGCTTCGAGTTCACCGTGCCTGAAGTCAACAGCATGGCGGACTTCCACGGCGATGTGTCGGACCCGAAGCTCGTCCTCTATGTCGGCGGCAACTACTTCTTCGTGATGGCGCCGCTGGTCAAGACGTTCGAGGCGGCACACCTCAAATACAAGGCCAAGATATTCTGGGAGACCATTCCGCCCGGGCTGCTGGTGAAGCAGATGGATGCCGGCGGCAAGGTCACGTCTGGCAATCTCACCTTCACGGCCAAGGCCGACGTCTACTTCGCCGGCCTGAAGAAGGTCAAAGACCTGATCTCGCAAGGCAAGCTCGATGGGCCTGCTGTACCTTACGTGACAAATGATCTCGCCATCATGGTCGCCAAGGGCAATCCGGGCCACGTCGCCGGCCTCAAGGATCTCGGACGCGACGATATCAAGCTGGCGATGCCCAACCCCGAATTCGAGGGCATCGCGCGGCAGATCAAGATCTCGCTCGCCAAGGCCGGCGGCGACCAGCTGGAAAAGAAGGTCTACGAGACGAAGGTGAAGGACGGCTCGACGATCCTCACCCATATCCACCATCGTCAGACCCCGCTGTTCCTGATGCAGGGCATCGCCGACGCCGGCGTCACCTGGAAGTCGGAAGCGATCTTCCAGGAGCAGGCGGGCCACCCGATCGAGCACGTCGACATTCCGGCCGACCTCAACACGACGGCGGTCTACGCAGGCGCGGTGGTGCACGGCGCGCCGCATCCCAAGGCCGCGCAAGCGTGGTTGTCGTTCATTCAGTCGGACGAAGCGTTCGCCGCGTTCGAGAAATACGGTTTCAAGCGGTACAGCAGACAGTAGTCCGCGCATTCGGGATCACACAGTGTTGGGTGCGCCCGCCCTCGGTGACGCGACTTCGCGTGCGATCTCGCCCGCCGGAATAAGACTAACAAGTTGGGACTTGCCCGATGAATGCGGTTGCCCTCGGCCCTTTTGTCTTCTCCGTCCACCAGGCCGCGGCGCTCGCCGGCGTGTTCGTCTTCATTGCCGTCACAGCGGTGTTGGCGTGGCGCGTCGACCCCGTGATCGGAAAGTGGTCGAGCTGGGCCCTGGTTGCGGCGCTCCTCGCCGCGCGTGCCGGTCACGTCGCGCTGCACTGGGACAGCTTCGCCGCGGAGCCGTGGAGGGTGTTCGCATTCTGGCAGGGCGGCTTCCAGCCTGTAGCCGGATTCGTTGGCGTCCTGCTCGTCAGCGCCTTCTTTATCCGATCGGTCAAGGCTGGCGCCGCGGCCGTCGCCGCGCTCGGAGTGAGCCTGCTTGTCGCGATTGGCTTCGCGCAATTGAAAAAAGCCACACTCGGCCAGGCCGCGCCGACCTTCGCCCTTGAGCAGATGCATGGGCCGCCGCTCGCGATCAGCGCGCTGGCCGGCAAGCCCGTCGTCGTCAACCTCTGGGCAAACTGGTGTCCGCCGTGCCGGCGAGAGATGCCGCTGCTCGCCAAGGTCGCAGCGAGCCGCGACGACGTGGTCTTTCTCTTCGTCAACCAGGGCGAGGGGACGCAGGCGATCCGTTCGTACCTCACGTCACAGCACCTAGAGCTTGGCCACGTCCTGCTCGACCAGTCGATGCAGGTGCGGCGCCACTACCGTACGGTGGGATTGCCGACGACACTGTTCCTGAGAGCCGACGGCACCCTCGCCGACATCCACGTCGGGGAGGTGTCGCCTGAGAGCCTCGATGCCGAAATCAGCAAGCTTATAGGCGCGAGGTGAGTTGAACCTCGCTTCGAAGACAATTCCCACGCTGTCCCAGCCCTGTATTGGCCGCTTTGTGGAGAGCCCGGCTTGGGTCCAATCGATCGGACGGCGCGAACGCCGCTGCGGCCTTCATTTTCCCCAAGCTCGTAAGGCCTTGCTCGCTGACGCGCAGAGGCGCGATGCACGGCCACGCAGCCACCTGAAGCGCGCTGGCGCTCGTTATATCGATCGCGCGTCGCCGGCCTGGCAACGCCGACGCTAGGTACCGGCCCCCGACGGGAGCACCACGACCTTCGTGCCTGCCGGCACGCGGCTGTAGAGGTCGATCACGTCCTGGTTCATCATGCGGATGCAGCCGGACGACACCGACTTGCCGATCGACCAGGGCTGGTTGGTGCCGTGGATGCGGTAGAGCGTGTCCTTGCCGTTCTCGAATAAATAGATGGCGCGCGCGCCGAGCGGGTTGGTCTGCCCGCCGTCCATGCCAACAGACCATTTCTTGTAGGTGTTCGGATCGCGCGCGATCATGTCTGACGTAGGCGTCCAGCGCGGCCACTCGCGCTTGTAGGAGACCTTGGCGGTGCCGGACCATTCCATGCCGGCGCGGCCGACGCCCACGCCGTAGCGCAGCGCCTTTCCGTCGCCTTGCACGAGGTAGAGGAAGTGGTGGGCCGGGTCGACCACGACGGTTCCGGGCGGCTGGTCGGTTTGATAGTCGACGAGTTGGCGCATGTAGCGCGGCTTGAGGTCGGCGAGCGAGACGGCCGGGACCGGAAACTTCTCGTCGGTGACCGCGCCGTAGCGCGCGGCGTCCGGCATTGCTGGGGCCGGCGCGGCGGCGAACGGCATCGGGTCTGGGCCGGACACGGTGGTGCAGGCGGCGAGGCACACTGCCAGCGCCAGCGCGGCGGAAACCCGCGCCATCATTAACACAATCGAACTACGCATCACTTCACGACGTCCCCAGCCGCCTGCCGGCGGCGCGCCTCAGCCAGCGCTTCCTTGAAGCCAGCATAGTCGAGGGTCGACGTGCGAAAGGGCCCGATCAGATAGGTCGGCGTTCCCTGGAGGCCGAGCGCATTGGCCTGGTCCATGTTGCGCTGGAGCAGTGCGGCTATGTCCGCGGAATGCTTCTTCAGGTCGGCATCGAGCCGCGCCATGTCGACGCCGGAGGCCTTGACCGCCGCCAGCATCCGGTCCTCCGGGACCTTGATGCCCGGGATCGCCATCAGGGCGCCGTGGACGAGGTCGTACTTGCCCTGGTACTTCGCCGCCAGCGCGAGCTGCGCGCCGTAGACCGAGGCCTTGGTCAGGATCGGCCAGTCCTTGTGGACGAGGCGAACGTGGCCGTCCTCCCTGACGATGCGGTTGAGGTCGGGCTCGGCCTTCTTGCAGAACGGGCAGTTGTAGTCGGTGAAGGCGACGATGGTGACGTCGCCCTCCGGGTTGCCGCTGACGGGGGCGTCGGGATCGTTGAGGATCGCGTTCACGTCGACGCCCTGCGCGAGCGCAGTGCCCGGTATCCCGGATAGGACAAACGCCAACGCCGCCGCAGCGGCCGCGATCCTGATGAAATCTCTTCGTTGCACGCGATGTCTCCTGTGAAGGTTCTAGACGCCCGCCTGGGCGAGGCGTGTTTCAATGCTTTCGACGGTGACGGGGCCGGTCAGGCGCGAGCCCGGGATCTCACGGCCGCGGCCGTCGATGAGAAGCAGCGTCGGAGGCCCGACGACCGCGAAGCGCGCCATCAGCGCGCGGGTCGCCTCGTTGTAGGCGGTCACGTCGGCGACGATGGTCGGAAGCGCCTTGAGCCGGCCGCGCACGGCTGGCTCGGCCATCACCGCCTCGTTCGACTTGCAGACGGTGCACCAGTCGGCCGTGAAAGAGACGAGCACGGGGCGTCCGGACCCCTGCGACGCGGCGAGCGCCTTGTCGAGGGCCGCCAGTGAGGACACGCGCACATCAGGACGGTCGGCTACGGCGGTTGTCGACATGCCAGGCAGCGTGTGGAGAGGGTTGAACGGATCGCCGTTGCCGATCGACGCGCCGACAATCAGCACGGCGCCGTAGACGACCGCAGCCACGCCCGCCGCCTTGCCGAGCCGGCGCACCGGGCCGCTCGCGGCGTCGAGCCGATCGAACGCGCCGACGAAGACCGCGACCCCGATCGCGAACACGCCCCAGAGGCCGAGGACGGCAGGTCCTGGCAGCAGTCGGCCAGCCAGCATCACCGCGATCGCGAGAAACACGGCGCCGAAGACCGGCCGGATGCGGTCGAGCCACGGACCCGCCTTCGGCAGGATTCCGGCGCCGAAGGTGCCGACGGCGACCAGCGGCAGTCCCATGCCGAGGCCGAGCGCGAACAGCGCCGCGGCGCCCTTGGCGGCCTCGCCAGTCTGAACCGCGTAGAGCATCGCCGCGGCAAGCGGCGGCGTGACGCAGGGCCCGACGATCAGCGCGGACCCGAATCCGAGCAGCGCGGCGCCTGTCAGCGAGCCGTTTCCGCCGCGGCCGGAAAACCGCCCGGCGATCCCGGCCGGCAGCGCCAGGTCGTAGACGCCGAACATCGACAGGGCCAGCGCCACGAACAGCGCGGCGGTCAGGCCGAGCGCCCACGGCGTCTGCAGCGCTGCCTGGAGGTTGGCTCCCGTCAACCCCGCGACGAGGCCGACAAGCCCGTAGGCCGCGGCCATGGCCAGCGCGTAGGTGAGCGACAGCGCGAAGCCCCGGCCGGCGGACAGCCTGCCGCCGGCGCCGCCCAGCATAGCCGACAGGATCGGGATCATCGGGAAGACGCAAGGCGTCAGCGACAGCAGAAGGCCGAAGCCGAGGAAGGCGGCCAGCATGGGAGCGAGACCGCCACCGAGGAGGGATGCCAGGTTGCTGTCCGCGCCGGAGGCTGCTGCTGCGGCCTGCGGTGGAGGCGGCGCCTGCGTTTCTGTCACCGAAGGCTGCGAGTTTGCTCCGCCGCCGCCACCAAGCCCGAGTTCCACGTCGTGGACGGCAAGGGTCGCGATGTCGACCGAACGGGTGAGCGGCGGATAGCAGATGCCCTCTTCGGCGCAGCCGCGCGACACGACCTCGATCTGGCCTGACGCGGGCAGCCCGGTCAGGCGCCCTTCGACGCTGCTGTGGTAGACTTCCACAACCCCGAAATTGGGGTCGTCCTTCGAATCGCCCGCCGGCAGGGCGAGAGGCAACTTCCGGCCGTCGAGCTTCGCCTGCAGGCTGTCGCGGTAGATGTAGTTGCCCGGCGCGATCGCAAAATGCAGCGTCAGCCCGTCCGCGCCGCTTCGCTCCACGGTGAGGCCGAAGACCTTGTCTGCCGGCGGCGGCATCCCCGCGACAGCCATCGCGGACGAAAAAAGGCCGAGAAAGGCGACGAGAAGCGCGATAGTTGTTCTTATTCCGACCGACATTCGCTGCGTTGGCCCCGGTGTGACGACGAGCGAGGACCAACGTCCAGCAGCTTAAGCCAGCCTTAAGGCGCGGAGGCGAAGGCGAACCAAGAAAAAAGGAACCGGACACGCATGCGCATTCTGGTGGTCGAGGACGACGCCGTCCTCTCCGACGGTTTGAAGGTCGGGCTGGCGCTCAATGGTTGGACGATCGATGCCGTCGTTTCTTGCGATGATGCCCGGGCAGCGCTGGCGGCGAACCGCTTCGACGCAGTCGTCCTTGACGTGATGCTGCCGGACGGGTCCGGCCTCGGCCTCCTGGCCAACATGCGGCGGGAACGCGATGCGACGCCGGTACTTCTGTTGACCGCACTCGACGAGACGGCCGACAAGGTGCGCGGTCTCGACACCGGCGCCGACGACTACCTCGTCAAGCCGTTCGACCTCGATGAGCTCTCAGCCCGCCTCAGGGCGCTCGGCAGGCGGCAGGCGGGACGCGCCCATCCTGTGCTGGCTGCGGCAGGCATCGCCATCGACCCGGCGACGCAGGCCGCGACGGTCGACGGCCGCCCGCTCTCGCTCTCTCGACGCGAGCTCGCTGTGCTGACGGCCCTGATGGAGAGGCCCGGGGTCATCCGCTCCCGCGCGGAGATCGAGGATCGGCTCTACGGCTGGCAGGAGGAGGTGGAGAGCAACGCCGTCGAGGTTCACATCCACAATTTGCGCGGCAAGATCGGCCGCGAGGCGATCGAGACGGTTCGCGGGCTCGGCTACCGTATCCGGACTCAATCATGAGCTCACTCCGCCGCCGCCTGTTCGTCCTCCTGATGGTCGCGACCGGCGCGATCTGGCTGTGTGCCGTCGGCTGGATCTACATGAGCAGCCGCGCAGAGCTCCAGCACGTCCTCGACACCCGCCTGCAGGAGGCCGCGCGCATGGTCCACTCGCTGGTGGCGAGCGGCAACGTGTCGGCCGCCGCCGCGACCACGCACATCGAGGACGTCGCCTACACCAAGCAGCTGTCGTGCCAGATCTGGTCGTTCGACGGCCGGCTGGTCGCGCGCTCCAGCGGCGCGCCGGACCAGAGCCTGGCGCAGAACGAGGAGGGTTTCGCCGACCGGGATGTCGGCGGCGAGCAATGGCGGATCTATACGATCGTCGACCAGAAGAAGGGCGTCCGTGTCGCCGTCGGCGATCGCATCGGCTTGCGCAACCAGCTCGTGCGCGATCTCGTCGCGGGGCTTGCGGCGCCGGCGCTGCTGATCGCGCCCCTTCTCGGGCTCATGATCTGGGCGAGCCTCGGCAGGGGACTGAGGCCGCTCAATGCCATCGCAGGAGACATCGCGAAGCGAGACGGCGAGGACATGCAGGCCATCGCATTGGACGAAACGCCCACGGAAGTGCGCCCGCTCCTCGCCGCGCTCAACGGGTTGTTTGGCAAAGTGGAGGCAGCTCGACGCCATGAGCGCGAGATCACGGCTTTCGCCGCGCACGAATTGCGCACACCGCTCGCCGGCCTGAAGACCCAGGTCCAGGTCGCGCTGGCGGCGACTGATGCGGCAATCCGCGAGAAGGCGCTGCGACAGGTGCTCGTGTCGGTAGATCGCACCACACGTCTCGCGCGCCAACTCCTTGCTTTGGCCAAGCTCGAGGCGTCGGCGGTCCCCCCAGCGACAGAGACCACCAATGCCGGGGGCCTGCTCCGGGAGGTCGTAGCTGAGTGTGTTGTTCCCGCCGGCCTCAGCATCGAGGTCGATCCGGAACTGGATGGTCTGAGCCTTAAGGCTGACCGGGAAAGCCTCCACCTCATCGTGAGGAATCTCCACGAGAACGCTATCGCACACACGACGGCGCCGGGGCGGATTCGCTGGGCGGCGCTCACTGAAGGAAACGGCATCGCCGTTACTGACGAAGGACCGGGCATTCCGGATGACGAATTGCCGCTGGTCATGCAGCGATTTTATCGTGGCCGAAGCCGAACCGCGAGCGGCACAGGCCTCGGGCTGACCATCGCAAAACTGGCAGCCGATCGCGTCGGGGCCCGGTTGAGCCTGAAAAATCGAAACGACCGACCAGGGCTTTGTTGCACCTTGGCGTGGCGGGAGACAGAATTGCGTGCTCGAAAAGGCCTTCGGTGTTCCCTTCAAGGTGGCCGCGTGTGAGGCTGAGGCCGAAGAACTCGGCCGCACTCTCGTTGGCCCGTTTCATAGCGGGACAGCGCAAACGTAGTGATCATCAATATCGGTCGCGGCCCGGCACGTAGGTAGCTAGCAAGGTCGCCTAGCCGCTCGACCCCGCGAGCGCTTCAACTTCCGGCAGCTTAAGCCAGCCTTAAGGTACGCAGGCGAACGCCGAGCAATGAAAGGACCGAACAACTATGCGTGTCCCGGTCGTCGAGCACTACGCTCTCCAGTCCGATGGGCTGAAAATCCACTTGGTCCAACGGCTGGATCGATCGGGTAGCTTCACTAATCAACGTGCGCCGACGAAACGTGGAGAAGCAATGCTTCGAACTAACGGCAGTTGGATCGATGGGGAATGCGCGTTACCTCCAAAGCCTGGAACTTCATAAAGTCCATCGAGGACTCCGACGACGAGGCGACTGTCCAGCAGCTCCTGCTCAGGCGGGCGGCTCCCTCGGGCTTCGAATGGGCGTTCGCGGGCCGCGTGCCGGGTCCGGCAGCAAGGCCCCGTGACATCCCCTCTCACGTCCTCTTCCAGCAATTTCCCGAGGGTTGGGGCGAGCGGTACAACGAAAACAATTACGCGCTGCGCGACCCGGTCGTGCGCCATCTCCAGCGCCAGCAAAGCCCGTTCACGTGGGACGAATGCTATGCCGCAGCAACGCGGCGCGAGGACGTGAAGCTCGTCGGCGGCGAGGCCGCGTCGTTCGGGCTGAGGAGCGGCTACGTCATCCCAATCCAACTGGTCGGGGGCGTTTTGGCCGCAGTGTCGTTCGGCGCCAGCCACGCGGACTTCCATCCCGACGCCCTCGCCGAGCTCGCCTTCGCGGCGAACTTCGCCGTCGGCCACCTCCTCCGCCTGCGTCACAAGCCGCAAAGCCGGGAACGCCTTGTGACACCACGCGAGCGGGAATGCATCTTGTGGGCGTCCGAAGGGAAGACCGACTGGGAGATTTCAGTCATCCTCGGCATCTCTCCGCCGACTGTCGCAAAGCACCTGCTGTCGGCGCGGCAGAGGCTCGACGTCATGAACCGGGCCCACCTCATCGGCGAGGCGATCCGCAGGAAGATCATCCGCTGACGCGCAAGCGGTCAACGCTGCCGCTGGCCCTTGATCGACTGCGTCTCCCCTTTCGCCGCTTCCAACTCCTGTACGATGCGCTCCTGCTCGGCCCGCAGCTTCTCGAGTGCGTCGGTCTGGATGAGGGCGTTGGGGATGCTCTGGCCGGGGTGCTCGGCGATCATGCGCGCCGCGTCCGCGGCGGCCGCCGCTTCGCGGGCTTCTCGCGCGGCCGACTGCTGCGAACCGGCGACGATTGCCCTCTCTGCGCGGAGTTCTCGCTGCGACGTCGGATCCAGCGCCGCGTTGGCCTCCTGGCGCCGCTCCGCATTGAGAGCGCGATCGGCGAGGCGCTCGGCCGTGGCAGCCTCGCGCCGCTCCTGCGCGCTGACCTCCTGCGCGCGGGCAACGAGCCTGTCCGCGTTCTCGCCGACGATCGCCTCGACCTCGGTTCGGCTGAGCTGCTCCACGCCGCGCTCCTGCGCCCGCTGCAGGTCGATCCTGTTCGCGAGCGTCTCCAGGTATCGCGCGGACGTCTCGCGGAACTGCTGCTTGGTCTGGCCGTCGAGCAGGTCGCTTGTCCGCGACACCGCTTCGTTCATGCCCCGCAGGTCCTTCGCCATTTGCTCAGACGTGATCGCCATCGCTGCATCCTCCTTCGTCAAATGCTCTACACGCTTCCCGATCGCCTGCAGGATCCCGCCAACGGCCTGCGCCAGGAGCAGCCGCTCGAGCATGTCCTTCGCTTGCGGGTTTGCGGGCTGCTCTGACGCCACGGCGCGCCATGCGACCATGCTTTCATTCACAGCAGCGCGCGCCGGCGGCGACATCGGCAAGCGGATCGGGTTCGACCGGGCGACCGCGATGCGCTGGCGCGCGTTGTCGATGAGCCTGCGGTTGGCTGGGTCGGCGGCGTAGGCCCTGTCCCGCGCCTCGCGCGCCGGACGCGGCCGGTCGGCGGCGTCCACGATGGCCTTGTCCTTCGGGCCGTAGCTCTGCGACGAGGCGCGCTCGCGCGCCGACGTCGCGACGATGCGAAGCCCTTCCGCCTGGGCGTGCTGCGCGTAGGCCGTGCGCCACTCGCGGAACGTCTCCGGGCCCGGGTGCAATTTCTGGCCGGACTCGCTCTTCGCGGCGATGACGGCGTGGACGTGGATGTGGCCGGCCGCCTCCTTGTCGACGTGGATGCCGAACATGAACTTGTGGTCGCCGAAGCGGTCGTGAAGGAAGCTGCGCGCCGCCCGCCGCAGCGCCTCGACGTCGGTGCCCGCCTTCGCCGACAGCATGAGGTGCATCGTGTCGCGCACCGACTGGGAACGCAGCGACGGACCCCACTCGCGCGCCGCCACCCGGGTGTCGGCGACGTTGGCGATGGCCTTGCCCTTGTCGTCGACGGCGGCTCCGTGCTCGACCAGCCTGTTGAGCCGGTAGGTGACGCCGTTGCGGCCGTGGTTGGTCATCCCGGGCGACGCGTCGATCGCCGCCGTATCGACGCCGGTAGCCGCGTGGATGCGGTCCTTGATCTTGCCCTCCGACGCCATGTCGAAGCGCTTGCGGGTGAAGCCGTTCTCGCGCTCCCCCACGCGCTCCTCGCGGACGCGGAACCGCTCCTTCGCCGGCCCGGCCAAGGCGATGACCAGGCGCGCCTCGAGCTCGCCAGACTCCGTGGTGTCGAGCCGGTACGCGTAGCGGTGTCCGCCGAAGCCGGCCGCGATCGCCTTCTCGTAGGTCTCGCGGCCTGCCTCGCTGCCCTTCACGCCGCGCAGCGTCAGTCGAACGGCGCCGACGTCCTGGCTCTCCGCCCGCTTCGAGAAGTTCGCCGACCAGGCCTTGATCTCGTCGGCGACCGCCTCGCGGTCCGTCAGCATCCGTCCGTCATGGGTTTCGAGCGGCACGTCCTCGCGTTGCGCGTACTGCCCCGTCTTGGTGGCTCGGACGGTGCCGTGGGCGTAGGAGAGCACCTTGATGACGGCCGGCTGGTAACCGGAGGCGAGCTGGCGTGCGCGCCCGACCGCGCCCTGCCCTGCCCCGCCAAAGCCTCCGGCGATCGGCGCAGACGTAGCGGCACGAGGCGACACTGCTCCGCCACCGTCTCCCCCGCCGGAGGACACCGGCAGCGACCGCATGCGCTCCTCGTCGCGGTCGCCCGTGATCGTCTGGCCCCGGATGACCTCGTGCGCCGGCGGCGCTTTGGCAAGCGGCGCGACGCGCGCCGCGCGGCGCCTCGGCTCCTCGTCGAGGCCGCTGAACGATCGCGGCTGTCGCCGCGACTGGGCGGCCGCGCCGACGGCGGTCCGGGCCGCCTCGACCTGCGCCACCCACCAGGCGATCTGGGCTGCGCGGTTCATCGCGCCTCCTCGGCCGGGATCTCGGACGGCAGCGGAAGCCCGGCCTGCCGCCGCAGTTTCGAGCCGTAGGCCACGGTCATCTCGGTGAGTTCGTCGTTGATGGCGGCGACCATCTCGTGCAGCCCGCGCCACACCGGCTCGGTGTCCTCGATGCGCACCGCCTGGCCGCGGTGGATCGCGCGCAGAACCTGCGAGAGGTTACGGCCGACCATCCGGACCTGCTGGGCGAGCTCGACGACGGCGCGCGTGTTCTCGGCCGACAGCGCCGGCCCGGCCTGCACGGACGCACGGATCAGGCGCCGCACCACCTCGGCCTTCGGCACCCCGAACAGCACGACGGCCGCCTGCAGCCGCGCCTCGTCGGCCTCCGACAACTCCGTTCGAAGCCTCGGCTTGCGTCGCGGTGCTGTGGCGGAGCGGGCCATCTTCCCTTCCCGTTCGCGCGGCTCTGCCGCCATTGCGCGTCAGCGCTTTCCGACTGCGTCCAGCAGTCGTCACCCGGTTTGGCCCACAAACCGGTATCTTGTCAACCAATATCTAATAAATCGACTGTCGGACACAACCTCAGGAGGGGCGCCCACGACCAGGGAAGCGAGCCCCATCACCCCGACGCGGACCCTCGGGATAGTCTCGCCGCAACTCGGCAATGACGAAGTGCGCTAGTGCGGCAATACCGCAACGAGGTACGCCACGAATGCCGCAATGCTGCAAAACCGCAGCGTTGTATTGCCGCATTGCCGCCTTCACACACTGCCGCAATACCGCAATAACGCATTGCCCCAGCACCGCAACGCGCGAACACCGCAACACCGCAGTCACGCACTGCCGGAATGACGAACTGCGGCGTTGCGGTATGTCTATTATATTGTATGTTAGCGGATCGATTCCACGAGGAGCAGGAGGTGGGCGTGCCAAGCGTCTTCGCCGTCGCTAACCCGAAGGGCGGCAGTGGCAAGACCACGGTCGCGATCATCCTCGCCGGCGAGTTCGCCAAGCACGGCTACTCCGCCGCGATCGTCGACGCCGACCCGCAGGGGTCCTCCTACCAGTGGCACGCGTCATCTGTCGCGCGCGGGCTGAGCCCTCAGGGTGTCGACCTCATCCGCGCGCCCGATGAGGCGGCGTTGGCGCAGGCGGTCGAGCGGCTCGCCGGTTACGACGTTGTCGTCATCGACACGCCCGGATACTACGGCGAGGTCCTCGTCCAGTCTGCGTTGCGCGCCGACCTCGTCGTGCTGCCCTGCAAGGTCCACACATTCGACGCGTCGCAGGTCGTGCGGACGATCCGCAACCTCGAGCAGCATGCCGCCGCCGCGCAGCTGCCGATGAGCCAGCACCGCGTTCTGTTCAACGAGTACGACAGCCTCGACCGCAACACGCGCCCGCTGCGCGAGGTCGTCGCCTACCTCGATTCGGAGCACGTCCCAGTTTGCGCGACGGCCCTCTACCGCCGCGTGACCTTCCGCACGATGACCAGCGGATCCGGGACGCTCTACCAGATGAGTGACAAGGACGAGTCCGTGCGCAAGGCGCGCTACAACGCCGACCAGGTCGTGCGCGAGCTGCTTGCCGCGAGCCAGGGCACGACGACCGATGAGGCCACCGCATGAACGACAGCGCGCCGAGCGAGAAGCCGGACCGGCCTCCCCTGCCCCGCGACGCGTTTCGCGCGCAGCGCGTCGGGGCCGCGCCCGCCCAAAAGACCGTGCTCCAGCCAGTGATCGTCACGCCGTCATACGACGACCCAGTCGCTTCGGCGCCGCCCGCGCAAAGGAGACCGTCGCCGGAGACGGGCGAGCCCGGCCAGCCGAAGAAAGCCGCTCGGCCGCCGCGCGACCGCAATCGCAATCCGTTCGAGTCATACGGCGAGCGTGCGTCGTCGCGGCCCTACGCGCTGCGCTTGCCCGACGCGGTTGACCTCGCGCTTCGCCAGCTCGCCGCCGAGGAGCGCACGCAGCCTTTGCGCATCGTCGACCGCGCCATCCACGACCTCCTCAAACGGCTCGGGCGGTTGCCTCCTGTCGACGAACCGTAGCCGCCGGCGCAAGGAAAGCGACCGCGTGGGGACAAAGACCCCTACGCGCTTTCGTCCGGGAAGGAAGGGGACGATAGCTTTCGTGCGGCGGGGACGTCTTTTCGACGTTGCGAGGCGCCGAGCGCCATCAGCATCGGCCAGACCGAGAACTGGCCGGCCGAGGCGCGTCGCGCCAATGTCCTCAGGTAGCCGCCGGGGTTCCTGATGGCGCTGCCGCGTTGCAGGATGAGGGCGAGCGTGACGCTCGCCGGGCCGGGCCCCATCGCAGCGCAGGTTTCCTCCCAGGCGCTCGGGCTGACGCCGAGCAGGGGGCGCACGATCGCGGCGGTGTCGGTGACGTCGCGCGCCGTGCGCAGGCCGTCGCGCGCGTAGTCGACGAAGTCGGGGCATGTCTCGGCGAGGAGCCGGACGGGCACCGGCGACCACGCCTTGTCTTGGGGTCCGGTGTGTTGAGCTTCGTCGTTGCGGGCGCGCCCTTCAGCCGCCGGCCGCTCTGCGTCGATTGTTGTGTCGCGATCCGTCTCGTCGCCCACATGGCTTTCCAGGATGCAGAGGATCCGCCTCGACAGTTCGGTTAGTGCGGCAGCAAGCGGCTCCAGCGTCTCTCGGCCAGCGGCCCGCGGCCGGCCGGCGAGCAGTTCTGTGTACTCGCGGTGAAGCGCCGGAAGGTCGGCGTCGACGTTCTGCTCGATGCCGTACGAGAGCATCTTGGCGATGTCGCGTCGGGCGAGCGTGATCTGCTCGCGCAGCGCGTCCAGGGCGCGCCGTTCTTCGATGATGCGGGCGGCGCGATCGGCGAGCTCGTCGGCGCTCGCCACGAGCGGGCTGAGGTCGAACCCGAACGCCTGCTCGATGCCGCCGGCTGGTGCGCGCCTGGCGTACCGCTTTCCGTTGGGGCTGTCGCGTCGAAGGATGAGGCCTGCGTCCACCAGGGCAGCGATGTGCCTGCGGAGCGTCGAGGCGGGTATGCCGTGCGACCGCACCGAGAGCTCCCGGTTCGAGGGGAAGACGACGAGGTCGTCCGACCCGAGCGTGAGAACCGTCTCGGGGTGGAAGCTCAGCAGCGCGTTGAGCACCGTGAGCGACCGGTCGGAGAGCCGGAGCTCGGCCCTCGCCTCGCAGACGTGGCGGAACGTCTTCCACTTGTGCGCCGCCTTGCCGTCTGGCGCGCGCCGCACGTCTCGCTGCATGCGCAATGCGGTCGCGGACAGCGGCCGCGGCCCGAAGGGGGCGGTTGGATTGAGGCCAGGCATCTGCATTCGCGTCCTCTCTTCGCGAGAGCGCTTGGCAAACAAAGACCGTGGCGTGAAAACGCGCGAGTCTCTTGATCTGTCGGGTGGCGCGGGCTAGGATGCTGTCGCGTTTACGAGGCACCGCTGGCGATTGGCGTCGCCAGCCCGCTGACCCTCTTGAGAGACCCGGCTTTGCCGGGTTTTTCTTTGTCCGAGCGCGCTCCTGTTGTTGAATCGAATCCGTCTATTATATTGAATGTTAGACGGCCATCCAACGTGTGAGTTAAACACACGGGAAGAGCCGGCGTCGGATCAGCGAGGGACGCGAGCGGCTCCATGAATACGAAGGTCTCCGGCCGCAAGGCCGCCCACGCGGCCCGCGGCAACACGCTGCTCGTCGCCTTCCAGGATGCGCTCGAGCGCTTGCGCAAGGAGATGGGCCTGACGCGTTGCGCGTTCGCGGAGCGTCTCGGCATTCCTCGCTCAAGCTACTTCCACCTGATGACCGAGGCGGCGAACCCGAGCCTCGACTACATCGAGCTGATCGCCGAGCGCGCCGGCGTCGAGCCGATCGCATTCCTGGGCAGGGCAGGCCAAAGCACGCGTCGATTCAGCGTCGGCGCGCGCTAAGTCGAGTCGCCTCAACAAGAAATTCGCTTGGCCAATGTCCAATATTCTAGACTTTGACACGGAGGTGTGTTGATGCTGGCGCGTGCCCAACGCCTAGCAGAGCCGGCCGAGATGTCGCCCGTCCGAAAACCCCAGTCCCTCGATCACTCGGTCCTGAACGAGATGCTGGCGATTCGGATGCAGCAACTCGAGATCGAGAACGGCGGCGCCGAGGCGTTCCTCGCCAAGACCGGGCTCGCCCGCCACACCTACTACACGATGGTGCGCGGCATCGGGAATCCGACCATCCGCACGATCGAGCGCATCGCGACGAGCCTCAACATGAGCGTGTTCGAATTGTTGGGCTTCGACGTCGCCGACGCGCGGCGCGCCCTGAAGAAGAGCGGCGTGAACTACGACGAGCTGATGTCGGCGATCACCAAGAAGAACCGCGCCGACCGCGCGCTGGCGCGACAGACGCGGTCCCGAAAGCTGCCGTCCTGACGCTCGAGGCGTCGAGCGGAGACGGGGAGGCTTGCGCCTCCTCGTCTCCGGCCTAGGCGGCCGAACGCTCCGCGGCCTGGGCGAGGCGGCCAAACTCGATGCCGATCAGGTCGACGGTGTAGATCCGCTGGCCGTCGCGCTCGTAGCTGTTCTGGCGGACCCGGCCGCGCACGTGCACCAGGTCGCCCTTGCTGACGTGCTCGTTCACGTAGTCCTGGATCGACTTGGTGAAGATCGTCACCTCGTTCCAGTGCTGGTCGTCCTTCCACTCGCCGCCCTTGTCCTTGAAGGGGTAGTTGGCGCAGACCGTGACGCGGACCGTCTTGCCGACTTGCTTGATGGTCCCGACGCGGCCGATGAGGGTGAATTCGGCGATGTTGCGCATAGTCTCTCTCCATCTTGTGGGGCTGCGCCCCGTTGCGATGGCGATCCGTCATGGCCGGGAAGGCGGCACAGAGCCGGAGCCCGCGAGACGCGGGCGGAGGGCGAGCGCAGCGCTGCGCCCCGTCAGCCCGTGAATTTTGGCGCCGCAGGCGCGTGCGCGAGGAATGCTGTCGGGCCCCGCTTGCGGGTGGCAGCAGGGGAAAATTCTCGGGCGCAGGGGCCGCCGTGCCGACGACGGCCATAGGAATCCAGCCATGCAACCGGGAGCGCTGCCCGACGGTGTCAAGCGAATCGAGGATTTGACCCCTTAGGCGAAGTGAAGAACTGACCCCCTTCATTGGTTTGCTGTTTCGTTGGTCTCGAGCGCCGGTCCGGTCTTCTGCAGAAGGCCGGACCGGCGCTTTTCGCGGAGGCGATAGCTGTCGCCGCGAATGGTGATCACCGTGGAATGGTGAAGGAGGCGATCCAGGATCGCCGTGGCAACAACGGGGTCTCCAAAAACACTTCCCCATTCGCCCACCGAGCGGTTGGAGGTGATCAGGATGGATCCCTTCTCATAGCGCCGCGACACCAACTGGAAGAACAGGTGAGCGGCATTGGCCTCGAAGGGCAGATAGCCCAGTTCGTCGATGATCAGCAGCTTCGGCCGCGACAGGAGCGTCAACTGCTTGTCGAGCAGACCGTCGCTATGAGCCTTGGCCAGCGTCGCCACCAATGTGGCCGCCGTGATGAACTGGACGTTGTAATTCTGGCGGATTGCTTCGCGGCCAAGGCTGACTGCCAGGTGCGTTTTGCCCGTTCCGGGCGGCCCGAGGAACAAAACCGTATCGCCGTGCGCAATCCAGCGGCAGGTCGCCAGTTCCCTGATCTGCTCCTGATCCAGCGAGGGTTGCGCCTCGTAATCGAAGCCGTCCAACTCCCGCACGAAGGGGAACTGTGCGATCTTGCTCGACATGGAGATACGCCGCTCGTCACGCCGGGCGATCTCGCGCGACACCAGGAAGGTCAGAGCCTCGCGCAAGTTCATCTTCGAACGGGCCGCCTCATCCAGCAACGTATCGAGCTGGTCACGGATCGCGGTCAGCTTCAGCCGATCGAGGGTTGCGATGAGCATGTCATGATCGACGGTCGTCATCACCAGCCCCCTCCGACAACAGCCTCGTATTCGGCAAGCGGCCGCAACAGGGCGGCAGGCGCGATCTCGATGCGCTCGGCACGGACCGGCCCTTCGAAGCCGGCTACGCCGACAAAATGAGCACGGTCCACGATCCTTTGTCGTCGCCCTCGGCACAAGGCATGGTCAGCCACCACCTGGCCGGCATGGCGCATGATCACCCGGCCGCCCAACACCACGACCTGAACGCTCTCCCCGATCAGGCGCCAGGGCACCGAGTAGCTGTTCGTGTCGAGATCGATCGCGCAGTCGGCCTGGACCTTGCGGACCAGATCCCGTAACTGACCGAAGGGGGCACGCCCAGCCAAGGGGCGAAGCGCCCTGGCTTCAGCGGCAAAGCGCTCCGCCGGCGCGACACCGGTGGTGCCGTGTTCACGCTGGTCAGCGACCTCGCGCGTCCACCGGTCCAGATGCGCCTCGAATGCCGCCCAGCTTTCAAACCGGCGTCCGGCGATCGCGTTCTTCTTGACGTAGCCGACTCCGCGTTCGTCCTTTCCTTTCGTGCGTGCCCGATAGGGAGCACAGGCACGCGGCGTGAAGCCCCAATATCGGGCGAAGGCATGCAGCCGCGTGTTGAATCTCACCTCGCGCGTCACCGCGTCATGGTGTTCGACCAGCGCCTTCGCGTTATCGATCAGGACTTCCACGGGAACGCCTCCGAACCGCAGGAAAGCGCCTTCCATCCCTTCGAACCAGTCCGCCTGGCGCTGCCTCTGCGAAGCTCGGATATGCATCCGGCGCGAATAGCCGAGCGTGGCGACGAACACATGGATTCGAACCCGCTCGCCGCCGATCCAGACCTTTGTGTCGCCGAAGTCGATCTGCATCTGATGCCCAGGCACCGTCTCAAAGCGCACCGTCGCCCGCTTCTGCGCTTTCAACTCGCGCCGCCATTGTCGAACCCGAAGCTCGACCGAACGCAGCCCGATGATGATGCCATGCTCGCTCTTTAACTCTTGGCGAATGACGTCCGCGTTCCCGTCGTGGCGGAAAAACCGCTCCCGAAGCCAGTCATCCAGACCATCAAATGCCGTCCGACGCGCAGGCTGGCGATACGGCACCACGCCGCCTTCGCGAAGATAGCGGCGAACAGTATTGCGCGCACAGCCAAATTCCTGCGCAATTCGTTTCGATCCCCAGCCGACCTCATGCAGTCGAACCATTGCTGAAACTTCTTCCCCCGACCGCATCTCCTCAACTCGCACTGTTTTTGACAATGCGAGGTTCGACGGAAATTCATCGCTCATCTACTGATCCTCTCAATAACGAGGGGTCAGTTCTTCGTTTCGTTCGGGGGTCAATTTCTCATTTCGCCTGACAGACGGGAGAGGCGAGCAGCCGTCGCCGTGCCGCCATCGCCCCACGCTGGGCCAAAATTCGGCGGCAAGGATCCGCGTTGTCGACGCGAATTCACCGAGGACCGTGCAGCAATGAGAAGACGCCGCGCTGGATTTCGGGTCGATCCCAGCAAATGACGGCACACCGAGCGGACCGAGCGCCTGCAACCGACCGCGGTGCGCCTTGGCCGAATGGCAGGACCGCGGCGCAAACGGCGCGGGCAGAACCCGAACCCGGTCCGCGGCAGTCCAGCCTCGCCGCCGCGAACCTCGAACCGGCCCGCCGGCGCCGGGCGCGCTCCTTCCCCAAGACCGCCACGGCCGTCACGCCGACCGCTTGGTGCGCAGTTGCGCGTTGACCTGCGACATCAGGATGGGTCCGAGCGAGAACTCCCCGGCCCTCGCCTTCTCCGTCAGGCCGCGCAAATAGCCCCCGGCCGATCGGATAGCCGCGCCGCGCTGGAGGATGCACGCCACAACCACGGCGGCCTGCATTTCGCCCATCACGGCTTGCGCCTCCTCCCAGGCGCTGGGGCTGATTCCGAGCATCGACCGCACCACGGCCGCCGTCGCCAGCAGGTCCCGCCAGCTCGCAATCCCGCCCTTGGCGTAGTCGGCGATGTCGGGGCACGCCTTCATCACCAACCCAAGCGGATAGGCCGTCTCGGCAACCCTCGGCGTTTCAGGTTCTGGCACCGCCCTCGCCGCCCGGCTTCCTCGAAAGCCAGGTTCAAGATCAATTAGGGGGTCTGGATTTGAATTCTGTATATGGCGCTCACTTCGGGACTCATTGGCGCTCATATCTTGTGCTTTGACGTGGTTTTCCAGCAAGTTGAGGACGTCATCGGCGAGTTGCGAGAGTTCCTCGGCCGCCGCCTCGAGCTGTACGCGGGTCGCCGTTCGCGGAATCCCCTCGACGATCGAGCGGAAGCCTGCGTGTACCTCGGCCCAGTCCGCTGGCCCCTGCCCTCCCCTGCGCGTTGGAACGCCTTCCTCGATGCCCGTAGCGATCATCTTGGCGATGTCGCGCCGGCACAGCGTGATGCGCTCGCGTGCGAGCTTGATCGCGCGCGCTTCGGCCTCAACGGCCGCTGCCATGCTCTCGAACTCCTCGGAGCGGACGACGAGCGGCGAGAGGTCGAAGCCGAACGCCAGCTCGATTTCGCCCGATGCGCCCTTGCGCGCGTATCGCTTGCCGTTGGGGCTGTCGCGGCGGACGATCAGTCCAGCGTCGACCAGGACGGCGAGATGGCGCCGCAGCGTCGACGCCGGCATGCCGTGCGCGCGGAGCGACAGGAGTTGGTTCGACGGGAAGACGACGAGGTCGTCCTCGCCCGTCAACGCGGTCTCGGGATGGAACGTGAGAAGCGCGTTCAAGACTGAGAGCGCGCGCTCGGTCACGCCAAGGCTCGGTCTTGCCCGGCAGATCGCCTGGAAGATCTTCCACTTGTGTACGACCTTCTCGGGCGGCCGCGAGGCTGCGGCGATCTGCGTTGCCACGTGGGCGAGCGTCAGCGATCGCCGCCCGAAGGGCGTCGTCGGTGTGTGTGGTTCCATGTCTTGCCCTCATGCGGGCAAAGGAAATCTGCTCGCCGAAACGGCGCCGTCTCTCACGAGAGACTTGACTGCGATTCGCGGAAGTGATTCTCTATCAGTCGCCAAACTAAGACAGAGGCTTCCGGGACGGCGACGTTTCGGGGGCCTTTTTCTTTTGCCTACGGTTCCTTTCGTGATTGTTGTGTACGCGATTCACGCATCGCGGTGCCTCCAGACAGAAACTGGCCGGTAGCAGTCGCAATTTCGGAGCGGGGAAGTCATGTCCCCTCCTTCGTGTGACGGAATGCGTCGTAGAGCTCGGGGAGCTTGTCCAAGACGAAGTCGCCGAACGCCGGCGCGACTTTCTCGTCGAGCGCCAAAATAAATCGATCGCCCGCGCGCTCGACCTTTGCGATCTTTTTTCCGTCAGCTGCGGTCCAGGTGGTGGCTTTGGTTGCCTTCACGGGACGCACGGTGACGGCCGAAAGAACCATCGCAAATCGATCGTCCGTGTTCGCTGCGACGAAGGGCTGGCTGGACAGCAACCCTTCAAGTTTACCAGCAGGCTTTTTTTCGCCGAGGCGATCGACGAGCTCCATCCACCGGCGGCGACCAACCTTCGGCGCGGGCCCGATTGCATCGCTCAACTTCGCGGGCACGGCGCGATAGATTGAAATCAGCCGTGAGAGCTCCGTCTTGTCGACAGATAGAGCCGCCATGATGGTGTCGCGTTTGAAGTTACGGTCCTCGAGCAGCGTCGCGTAGCGAGCGCGCTCGATGAACGAGAGATCCTCGCGCTCGCCGTTTTCCTTCCCTTGGGCGATGACGAGATCATCGTCGCTGAGATTTTGAACGACCGCGCGGACCGGGCGGCCAAGTTCGCGCAAAGCGCGGACGCGCCGATGGCCGTACGCGATCTGGTAGCGGTCCTGGTGTGCCGGGTGCGGCCGCAGCAACGCAGGAACAAGCTGGCCTTTCTCCCTGATTGACTCCTTGAACGCCGTGAAGCCTGCGTCCGAGCCCTCCATGCGATCTGGGACGATGGAGTCGTCGATAAGATTTGTATCTATCTCAAGTACCGCTTCACCATTCGCCAGGCGCGCGGAGAGAGCCTTGGCCGCGTCGCGCTCGGCCGAAAGCTGTTCGAGGGATCGGCTCATTGCGCCGACGGCGCCGCGCGAGCCGAGAGTTGGCATCGCTCCTCTCTCCGCGGGCGCAGGATTAGAGGCGGCCGGCTGGTCCGTGCTGCTGCCTTCAATAAGATCAGCGAGGAGGTTCTTTCGTCCCATCAGGTCCTCCGCCAAGCAGCGCTGATCAGGGACTCGATCTCGCCGTTCACGCTGTCGAGGGATTCGATTGCGCGGTCGTAGGTCGCGCGCGTGAACTGCTGTCGCTCTACCTCGTACAATGTTTGCTTGGTGATTCCGGCGTCGGAGATTGCGGTGCTCTTCAGCACCATGTGGGTAAGCACGCGATCAGCAAACAGCGAGCGCATGAAGCTAACCATCTGGGTTTGCGGTCCGTCGCTGGGTTCATAGCGGGTTACAAGATATCGCATCCAATCGTAGTCGGTATTTCCGCCAGCCTTGGCAACGACAGACATCAGATCAGACGTCATTATGAGAAATTGACACATCGACATGACGTCGAGCATCTGCGGATGAACGGGAATGAGAAGGGCAGTCGCTGCGCAGAGCGCTGACAAAGTCAGAAACCCAAGCTGCGGCGGGCAGTCGATGACGACGACGTCGTAGTTCTGCTCTACCGAAGCGAGCGCACGCGCGACGCGCGAAAAAAAGAGCGGATCGTCTGTCTGTCGCGAGGTCAGCGCCTTCGGCGTTTCGTGCTCGAACTCCATGAGCTCGATGTTGCCGGGTATGATGTCGAGGCCGGAGAAGTAGGTCGGGCGGATGATGTCCCGAAGGTCTCGGCGTTCGTCGTCGTAGCGGATTGCTCCGTAGAGCGTCCCGTTTTCTTCAATGTCAAACTCTGGCTGATATCCGTGAAGGGCGGACAGCGAAGCCTGCGGGTCGAGATCAACGGCGAGGACGCGATATCCCTGCAGCGTCAGGTGCTGCGCAAGGTGCGCTGCGGTCGTTGTCTTCCCGGAGCCACCCTTGAAGTTGACCACGGCCACGACCTGCAAGTGTTCGCCAGTGATGCGCCAAGGGCGGTACCGCCGAGTGCTCTTCCCCGTTTCGTCGAGATAGGTCCTGAGAGCCTGGATGTCGTCGAAGGTATAGGACCGACGGCCCGACGGGTTCGTCTCAGGCTGAGGCCCCTTCCCTTCCAGAGAGAGCTGCCGGAGATAGCCGTCGTTGACGCCAACGAGTTTCGCCGCCTCGCCCGATGAGAAGGGGCGCAATTTTTTCCGAGCCTTCGGCGGGAACAGTTTGAGGCGATGAGCCTGGAGCTTTTCAGATAGCTCTCGTGCGTCTGCCGCGATAAGTTCGTGAATCGCGAGGCGACGTGGCTCGGGCGGCGTTGTGAGTGTCTGCTCCACTGATTTGTCCACGGTCTGCTCGCGTAGTTACGTCTTCATCGGCCTCTTACGGCTCAAAACCGTGGCTACTTAAGCCCGATTCTCCCCATTCGGCAAGAAATTAAGGGTTAACGAGGTGTTAACGCCGCATCGGCGTGCCGACGGCGTCGCGAGCCTCCGCGCAGTTGCTCACGATCTTCATAGCGGGGCCACGAGCAAGGAGTGGGCGAGTTGACCGGTGTCAACTTTTCTTGCCTGGGCTCGGAGTTGACACCGGTCAACTCGCGGGAGCCGGTCGCTGTGAATGCACCAATGAGCTCTTCTTACAACGCCAATCGAGCCGCCCTCCCCTGCGCGCGCTCGGCCTCGTTGTAGTAACTCGCGGCCTGCTGCACCGACCGGTGCTGAGACTGCTGCATCGCCTCCGGCAGCGCCACGCCCTGCCGCGCCGCCTCTGTAAGGTACCCCGATCGAAGGCCATGGGCGGTGAAGTCCCTCGGGTCGAGCCCGGCCATTGCGCATCGCCGCTTGACGATCAAGTTGACCGACTGCGGCGTTAGCGCCCGCTCCTCAATCGCCTCCCAGCGGTCGATCGCGCGGAAGATTGGACCCTTGCGGACGTCGGATCGCTCGAGCCACTCCCGCAGCGCCTCGACCGGCGGCCCAACCAGGAACACCCTGCCCTCGTCGTCGGCGTCGCCGGTCTTGGTCCGGCCGAGCTGGATCGAGGCGCACGGTAGCGTCGGCGACTTCGGGTCGGTCGGATCGAGCGGCACCGCCGGCTCGTCGGTCAGCTGCTCGATCCGCAGCCGCGCCACCTCGCTGCGCCGCCGCCCGCCGGAGGCGAAGGCCAGCAGCAGGATCGCGAGGTCGCGCGTGTCGGCGAGTCGGTCCGTCGCGCACGTCGCAACCAGCCGGTCGAGGACGTCGCGTGTCACGGCCCGCTTGCTCTTTCGCCGGCGCGGTCGCGGCGAGGCCCGCACCGCGAGGCGCACGGCCGAGCGCAAGGCCGGAGAGCCGAATGGTCCCTCGATCCCCTTCCAGCGGTGCAGTGTCCCCCAGCTCGCCAGGCGCCGCTTCACGGTGCTCGGCGCATGCGGGCCGTCGCTGCGCAACAGCCCCTCCTCGCGGAGCGCAGCCGCGACATCCACGGGCATCCCGTGCCGGGGATCGCTCTCGCGCTGCGCCGGATCCCAGAGGTGGTGGGCGACGAACTTCAGCGCGAGCGCCTCCGACGCCGGCCACGGCAGCGGCTCGCCGATGGCGGCGGCCGCCCAGCCCTCGAGGTACGCCAGGTCGGACGCCAGCGCCCGCAGGCTATTCTCGCCCATGCCCTCGCGCGCAAGGTGTTTCAGTGTCGCGACGTCGTCGTCGGTGAGCAGCTGCGCGAGGCGATCGCGACGGTCCATCGGCAGGATGGCCGAAAGCGTGTCGAGCTCCAGGCTCCGCCGGGATTCGGCGTCGAGCGATCGGCCTTTGACGATGTCGTCCATGGCGCGCCTCAGAATCCGTAAGATCGCTCCGCCCAGCGCAGCAGCACGGCGGCGTCGGGGTCGGGCAGGCGCACACGCTGCGCTTTTAGTCCTTCGGCGATCGCGAGACCGACATCGGGCTCCACCCAGTGGCCGTGGGTCATCAGGAAGAACCAACCGAAGGGCAGGTCGACTTCACGATCGAGAGCCTCGATCCGGTCCATGAGCTGGTGAACTGAGGTCTCTGGCGTCATCAGCAGGCGCTCCTTGGGCATCCTCAGCGGCCGCGGGATGAATCCGATTTCGCGTTCGCCTTTGTAGGTGTAGTCGCGAACGTCGAGCGCCCAATGCGCGAAGACGCGGTGCGACCGGGCGCTCGAAGCCTCCCAGTCCTGGAAGAAGCGCAGCTCGCGCGGCACAAACTCAAAATAGTCCGGCACCAATGCCAGGAACGGGGTTTCGCGCGTCGTCCCGCGCGGGCCGGTTTCGCGGATGACCCGCCGCTCCATCTCGGGACGCTTGGCCTCGCGCTTGTCGCGCTCGATGCGGCCGCAGCGATCGAGGAAGCTGCGGACGTGGACGAAGGCGCCGCCGGCGCGATCGAGCAGGCGGTAGACCGGACCGGCAAGACGGTCCGTGTCGGGCAGGGGATCCAGGCGCGGCCAGCTCGGGTCGAGCAATTCCTGCTCGCCCCAGGGCCGGTAATCCGGATTGACGATCGGGCCGGCGCGCCACTCGACCTCGCGGCCGAGCGCGATCTGGATGTAGTCGGCCGGGGCGGGGCCGGTCGGCGCGAAGACGAAGGCGCTGGCGCCACGCCACTCGGTGATTTGCAGGCCGGTGTCTCTCAGGCGGGCCCAGGTCGCCGTGACGTCGCCGCCGTCCTTGGCGAGCTCGGCCATCATCCACGGCCGCAGTTCGCCGATGCGCGTGCCGTTCGGCTGGATGACCGAACGGGTGTCGCGCCAGTAGTCGTCGTCGACCTGGGCGAGGCTGAAGTCGAAGCCCGGGAAGGCGGCGGTGAGGGCGGGGACGAGGCCTGCGTCGACCGAGGCCGGGTCGAGCCGCGCCAGGACCGCGTTCAGCGTGGCCGCATCCGGCAGGCGGACGGGGGAAGGGGTCATCGATGGGCCTCTTGCGGGATTAGCGGGATTTCCGTATATTCCGGAACAAAGGAGAACCCATTATGGCTTCCACCGTGACCGCCGCCGAGGTCTCCAAGAACTTCGGCGCCTACCAGGACGCCGCCGTGCGCGAGCCGGTGGTGATCACCAAGAACGGCCGACCGCGCACCGTGCTGTTGGCCTACGAGGACTTCGTCCGGCTGTCGAAGCGCGACCGCCGCGTCCAACGCACCGTCGACTTGAGCGACACCGAGATCGCCGCGGTCGAGGCCGCCGAGATGACGCCGGATTCCGACCAGGTCGGAGCCTCCGCCAGCCAGACTGCCGGCTGAGGCGTGCTGCCGACGGAGGTCAGGCTCGGCTGGGTCTTCCGCTACGCCTACCTGTGGGATTGGCAGCGCCGCGAGGGCCGGGAGGAGGGCGACAAGGACCGCCCCTGTCTGGTGCTGGCGATTGTCATGACGACGGAGGCGGGCGACCCCGTGGTGCGCGTCCTGCCGATCACGCACACGCCGCCGGCGAACCCGGCCGATGCGATCGAGATCCCGGCCGAGGTCAAGAGCCGGCTGCGGCTCGACGACGAGCGCTCCTGGATCGTGCTGACCGAAAGCAACCGCTTCACC
Source organism: Aquamicrobium soli (assembly GCF_042646345.1). Lineage (NCBI taxonomy): Bacteria > Pseudomonadati > Pseudomonadota > Alphaproteobacteria > Hyphomicrobiales > Phyllobacteriaceae > Aquamicrobium > Aquamicrobium soli. The sequence goes on along the minus strand of NZ_JBHRTK010000014.1, from coordinate 84,503 downwards.
TGGCCGGGGCCGGACCTGCGCAACATCGATACGGATAGCGGCTACTACGGCGCGCTGACGCCGGGCCTGTTCACCGAGGTGAAGCGCCGCTTCGTGGCGATCGCCCGCGGCGAGGTCGCGACCAGCGCGCCGCACCGGAGCGTGCCGCGCACCGAGTGATGGCGGCCGCTGGCGGCCGAAGGCGTCCGGAAGAGGGGAGGGGGCTGGCAGTGACGGCGTCCTCTCGTCGATCTGGTGCCCGGCGGGCGCGATTTTTCGGGGTTCGGGCGCTCAGAATCGCCGATTTGCGATTCCGTGTCCAACACTATCGATAAGGGGTGGTTATCGATAGTTAGAAGCGCGCACAAATCGATGCCTCTATGACGGAAGCTAAAGCCATGATAGCCTCCGTATCGCCGATCCTCGTTAAGGTTATCAAAGTCTTGCAAAGCGGATACCTCATCCCCGATCCGCTACCCTGGCCGGAGATTGGCGGGCCACTCGCCACGGCCGAGGATGCGCTCGCACGGCTCGACGAGCGCCTGGCCAAGAGCCCCATCCGTGAGGGCTGGGCATCACGAACTCACTTCGCTGATGCGGCGGCCACTCTGTGGCTGGAAGGCGAGCTCGTCCACCTCGATGATCTTGTTCTCCACGATGCGCGCATGGACATCCGCGCGCCGACCCACGAGCTGACCCGCGCGCACGCCGTTCTACGCATGCGACGGCGCATCGGAGGCGCCGAGCCCGACTGGGCACTGTCGCCCTCCGGCCTTGCGAGCTTGCGGGGAGGACGTTCTGCACACGAGCCGGCCGCCAATAGGGGAGGGGAGGACTCTCTCGACCAGGACGATGGCGAGGAGGAGCACGCTGTGGTCGGCTCCGCAGCGGCCGATGTCTCTCTCGATCAACTCTTCGCAGACGTCGACGCGGCGATTGCCAGCTCCGACCGTGTGCTCATGGCCGGAGCAAGCACCGCACAACGCCCATCTGAACGCGATCCGCTCGTCTATGACGTCGACTGGGACGAAGACGCGCGTCTGGCGGAATGGCGCACCATCGTTGATCGCACCCGCGCGCTCCCATCGACGCTTGCGGCCGCGATCGCAGCGCAGGCGTGGATTGAGATCGCGCCATTGCAGCATACGCCATGGTTGGGCCGCCTGCTTGCGGCGGCTCTGCTTCGCGAACGTGGCAAGGCGCGGGCGCATCTGCCGTGCCTGTCGGAAGGACTGAAGGCGATTCCGCGCGAGCGGCGTCGGCCGCGCGACGCCGCAGGGCAACTGCGCGTCGAGCTGGAGGCGATCGCTGCGGCGGCCGACGCAGGGTTGAAAAGTCACGATCGTTGGCTTGCCGCTCGCACGATCCTCGCCCGCAAGCTCGACGGTCGCCGCTCCACGTCGCGGCTCCCCGCACTGCTGGACTATGTGCTGACACGGCCGGTCGTCTCGGCCGGTATGATCGCCGAAGAGCTGAGGATCACATCGCGCGCCGCTCATGATCTCGTCGCCGAGCTAGGTTTGCGCGAAGCGACGGGGCGCGGAAGTTATCGCGCGTGGGGCATCCTCTAAAAGAGTCGGCCGCCCTCCGCTGCGACCTCAACTATTCGCACACCGATAATTCGCCACTGCGTGCATCTTCGCAGCACGCCTCGACTGCGATAAGATGCCGTATTCATTTATTCGTCTTCGATTCCAGGAACATCTGTTGATGGAAGTTGCGTTACTTGTCGCCGGACTATTGGCGATCGCCATTGTGCTCTACATGTTTTTATCGGCGCCGGGAAAGCGTCTTTCGACGAGAGTGAAGTGTTTGGTCTTCAGCGTTCTCGTTGCCTTGATGACGGCGCTCTGGTGCGCTGCGTATGGCCCTGATTTCTGGGTCATGGTTCAGGCGGGGGTCATCATTGTCATCGCTGCGGTCGTCGGCCTTCTCTCGTCATCGAAAGAAACCCGATAGCTGCGGGAGAGTGGCTATCCGCGCCCACCGACGGCCCGCGTGCATCGCACGCCCTGTGCGACGTAAATGTCCATCAGGGTCTGAAGGGGCGAGGCCGTGCGTTGAAGATTGCCCATCGGCATGCGCAATGTCGCCCCATGGCGATTGGAGAGCTCCGCAACGACGGCGGAGGGGGTCACAGCGGTGTCGGCCGGAAGGTCGGGATAGCGGGCGCAAATCAGTTTCGCCGCGACCTCACGAGACGCACCATATTCGTGCCGCCAGATGATGTGACCGAGAATGAATTCGACGGCCTCGTGCAGTTCCGCGTAGCTGTCGATCAGCGGCGTGCCCGACGTGATCGACGCCAACACCAGCACATCGAAATCCTTCGATTGATCCATGTTGTCCCAAAGACCGATCATCGAACTCACGCGATCATGGCATGAGCATATCGCAACCACCCGTTCGACGCATCGCACGCACGGATCCTTGATTGGTAGCAAAGACGATCCGACCGAGATCTCGCTGCGAGATGGATCGTGACCCCCATGGGCGGAGACCGCATTGCGGGCTTCGCGAGCGGCGCACAGCGGTGCGAGTAGAGCCAGCCCGCCGCAGGCGGCTCGCCCAGATACATGCTGATGCTCGACCCATCGATGCGGTGAATCATTCGCGCTGGATCGATTCAGGAAATCCATTGGACGGTCGTCTCCGGCCAGGCGAGACTCTCGCCATGTCCAGAACGGATCAATACCCGCGCCATTTGCGCCGCATCGACCCCGCGCAGAACATGCGCCGCTTTTATTTGCTCGCGCTGCAGCCGACGCTGTTCGGGGGCGCTTCGGTCGTGCGGACCTGGGGACGCATCGGCACCTCGGGTCAGACGATGATGGAAACATTCGATCAACCGGCCGCCGCTGACAACGCCTTCGACCTTCTCGAGCGCAGGAAGAGGCGCCGCGGTTACCAGGACGCCGATTGTTCGAGCGGCGACTGACGCCCGGCGCGTCACGAGCACGGCGAAGGCCCCGCCTTGCGGCGGGGCCCTCTTGTCGCCCGGATCAGTCCCGGTTCGGCCGGGACCAGATCAGCTGCAGGCCTTCCTCGCCTTCGACTTCGACCAGGGTCGCGTAGATCGGGGCCGGGAAGCTCGGATCGTCGAGCTTGACCGAGAGGTAGTCGCGATCCGTCTGGTCGGAGTGCTTCTGCCAAGCGGCGCCGAGCTCGACATTCGCCGCTGCGAAGATGCGGAAGTGCGGCCCCTTGTCGGAGGGGTTCTCGATGCGGACCAGCCGAGCTTTGACGTTCAGGGTCAGGGTGCGGATGGTGCCCGTGAAGCCGTTGCCGTTGGAGGTGAAGGTGCCGATGTTAGCCATTGTCTCATTCCCTTGTTTCAGGGCCGCGCCCATCGCGACCCGATGGCGGTCGTGAGGCCGGAGGCGATCGACGCGCACCCGAAGGGCTGAAACGCAGTGGAAGGCGGCCGGGGACGGCTTTTTTGCCTCGCGATGCAAAGCCGAAGGCGGCGGAAAAAAGTCGTCGCAGGACGTTGCGGGGACAAGATCGAGAGAACGCGCAGCGTGCTCGTCCTTCGGTCAGACCAGGCCAATCGGGTTCGTATTGGGGGTGGCTGTCGTAAACGCCTTGGGAATGACGACATGCGCGTCACTATCGCCGTCTCAATCACGCCCGACGGCGCCATCACGGCGCACTCGCTCTCCCGCAGGCCGGCGTCCAGCTTGCCGACCGCAGCCGCATCCACGCATGGGTCCCACGATCACCAGCCTTCGCTCGAATGTCATGCGCCTGCCGTTGCCAGACACCCGATCGGCCGGTCGACGCTCCTCAGTCCAACCAAGCCGACGATCCGAGCTTCCCGGCCTCGCCAACGCCAAACGCCGGTCATAGCCGAAGGCAGGCGCTGCAGATTGCCTCTGCACCTGCGGTGGGGCACCCGCCCGACAAGGTCCACGCCGCAAGGCGTGATCCTGGCTCGAGGGACGCAAGCGCATCGGTCCCGATCAGCATCATCGCCGGCCATCGCCGACAAAAAAGGGGGCTAAGCCCCCTCCGCCTCGCGCTCCCGGCGTTCGGCTTCCGTGAGCGCCTGATCGAGGCGTTGCTGCGTTTCGCGGCGCTCTTTCCGCGTCAGGATGCAATGCGCAAGCTCAGCGCGGAGCTCGGCGATTTCTGCGTAGATGTCGTGAACGTTTTCCATGTGAACCTCCTTCGTCTCGATGACGGAGGCAGGCCGCCGGGCGTTGGAGGGCCGGGTCAGGGATCGCGCAGCGACCGGCAGAGCCGGCGCGCGGGGGTGCCGATTTTTTGTCGCCGCCCGGCGGGTGGCGGCGGAAAATTGGGGGATGACCGCGCGTCCTTGACGCGGTACGACTGCCGGTATCATCGGCCGTCACTGAGAGAGAGATGGCCCTGGCACAACGGTGCGGCTGGGTCCTTCTTCCTTCCCCCGGCCGCGCAAGCCGCGGTCGTCAGGAAGCAGCAGTCGAGGCGCCGCGTCGCGCAGCGCCATCGGAACCGGCTCAATGAGCCGGGCCCCGCTCGTAGGGATCAAATTCGTGGATCAGCTCGACGTCGTCGCTGTCGTCGAGCTCGTTCGAGGGCAGCGCGCCGTAGGCATCGCCGGACTTGAAGAGCGTCACCGGGACCATCAGGGTGCGAGCGAGCTGGAAGGCGTGGTTCTGGGCAAGGGAAAGATCGTGCGACATTTCGAAGGCTCCATCCGGAGCGGGCCAATTCCCGCTCGATGGCTCCTCGAAGGACCGCCTTCGGTCGCGATCACCGCGAAGGCGAAGCCGTAGCGGCGGCAGCTTGCTAGCCGACCCCTTGCGGGTTGATCGTGGAAGACCCGGAGCCGGGCCAGGACGCCATCGCTGAAGAGCGGAGTTGGTACGCGCAGCCGAGACGAGCCGCGGCCAACGCTCCATCCCTTGTCCAGCGGGAGCCATCAGTTATCGCCCCTGCAATCATCTCGAGCTTCACGCCCCACCTCATCGAACGCGGGCAACGTCGCACCGTCGGCGATCTCGCGAACACTCGCCGGCTACGAGCGGCAGAAACAGATAGACATCGCGCTACAGAAGATCTGATGGATCATGCCCACGTTGTTCATGCTCGACTGCCGCCGCGCAGATTCCCAAGTCGCTCTTCGACGCGCGCGCACGCTAGTGATGATGCCGCACGAGAAACATCTCTACCTCCGTCACTATCACGCGACCGGTGGCTGCCCGTGTTGTGCGGCCCCACAGGGTAGATACAGAGCGATGCTAGTGCCTTCAGTCGACGTGCTTTCGATTGACGCCTGTCCCCCCAGTGCCCGCGCGAAGTCCGACACGATGGCAAGCCCCAGTCCGTTCCCGCCGGCGCGCGCACTGAAGCGGGGCTCAAAAGCCCTAGCCGCAACGGCCTCGGACATGCCGTGACCCGTGTCCGAGAATCGCAGAACAATAGCCTCGTCAGCATTCGAAGCGACCCCGACAACACGACAGGCCTCGACCTCGACGTGCCCCCCGAACGGCATCGCCTGGCGCGCGTTGATGACGAGGTTCAGTAGTGCATTCTCGAGCTCGGTCTCCACGCAATGCAATGGAGGGAGATCATCCGAGGCCCGCACCCGCAACGTCGACTGCGAGCCGAGAGCCAAACGCATCGGAGTTTCCAGTCGACGCAAGAAAGTATCCATCTCAACGCGTGTGAACCGCGAGGCGATCGCCGTGCCGCGTTGCAGTGTCTCGCGTGCGAATCCGCCGGCCCGATGTACTGACGCGTCGACCTGTGCCAGGAGCGAGATCGCGTCGTCGCTTCGCCCTTCCCGAATGCAGCGCTCAGCGACCTTGATTCCACTCGATACGATCTGAAGAAGATTGCCTAGGTCATGCACCGCGCGGTCACGCGATGCGCTGTCCGTCGGATGAGACCGAAGCGCATTTCCATCCTGCTGGAGGGGCCCGAATGGAATGTGATCGAGCTTAAGCTGACCGGACCACTCCGCAAGATTCACTTCCATTGTCTTTACCCCCGGCCAGATAATTGCGAACTCATCTCCGGGCGCAGGATCGATTATGGGACTCAATGACTCAATTCTACGGGCGTTTTACTGATTTCAACTGTGGGATGTTTGTCTAATATTTTTGTATAGGGCGGGACCTTGAATACGCCATCGCTGGGGACGGAATTGGTGCGCCCGGATCGAGGCGAGCCGCGCGTCACGTACGTGTATTCGGCAAGACAGTGGACACTAGGGCGAGAAATATAGCCCACGTCGACATGGTCTTGATGCCGACCTGTAAATTTCACCGCGCCAACAAGCGCAGCCACGATCGCCAAGATGCCCAACCGATGGCGAATATTCCGCACGACAACCGCGGAGGCGCGACGCCGTGGCAGCGTTCCCTTCCGGAAGCGATCTCGAAAAAGTGGGTCGCGCTCCCCGGGGCGCTACAGCAGCGCGAGCTGCCCTTCTGAAGCCGCCATCGCGTTCTCGAGCGATGACACCGTGACGCCGACCAGCCGAATCCCCTTCTCGACCGGGAAGAGCGAATCGAGCAGCGCGCGAGACAGCTCCTCAACCTCCGCAGCGGTTCGGAACGGCAGGGAAACGGTCCGGCTTCGCGTTACCTGCTGGAAGTCTGCATACTTCACCTTCAACGTCACCGTGCGAGCCCGGAGCTGCTTCGACGCGCACAGACGCCATACCTTCGCGACCAGAGCGTTGATCTCGGGATAGACGCTCTCCCGGGCGAACAGATCGATGCGGAAGGTGTCCTCCGCCCCAATCGACTTGCGTGGCCGGTCCGGCTCGACAGGGCGGTTGTCGATGCCGCGGGCAATGCGATAGTACCAGCTCCCCGCCTTGCCGAAGTGCTGCTGCAGGTAGGCAAGCGGCTTCGTCTTGAGATCAGCGCCGGTGTAGATTCCAAGCCGTTCCATTTTCTCTGCCGTCGCTGGCCCGACGCCGTGAAATTTCTTCACGGCAAGCGCCTCAACGAACGAAGGACCCTTGTTCGGCGTGATGACAGCCTGGCCGTTCGGCTTGTTGAGGTCACTCGCCATCTTCGCGAGGAATTTGCAGTACGAAATACCGGCGGAGGCGTTGAGACCCGTGACTTCCTTGATGCGCGCACGAATTAGCGTCGCGATCTCGCTCGCGATCGGAATGCCGTGCTTGTTCTCCGAGACGTCGAGATAAGCCTCGTCAAGCGAGAGCGGCTCGATCAGATCAGTGTGCTCGGCGAAGATTTCGCGGATCTGCGCCGAGACGGCACGATACACATCGAAACGGGGCGGCACGAAAACGAGGTCGGGACAACGCCTTTTCGCGGTGACCGACGGCATCGCCGATCGGATGCCATAGACGCGGGCCTCGTAACTCGCCGCGGCAACCACGCCACGCACCTCCGAACCGCCGACAGCGACGGGCCGACCGCGCAGCCCGGGATCGTCGCGCTGTTCAACCGACGCGTAGAATGCGTCCATGTCGATGTGGATGATCTTTCGCGGGAGGATAGCCGATTCCGTCACCACCACGGCCCATCGTCAAAGTGCGAGCACGGGTTGCGCTCGCCCGTGGTGAAGGCGGGATATCTGAAAGCTCCCAGCGGGCAACGCGCGCAACACGTCAGCCTCAGGTCGAGCCATGTCGAGCCACCTCATACGATCCTCCCGGCGGAGCACCGCCATTTGCCGATCGTGATACGGCGCGATGTCGCCATTCGACTCGATGGTGATGATCGCATAGGCCTCGGGCCAGTCGCGGGTCGCTGGCCGCCAAATTCCGGCAAAATAAAACCAATCGCCGTTTGCGAGCCGGAAGCTGTAATCCTTGCCGTTGCTGCGATGTCGAAATTCCGATGCCGGGACGAGACAGCGATAGCTTGGAAACGTCCGGCTTTCCGCGCGAACAACAGTATAGGGTCGCGCGTGTGGATCAAGCGGCTGTAGACCCCACGCCAGTTCGACCATTTCGACGTCGCCGCCTGAGCGTCTGACGACGACGCGGCGTTCGTCGAGCGGTGCATCGGAATTGAAAGGCTTCACGTTCATAATGATTTAGAACATAATAGGAACAGCTCTCCGGCGCAACGCCAAGAAAGGAGGAGTGATGTGTAATGACTATCGCCTGATGGTGGACGTCGCCTCGATCGTCGAGGACTTCGCCGACCTCAAGATCAAAATCCGGTTCAGCGAGGGCCCGCCGAACATTCAGGCGCGGGAGGATATCAAGATCACCGACGTGGCCCCGATCATCCGCTCGGTCGAAGGGGCACCCGGGGAGGGTGATCTGGTGCAGCGCCGCTGGAGCTGGCCGGGCCAGAATAAGCGACCGGTCTACAATTTCCGCTCGGACGGTCGCGAGTTCACCAGCAACCGGTGCCTGATCGTCACCGATGGCTTCTACGAGTTCACCGATCCGACCGAGAAGGGAAAGAAGCGGAAGGACAAGTGGCTCTTTACCAGGCGCGACGAGCCGATCTTCTGCATCGCCGGCATCTGGCGAGAGACGAAGGATGTGGGCGAGGCCTTCACCATGCTGACGATGGAGCCAGGCCCCGACGTCGCGCGGTATCATGATCGACAGATCGTCATCCTCGAACGCGAAACCTGGGCAGATTGGCTCGATCCGACCGTGCCGGCGCGAGACCTGATCAAGCCACTCTCGGCGGGGTCGCTTTTGGTCGAACAGGTGGGTTAGGACAGCGTCGTGATGTCAGCTCCGCTTCCTCCCATCATGCGCTTCGTCGAGAAGGTGGATGCCGCACACAAGGTCTTTCGCTCCGTGCTCGGCGCTGCCACCCCGGATCAGGTTTTCACCGAAAGTGCGGTTACCATCTCGGGCGATGGTCAGCGGCTCTACGAATTTACGGGAAACAACGGCGTTCTCGCCGAAGCGGTGCTCGGAGTGGATTTTCCGCGCGCGACGGGTCCGATCGAGCTGGAGCACTACACGACGCTGACGAGCCTCAAGGCCATCGTGGCTTCACGGCAGATTCATCTCCGCGCAGTCGCGGCCTATCTGCGTGAAGGCGAGTTTGCCACGTTCGCGCAAGAACATGGGCTCCAGGGATATTTCGACGACAATGGCCGCGGCAAACAGGTCCTCGAGGACCTGTCGGACAATTTGTTCTTCATCTCGCTGACGAAGCCGGGCAACCCGGACGAGGCGACGCTCTGGGATACATTCGCCAATGGAGGGCGGGGCGTCCGGCTGCGCCTGCGGGTCACGCCAACGCCAGCGGGCGACTTGCGGACCATGAGCTATCAGACCGGCCATCCGACGGCGCTCAAGCAGATCAACGACGCCCTGGCCAGCGAGGGTCTCGTCTACACGCCCTGGACGATCTCTCGCATCTGCGCCTTCTATCTGCCGCTCGGCTACCGCGTAGAGCGCGAGGTGCGGCTGCTTGTGAAGCGCCACAGGGGCGGCGTGGATCGTACGATCCAGAGGGGCCCCGACACTGTCTGGCCGGTGGCGCTTGCGGCGCCGGGTGCGACCACAGGCGATCCGGCGTGCGAGATCGAACTTGTCGAGGTGACGGCTGGACTGCGTTGTATGGCGACGGCGGTTCAGGCTGCGCTGGCCGGCAGCGTCTATGCCGGGGTAGCGGTCTCGTGATGACCTACGGGCGGCGCGGCACCACGTTAGACTACTGGAAGTTCCGGCTCTTCACCTTGATGGTGTCGATGTGGAGGTCGGGAACGTAGATGTTGCGGGTTCGCGTCGGTTTCGACGGCTGCTCGCGCGGATCCGGGGCCGAACCGCCGTTGCGGACCTGATCGCCGCAGCCATGGGGCAGGGGAAAGCCTGCCTCCCGTTCCCCGACGCTGGCAAGCTCGGCGGAGAGATCGACGATCCGCTGCGCGACGAGGTGGACCACCTCGCCTTCGCGCTGGATTCGACCGCGCACGGCGATCATGCTCGCCGACAGGACCGCACGCCGGTTGGCCTCGAAGACCTTCGGCCAGACGACGAGGTTGGCGATGCCAGTCTCATCCTCCAACGTGATGAACATCACGCCTTTTGCCGATCCCGGCCGTTGACGGACAAGGACGATGCCGGCCGCTTCGAGCCAGCGGCCGTCGCGCGATTCCATCGCTTCTGCGCAGGCGACGATCCGGCGCCGGTGCAGGTCGCTGCGAAGAAAGGAGACCGGATGACTGCGCAGCGACAAACCGACATGTCGATAATCTTCGACGACTTCGCCGCCTGTCTTCATGGAGCGCAACGCCACTGCAGGCTCGTCGATCTCCGCACTCGGACCCCGATCGCGCGCTGCCGCGGCGACGAAGAGCGGTAAGGATTCGTCGCGCAACGCTTTGATCGCCCACAGCGCCTCCCGTCGCGCAAGCCCGACCGCAGGCCGGAAGGCGTCGGCTTCCGCAAGCTGGACAAGCGCCGCCTGCGGCACATCGGACCGGCGCCAGAGATCATCGACCGTCGCGAAAGGCTGATCGCCGCGTGCAGCGACGATGCTGGCGGCATGCGCATTGGCAAGGCCCCGCACCATGCGAAGGCCGAGCCTGACCGCAAAGCGCGCCTCATCGCCGGTCGGCTCGAGCGTGCAATCCCATCGCGAGGCCGCGACGCAGACGGGGCGCACCTCGATGCCGTGCTCGATCGCGTCCCTGACGATTTGAGCCGGCGCGTAGAAGCCCATCGGCTGGCTATTGAGCAAGGCCGCGCAAAATACATCCGGGTGCCAGCATTTGAGCCACGCACTCGCATAGGCGATCAAGGCGAACGAGGCAGCATGGCTTTCCGGGAAACCATACGAGCCGAACCCCTCCAGCTGTCGAAACGTCTGTTCGGCGAAGGCGCGCTCGTAGCCGTTGGCCACCATGCCGTCGATCAGCTTGGCCTTGAACGACGAGACGCCGCCGGTGAATTTGAACGTGGCCATCGACTTGCGCAGCATGTCGGCCTCGCCCGGCGTGAACCCCGCGCAAGTAATCGCGACCCTCATCGCTTGCTCTTGGAACAAGGGTACGCCCAGTGTTTTTCCGAGCACCTGTTCGAGCTCGGGCTTGGGGTAGTGGACGGGCTCGCGCCCTTCGCGGCGACGAAGATAGGGGTGGACCATATCGCCCTGGATCGGACCGGGCCGGACGATCGCCACCTGAACGACCAGGTCGTAATAGGTGCGAGGCTTGAGGCGCGGCAGCATCGACATTTGCGCGCGGCTCTCGATTTGAAATGTCCCGAGGGTGTCGGCCTTCCTGATCATCGCATAGGTACGAGGATCTTCGGCAGGAATCGTAGCGAGGTCGAGCTCGATGCCCTTGTGATGCGCGAGGAGGTCGAGACCCTTTTTCATGCAAGTGAGCATGCCCAGGGCCAAGACGTCGACCTTCATAAATCGCAGCGCGTCGATGTCGTCCTTGTCCCACTCGATGACCTGGCGGTCCTTCATGCTCGCAGGCTCGATTGGGACGAGATCGTCGAGCCTGTCGTGGGTGAGGACGAAACCGCCGGGGTGCTGCGACAAATGTCGTGGCGCGCCCATGAGCTGACGCGCCAGGTCCAGGGTCAATCGCAGCCGTCGATCAGCAATATTGAGATTGAGCGCCTCGACATGGCTGTTTTCCACGCCGTCCTCGGACCAGCCCCAGACCTGCCCGGAGAGCGAGGAAATCAGATCCTCGGGCAGGCCGAGGGCCTTGCCGACGTCGCGCAGCGCCCCTTTGGTCCGATAGCGGATGACGGTGGAGCACAGCGCCGCGTGGTCGCGACCGTAGGTTTCAAAAACCCACTGCATCACGATCTCCCGCCGTTCATGTTCAAAGTCCACGTCAATGTCGGGCGGTTCGCGTCTCTCCTCGGACACGAAGCGTTCGAACAGCAGGTCGTTGCGACCGGGATCGATCGAGGTGATCCCGAGCACGTAGCAGACGGCGGAGTTCGCGGCAGAGCCGCGTCCCTGGCATAGGATATCGCGTGAGCGCGCGAACCTGACGATGCTGTTGACCGTCAAAAAATATGGCGCGTAGTCGAGCTTCTTGATCAGGCGCAGTTCGTGCTGAAGAACGGCGCGCACCTCGTCGGGCAAGCCCTCGGGATAGCGGGTCTGAGCCCCTTCCCAGGTTAGCTTTTCGAGCGTCTCCTGCGGCGAAAGCGCGGGATCGTCACGCTCCTCTGGGTATTGATAGGCCAGCTCATCGAGGCTGAAGCGACACCGGTCGGCGATCTCCAGCGTGCGCGCCAAAGCCTCCGGGTAGCGCATAAACAGGCGGTGCATCTCCTCGGGCGGCTTGAGATAACGATCGGCATGTCGTTCGCGGCGGTCGCCGAGCGCATCGATGGTGACGTTGTGGCGAATGCAGGTGACGACGTCCTGGAGGATCCGGCGATCGGGCTCGTGAAAGAGCACGTCGTTGGTCACGACGGTGCGGACCTTCGCCGCGGCGGCGGCATTGGAGAGCTCGTGAAGCCGGAGCTGGTCGTTCGGCCGGCGTCTGAGCGTCAGCGCCATGTAGGCGCGGTTGGCGAAGGCATCGTGCAGTTGGCGCAGGTGAAGTCGACAATCATCGTCGGCCATGTCAGGCACGAGCACTGCGATCAGACCTTCGCCATAGGCGATGACGTCGGTCCATGCGAGGCTGCATTTGCCCTTGCCCGCGCGCCGCTTGCCGAGCGAGAGCAGCCGGCAGAGCCGCGCGTAAGCGGCCCGGTCGGTTGGATAGACCAGGATCGACATGCCGTCTGACAGATCCAGGCGGCAGCCCACGATCAGCCGCACCCCGGTCGCTTTCGAGGCTTCGTGTGCGCGAACGATACCGGCAAGGCTGTTGCGGTCGACGACCGCGAGCGCCTCGATGCCCTGCAACGCTGCCCGGGCGAAGAGTTCGTCGGCTGACGATGCCCCGCGCAGGAAGCTGAAATGCGATGTGACCTGAAGCTCGACATAGCGATGGGTGCTCATCCGAACACCCCATGCACGAACCAGCGATGCGACCCAGTCGCCGCATCCTCGCCGTCGCCGGCGCGATAGATCCAGTATCGTTCGCCAGCTTCGTCTTCGACCCTGAAATAGTCGCGCACGGTCGCGAGTTCGGCATCGCGTTTCCACCATTCCCCGAACACGCGCTCGGGCCCGTCAGCCCGGCGCACACGGCGGCGAATGCCACGCCAGGTGAAGGCGACCGGGGGATGATCGGGCAGGAGCGCGACGGTCTCGATCAGCTCGGGGCGCTGCAGCAGACGCGCGGGCCGCGGCCAATGGCCCGGCCAGGTGGCGCCGGTGTCGGGCGCCATTGCGGGAATGCGGCCGACGGCGCGCTCGGGCACGTCGCTGGACAGCGGCGCCGCGCGATAGACGGCCCGTTCGCCGACGCGGTTGGCGAGCGTGTCGATCAGATCGGACACATCGGGAATGGCCTCTTCGATCAGCGAGCTGACGGTCTGCTTGCGGAGCAGAGGTTCGGTGCTGCTTGCGACGAGGGAAAGGAGCTCGATGCCGAAGCCCGGATCGATGGTTTCGATCTTGTCGCACAAGAGCCGGGTGAGGCGCTTTACATCGCGCACGGGCATTGCCATGCCGACACGGATCGCCTGGCGCTGATTGTCGACGCGCCGCAGGTGAAGGTCGAGCCGCCGCGCCCCGAGGTCGGCTTCCTCGAGCCGTTCGCAGAGCGCAACGACGAGCTTGCCGATGTAACGCGCGATTGTCTCGGCCGCCGAGATCGGTTCGGCGAAGCTACGCCGGACCTCGATCAAATCGGCCGGCCGGACTGGATCGATCGGTTCCGCCGCCGACCCGACCGCCTGGTCGAGCCGCCGACCGAGCTCGTGGCCGAAACGAAGCGTCAGCGGCGCACGCGGCTGCGCCAGAAGATCGCCGACCTGCTGGAAGCCGAGGATGCGCAGATCGTGGTTCATCGCCGCAGGCAGACGCAGAGCTTCCAACGGCAATGAGGAGACGATGTTCGGCCCATGCCCGGCTGCCGCCACGAAGCCCGGGCTGGCAAGGTAACGGGCAAAGGCATGCGCGGCGCCCCAGCTGTCGGCCACGGCGGCGCGCGCGGCAATGCCGGACATGGCAAGGCGCCCGATCAGGGCATCGAGCATCGCTTCTTCACCGCCATGGAGATGATCGGCACCCGTGGTGTCGATCACGATCCCGTCTTCGCCATCCACCGCGACGATCGGGGCAAAGCGCTGCAGCACCCACAAAGCGAGGCGCTCCAGCGCCTCGGAATCCGCGATAGGGTCGGCATCCTGGATGAGCAGGTCCCGGACGAGGACCTGCGCCTTGGCGACCGGCATACCGGGCCGCAAGCCAGCCGCCCGCGCGGCGGCATCCGCCGACACCACCACGCGCCGGCTTCCTTCCCGGCCGATCAGGACGAGCGGGGCCTCAACCGGAGGCGCCGCGTCGCCGGCCTTCCGCCGCAGCCGATCGGTCGACCAGCTCGGCAGGAAGAGCGAGACAACCCGTGTCATCGCAAGCCTCCAACTCGAAATCTGCACTCTCGCCCGCGCGGGCGCGGATCAACTCGACAAGCCACCGATGGCGGCTGACACCAGGAACGGGCAGCGCCGCCGAGGGCAGGACCGAGATCCTCCAGCGCGTCATCGCGGCGGTTGGCTGTCCAAAATCGGCGGCCTCGGTCTGGCGCCGCCAGCGCCGAAGGGCGATGCCGATCGTCCCGGTGCCTTCAGCCGAGAGCTGCAAGCGCCGGGAGGCGGTCATGGAAAGACGGGCGACCTCGCCGACGACGGCGCCCAGCCCGCCGTGCCGGAGGCCTTCCTCCATGCAGGCGAGGATCGCCTTGTCGTCGCCTGCCTCGACGTAGATCACGCGATCCGGCGGCAATCCTGCCTGCGCGAGCGCCGGCGCGAAGAGATCCGGGCGTGTGATGCACCACAGGATCTTGCCCGTCGTCCGCGCGGCGATGCCGCCGGCGAACAGGGCGGCGGCCGCACCGTCGACGGCACCAAATCCGCCGCCCGCAATCTCATGAAGAGCGCCACGCGCCAGCCCTCCGCCGGGGAGTCGCGCGTCGACCTCGGCAATCCCGAAAGGAAGCACCGATTTCGCGCGCAGGGTTCGACCCTCGATCTTCTCGATTTGCGCGCGCAACGACTCTATGGCGGGCTCCGGCCGCAAGCTGGTCCTTGACCTCCTGGGATGGCTCTTGCATCATGTTCTCTATTTGTTCTCCAAATAAAGGGCGTGAGTCAAGAGCAGCGGCGAGCATCGAATCGAAGCAGCTGCGAGATGCAAAATTGCACTGTCTTGCGGCGGGTCCTTTGCCGCACGGATCGATCCCAGTACGGCGGGACCAGATCACCCAAGGGTCTCCTTCGCTTCCACCTCGCCCAGCACACGTAGATCGGGGAGCGGAAGCTTGAACCAAGAACTGAACGGCGAAGCTGGTTCGCTCGCGTCACTTCAAATGTTGATCGTATGCGGCGAGAGCCAATCCGCAGTGGCTACCGCGTATTCCTCTCAAGGACGGTCTCGAAGTAGATATCGTTCTCATACGTTCCGAAGTTCCGGTTCAAGCCGAATCTGCAAATCGAGAAGCTGGCTGGCATCCATTCCATGGCCCGCGAGAGTTTGCAGGTAGTCAAGCAGATCGTCTTGCCGCGGTTGGCCAAAGGCTAGGCGATAGACCGTGAGGCTGCGCTTGAGCCAAGCGAGTCGCGTGACTTCCCGACTGAACGGCAACATCGGCACGCGCCGTTCGACCCTCACGGAACCTTCGTAGATCCAATAGGGGATGAGGTCGGTGTCGACCGCCGCCTGGCTGCGCGCGCGCTCGAACATCAGCTTCCACGGATCGTCAGGCGCCTGCCCACAGCCCCTGACGGCACCGCCTTGGCGCTCGGCCAAGTTGAGACGCACGGCATGGCCCTTGAAGCGGTTGACGCGGCCTTCGCGCTGTTCAAGGTCCACCGGGTTGCCCGGTAGGTTCCAGTGATAGACGCGATAGCAATAGGGATGGAAATCCAACCCCTCCTGGCCGACCGACGTGGTGGCGAGAACGAATGGCCGGAACGGCGAGTTGAACGCATCGCGCACGCCTCCGAGCCGGGCGACGGCGCCGTCCTCGTCCTTGTAGTCGGCGAGCCGCATCGCGAAGCGTCCGCGCATCTGGAATTTGCTGATGTCGAGGGCCTCGCCATCGACATGCACGTCGTCGACCTCGATCTGCGACGGGCGGATGGCCAGGGCCTGGGCCATGGCGCGCGCGACGCCGAGGGCGCGTTCCTCGGCCGGGCGGGCTCCGAGACCTTCGGCATCGACAAGGTAGTGGGCGTATTCGTCCAAGACGGCCTGTAGGTTGTGCTCGGCGCAGTAGACCAACACACGGCGCCAATAGTGATCGTCGGTATCCCGCCGCAACAGGGCGACCGCGTCATGCTGGTTGAACAGCGCCCGGAACGACCAAGCGACTTCAGCGGCGGCGCTGAGCAGGCGCGGGTCGTCCCACGCCAGCTCGGGCGCGATCCGCTTGAGGGCGCGAAGCGCGCAGACGGCCGGGCTGCCGAGCGCCACGTCTACCAGCAGGTCGGAAAGATCGGCGGACGAAGCGCCGATGTCGTGCGTCTTGACCGCCGCCGCAAGCTCGGCGACATGATCCTGAAAGGCGTCTTCGCTCGCCAGGGCGCGCATGCCATGGGGCGTCTCCAGCCAGGCGCGGGACCGCGTGCCCAGCAGGTCATCTACCACGGCGGGAGCGGCCCACTCGGCGCTGTTGGCGTCCTGCCGCGACGCCGCCCCTTTTCGCAGAGCCTCGAGGGCGGGCTTGAGGCGGTCGACGATGGCGGCGCGCATGCCCTCCTGCGACAGGGCGGTCTCGGTTTCACTGAAAACCGCGAGCGGATCGGCCAGCTCGGCCAGAGCCGGCGACGGATAGATCAGGAGCAGCGCGCGCAAACCCACAAGCCGCCCCTGATCCTGTCGGAACTGCAAGGGGCGCAGACGATGTTGCTCGAAATAGCGTCGGCCGGATTCGCCGACGCCCATGCGCCGTTCGGCTTCATAAGACAGCAGGGCTGCAATCGCGTCGGGCACCATGGACCAGGCCGAAAATATCAGCGCCTTGGTCAGCGGCGCGCCGGATCGCGCGTCGCCGTAATAGGGCATGGCGGCGGGTATCCAGAGATTCTGTTCGAGACGCTGGCCGAAGATGTCGTCCATGATCGCGCGCATGCGGCCATTGGCCGGCTCGAGCGGCGCATAGGCGTCGATGGCGTCGTGATCGAGCATGGTCGGCCGAGCGGCCTGGATGGCGCTGCGGAGGGTCGCCGAGGGCGCCTCCGCCTCGTCCGTCAGAAGCTGCTTCAGGCTGTAGTGTCGCATGAAGTTGAGCAGGTAAGGCGCCGATTTCCAGTATTCGATGATTTCCGGCGCATCGAGTGTGCGCGCCACTTGCGACAAGGCCGACGCCTGCGCGAGATCGGCGGGCGCGACCGAGACCGTGATGGCGGGCTCGCTCATCATGGAGTCGCGTTCGATCGTGGACGCGACCCGCTCGGTTCGGGCGATCACTTTGCGCAGGCGCTGTTCGATGGCCTGGCGCGCCTCGACCGCTGAAGCGTGCGATTGCGGCAGGGTATGCAGAAGGCCGCGGAAAGCGCGCATCTCGCGCGAGAGCGTGGCCGCCACCTCCGGCCCTCTTTCGCGGCCATAGAGGAAGCTCAGGGTTTCGAGGAAATCCTGATAGTGGTCGCCTTCGTCGGGCTCATCGCCGGCGAGCGTCAGCATCCGGTAGGGCGTGGCGGAGAGCAGCAGGGTACGGGCGGCGTGCCCGTCGCCTCCCGAGTAGTCGAACAGTTCGCGCGCTAGGATCGCCGCGTCGCTGTCGCCATGCAGCAGATCCCGAAACCGCTGGAACTCGTCCATGATGATGAGGTCGGGTTGCAGCGCATCCACGCAGGCGTGGGAGAGCTTGGCGCGGAGCCGGGCGACCAGGTTGTTGCGGGGCTGTGTCATTTCTGCGGGATAGGTGTCCCGGCGGCGCGGGAAGAGTTCGCAAATCCGTTCGAGTTCCTCGAAGAGGTCGCGATCCGCTTTCACGTCGCGGCGGAAACGCTCGATGATGCGCTTGTCGACGCCTTCGAGGGTGAGGTTGTCCACAGCGCGGTTCCAACCCTCGACGCCGGCCGTGACCTGCAACAGGTTGTGCAGGCCGCGCGGGCGGGTAACGAGATCGCGCAGGAGATGGAACAGCAAGGCGCGTTCCTGCGTCACACCCGTCGCGGAGCGCAGATCGAAGGTTGTGCCCGGCGTCAGGCTGATGAAGTTCACCCTGTTGGCGTCGAGGCCCGCCTGATCGCGCAGTTGCAGGGGAACGAGCGTCATGCGGGTCGGCAGGGCCAGCTCGCGTCGCCCGAGGACGTTTAGCCGGTTGAGGTTCTGGGCGGCGATCGCCTGGTTCGAGCAGATGTAGAGGATGTCGATCCGCTTGGTGTTGTCCCACAGGTGTTCGATCATGCGGGCGATGACCCCGCGCGCCACCATCGTCTTCCCGAGGCCGACTTCGTCGGCGACCAGGAACTGGCGGACAGGATCGTCCTGGCCGTAGAGCCGATCGAAGACGTAGTCGACGGTGCGCCGCTGAAAGACCTTGAGGGGAGCGAGCGCCGCGTCGGCGCGAAACCGTTCATTCGGCATGCACGGCATCCTGCGTGGCGAGCGCAATTCGGAATGTATTCCAGAGTGCGCGGAACTCGGCGGGAATCGGATCGGTATCGTCACTGTCGCCGGTTTCCAGGCGGGCGATCAGCCGTTCGATGGCGCGAAGCTGGTCCCCGCCCCGGCAGAAGGCCCGAACCATCTCCTCGAGGATGGGCGCGTCGTCGCTTGCCGCGCGCCAGGCGCCCTGACCTGACCCGTCCTGCGCCGCGAGGGCGGCAGCGAAGGGATCGCCCAATTCGGAGAGGAGCAGCCGGAGATAGCGGAAGAAGGCGTCCTTGCTGTCGATCACCCAGCGCAGGATGGCAGCGTGGCGCTCTGCGGGCAGCCCCTCCATCTTGAGCCCCGTGCTGAACAGGATCGAGACGTCGTCCGTCTCGTCCGTCAGGTGACAGGCGAGGAACCGGGTAAGGTCGACCAAGGGCATTGCGCCAAGGTCGGCGGGCTGTCCCTGCCGGAGCGGCTCCAGCACATCGCGCGCATGTCCTTCGCCTCGCGTGATCGGCCAAACTCGCAGCGCACCGAGCCCGGTAAGGGGCAGCGGTTCGGACGGGATCAGCCAGACCTGCCAGACCGGCGCGCCATTGGCAGCGTGCTCGCCGCGCTCACAACGAAGCGTGAGGCCGCTGCGGCAAATCTCTCGCCGGGCCAGGTCCAATCGCGCCTCGGCCGCGCGTTGCGCGGCGTCGGCGGTGTTCATCTCGTTGCGGACGAAAGGTCGCGTCAGCCGGCCGAACCCCTTCTCGCCGAGGATTTCCTCGACGCTACCGACCCGCGACCGCTTGCCGGTCAGGGTCGCGAAGATCTCAACATTGCCGCCGGTCAGCAGCGCCGGGCGCGTGGCATTTCCTGAGCCGACCGTGATCGCGGTGTCCCAGCCGCGCTCGGCGACGAACGCCTTGGCGTGGAGCCCTTGCAGGGCCGTTGCGTCGGCTTCCTCGCCATCTTCCGTGGCCGCCATTTCGTCGAGCACGGCCACGCGGCCAAAGCCATCGAGCGTGGCGCCGGGCATCTGGGCGAGTTCGTCGGATCGCCCGATGAAGATGGGCTTTTCGGCGCTGGCCAGGCCGGCGAGCATCGACAAGGTTTGATCGTCGCAGAAGGGCGACACGACGCCCAGCCGAACGCAGGGTTCCGGGCGCCATGGCTTTCCGCCGAGGCCGTTGACGGCGAAGGAGACGCTCTGGAACGGTTCGGGCAGGCTCCATTCCGCGCGCCGTATGTCTTCGGCCAGCTCATCGACAAGGGCCTTCGTTCCATCGGGAGCACCGACGGTTGCCAGGGCGGGGAGCTGGCGAAGGAAGTCGGTGACCGGGCGGTTGATGGCTTTGGGCTGCTTGGAGATCACCCCGTCGAGGGTGGCGGCAATATCCCAGGAGCGGTCGCGTGTCAGGTTTCGGGAGAGGATGAGCAGGCGCAGGCGCGCCGGATCTTCGGGCCGCAACGGCGTGAAGCGCAGCGCCCACATCTTGGGGTGGAAGGCGCCGCCGTGAGGGGCGGCGACCTCGACCACGATGCGTTCGAGCAGCGAGCAAAGGCGGGAATGGGGACGGACGCTCGCCTGGATATGGCCGGCGTCGGTGAAGACGACGAGGCGGCCGGCGATGCGCTCGGCGCCTTCCAAGAGTGCCAGGGGGTGAGAAAGGATGTCGTCGCGATTCTCGGCGGCGAACAGCGCCAGACTGACCGGCACGGCGAGCGCGGTCTCGAAGTCGAGCGAGAAGGTCGTGGCGACTGCCGCGTCGAAGACGTAGCCCGCCGGCGGCTGGAGATTGGCGCCGTAGAGGGTTCGCTGTTCGGGATCAAGACTGCGCCTATTCAGCATGTGCGAGATCCCGCAGGTGCGATTTGGCTTGCGCCCAGCGGAAGGTGAGGCGGTCGGCGCCGGATGCGCCGGTCCAGCGGTCGCGCACGGCGTGATTGGCGTAGCGGGACTGGCTGGTTTTCAGCCGGCGTTCACGCTCTTCGACAAGCTGCCGCGCCGCAGACGACGCGATCACCTGCTCCGTCCCGGCCAGAACCAGCTCGCGCCACTCGGTTACAAAGCGCTTGGCGGCTGGCCGGACAGCGTGCGCCGGGTGCTCGACGACGTTCCAGAAATCATCGAGCGACCATGTGCGGACGGCGCTGGGATCGAGTTCGTCGCTCCAGGCCGCAAGCCGCTCGCGATAGTCGTCGATCCAGTCGTCGCGCTGGCGCAGCTCGCTGAGCGCGAGATTGTAAAGCAGCGCGGCGCCGTGCACCACATGTGAGAAGATTTCCCCATGCTGGACGAGGCGGCGCGCTGCGGATGGAAACGCCGACAGATGGGGGTGCGTCCAGATATAGTCGCAGTCCGCGTCGATGCCTTCGCGCGCCAGCATCGTGAGCAGTGCAGTGGGCTGGCTGGCGATCAGGCGGTCGATGAGGAATTGCGCCTCGTCGGTGGTCAGGCGGAAGACGGCGTGCTCAAGTAGGTCGCCGGGCATCCGGGGCAAGGCCGGATTCCAGACGGTGGGCGTTTGGGCGCCGGCCAGAGCGTCTTCGCCGCTGGATGCGCCGCGCGACCGGCCACGGCCCCGCAAGGCGATGAACAGACTGTCGAGCGAGCCCGGAAAGACCCGGATGCCCCACGCGCCCAGGCCAGCCCAATAGACGGAACTCGGCAACCGCTGGAGCCGTGGTCCTGCATCCCGGCCGATGATGCCGTTGGACTCACCGCCGGCTTTCAGGGCGTCGGCAAGCCGGATTTCGGTGTCGCGCGCCTCGGTGCGGAGCTGTGCTTCAGGGACTTCACGCTTTTCCAGCGCCCGATAGAGCCAGGGAATGAACAGCATGTATCGCAGGCGCGTCTGGATCGTGCTCGTGCCCGGAAAGAGGTGATCGGCGATAGAATCCCGGATCGCCCCCAGCCCCAGCTCGTCGCGGGTCTCGCGCTCCTGAAAGAGCGCCATGATGCGCTGCGCGCGCTGCCGCTCGGCTTCATCGAAATCGATCCAGGCAAGAGACGACATGGGCTCAGGCCGCCTCGCTCTCGGTCGGTTTCGTCGGCAGGACGGGAATGACGGCGCCGGAGGTCATCAGCACGATCAGGCCGCGCTCGGCGCCAGTCATGTCGAGATAGGCCCGCACCTGCGCGCGATAATGATCGAGCGTTCCCGGCGCCGGCGTCACATCGCTTTTCCAGTCCACGACGACGGCGGGGCGGCCCTCGGCCGTCAGGGTCAGTGCATCGGCGATCCCGGCCGTTGCGGTTTCCGCGCCGTCGGCCGCCTGTGCGGAATAGACGGGAAATTCGGCGAGAAGCCCCGGCCGCAGGGCCGCGATGTCAGGCAGAGCCAGGGTCCGGGCCACACAGGCCGCCAATTCCTGCGCCGACAGCCCCGTCGCCGGGTCGGCGACCGGAGACTGGCCGAGGGCGCGGATGAGGTGGCCAGCCCGTTCGCTCAGGGCAGCTTCCTCCTCTTGGGTTTCGCCGGTCAGCACTTCTTCCATGAGCTTGTGGAGGATCAGCCCGCGCTCGCGGCCGCCCTGCACGAGGACGGCTGCTTCCAGCTCGGGGGGCTGATCGTCGGCCGATCCCGTCCAGAGCGCGGCTTCCTCTTCCCGCAGCACGGTCCCGGCGGCGTTTTCGTCACGGCTGGGCGCGAACCAGGTCAACCGCGTCTGCGCGGCCGCGATGGCTTCGGCTTCGGCTGCGAAGCTCGCGCGCGTCTGGGTGTTGCCCGCGCCCGCGTCTGCGGCCGCGAGACCGGCAGGCAGGTGAGAGATGTCCAGGCCGGGCAGGTCGGCGAGCGACAGATCGACGAGACCGATCCAGGCCGATTTCGATGGCGTGGCGTCGAGCCGGGGCAAGACGAGGAGTTCGCGGGCGCGGGTGGCCGCGACATACCAGAGCCGGATGCGTTCGCGGTCCAGCTCGTCCTTTTCCGCCTGGCGCGCGGTTTCGTAGCCCTCGGGCACGACGCCCAGGACCGGGCAATAGAAGGTCTCGGTCTGGCGGTCGATCACGGCGCTGTCGGGCGCCATGACGCCGGTCATGGTGTTGACCGGAATGACGATCGGCCATTCCAGCCCCTTGGCCGCGTGCATGGTGAAGAGCGCGACCGCTTCCTCCTGGGCGTCGGGCCGTCCCTCGACGGCGCGGGCCTCGTCGGACCACGCCGCTGTCATCGCCTCGGCGAAGGCGCGCAGGCCGCGCACGGCGTAGCCGGTCGACAGGCTGAGATAGAGATCGACATTGGCGAGCGCGCGCTCGGCTTGGCCGCGATGGCGCTCAAGGAGGAGCGGACGCACGCGCATCACGTCCACGGCCTGCGACAGCAGCTCGTGCGGGGTCGTGCTGTTGCCGCGCCGGGAAAGCGATTGCAGCCGCTCGATGACCTCGCGCGCGAGCGGGTGCCCGATGACGGTGGGGTCGATGCTGAGGTCCAGACGTGGAATCCCGTCGGGCTTCTCCTCCGAGCGCGGAAGCCCCCACACGATGTCCAGCAGCTCTTCCTCGGTGAGGCCGACCAGAGGCCCGCGAAGCAGCGCGCCAAGCGCCAGCGTGTCGCGGCGATCGGCGAGGACGCGGGTCAGCGCGATCAGGTCCTGGACCTCCTGGCGGCGGAACAGCCCCTTTCCGGCTTGGGTCGCTACGGGGATGCCGCGGCGCTCCAGGGCTTCCTCATAGCGCCACAGCTCCGCGCCGGTTGGCGCCAGCAAGGCGATGTCGCCCGGCTGACAAGGGCGCTCCGCGCCGCTGCGACGGTCGATGATGGGGTGGCTTTCGATCAGCCGGGCGCACAGATCGGCGATGGCGTCGGCCTCGGCGTCACGCTGCTGCTCGGCGCTGGCCTTGCCGTTTTCGTCGGCCACGGCGATGTCGAGGGCCGCCACGCACAGGCCGCCGCGATCGTCATGGAACGGGTCGAGCGCGGTGAAGCCGGGCTGCCCGCCGGCCGAGAGCGCGACCTCGAAGCGCTCGTTGACGAAGGTGAGGATCGAGGCGCAGGAGCGGAAATTAGTGGAGATCGACAGGAGGCTACCGGGGTCCTGGTCGCGGAAGGCGTCGCGCGCCTGCACATAGGCGCCGACATCGGCGCCCCGGAAGCGATAGATCGCCTGTTTGGGGTCGCCGACCAGGAAGAGCGCGCCCGGCCGGATGCGGAACCGGGTCCAGCCGTCCGCGCCATCGACCGGCTCGCCGCAAAGGCGCCAGAAGATCTCGGTTTGCAGGGGATCGGTGTCCTGAAACTCGTCGACGAGGACGTGGGCGAAACGCTGCCCGAGCGCCCGTCGAACGTCGTCATGGTCGCGCAGCAGGTCGCGCGCGGCGAAAATCAGATCGTCGAAATCGAGCTGGGCGCTGGCGCGCTTGTGGTCGCGATAGCGTTGCAGGATCGGACGCGCTTCGTCGATCAGCGCGGCCAGGGCATGGCCGGCGACGGCCTGCGCCAACGCGACCCAAGCGTCGCAACAGGCGGTGTAGTGGGTCTCGGCGGCGTCGTTCAGCCGGTCGCCATCGGCCTTGGAGAGACCGGCCTGTTTGGCCGTGGCGGCCCATTTGCCCTTCTTGCGGTAGGAGGCGAACGCGCCGGCCTTGGTGCAAAGATCCGGGTGGGGCCGCGCGGTCAGGAGCCGAACGAGGCCCGCGGACGTCGCGGGATCGGGACCGTTCGCCACGGCGGTCGCCATTTCGGCCAGCCGCTCGACGATCATCACCGTTTCCGGCTCGGCCGCCGCCGTGCCATCCATGAAGTTCGCGAAATCCGCCGTGGCCTGCCGGAACGCCGTGAGGTGGCCGCCAAGTGGAGAGACGAGCGGGGCCGTGAGCGTGGGGCGACGGCGCATATTCTCGGCGATCTTGTGGATGAGCGCCACGGTCTCGCCGGGGCTGTGCAGCACCAGCTCGGCCAGGATACCGCCCTGGCCGCCGGAGAGGCGCTCGCGCAGCCAGCCGTCGACGATTTCGAGGAAGGTGAGATCGGCCTGGTTGCGGTCCATGACGCCGGCGCCGGGATCTATGTCGGCCTCCGCCGGATAGGGCTTGATCAGGCGCTGGCAGAAGCCGTGGATGGTCGAGCAGGTGATTTCGTCGATCGCGGCGCTGGCGGCGGCGAGATTGTCGCGATGGGTCTGTGACAGCCCATCGGGCAGCGCCACGCGCAGCTCGGTCGCGATCGTGCCGGCCGAGAGATCGGCAACGAACTCGCGGACGCGCGACAGCAGCTCGCTCGCGGCGAGTTCAGTGAAGGTGACGGCGGTGATGGAGCGCGGCGCGACGCCTTCGGCCAGCATGGCGGCGATGCGGCCAGCCATGACGGCGGTCTTACCTGAACCCGCGCCAGCCTCGACCAGGATCGAGCGATCATGGAGGCTGATCGCATCGCGGCGCGCGCCGTCGTCCTTCAGCACCTTGGACACGCTGCTCATCATTCCGCCTCCCAGACCTGAGCGACTTCGCCAAGCCGTTCAGTGGCGGCCGGCATTTTGCGTTTGCAATAGGTGGCGCTGGCGTTGGCCGGCAAGGCGAAGGCGAGGTCGTCATAGTCGCCGCCGGTATCCGGGCCAGGCAGGGCCGCGCCTCCGGCAAGACTCGACCGTGCCGCGCGCAGATAGCCCGAGATCTCCGCCAGCACGGCCTCGGGATCGTCGAGCTGGAGATCGACGGGCTCGCGCGGATAGAGCAGCGAGGCGCTGATGGCGACATCGTCGCCGAGGAGCGCCTTCACCGCGAAGGCATAGAGACAGCGCTGAAGCTCTCGCCCGCCATTGAGGCGGATGTCGCCGCGCGGCGGCCGTCCGGTCTTATAGTCCCGCACGAGGGCGCGCTTGCCGTCGCCCGAGATGTCGAGCCGGTCGATATAGCCGGCGATGTTGAAGCCCGTGTCGGGAATCGCGACCGGCGCGCTCGCATCCCAGGGCGTTTCCGCGTCGGATTTCGGCTCCAAGCCGCCGAAGGGCACCTCTCCGTAGGAGCGTGCGCCCGGCAGGACATCATCACCATAGGACAAGGCGCGGCCCGCCATTACGCGGGCGTCATCGAGCGTGCGGCTCCAGATGACGGCCGGCGGAACCGGACGCTCGCTTTCCCAATCGGCGGCGACGGCTTGCGCGGCCCGCGCCACCGCTGCTTCGATGGTCTCGGCGTCGGCGGAGGCAAGACCGTCTCCGGTTTCGAGGTCGCGCAAGGCGCGGTCGAGAACCAAGTGAACGAGATCGCCGATACCGAGCGCGTCGAGCACGAGCGGTTCGGCGCTGCTCTGCGGTTCACGCCATCCGAACGCATAGACCCACACGAAACTCAGCGGATTGCGCAGCAGGCGGCGCAGCGAGCTGGCCGACTGGGTGCGGCCGAGGATGGCGAGAACGAGCGGATGATCCGCCCGCACGACCCCGTCATGGGGAGTGATCTCGGCCTGCCGCCAGGCGCGCCAGCAGCCGTGCGCGCCGACCGCTTGCGGATCGGCGGCGAACTCTTGGGGCCGGGCCATGAGGCGGTCTGTTTCGCTGAAGGCGTGCGCCGGCGTCCCGTTGCGGCGCAGATAGGTTTCGTCGCCACGCCCGGCGAGCAGAGGGCTGCGACCCAGGAGACGCCCGTCGCTGTCGCGCCGGGCGCGCGACAGAACGACGGTGTCGGCCGTCGTGGCGAGGATCGTCTCGAAGTCGCGGCGGTCGGCGAGGTTGACCGGCAGCGGGTCGAGCACCGGGGTCGGGATGATATGGTCCGGGATCAGCCGGTCCTCGGCGATCCCGCGCGGCCAGCGCGAGGAATTAAGCCCGAGGAGCCGCACGAAGCGGCGGGGCGATGCCGCGAGTGCGCTGGCCGGCATCCAGGCGACGCAGACGCACGCTTCCAGTCCGTCGTCCTGCTTCAGGGTTTCCAGCGTCGCGTCGATCGAGGCGGCAGGGCCGGCGAGCAGCGCCTTGCGCCAGATCGCGAGCGCGCGGCCCTTGAGGAAGGCTTCTCCGATCTCGCTGGCTGCCTCCGATCCTTTCACAAGGGTCTCGACCGCCGTGCGCAGCGTCGCAATGTGATCGGCGCCGTCGGGCCAGTCTTCCGGCGTCAGCCGGGCCAGCAGGCGGTTCCAGGCGCCCGGAGTCGAGAGCGGCGCATCGGTCGGCAGCACCCGCAGCCAGCCTTCGGGCAGGGTCTCGAAAGGCCCGCTGTCCCGGCAGAGTGCCGCGAGGCGGCGCAGCCGCGACTGCGACAGACCGCGAACCACAATGTCGGCCAGCGCCGCAGCCGCCTGGCCCTCGCGGGTGGCGACGGTGCGGATGCCATGGACGAAGTGAAGGTCGATGTTGGCGTCGGCGCGCAGGGCCAGGAAATGATCGTCATAGTCGGCGGGCGAGGCGGTCGCGATGGCGATCTCCGAAGCCGGGACGCCCGAGGCGAGCAGGCTGCGCGCCCAGCGCATCGCCTCAATGGCCTCGTGATAGGCCGTCGCCGCGCTGGCGGCGCTGATTACCGGCGCATGCGCCGGTGCGCGCGCGACCGTGACG
Organism: Aquamicrobium soli; assembly: GCF_042646345.1. Lineage (NCBI taxonomy): Bacteria > Pseudomonadati > Pseudomonadota > Alphaproteobacteria > Hyphomicrobiales > Phyllobacteriaceae > Aquamicrobium > Aquamicrobium soli. Next base: position 57,456 of record NZ_JBHRTK010000014.1, on the reverse strand, counting down.
CCTGTGCCGTCCAGCCATGCGGGAACGCTCCTGGGGCCGGCCGTCCATCGCACGGGTATATGGACGGTGAGCGCCTGGAGCAGCGGCCGCCAACAGGGCGAGAGTTCGGTAAGGCCGACAATCTCCAACGGGCCGAGGACCCCCGGGGCATGACCGATACGGGCGGTTGCGGCGGTGACGATGTCGAGAGGCCGCATCATGCCGGGCGGAAGCTGGTCGAGGACGGCCGCTTCCAGGCGCGCGATAGCGGCGAGACGCGGATGATCGGCCGCGCGTGCGGCAAGATCGATGCCCGCGCGCCAGGCTTTGTGGAGCGTGTCGGCTGCCGCGTCGATCATGCCGGGAAGAGCCTTGATGCTCTCCAGCTCCCCCATCGGCGTGGCAGGCAAGGCCGCCTGGATGGCCGCGCGCAGGCTCTCATCGTCGATCGGACGAGCAAATCCGCCGGCAAGTCGGACGGCCGCCTGCTCGAACGACATGATCTGGAGGCCGTGACGACCGCCACGACCCGCCGCGAGGCGGCTCTCCCGCATGGCGAGGCGACCGTGAACAACCAAGGTGGATCGGCTCGCTACGGACATAACCCCTCTCCTAATAGGTAGTACCTGTTTTGCGGTCGCGGTCTCAGCGCGACCGCAATTATCGCAACCTTGCTTCTCTTGGGATTACGTAGCTGTCCTGGCGACAGCACCTGCCGCCGACGCGGTCCGCGAGTCGCCCACCTCCCCATCTCACCCCCGAAATCGCGCTGATCACTGTTGACCAGAGCAGTAGATGGGAATAATAATTACACGCATCGTGTGGATATGTCCATATAGTTTTGATGCCTATCCGTGCATGGAGGTGCAGAACAATGCCGGACGGCGAGGCGGTACTGAAATGGGGTGTGGAGCGCCGACTCGAGTTCATCGAATTCCGCCTTTACTGGGAAGGCGGCGTGAATCGTTCGGATATTGTCGAAGCGTTCGACGTGTCCGTGCCACAGGCGTCGAAGGATTTGACGCTGTACCAGGAGCGCGCGCCGCGTAACGCCATCTACGATAAGAGCGCCAAGCGCTACATCGCGAGCACTGAGTTTCAGCCCTGTTTCCTAAAACCAGACGCCGGACAATATCTCAACCAGATTCGCTCCGTCGCCGAAGGCATTTTGGCCTCATCCGAATCCTGGATTGCTCATTCCCCTCCCTATGCAGGACCGCCCGTGCCAGCCCGCGGCGTCAACAACGATACATTGCGAACGGTACTTGCGGCGATCCGTCAAAACCAGGCGATCGAGATCAAATATCAGTCGCTCTCCAGTGATGACCCACACTGGCGATGGATCGCGCCGCATGCACTCGGCTTTGACGGATTTCGATGGCATACCCGAGCCTTCTGTGAGGTCAGCAAGTCGTTCAAGGACTTCTTGCTGTCACGGACCATCGAGGTCAGGTCAATTCGTACGAGCGTAGTGTCGCCAAAGGATGATGACGACTGGAACGAACTAGTCACGCTGGAAATAGGGCCGCATCCGGAGCTTTCAGAAAGCCAGAAACGGATCATTGCGCTTGATTACGGCATGCGAGGAGGGCGCGCGCGCATCCATGTCCGAAAAGCGCTTCGCTACTACGCTCTAAGGCGGTTGGGGCTAGACATCGACCCTGATGCGCGCAAACCGCAAGATCAACAGATAGTCCTACTCGCGGAATCTGCAACCGCGCGGGACAAATTGCAGAATGCGAAGGGGGAGATCTGATGCTCGGCCTGAATCTAAGGCAGGAATTCAAGGGGCGGCGCCTCAGAGGAACGGCGATAGAGCTTTCCAACGAGGCGAACACAGGTGCGACGCAGGTTTCTGCACAAGACTTCCTGGAGATTACGTACCCGACGCACGACCTTTTGAAAGGCATAGAGGCGGTAGGGCCGAACCAAGGCCGGCCAGTCGTCGTGATTGGCGAGCGTGGCCTCGGTAAGTCGCATTTGATGGCGACGCTGTTTCATGCTGTCCACGATCCCGCTTCGACTGGCGCATGGCTGAAGAATTGGTCGAGCACGCTTGGTGACCCAGCTATCGGAGGCATCCAGCTTCGGAGCGGCATGCTGGTCATCGGCGAAAGCCTTCATCGCCAGCGGTACAAGTTTCTATGGGACCTGCTTTTCGAGCAGCATCCTCACGGCACGTACATCAAGGGCAAATGGGAGGGCATGGGTGCGGCTAAGACCGACATTCCATCGGATCAGCTCGTCCTTGAGCTGCTACGCCACACGCCGACTATGCTGCTGCTGGACGAGTTCCAGACTTGGTACGATGGCTTGACAAACACTAAGCAGTATCCTTGGAAAAACTGGGCCTTCAATTTCATTCAGATCCTGTCTGAAATCGCCAAGGAGCACCCTGACCTGCTGGTGCTGGTGGTCTCGGTCCGCAACGGCGATACCGATGCATACCAGCAAATCCACCGCGTCAATCCCGTTCAGATCGACTTCAAGGCGGGCGGCAGCCCGGAGCGTATCCAGAATGACAGACGGCGCATGCTGCTCCATCGCCTGTTCGAGAATAGGCTTCAGATAGCCTCATCGTCGGTTGACAGCGTGGTTGCGCAGCATGTGTCGGAATACTTCCGTCTGGTGGGCACGCCCGCAGCGGAACAGGATCGAAAGCGGCGAGAGTTTACTGAGGCGTGGCCTTTTGCGCCGCACTTGCTCCAGTTGCTCGAAGACCAGGTGCTCATCGCCACCGATGCGCAAGAGACGCGCGACCTGATCCGGATTCTCGCAAACCTCTTCAAGAGCCGTGGCGAGAATGCGTGCATTTTGACCTCGGCTGATTTTCGACTCAACGACGATGCGTCGGGCATTGGCGCCTTACTGGACTCGGTGGCGAACCAACAGCACCGCACTCTCCGGGAAAAGGCGCTTCGGAACGTGACCTCGGTCGTCGAGGCTGTTCCCGATCACGTCACTAAGGTTCCACACCTGCAGGAAATCATGGGAGCGCTGTGGCTTCGTTCGATTGCCGTCGGCAATCTGGCGGGAGCGGAGCCCGCAGTGCTTCAGGTTGATGTCACGCAGGGCAAGGTCGTTGACGACAATGCCTTTCAGGTCGAGCTGGCGACCATCATCGAAAACAGTTTCAACATTCACCAGGACGGTGCGCGGCTCGTCTTCAGAGAGGAAGAGAACCCCCAGGCCAAAGTGATGGCCTCAGCGCGGAATGACAAACTCTTCACCGACGGCTCTGACCTTGCGCAGCTCGCCAAGGAGGTCCGCTATGTGATCGGCGGCTCCGAAGAGGTCGCCAAGACATTTCGCGTCATTGCGCTGCCGCGTTCGTGGATGAGTGAGCCGTGGGCCGGGCTCGATGAGAGCGAGCAACTGGAAAGGTGGGACGAGCGCCTGCCCATTCTCGTCCTGCCGGAAGAACCGGATCGCTTGAACGAGCAGCTCGGCAGATGGCTGAAGGATCACCTTCAGAAGCGCCGAAACACGGTTCGCTTCCTGCTGCCACGGGCGGGAACGTCAAACGCCTTCTATGATCGCGACCTGTTGATTCTGGCGCGTGCTGAAATGAAGGCGCAGGAATGGGGAGCGCAGAGTGCCGAGTATAGAAAGCTCCAGACCAAGTACCAGAACGAACTGCGGGACCTCCTGAAAAAACGATTCGACAGGTTCGCCGTATTGCACCGCTGGAACTTTTCTGAGCCGTCGAAATGCGAGTTCCATGTCGAAGCTCTGAAAGAACAGGGTGCAAAAATTCCGGAGGCGATCGAGCAGGCGTTGATCAACGACCTATTCGTTCCCGAGGATTTCCAGGACCTCGTGTTGGAAGCCGCCGCCGAAAATGCCTCCGTCGGCAAACTGCTTCGCGAGCTTCAGGAGCCCCGCCCCTCGGGACAGGATTGCATCCCCTGGCTTGGCGAACCCGCGATGAAAGAGCGGATCGTGCGTCTGTGCGCGCGCGGCAAGGTGGCCATCAATCTTCGTGGCCTGGAGTACCTCCAGGCGCAAGCCGGAGAGGATGAGGAGACAGCCTGGAAGCGGTTACGGCCAAAGCTGGCCTTCACGGGAAGGCAGTTGGACGAAGTATTCCTGCTTCCACCTTCGGCTGTCCCCTCGACAGGTGGTGCAGCGCCACCCGTCCCGACTCCCGGCCCCCCTGGTACTGGTGGATTGTTTGGAGGTGGCGTTTCTCCAACGCCACCGGTACCAGGTACAGGCGGCGAATCACCGGCAAACCCGACAGCGCCAGCTGCACAGCCCGGTGGCGGCATCTTTGGTGGCGGCACCGGAAGCGGGCCTCGGACGACGCTATCGAACCCCGCGACCTCGCCCCTGAACCTCATTGGCAAGCTCGAAGGCTGGGGCATCGGCCCGGCGACGCCGGTCAAAGAGGTGACGCTCAAGGTCTCGGCTGCCACGGGCGCCCAGCTCAGGGAGTTGCTCAAGAAGCTGCCCGACGGCATGACGTTCGAGCTGTCGCTCGATAAGGAGGACAGCTGATGGCGCTTGGAAGTGACCAACTGCTTCAGCTGACGACCGCTACGCCGACCGATGCTTGGCGCACAATCGTTGAAAGCACCGTCGCCATTTGTTCGTCACCGCTGTTGGCGAGCAGCGCCTCGGGTGAGGTCACGAAACGTGACCGCGCCGTGGGGACGCTGGATCATTTTCTGTCGTCGAGCGCATGGGACCTTTGGGAAGAGTTCGGAAGCGCCGTTGTGCGGAATGCCGACCGGCTCGCCAGTTGGTGGATGGAGCCCTATAGCGCCAAGGCCATCCTGATTCTTGACGGCTTGAGCCTCCGCGAACTTCCTTGGCTTCTCGAAGGTGCGAGGGATCGAGGTTTCGCCCTTCATAGCGTGACAGCCTATGGCGCAGAGATACCGAGTGAGACGAATGCCTTCGCGCACGCACTCGGCTTCAACAGCAGGAGCCAGCTTCAGAACAATGGCGGCGGATCCTCGCACAGGCTTACGCCCTGCAAGACAGAGTGCGTTGATTTGCCTTGGGTAGATTGCGCCGGCCTCATCGACGCTACCCCTAACTGGGTCTTCTGGCATCAATGGCCGGATGCCAAGCTCCATGATGGATCGGGAGCCGGTCAGGGCCTCGATGCTCTTACCCGCGATGTCGCCGTTCAGCTGACGAGCGATGATTTCTGGGGCTTTGTCGAGCGTCTGGCCACAGGCCGGCGGCTCGTCATCACCTCAGACCACGGCTACGCCGCCACCGGCCTGTTCTTCGATGCCGCGGACGAACAGGCGACCTTTCTTAAAGAGGTCCTGAAGGGCGGTCGGCTCGCGCCGGGCGAACATGACCCTGGCCCATTCGTGCCGCCCGTCGCTTTGCAGGCGACCAGCCCGCACGGCAAGCACCTGCTCGCGATCGGCCGTTGGAAATGGAAGAGCCAGGGTGGCTATCCGACCCTGGCTCATGGTGGGCTCTCGCTACTGGAGATGCTGTCGCCCTTTGTAGAAATAACGAAATAAAGGAAGACCGAACGTGGCGACAAAGAAAGAGCTTATTGCCCAGGAAGTGGCACGCGCGGTCAACGCCGGCAAAGCCGTCGCGCTGGAGACGGTGGACTTCAACGATCCCAATCGGCCGAAGACCTGTCTTGAAGTCGATTTCCCCATTCTGCCCGTCAATCAGGTGGCGGTCATCGAGGGCAACGCGGGCAAGCCGATCTATCAGATGTCCAAGTGGTGGGCTCGGCGCCGGTCGAGCGTCTTTCGCTCCATGCTCATCGCGGCAGCGACGAAGGCCCCGGAGGATCCGGCACTGGCTGCCAAGCTCGTGTGGGACAACTATTACGCCAACCACCAGAAGAAGGGCGCGTACAAGCATCTAAAGGTCGCCGACATTTTCATGGGTGGCGGTACGACGTTGGTCGAGGGATCGCGCCTCGGGATGCAGATGTCGGGTAACGACCTCAACCCCGTTGCGTGGTTCGTGGTCAAGCAGGAATTGGCCGAGGTTAACCTAGAAGAGGTGACGCGGCTTCTGGCCGACATCGAGGCTGAGGTGAAGCCTCAGATCATGCCGTTCTACTACTGCGACGGCCCGAACGGCGAGAAAGGCGCCTGGACCCACAAGCCCACCGGCAAGGTCATGGGGCCGGATTTCGACCCGCTATCCCTCAAGCCAGGGGAGCGGAAGGACTACAGCTACGAAGGACCGGAGATCATCTACACGTTCTGGGCCAAGCACGGCCCGTGTCAGGTGACGGGCTGCGGCCACCGCACGCCAATCATGACCAGCCCCGTCATGGCGGTGAAGACTTTGACAGTGAAGAGCTGGGAGCATGCGTGCGCGTCCTGCGGCACAGCGTTCGATGTTGAGGAAGCCGAGGCCCGGATGGCGCCCGACGTCCCGCTCTATGTCGCGCCCGATGAGAAGCCCTACACCATCCTCGATCCAAAGGGCCGCGTGAACTGCCCCAGCTGCGGCTACACGTCGATGGTCAAGCTTGGCAAAGGGAAGAGCAAGAAGGTAGAGCTAACCCTGCTCTTGCACCCGCAATGGCTGGCTGGCGAAGCAAAGCAAGACGCGAGTGGTCGTCCCTACGGCGGCACGGTGCAGGACGATGTGGCGGCGACCACGCGATGGAATGCAGCACGCGCCAAAAAGATTCGGTTATTGGAGGTACGCGGCGCACTTCCGGGCGCAGTGACCGATCCGGAAACGGGCGCCACGTTTGCGCCCGAGCAGGGCACAGTGCCAAAGCCAGCCAATTTTGCTTGCGCAGCATGTGGTACGGTGCAGCCGCTAGTAGACGCGATTGAGGCAACACAGAAAACTGCACCTTCAAGCATGTATGCGATCCAGGGCTACGCGCCGAAGCGTAATGCAGCGGGCAAGCCTTACAGCGGACGGTTCTTTGCTGAGGCAGGAGTGCCTACTGCCAAACAGTACGACGCCGCGCTCGCAGAGTGGGACAACCGCAAAAATATTGACCTCAAGGACTACTGGCCTCGAAGCTGCATTCCGTTTGGACACATGACTCATCAGAGACAGCCGCTTCCTCGACACGGCTACCTCAACTGGTCGGACATGTTCAATCCTCGCCAGTTGCTAGTCCACGCGCAACTATTGAAGGCGATCGTGACTGTCGGCAGCTACGACTGGAAGACCCGCGAATTTGTGCTCGGTGCGTTCCAGCAATACCTCCGCAATCAAAGTCAGTTCACGCTGTGGAACGTGCAAGGTGACAAGCTTGAGCCACAGTTCGCAAACAACAATTTCCACCCCAAGTCCACTGTTGTCGAGAACTGCGTGTTTCCTATGCTGGGGCGCGGCAATTGGGCTGCCTGCGTGGAAGGGATTGTTGAGGGGCGCGAGTGGACGCTCGCTCCGTGGGAAGCTGTCAGCGTTGAAACGCTGAGGCGGCACGACACGGCGTTGGCCGAGCAGCTTACAGGCAAGAGCGAGAAGGTCTTTCCAGGCGATCCAGTTGGCGAAGTCGATGTGTTCCAAGGGTCATCCACCGATATCACCTACGCTCCGACGGCTAGCCTCGATCTGGTTATCACCGATCCGCCATTCGGCGGCCTGCTGCACTATTCGGAGCTCTCCGATTTCTTCTACGTCTGGCTGCGGCTCGTACTGAAGGACAAGTATCCCGACTATTTCCGAACCGACTATACACCCAAATCGTTAGAAGCGGTTGCCAACCGTGCACGCGAACCAGAAGATCCGGACGGCTTTTACCAGCGGCTGCTTACACAGTGTTGGCGTGAAGCCCATCGCGCGCTCAAGCCCAGTGGCCTTCTGGCCTTCACTTTCCATCACAGCGAGGATGCGCCGTGGGTATCAGTGCTCGAATCCTTGTTCGATGCTGGCTTCTTTCTCGAAGCAACCTATCCGATTCGTTCCGATGAAACGAAAGGCGAAGGGGAGTTTGGCTCGAAGACAATTGAGTACGACATTATCCATGTCTGCCGAAAGCGCACCGAAGAGCCGAAGCCCGTGAGTTGGGGCCGGATGCGGCGCGAGGTCTTGGCGGATGTCCGTCAGCTTCAAGCCATGTTGGAGAACCATGCCCGCGCCGGCCTGCCGGCGGCCGACCTTCAGGTCATTCGGCGGGGCAAGGCGCTGGAGTATTTCTCGCGCCACTACGGCAAAGTCTATGTGGATGAGGGTCGCGCTATCTCGGTGAAAGATGCCCTCGTCGGCATCAACCAACTGATCGATGAAGACGCGAACAAGGCGGCCGAACCGCCGCCAGTGACGGCGGAGCCGATCACCCGTCAATTCCTGCGAATCTTCGATGGCAAGTATGAGCTTGCCCGTGATCAGATGCAGAAGCTCCTGCGCGGCTCGGGCATCGCGCCCGATGAATTCACCAACCGCGGCTGGGCGAGCGAAGAGAAGAAGGTCTTCCATCTGGCCGATCCGCTCACTTTCGCCCGCGACTGGCAGGGTCGCCACAAGCGACGGCTGACGGCCGATTTGGATCAGGCGCTGGTGCTGGTCGGCGCCTGCTTTGACGGCAGCGGCATCAACGCCTCGGATACCCTCAAGAACGAAAACTTCAAACCGCACCCGGCCTTGAAGGGTCTGCTCGAATGGCTGGGCCGGCGTGGTGCGACACAGCAGGTACGGAATGCCGCCTCGAGGGCGCAGACGATCTACAACAACTGGGCCGAGAGCCATAAGGCCGAAGTGGCGCAGCTGTCACTGTTTCAGGAGGAATGAGCATGAAGCGAATGCTCGACAGCGTCTGGCAGCGGCGTGGCGTTAGCTGGGTTTGGGACGACGAAGCCCTGTCCGCCGTCGCCAAGCCTTCGGAGGTCTTCAGCCTGCGCCAGCTCATGCGCGCTGCCAGGGACTGGCCGGACGACCTGCCGAGCAATAGCGGGAATACGCTGGTTGTGGCCGGGCTCGATGCCTGCCTCGATCTCTTGGCTCCTACGGATGCGGATAGCTGGCTGGGCAACGAGCTGAAGTCGGCGATCCTCTCGTTCCAGGATGAGTATTCGGGAGAAGCCGCACTGATCTTCTGGTTGCCCAAAGGCGAACGCCGCTTCCACACGGACATGGCGACCGATGCCGTCCGGTGGCGATGTTCCGCTCCTTATGCAGATCAGCAGATTGAGTTCGGCCGCATTCTCTGGGGCGAGGCTCGTGAGTACCCACAGGAGATCGTCATGTCCGAAGGGGGCAAGCCGGTCGGCTTGTTCCATTTACGGATTACGTGAGACAGCTCGATGGCCGGTGTGACCTTCTCCCCAGGCGAGCGAATAACGCATCCTGAATTCGGTGCGGGCGTGGTGCTCGATGTGCTGCACGATGGTTATCTGCGCGCCTTCTTCAGCATCGGCGAAAGGCGCGTCCCGCTGGCCAACGTCCAGCGGGAGCTTTCCCGCACGGAGCGCATCCTGCGCTCGGTCGAAGGTACACCGGAACGCTTGCGCACCGTCTGGCTCTCCTACGAAGCCCATGCCCTGCCGGTGATGGAGAGCGCCTCAGCGCTCACGTCGGCGCGGATTGACCTGTTGCCGCACCAGGTCGTGCTGACGCACCGCATCGCCACCGCATCGCCACGACGTTTCCTGATCGCGGATGAAGTCGGCCTGGGCAAGACGATCGAGACGGCGCTCATTCTTCGGGAGCTTGCGAGCCGAGGCGAGCTCGCCCGCGCGTTGATGGTCGTCCCGGCGGGTTTAGTAAACAACTGGCACCGGGAACTCAACGAGGTCTTCAATCTCGATTTCGAGGTGTTCGGTTCGGAAGGCGACATCACGGACCGCAAGACCAATGCTTTCGCCAAGCACGACCGGCTAATCGCCAGCATCGACACGTTGAAGCGCCCGGCGCGTATCAAGCGGCTGCTCGAAGCACCGCGCTGGGACTTGGTGGTGTTCGACGAAGCTCACCACCTGACCGCCTACCGGACCGGCGGAAAGGTGCGCAAGACGGAGAACTACAAGCTTGCCGAAGCGCTCAAGGGGCACACGCGCGACCTCATCCTGCTGTCGGCGACGCCGCACCAGGGCAATCACTTCCAGTTCTGGATGCTCGTCCAGCTGCTCAATCCGACCCTCTTCGGCAGTCCGGAAGAGATGGTCGAGAACCGGCATCGCCTGAACACTGTCATGTTCCGCCGCACCAAGGCAGACGCTTGCCGTCCTGACGGCGAGCCCCTCTTCGCGCGCCGCTGGGTGCATACGGAGTCCTTCCTCATGTGCGATGAGGAACGGCGCTTCTACGAGAAGCTCCGGGAGTACCTTGAGGACGGCTTTGACCTGGCCAAGCGACAGGGCAATCAAGGCCGCGCACTCGGCTTCCTGATGGCTATTTTCCAGAAGATTGCCGCGTCAAGCTTCGCCGCGGTCCGCCGGACGCTGAAACGGCGAATGCTCATGCTCACTCTGCATGAAGCCCTGCTGCGCGACCGCGACCTCGACATCGAGGGGCGGGAGCGCCTGTACGATGAAGCCCGCGAGTTGATCCAGACCGAATGGGACCTCGGCCGCGACCCCATCGGTAGGACAGAGGTCGATCGCGTCATGGCGGATCTCAAGTACCGGCTGGCCAAGAAGCTCGACGAAGAGGCTCTCGAATTGGCCGCCGACCCTTACGGCAGCGAGTTTGCGTCATCGCACATAGAAGACGTAGCCTCGGCCGCGGTGGATCTCCACTTGCCGGAAGAACGGCTGCGGATAGCGGATTTGCTGTCGATTTTTCCGGAACGGCGAGAAACCAAAGTCCAGAAGCTGCTTGATGGTCTGGGGACGCTGTGGCGCCAGAACCCCAACGAAAAAATCGTCATCTTCGCGACCTATCTCGGCACCGTCGATTTACTCGCGCGGGAAATCGAACAGGTCTATCCGGGCCAGGGCGTTGTGGTTTTGCGCGGCGGCGATCATGGGGCCAAGGTCGCCGCGGAACGTCGCTTCAAGCTGAAGGACGGCCCACGCGTGCTTGTCTGCACTGCGGCCGGCCGCGAAGGCATCAATCTCCAGTTCGCTAGGATACTGTTCAATTTCGATCTGCCGTGGAACCCGATGGACATGGAACAGCGGATTGGACGCATTCACCGCTATGGCCAGGCACACACGGCACAAGTCTATAACTTGGTCCTGTCGGACACGATCGAGGGGCGCATCTATCTGCTCCTCGATGACAAGCTCACTGAGATCGCTCGAACGCTAGGAAAGGTCGATGATCAGGGAAATGTGGCCGAGGACCTTCGCTCGCAGATTCTGGGACAGCTCTCGGAGCGGCTGAACTACGATCGCCTCTATCAGGAAGCTCTCTCCGACCCTGAGTTGAAGCGAACCGCCGTTGAGCTGGAGGCTGCTCTATCCAATGCCCGTGAGGCGCGGGAGGTGGTCTTCGACCTCTTCCAGGATTTGGACGGCTTCAGCCTCGACGACTACAAGCCGTTCTCCGACATCTCGTCGAGCATGGACAGGTTGGTCGGTTTTCTGTCCGCGGCCGTAAGTAGCCGGAACCAACGGCTCACCAAGGTGAACGATGAGACCTACGAGCTTGTCGGCGCAGACGGCCGACAGAAGAAGCGGTTCACGCTCAACCGCGACATCGCTACCTCGAGCGACAACCTCGATCTTATGGGGCTGGACCATCCCCTCGTCCAAGAGGAGCTCGGCCGGTGGCGCAGTGTTGCACCGGAAAACCTCGGTGCCGCGGCGCAAGGGGGTGGAAGCGGAATTACGCTGTTGTCCTTCTGGCTGGTCGAAATGTCAGTCGGAAATGGCGAAAGGCGCATTGCCGTTCAGCCTATAGCCGTCAACAAGGACGGCACGCGCGTTCCCGTCGTTGAGCGCCAAGCCGCACATTTCTTGCGGGCGGAGTCCAATCACCCCAAGCTATCTCAAGAGGAACGGATTTCGCTATTCGCTACATCTGTAGAACCAACCCTTCAACGGGATCTGAAGCATAAGGGCGGCGCTGCCGGTGACGGAAGCTATTCAGCGGAGTTGATCGGTTATGTTGAAATTGTTTGATGGATACGGCCGTGGGGTCGGGAATGATTTGTTGTTGGAAGACAACGACTCCTTCGCCTCTCTTGTCACGCAATGTGCGGGCATCGATGCGTCGGCCTCCTACGCAGCCAAATAAGAAACTGGGAGGATCGGGGGGATATGAGCGAAGTCGGAGAGGAGCGAAAATTCCAGTTTCTGCGGAACGGCGATGCCGAACCATCGGAACTCGACTGGAACAAGGGGATTGAGAGCGTCCGCCAGGCGATTTCCGAGGCCATGAACGCCAAGAATATCGCGTTCTTGCTCGGCGCCGGCTGTTCCTCCCTGATGAAGGACAAGAAAGAACTCGGCATTGCGACCATGGCGCCCTTGGCCAAGGAGTTTTGCGGAGAAACCCTCGATGCGCGCGCGGCGGGATTCTATGGCGATCCGCCGGTCGTCGGCGCTGCCCCTGCGCCGTGGCGGCTGACCAAGGCTGAACTCGACTATCTCGATGCGCTTGGGATCGACCTGGCGAAGGACTGCAGCCGCAATCTGGAACGCCTGATGGAGGTGCTGTTCGCGCAGCGGTTCGTGCTGCGCCAGAGCGAGAATCCCGATCTTCACCCCTTCCGCGCTATTCTCGGCGGCATCATCAAGAAGGTCCAGGATTTCCTATGGACCCGTGTCACCCAAGGGGCTTTCGCCACGGAGGGCGATACTACCGTGCGCGACCTCTACGAGCGGTTCTACAAGAAGATGGTCCTGCGAGATCGGTCCTTGCCCCGGCCGTGGGTGTTCACGACCAACTACGATCATTTCAGCGAATTGGCGATGGATCGCCTCGGCATTCCCTATGCCAACGGCTTTTCCGGCGTGGTGGAACGTCGCTTCAACCCGGCGATCTTCCGCTATGCCCTGGCCGAGCAACTCGACGTCACCAGCCGCAAGTGGACCGCCGTCGACGCCTTCGTCTATCTTTGCAAATTGCATGGTTCGGTCACTTGGACCGAGGATGATCATGGCCTGTTCCCGATTAAGGAGGTTTGGCCGCTCGAGTCCACGAACCAGATGCTGATCTATCCGACGCCGGCGAAGCAGAATTCTTCGCTCGGCTCGCCCTACGCGGACCTGTTCCGGGAATTTCAATCCCGGATCGTGCGCGAGCAGAGCGTTCTCATCACGGCAGGCTACGCCTTCAGTGATGAGCACCTGAACAACATCATCTACCAGGCGTTGACGATCCCGACGTTCCGTCTGGTGATCTTCGCGGCGCCGGATACGGCCGGTGAGATCGCCAAGCTGCGAGCGCTGCGCGACCCGCGCATTTGGATCATTGGAGGCGATGGTCCTGCCGAGGGAACGAGGGCGCACTACTTCGACATGATCGTCGAGCATTTCATGCCGCAGCGTCCCAGCGACAGGATCGATGACGCCGTTCGCAAGGTGTTGTCCGAACTGGCGCCGAAAAGGGACGACGAGACGAAGGATGGCGAGGCATGAGCCACGACGATCGCAAACGCGCGATCGGCAAGGTGGTCTCGGTCGCGGCCGACCGCTTTGTCGTGGAGATGCACGTCGGCACCGACAACTTTACGGTCGTTGGTTTCGACGGCGTGCATTATGTGGCGCGGCTGGGATCGTTCCTGATGATTCCGTCGCAGTCGGAATATGTCGTGGTCGAGGTCGTCGGCCTGCGTGAGCGCGACGCGAGCACCCCGTCCGAGCGAGGAGACTTCGATCGGGCCGGCTCCTCGAAATATTTGGACGTGGTGCCGGTCGGCATGTTGCCGATGCGCGGCGGCGCGTTCCGTTTCGGTGTGTCCGTTTTCCCGTCTCTGTATGCGGACGCACTCTATGCACTGGATGGCGAACTCGATCGCATCTTTGAGACCGAAGCGGCCGTCGAGCCGTCAGTCGGCCCGGATGGTGGCGCCTGCGAACCCGAAGGGGCCACGCGCTACCGGGTGCTGCCGATCGGCAAATCGGTGGTGTTCGAGGACTACGACATCAAGGTCCGGTTGAATGAGTTTTTCGGCGGCCATGTCGCGGTCCTCGGCAATACCGGCAGCGGTAAATCCTGCACGGTCGCATCGGTCTTACAGTCCCTTTTCAGCAAGCCAAAAGAGCATCACGCCCGCGGCGCGACCTTCGTCGTCTTCGACGTCAATGGCGAGTATCACGCCGCTCTGGCTGCTTCCGCGAAAGAGGGCGCAATCGGGGTCGAGCGCGTCGTCCTCGACGGCACGGCGGCAGGCTTCCGTATGCCGCATTGGTTCCTTGAGATGGCAGAATGGGAACTGCTCTTGCAGGCCAGCGAGCGAACACAACTGCCGGTCCTTCGCACGGCGTTGGGTCTGACAAGTCTCTTTCACGCCAACACGCCAGAAGCTCTGGCGCTGCGCGAGCACTTTGTCGCCACCTGCATCATTGAGTGCTTTCGAGGGGCGGATGGCGACTCGCCCGTATCAAAATTTCAGCGTGTCGTCTCCCTTCTCCAGAAGTATCCGACAAACCACCTGAATATGGCGCTTCTGAACCGCTTTAATCCCAATTTTCAGTATGGAAATTTTTCGGGGAACAACCAATCGGCGTTTCTGGACGAAGTGAGAAAAAAGCTCCGGGAGGACGCGCCCTTACCAGCCTATAATCGGACACCATTCTCTTTTGATGAGCTGCACGAGTGTCTCGACTTCGCGATCCTCTACGAGGAGGCTCACGGAAATCGCCAAATCCGAGACTACTGCTCGTCCATGGTCACGCGGCTCAGATCCCTCCAGGAGAGAACAGAATATGCCTTTCTGCGTCACGAAGGAGCTGACGTTGACGCGGCCGTAAGCGATCTGGAGTTTTTGACCAACATCGTCGGTCTGCAGAGGGCGGCCGGAGAATCGTTCACCAAACGCAATCAGGTCATTATTATTGATCTCAATTCCGTCGAAGATGAAATCGTTGAGCTGGTCAGTGCGGTCATCGCACGCATGCTTTTTCGGTTTCTTCGCCGTGCGGAACCGAGAAACCGCTTCCCGATACACCTGCTGCTCGAAGAGGCTCATAGATATGTCGCCTCTACGCCGTCCCGCTTTTCCATCGACGCCACCAAGATTTTCGAGCGCATCGCCAAGGAAGGACGCAAATACGGCATGTTCGTGCTTCTGGCGTCTCAGCGCCCGAGCGAGCTGTCCAAGACGGTTCTCAGCCAGTGCTCCAACTTCCTGGTTCACCGAATCCAGAATCCCGACGATCTCTCCCAGATTCGCCAGATGACGCCGTTCATCTCAGAGTCGGTCCTGAAGCGGTTGCCGTCATTGCCTCGGCAGCACGCGCTGGTGTTTGGAACGTCGGTCAATCTGCCGACGACCTTCAAGGTCAGGGAGGCATTCCCGCGGCCGCGGAGCGACGATACCGCCGTCGTTGATCTGTGGTTCCACGAAGAAGGTCGAGCCGCTGACATTCGCCTCGCGCCCCGACCGGCCGACGCCGCTGCTGCGGCGGCTGGAGGGGAGCCGATGGCGGTAAACGAAGCGCCGGGCGATGACATCTTCTGACCATCTGGAGACCCTGGCGCAGACACTGGAGGCCACGGGGGATTACCAGGTCATCCGGCGTCTCAAGCCGCGCCCTCGCATCATTCCGCCTGCTGGCACGCCGTTGCGCCTTGGCCTGGTGGTCGATGTGGAGACGACAGGGCTCGATCCTCAGCGCGACGAGATCATCGAACTCGCCATGACGCCATTCAACTACGGCTTGGATGGCACCGTTTTCAACGTGGGCGGCAGCTTCCAAGGGCTGCGCCAGCCGAGCGAGCCTATCGCCCCGGAAATCACCGCGATCACGGGCATCACCAACGAGATGGTGGCCGGCCAGATCATCGATTCCGCCGCAGTGGCCACATTCGCGGCGTCGGCTTCGCTCGTGATCGCGCACAACGCGGCGTTTGACCGCCGCTTCCTTGAACGATTCAGCGACATGTTCTCGACGAAGCCGTGGGCCTGCTCGCTCAGCCAGATCGATTGGGCGGCGGAGGGGTTCGAGGGCACAAAACTCGCCTATCTCGTTCAGGCTGCGGGTTTCTTCTACGACCGTCACCGCGCGATGCACGACTGTCTTGCTACCGTCGAGTTGCTGGCAATGCGGCTGCCCCAATCTGGCGTTACGGGGCTGAGCCGCCTCCTGGACGGCGCTCGTGCCATTTCCTGGCGCATCTGGGCGGAGAACTCGCCTTTCGACCTCAAGGATGTCCTCAAAGCGCGGGGATACCGTTGGAACGGCGATTCCGGCGCGCAGCCGCGCGCATGGTATATCGATGTTCCCGAAGCTCAGCGCGAGGCTGAGCTTCGGTTCTTGAGAACGGAAATCTATCGGTACGAGGCCGACCCTCCAGTTCGGCGGATCGATGCATATGATCGATTCTCAGATAGAATTTGACCTCGCTAGCTAAAGCGAAGCGAGGATGGATGGGCCTGACATGAACGTGGCTCCTCGAAACGAACTGCAACACGATTGTGCGTGAAACCTCGACCCGCATGAGCAGATCTGTGTGATCGATGACACGGTTGCCCAGAACGGTGGTGGACGATCAGAGGCCGCACATCCCCTCGCACTCATTGCCGAAAAGGTCGAGCTGACCGTGATCGGCGGCGGTCGACAGATCGGCAAGGTCGAGTGGCACACACGAGCGATGCAGGAACACATCGCCACGGATGCCGCGCAGACCGGAACGCAGGGCGCGATCCACCTCAACGGCATCGGCCCATGCCTCAGCATCGTGATCACGCATATCGCGCCAGCGCGCATTGTCGTGGAAGGGACAGCCGATGCACGCGCTCTTCGGCGGGATCGGATAGCCATGGCGGCGCAGCCACGCCATGCAATCCTGCCGGCACATGCGTCGCTCAATCAGGGGAAAGCGCTTGATCTGCCAGGCTTCGAAGCTCGGCTTGGCCCGGATGACTTCGTCCGTGCTGATGCCGATCCATTGCTCGACGACAGGGAAGGAGGGCGAGCGCTTACGGGCAAGGCCGGCGAGCTCGCGGACCTTGCGCCGGATCGGAACGATCTTGAACTCCGTCGTGCATTGCCGGCGGATCATGCCGATCGAGATAATGTCGGCCGCACTGCGGCGTTCGCCGATCTCGATCAGCTCGCCCTCGTCGTCGTCGTCGAGGATGGGAATGCGCGTGCCGGCCGGCCGCACCGTGCGGGTGAACGCCGGAATCGATGCCCATCGACGGCCCTCGCCGGCGGCAAGAAGATGGTCGCGGATATTGCCGGCCGACACGACGTGCACGGGAAAGGGCAGGACATTTCCTGACATGAGCCAATCGAGGTGCTCGTAGACGGCGGCAGGCTCCCAGCCGGTATCCGCAAAAATCGCGCAATCCGGCATGGGGCCGATTTCGCCATGGGCTGCGAGCAGCGCCATTGTCGTCGATTGGACGCCGGCGCCGAGCGAGAGCACGCGCAAGCGGATCGGGGAGGGCGAAAGCCCCTCCCCAGAAACAGGCGGAACGTGAAGCATCACGCTGCCTCCCGCGCTGCGGCTTCCGCCGGTTGGAGACCATGCAGGAAGGCGGCGGCGCGCTGCGCGTGTGCGGCGGCCTGGAAGACCGCGCGCTTGTCGCCCTGCAGGACCTGCAGCCACGATTCCACGTAGCTTGCGTGGTCGGGCCGCGGTTCGAGCTCGGGCACGATCCCGAGGTCGGCGCAGATCAGCGCAGATCCGATTTCGGCGACGAGCTCCTCGCGCGCGCGTTCGCTGCGATCCTTCGCATAACGGCTGAGGTCGCGCCCCACGCGGCGCGAATCCGCCGTCCAGTGGACATGCTCGTGGCTCAGCACCGCCACGTACGATGTAGCGTCGCGAAACGTCTCAAATGGCGGCATCTGGATGTGATCGGTCGACGGCGCGTAGAAGGCCCGCGTGCCGCCGTGCCGGATCACCGACCCCGTATTCGCGAAGAAGCGATCGGCATGATCGATCCGCTGGATCGGATCGATCGTCGGCGCCGGCTGCCGGTAGAAGTGGTCGGGCAGTCCGGCGATCTGCTCGACGTTGAAGACCGAATAGGTCTTCAGGAACGGGATGTCGCGCTCGACCTCGCCGCCATTGCCGTCGGTCTCCGTCCGGGTGAAACGGCTTGCATAGATGACGGTCGCACCTGACTCGCCCTTGCGGACATGAGCGTCGAGCTCGATCGCCTGCTTGAACGTCATCCAGGTCGGCGAGGTGAAACCGCGCGCGAGCGCTTCCGACCAGAGCAGCAGCACGTTCATGCCACTGTAAGGTTCGCCGTTGTGGCGCAGCGGCCGCGTGATGCGCCGTCCCGCGTGGCCGGCGCTCCATGGCTGGATCCAGGGCCGAACACCCTTCTCGAGATCTGCGACGATGCGATCGGTGATGCGCGCGTAGACGTCGGCGCGTGAGCCTTCTTTCTTCTCAGTCATTTTCATGAACCTCCGTTTGGAGGTCGCGCCCATCGCGACCTCGTCACGGCGGTCCATGGCCAGGGAATTCAGGGGAGCGGCGCACCCTTGGGCCGCAACGAAGTGGAGGGCGGCGAAGCCGCTGCGCCGGGCCCCGGCCCTGGCAGGACCAAAAGCCGGACGGGCGTCGCGACGCGCACCGCCTCATTTTCTCCATTCCATCTTCTTGAGGAGCGGCCGCATGACGGTCGTCGCCGCCGTCGTGCGCCGCGGCCGCGGCAGCGACACGAAAAAGGGGCCGGCCCATCGGGGCCAGCCCAGCGTCGTGGTATCGAAGACGGGCGAGGCCGAAGCCTCGCCCGGTGCCATCAGCCGAAGGCCGCCAGCTGCATTTCGGCCGCCTTGCGATCGAGCGTGTGGCCGGGATTTTCGACCGGGCGCTCGAAGGGCTTCCAGCGCTCGCCGACGACGTGCTCGTAGGCCGCGACGGCACCCTCGGCCGCCATGCGCAGGGCGTGCGACTGCAAGGCCATGTCAGCGGCGAACTCGCGCTTGCGCTGCGCGGTGCTGTCGAAACCGACGGGACCGTCGAGGTCCTCGTCGCGCAGGTCGTTGGACGCCTTGGCCGTCGCATCGCGGGCCTCGGTCACCGCGCGGCTGTAGAACTGGCCGGCGCCGTGCGCGGAGCCGACATAGGCGCCGACGATCCGCTGCAGATGAATCTGCATCGCTCTCTCGCCGAGGCCTTCGCTCAGGCTGTCGGCCGTCTCGACGATCATGCGCTGATGGAGATCGCGGATCCCGTCGCCGTCGAGAACGGGAAGACCGAAGCTCTCGGAGATGAGCGTCGCCTGGGCGGCGTCGGGGCAGGCAAGCCTGACCATTTCGAGCGTGGTGCTCTTGCGGAGCTGGACGACCTTCGCGGGCTGACGTTGGGTGCGAGCGGCTTTGGTCATGAGAACTTCCTTTCTTTCGGTTCGCCTGAAGGCCCGGATCGGCTCCTGCCGGTCCTCCCTTCGGGTGCGATCGACCGAAACCGGCGGAATGACGGGCGCTTCAGGGTCCGGGGCGGCCGGATCGAGCGCAGTGGGTTTGCGCGCAAGCAGGGCTTCCAGCCCTCGCGCGGCGCGCGGGCCCGCTGTGCCGAGATCGGCAGCTCCGGCCGCAACGCGGCGCGGCACGCGGCCTTGAAGCGACCGGCCGCCGGTTTAAGAGCGCAACAAAACCCGAGGGGAGGACGGCGGGCCGGAACGGCCAACAACAAGCGAAACCGACAGGCAAGGACCTCATGTCCCCCCGCCGCACCCCATCACCAGGCCGCCGGCCGCGACGCATGACACCCGCCGGACCGTCCGGCCGGTTTCGCAACGTCCTGGCACTTCATCGCAGACGGCCGGTTATCTGTCCCGCCTGCGCCTGCGAGCGCGCGTGCGACACCAGCGCCTGTCGTCTCGCCGGGTGCCTGATTGGAGGTTTCCACGAGGCGGATGCATTCCATCATCGGCAAGGTCGCCGCCGGTGTTGGAGCCGCCGGCGTAGGATGTTCTCGGCCGCGGACCAGACGCCGGCGCAGGCCAGTTGATTCCAACCTTGCCCAGGCGTCGACCGGATAGCGTCAGGGAGCGACAGCCCGCGCTCCCTCGTGCGCCGTTGACAATGGCCGGAGCGCGCCGTGCTGGCGGCGTGGGCTCTCTGCTCGACCCGCACGCCGTCGGATGCCGATCACCGTGAGATCGACGCGCCGGTTTCCGGCCACAGCGCCGATGCCGGGCCGGCATCATGATGATCCACCGTCGTGCTGATGCACGCGTGGCGGCCAGCGGGTCGGCCGTCTTCGATACCAAGGCGCCGCCGCAGCGCCTCGATTGCATGCTCCTGCCGCGCGAGCTTTCGCGCCAAGGCGTCGATTTCCGGTTGGCGCTCCGCCGTGAGCGCCGCCAGGCTCGCACGATAGCGCTCGAGAAAAGCACCCGGATCCGGCGGCTTGCCGCGACGATACCCGGACTGCTTGCGGCCGAGCGACGGGATCAGCGCGGTCATCCTCCGCGTGATCTGCCGATCGATCATGTCGAGCTGGCGCTGCGTCTGTCGCCGTGCTTCCTCCATGCGGTGGAGAAGATGACGACGATTGGAGGAGGGGGTCATGCCGCCCTCCCTGGCTGCCAGCCGATAAAGTCCGACTCGCCGCCATAGACGTGGTGGCGAGCGGGATCGACCACGAAGCCGAAGCGGCCGACGCGATATTCGTCCGAGGGCACGAGGAAGCGGCGCTCCTCGGTCCCAAAGCCCCGCTTGCCGCCCGGCGTCGCGACGACCTCGACAAAGCCCGCGACCTGCTTCGACGTGATCGCCGAGATCACGATCCAGTCGTGGGCATGGGCCGCTTCGAAGGCGCGGCGATCCTTCTCGTGCGATTCGCCCGGCATCAGGATCGTGCCGAAGATCGTCTCCCAGGCGTCGGGCCAGCTGTCCTTGATGGTCCGCTCTGCACAGCGACGCTCGAAGGCGGTGAAGAGATGCGGAAAGGTGATCGCGACGATCGCCCATTCGGCATCTTCCTCGTACCATCCGCCGGCCGAGCGCAGCATGCGATGGACCTTGCGGTTTCGCTCGGCCGAGAGCTTGAACCCGCCGTGCCCGGCGGTCGAGTGCGACGTGACGCCCTCGGCGTAGATCGTCGCACCCTGCGAGGTGCCCCACGGCGTGTTGGCACGCGAATATTCCTCGACACGGCCGAGCATCTTGCGCTCACGCTGATGTTCGGCATTTTCGAGCACGCGCGCGCGAAACGCCGCCTCGTCGGCGAGTTCACCGGAGTGCCCGTAGAAATCGCCGCGCGTCCACTCGCCCATCGGACGCGCAAGGCGCCAGGCGGTAACGAGATAGTGCCGATCGTCGCGCGCCAGCGCCATGGCGAACGCCGTGTCGCCGACGAGCGCGACGGGCATGCCGTCGGCGCTTCGGCCGAAAGAAACCCCCGGACATCCGGGGGTCTCGGTCTGAGGACGAGCAGGAGAGGGGGCGTTCATGCCGCGGTCCTCCCCTCGACGATGTCGGCGCCGACCTCGTCGGCCGTCACCTCCTGGAGCACGGCACGCGGATAGCCGTGGCGCGTCAGCCACTCACGGGCGTCGGTCTCGTGTGCTGCGAGATAGACCAGTTCGGCGTCGTCGCCAGCGCGATCGAGGACGCGAACCGATCCGATCGCCGGGCGCTCGACGATGGTGAAGTCCAGTCGCGAGTCGAGAGAGAACGTCCGATGGACGCGGATCGCAATCACCCCGCCGGCGCCATGGTCGGCCTCGTGCAGGGTGAAGCATGCCGAGAGCGATAGGTTGCCGACGCCGCGCGCCCCCTGCTTGCGGATCAGCCGGCCACGACTGTTGCTGGTCTGCCAGGTGGCCAGCTTCTTGTTGAAGCGCGCCGGCGGCTGCGGCGTTCCGTCGGACCAGGCGACGATGGACCCGATCGGTACGTTGTCGAAGATTGTGTGCGCGGACATGGTGTCCTCCTTGGATTGCGCGGGTGCGGAAGCGAAACCGCCGCCGGAGACCGGCGGCGGCGAACCATTCGAAACGGTGGGGGGCGGCGCTACTCGGCCGCTTCGCGGAAGGCCTCGGCGTCCTCGCCGAAACCGCCCTCGCCGATGTCGGCGATATCCTCGTCGGCCTCGTCCTCGTCAGCCGCGACCGCGCGGGAGGACAGCCAGTCGGAGAGCTTCGCCGGATCGGGGGCGAAGAGTGCGGAGGGATGGACGAAATGCCCCTCCTTGTAATGCTCGACGAGAGCGGCGCGCGTGTCCTTCACGCGCTGGCGCGGCAGGACCGGCGTATCCTTGCACGAGCCTTCGAGCGCCGGCCGCGACAGACACGAGAGGAAATCCTCCGTGCCCATGTTCGGCAGGAATGCGTCGGCGCCGATCATCTCGCCGGCAATGCGCGCGGCGATGCCGCTGTTGGTGGCGTTTTCCCGGCACGAGAAAACGTCAACCAGCATGGTGCGGGCCGCAACACGCAGCGTGTCCATGTCGAAGGCGAGCTTGCCGTCGGCGTCGAACAGCACCGCCGCGTTCTTCGCCAGCCGGCTGTGGCCGTGATAAACACCGCCGCTCCCCGTCGTCACCGAGACGTTCTGGCCGGCGAAGGCGAGGATCAGCAGCGCCATCAGCGCATCGTCCTCGATCGGCGCGCGGCCGAGCGCTTCGCGCAGCGCGTCGGTTCGGTAGTCGCCGATCATCTCGACGCCCTTGCGCGTCACGTCGGGACGCGGCCTCGACACTTCACCGACGTCCTCCGGGGCGTTATCGGTGCCGCCCGCGTCCTTGCCGGCTTTCGGCTTCTTGGCTTCAGGCATGCGGTAATGCACGCTCTGGACGCGACCCTCGCGGTCGAGGTACATCGCGGTGCAATCGGACTTGGTCGGCTTGCCGTAGACGCGCTCGGCCTTCGGCGGCAGCTTCACCTCGCCCCAGTTCGTGGTCTCGGCGATCACGCCCTTCTTGGGCAGGTTCGCCGTCATCCACTCCTGCTGCGCGCCGAGGAAGCCCTCGACATTCGTGGTGTAGCGGCTGTCCTCGTCGGCCGGAGCGAACAGGTCCTCGACCCACTGGATGCCGTAAGCCTGCGCGAGATCGTCGCCGAAGCTTGCATGACGCGCATACATGCGGGTCTTCTGCAGCCCCTGCGCCACGCTCCACCAGGAGACCTGCGGATCGCCCTTCGACGGCTTGTGCTTCTTCCAGACCTCCTTCTGCTCGTCGAGCGAAGCCGCCGCGATGGTGCGCAGTTGCTGCTCGTTCGGCATGTCGCCCTTGGCCATGTGATCGAGCATCGCCGGCAGGACGTTGGCGAGCAGCCGCAGCTTCTTGATCTGGCGCACGGGGAGCGCGAGCGCCACGCCTATCGCCTCCTCGGTCCAGCCGAGCGCGACCAGGCGCTCGATCGCACGCCATTGGTCGACCGGGTTCATGGGATCGAAGGCGATGTTCGTGACCATCGATCGCATGGCGCCGTTGTCGTTCGACGCCTCGTCGACGAGCACGTCGATTTCCTCAAGACCCGCTGCGATCGCCTGCTTCACGCGGCGATGTCCGGCATTGATGATGTAGCCGTTGCCGCCGCCGGCTTCGGGCGTGATGACAGGCGGCTGGACGATGCCGACCGCCTTGATCGTGGCGAGCAGCAGCGCGTCGGCCTGCGGCGTCGATTTCGTCTGGCGCAGGGGGTCGGGATTCTCCTTCAGCGCACGCGGATCGACCTTGATGAGTTGCATGGGAATGCTCCTTTTGGGGTTGCGGACCGGCTTCCCGGCCCTTTCTCGTCTTCTTCCCGAAGACATCCCCCGGCCCGCGGAGCGGACGGGCCGGTGCAACTGCGGCCGAGCATCCCTGCCCGGCAGGACCAGCAGGGCTGAAGCCCTGCGCAGGACGACGGGCCGGGATCGCGCAGGCGGCGGTTGAGCTTCAGCGTCGCCGGCCCGCCCGATCTGCGAGCGGGCTTTTCTCCCGCTCTTCTTCTTTTCTTTTTCCTTTCAGGCCGCTTCCTGCATCCCGCCGGCGCTTCCGTCGTCCTCTGCCAGCGCCTTCTCGACCTCCGCGAGCTGCCGGCGCTTGTCGGCGAGCTCGCCCGCGAACGCGAATTCACCGCCGTCACGCGATGCATAGGACGCCAACCGCCGCCGGGCATCGCCAAGGCGCTGGGACATGCGCTCGCGCTCGCCCTCGAAGTCGTCGATCGCGTGCTCAAGGCGGGCGATCGCGCCGAGCGGCGTCACCGTCACCGGCAGCTCGATCTCGTAGTCGGCGCCGGTCCGCTGCAGCATCGTGGTGTAGCGGTAGCCATCGCGGCCGAAGCGCTCGCCGCTATATTCAAGGACGAAGCCGCCGATCGATGCGATCACGCTCTCGCCCTCCTGCTGAAGCTGAACCAGCGTCAGAATCTCCTTCAGGAGCGCCCGGCCTGCGAGCTTGCGCTCTGCGTGCGTGTCGCCCGTCACCGTCATGGTGAAGGCGTCGCCCGAGGTCGGGATGCGACGCGCGATGTCCTGGCCGATCTCACCGATGCGGCGCGTCGAATATTCGATGTCGCGTTCGGCGTCGCGAGTCTGGCGGCGCACCGCATGCTGGTCGTCGATATGGGCAGCGCGCAACCGCTCGAGCCGTGCGATATCGGCTTCGAGGCCGGCCTTCTGCATCAGGCGCGGATCACCCGACGCGATCGCCTTGGCCATCGCGAACTGATTGGCCTGGCTCTCGCCCATATCCTCGAGCCTGCGGATCGAGGTGTCGCCGGAAAGGGCCGCTGCGATGAAGCGGGCCTTACGCTCGTTGTTCTGCCACATCTGCGCGTCGAGCGAGCCCTCGGTCGCATAGGCGAAGATATCGACCTCGTCGTGCTGGTTGCCCTGGCGCACGATGCGGCCCTCGCGCTGCTCGATCTGCGACGGCAGCCACGGCACATCGAGGTGATGCAAGGCCTTCAGGCGCAGCTGCGCGTTGACGCCGGTCCCCATCGTGTCCGAGCTGCCGATCAGGAAGCGGACCTTGCCGGCGCGCACGTCGCCAAACAGGCGTTGCTTCGCCTCGGACTTCTTGAAATCCTGCATGAAGGCGATTTCGGACGCCGGTACGCCCATGCGGACGAGCTCGTCGCGGATCCAGCGGTAGGCCGAGAAGCCGCGCGACTTCTCGACACTGATGGTGCCAAGGTCGGAGAAGATCATCTGTGCCGCGCCGGGCAGTTCGAACGGCTTGCCGTCGGTGCGCACGTAAGTGCTCTCGGCGGTTTCGTTCCAGATGCGGAAGGCGTTGCCGACGAGCTGGTTCAGCTTGTTTTCGGCTTCGTTGTCATTGTCCGGGTCGACCAGGCGCAGATCGATCGCCGCATGCCGGCCATCGGTGATGACTGACAGGAGAATGTCGTCGCCAGGCTCGGGTGCGCGGTCGCGTTCCTCGATCGCCTTGATGCGTTCGCCCAGCAACGTCTGGTAGCGTTTGAACGCCGCCGACGGCTTCGCGGTGAGGATCTGCCGCTTGCCGGTCGAGATCGCCGGCACCTTGACGTATTGGCGGAGGTCCTCCGGCATGACGACGTCCGCGAAGGAGCGGAACATCGCGATCAGCTCCGGCACGTTGACGAAGGTCGCGAAGCGCGTGACCGGCTTGTATTTGCCAGAAGGCTGCAATTCGAGCTCGGTCGTCACGTCGCCGAAGGTCGACGCCCAAGCATCGAACTCGTGCAGGCCGCGCTCGCTCAGCGCCGCGTAGCCGAGGTAGCGCTGCACCGAGAACATCTCGCCGAGTGTGTTGGTGATCGGGGTGCCGGACGCGAGCACGAGCGCACGGCCCGGATTCTTCATCTCGACGTAGCGCGACTTGACGAACAGATCCCAAGCGCGCTGCGAGCCGTTCGGATCGACGCCCTTCAACGTCGACATGTTGGTCGCGAAGGAAAGCTTGCGGAACTCCTGCGCCTCGTCGACGATGATCTGGTCGATGCCGATCTCGGAGATGGTGAGCAGGTCGTCCTTGCGCGTCGACAGCGCCTCGAGCCTCTCCTTCAGGCCCTCCTTGAGCCTTTCGAGCCGCTTGCGCGAGACGCGATCGTCGCTCTCGACCTTGGTCAGCAGCGTCTCGTAGAGCTCCAGCTCGTCCTGAATCATCTGTTGCTCGAATGCCGATGGCACCGAGATGAAGCGGAAAGCCGAATGGGTGATGATGATCGCGTCCCAGGTCGCGGTCGCCGCGCGCGACAGGAAGCGGTGGCGCTTGTCCTTGCTGAAATTGGTCTCGTCCGCGACCAGGATCCGTGCGTTCGGATAAAGTGCGAGGAATTCGCGCGCCGCCTGCGCGAGGCAATGGCCCGGCACGACGAGCATCGCCTTGGCGATGAGCCCGAGCCGGCGCTGCTCCATGACGGCGGAGGCCATCGTCATGGTCTTGCCGGCGCCGACGGCGTGCGCGAGATAGGTCGAGCCCGCCGATATGATCCGCCAGATGCCGCGTTTCTGATGCCCGTAAAGAGAAAAGGCGCCAGAGGCGCCCGGTAGCTTCAAGTGCGAACCGTCGAAGGCGCGTGGAGCGATGTTGTTGAAGCGGTCGTTGTAGACCCGCGCCAGACGGTCAGTGCGGTCCGGATCGGACCAGATCCAGCGCTGGAATTCGTCCTTGATCTTTTGCAGCTTCGTCTTCGCCGCCTCGGTGTCGACGACGTTGAGGACCCGCCGTTCGCTGTCGCCGTCCTTCACGGTGTCGAAGATCTGCGGCACGCGGCTGTTCAGCGCGTCGGCGACGAGCTCGCCCCCGTGGCGCCGATCGGTGCCCCATTCGGATGTGCCGGCCGCCATCCAGCCGAGCTGGCGCGCCTCCACCGTCCACGAGGCGAGCTCGGGCATGTGGTGGATCTTGATGTCGGCGCCCATCGTTTCCTTGACGAAAGCGACGACGTCGGCGGCCGGAATCCACGGCGCGCCGAGCCGCGCCGTGATGTCGGACGGACTGAGATCGGCGGGCTGGACGCCTTGCAGCGCAGTGACATTGCGCTCGTACTCAGCGTCGAGCGCGGCCGCCGCCTCGGCCGTCTTGAGCTTGTCGCGCACAGGACCCGACAGATAAGCATCCGCTGTCTGCCATGAACCGTCGGCCGGATCGCGGAAGATGGCGCTGCCGAGCTCGGCAACGACGTCCTCGCATTCGCGATGCAGCAGTTCGGCGATATGTTCGAGATCGACGCGGCCACGCTCGTTCAACACCACGGCGAGCGCATCCGCCGCGCTGCCGATCACCGGCGGCGCCGGCGGCGCAATCACGCGCTCGGTGAAGATCGGCCCGGGTTTGGCGGTGTTTGTCTCGATGTCGTAGTCCTCGATCGAGGCCACCAGCCAGCAATCGGGATCATCAAGGAACGGCTGCAGGTTCGGCCGGCGATGTGTCTCGCGGACCTCGCCGGTCTCGTGGTCCTCGGTCATCGAGACGGTCGTGAAGTTGATTGGGCCGAAATCGCGCACGAAGTTCGACCAGGCAATGCGAAGACGAACCTGCGCATCCTTCCACGGCCGGTCGGTTTCCTGGCATTTGAGCACCTCACGCACCGCATCGCGGATCGGGATCAGCTTGCCGATGATCCGCACATGCTTTTCGGGCACGCCCTCGGCGCTGCGGCCCTTGCGAACCTTGACCGCGACGGGCCTGCCGTCGAGGACCTGCATGATGCCGTGGACCTTGTCAGCGAAATAGCTGCCTTCGCGCACATGGCGATCGGAGGGAGAAGCAAGATCCGCCAGCTCGCCGTCTTCGTCGAGATCAGGATCGATGACGTCGGGCTCGCCGTCGTAGATCGCCTGCGGGAGAAGAGCGATCGCGCCGGGAAGAAGACCCTCGAGCGCCTCGCCGGCGCGCGGCAGGCAGGTATAGGTCTCGCCGAAGGGACCGGATGTCAGCGCATGCGTCCCGAGCACGAAGGCGGGGTGCTGCACGAACCAGCGGTTCACGCGGATCGCGCTCTCGTCTTCGCCTGCCGGGCGTACCTCCTCGGTGTCGAGCCAGGATGGATCGCCTGCGGCTTCGCCGATCTTGCGCTTGCGGAAGAAGAGGAGGTCGACCACGACGTCGGTGCCGGCGGCCTCGCGGAAGCTGCCTTCGGGCAGGCGGATGGCCGCGACGAGATCGGCCGATCCGGCGATGTGCTCGCGCGCGGCGAAATCCGCCTTGTCCATCGTCCCGTGCGAGGTCACGAATGCGGCAAGCGCGCCGGGCTTCAGGAGATCAATCGCACGCGCGATGAAGTAATCGTGCAGGCGAAAACCCTTGGAGCGATAGGCCCGGTCCGATCGGACGGTTCGGTCGGAAAAGGGCGGATTGCCGATCGCGAGATCGAAGGCGGCCGGCAGCTCGGTCCGTGCGAAATCGCCGGTGAAGATGCGCGCTCGCGGCTGGAGCAGGCGGGCGATCCGCGCCGTGACCGGATCGAGTTCGATGCCGGTGACATGCGAGATGTCGCGCAGTTCCTCCGGCATCAGCGCCGGGAAGAGCCCGGTGCCGATACCGGGCTCGAGCACGCGGCCGCCGCGCCAGCCGAGACGCTGCAACGCCGTCCAGATCGCGCGAACGATCAGCTCGGGCGTGAAATGGGCATACTGCGTGCAGCGGGCGAGCGAGGCATAGTCGAGTTCGCCGACCGCATCCTCAAGCGAAGAGCCGAGCTCCTGCCAGCCTTCGCGGAAATCCGGCTCGCCGGGCCGGCGAAAGACGCCGTTTGCGAGATCGGAAGCGCCGAAGCCGGTGAACCGGATCAGTTGCGCCTGCTCCTGCGGCGTGGCCGGGCGTTGATCGGCCTCGATCTCGGCCGCGAGCTGGATGACGGCAATGTTGTCGCGCGCGCGGCTCCTCCAGCCCTTCGCGAGGGCGCGGTCGCCGGCGAGACGGAAGTTCGCGCCTCTCGCCCGGTGCGCGGGCGAGATTGAACGGCCGACGGCCGCAGTCGGACGCGCAGGGGGTGGCGTCGACGGATCGGGGTCGTCATCGTCCGGCTCGACGGCCATGTCACCGGCGAACGCAGTGACGCCGAGGCCGAGGCCCGACGAGAGGGGAGTGTTGTTGAAGAGATCGAGGGTGAAGGGATCGTCATGCGCCATTGGAATGTCTCCTTGTGGTGAGGGCGAGCGCCATCGGCCCGCTGGAGTGCTCCAGCCGGCTGGACGTGCGCGGATTTTGGGAACGGGTCGGGCACGGCCGCCGAGCGGCGACCGTCGTCGGATCGCTAGTCTCGAGCGATCACGTAGAGCTGCATCGAATTCGGGAGGAAGACGATCCGCAGATGCGTGCAGCCGGGGCTGCCCGCGATCAGCTTCACAAGCATCTCGGCGTCGATAAACTCGATCCCGTCATCGCCGCCGAAATGCTGGCGCTTGTAGTGCCAGTAGTCGGCGTTGGTCTTCGGGTCGCATTCTTCGGCGTAGACGACGAACGGGCGCTGCCCGTTCTTGAGCTTGCCGTTCGAGAGGATGTACACGCCCTCGTCGCCGACCAGCCAGATGCCGGGTTTCTCATCTCGGCCGGGATGCAGGCCATAATGGGGATTACGGAAACCCCCGTTGAGGTAAGCGTCGAGCCGTCCACGCATGAGGACGGCACGGACGTCCGTGACGGAGAAGGTGAACATCGCCGCCTCCCGTCACGCTGCGATCGCGTCAGGGAGGTAGCGCAAGTGCACGGGCAGCTTCGCCGAGACCTCCGCGTCGGTCAGGCGGTCAAGCAGCTTCGCGACCGTGCCCTGCTTTCCACCGTAGACCAGCACCATGCGCAGTCCGCGCAGATGCGCGGGCCAATTTTCGCCTGCGTATCCTCGGTAGTCGCCGTGCGTGCTCGACCAGATGTGCTCAAGCCGTTCCTCGCGTGTCATCGCCTTCACCGGCCGCGACTCGCGGTCGACGATGACGGCGCGCATCCGGTCGGGGGAGGCGCGGTCCGCGAGATCGCAGTAGCCGTGGAAAAACCGCAGCCGGCCATCGATCACTAGGGCGAAGAAGACGCCGGTGATGCTGCCGGTGAGGAATTCGCGCATCGCGAACATTTCGGCGCGCATCCACAGCGGCGGCAGGATCTCGAGCATGTAGTCGTACTCGGCCTGGCCGACTTCGAACCACTCGCCGCAGTGAAGGGCGCTGTTGTCGTTCTGCCAGCGGGTCGGCCGCTGCGCGTGGCGGTCGAACATGCTGAACATCTGCCGGCGGTCGGCTATGCCTTGGTACACCTTGCGAATGGACGAGAGGGTCATGAGCGGGCTCCTTTCAGCCTCGTCGGGCTGGAGCGCGGCTCGCCTGCTTCGGCTCGCCATCCTCTTCAGCCCTTCTGACCCTCCTTCACGGCCGCCTCTCCGGTCCGGCGGGTCAAGGGCCGCGGCACGCGGGCGAAGCCTCCCTTGACGCGCCGGCCGGGCATGCGGCAGGTCACTCCTCCTTTTCCCTTCCCCGTCTTTCTCCCTCCTTCACTCTCCCAAGCCGCTGCTCAGCGCTCCGGACGGCGGCGAGCGCAGCCCTGAACAGCGCAGAGCCGCGCTCCTCCGAAAGGTCCGACGCGGCCGCTACAGCGACGCAGGCGGCGTGGACGTCCGAGTCGGCGACGGAAGCCGGCGACAGCGTGACGGCGTCGTCGTTCGCGATGACCTCCTCGACGGCCGCGCGCGCCTCCTGCTCGTCGAAGGACAGGAGGATGTGCGCGCGGGGCCGGGTCGCGTCGGCGTCGGGGTCCCGCGCGCCGGCGAGGATCGCGTCGGACAGAAGCGAGATCGTGAAGACGACGAAGGCGGCCCCGAGCAGGGCGCCGAGTATTTTGTTGATCTCGAACGAATCCATGAACCGCTTCCTCCATCGCACAGAGCAAGGTTCGCGCTGCAGTCGTCGCGACGCCCTCTCTGCTCGCCGGTTCGGTCTGGATTCTCCTTGTGAGCGACGGTCGCCAGGCGCGGAGGGGCCCCAAAAAACAATCAAGGAACCCCTACTGCACAATGAGAGCGCGCGGGCCTAGCGGAAGCGTCGCCGCGTGGACGCGCGGCACCGTCTTTTGGACTTCTCGCCGCGCGCTCCGCCGATGCCGCTATCCCGCCTTGGCCAGGGGCTCGCTGTCGACGCGCGCGAGAAGCGCCTTCAGGTCTTCGTTCCAGTCGCCGGCGCGCGGCCGCGAGCGCGCGTAGGCCGCGCCAGCCTCGGACGCGATCAGGCGGATGCGGTCGGCGTAGACGTCGCCCTGGCGGTTGTTGTCCGTCGCGGCGACGAGCCGGGTGTCCGGCCGGTCGGCGAGCCGGCGGATGCCGCGCTCGCTCGCCGGCGACCAGCCGCCGCCCGTGCTGACGTAGAGGGTGTCGGGGCGCAGCACCTGGATCGCGGCGAGGCTCATCGCGTCGATGGCCGCCTCGGTGACGCAGACCCGCGCTGCCGCCGCGGGGCCGAGCCGGAACAATTCCTTGGCGCCGCCGGTGGAAAAACCGCGCCACTGCGGCCCGCGCTCCTCCCACCCCAGGAGCAAGCCGCCGCCGTCGCGGTGCGCCGCCCACATGCT
Source organism: Aquamicrobium soli (assembly GCF_042646345.1). Classification (NCBI taxonomy): domain Bacteria; kingdom Pseudomonadati; phylum Pseudomonadota; class Alphaproteobacteria; order Hyphomicrobiales; family Phyllobacteriaceae; genus Aquamicrobium; species Aquamicrobium soli. The sequence goes on along the minus strand of NZ_JBHRTK010000014.1, from coordinate 26,070 downwards.
GCCGTGCGGCCCTTCCCGCAGCAGGTCCTGCTGGACCGCAACGGCGACGACCGACGCCGGGATTCGGCGCTCCTCTGTCAGGTAGCGCCACGTCGCCGACCCCGCCCGCGGCTTTGCGCGGCGGGACCAGCGCTCGGCGACGGCGTGCACGGGCACCGGGCGGCTCGGCCGCTCCCATGCCGGCGCAGCGGGGACGAACCCCACGAGAGCCGCGACGCGGGCCGACGCTTCCGGGAAGCCGTGGGCGCCCAAGTGCTCGGCCAGGTCGAACACGTCGCCCTTCGCCGTCGACAGCGGGTCGAACCAGCCGCGGCCGTCGTGGATCACGATGACGATCCTGGCGTCGCGGCGGTACTTCACGGCGCGGCGCGTGCTCTCCTTCACGTCGACCTTCCAGCCGTCGTGTTCCAGCAGGGCGGCGCAGCCGACCCTGCCTCTCAACTCCTCTATTTCGCTCTTCTCCATGGTCTTCACAACGCGGGATTCCACCCCGCTCCTTTCTTCGGTTGACGCCCGTCTCCACACCGACGGCACGCCGCCCGCCTGCCGCGAAGCGTGCCGGATGCAAGGGCGCGATGGCAACCCTTTGCGCTGGTTGGCAGTCGACCGCGGCGCAGCCTCCCTTGCATCGGGCGCAGCGCCAGCGGCACCGGATTCCCGGCTCAGTGAGCCGGGGACCACGGGTCGTACTCGTGCACGATGGTGTCCTCGTCGCCGTCGTACTCGCTCGAGACCATCACGCCGAAGGCGTCGTCGACCTGGAAGAGCACCACGGGGACCATCAGGGTGCGGGCGAGGTTGAAGGCGTTCTCCTGGGCGAGGTTGAGGTTCTGCGACATCGTTGGGCTCCCGTCTTGGGGCGGGGACCATCCCCGCTCGACAGGCGCCGACGTGTCCGGGCGCGGCCGCGGTCACCTCGCAGGCGCAGCCGGAGAGGTCGCACGCTTGCGTAGCGAACCCCTCGCGGGTTGATCGTGGAAGGCCGTGGCCGGACCAAGGAAAGCCCATTCGAGAGCGGGGTGGTCTTTCCCCCCGGAAGCCTGGAGATCCGTCGTCGCGGTGCCGACCTGGACGATCGCCGCCGCCTCGCTTCCGCGGCGCCGCGCGTGCCTCACTCCCATGCGTCGACGATAGCTGTCGATCGATGTCGTGATGGCCGGCGGGATAACGCGAGGCCCGCTCGCCACACCTTGGGGAGCTTGTTCATCCCGTTCGCACGGCCCGTTGGCCGCGGCTCGCTCAACGAAGCAGGGCGCGAACGCGCCCGGAACGTCATCGCCAATGTCGCCGGAGTGTGGAGCTGTTCGGCCGTCGCCCCTTCGGGACTTCAAGCCGCGTCAGGGATGGCAGCCCACGTGGGGGAAGACCCGCGACGCGGGGCTTCAGCGTAGCCGCCAGCCCGGCCCCGAAGGGGCGACGCCCAGTCCCCTCCATCTTTGTGCAACCGGAGCTCGCGCTCGCAAATACCCACGACCACGACATCGGCGGTGTCCGAGAAGCGCCACAGCTCTTTCGGGCTTTTCCACTGTGGCGTTTCAGCCTGCCTGCATCTACAAGGTATTGGCGCCCGCCTGTTGGTCACTGCGGCGCCTGAGCCCTCGCGGGAGGAAGTCCGACCCGGGAGCACGCCATGACCGATCCGCACGAGCAGAGTAGTCCGCACGGCCTTCCGGGCCAGAAAGCCGACCAGCGGCAGGTGGAGGCGGCCGCCTGGCTCGCCGCCGTCGTCGAGAACTCAGACGACGCCATCCTGAGCAAGACGCTCGACGGCGTCATCATGACGTGGAACCGCGGCGCGGAGCGTATGTTCGGCTTCAGCGCGGACGAGGTGGTCGGCCGCTCGATCACGATGATCATCCCCGAGGACCGGCTGCCGGAGGAGACGGAAATTCTGCGGCGCCTGCGCGCGGGCGAACGCATCGAGCACTTCGAGACGGTCCGCCGCCGAAAAGACGGCGAGCTCGTCGACATCTCGCTCACCGTCTCGCCGGTGAGGAACGCTGCAGGCGAGATCCTCGGCGCCTCAAAGATCGCGCGCGATGTCAGCGCGCAGAAGCGCGCCTACGCCCAGCAGAACCTGCTGCTGCGCGAGATGAACCACCGCATCAAGAACCTGTTCAGCCTGACGGCCGCGCTGGTGGGGCTGAGCGCGCGCGCGACGACAGGCGGGGAAGCGCTCGCGGCCGACCTTTCCGAGCGCCTGCGCGCGCTCGCGCGGGCCCACGCCCTGACGATGCCGGAGCTCTCCGACGACGCGTCCGGCGCGGGAACCACGACGTTCGTCGCGCTGCTCGAAGCGGTCCTCGCGCCGCACGCGAGCGACGGCACGCCGCACTTCACGATCAGCGGGGCCGACGCGCCGCTCTCGGGCAACGCCCTCACGTCCGCGGCGCTGCTGCTGCACGAGCTGGCCACCAATGCCACCAAGTACGGGGCGCTCTCCGTGCCGGAGGGGCGGCTGAGCGTCGAACTGAGCATGGAGGACGACAGCCTGCGCATGCAGTGGCGCGAAAGCGGGATTCCGACCCCGCCTGAAGCGAGCCGGACCCAGGGTTTCGGTTCAACGCTCGAGCGCGCCGCGCTGGCCGGCCTGCAAGGTAGTCTGACGCGGGACTGGGAGCCCCACAGCCTGACGATCCGCCTCGAGCTGCCGCTGGCCCGATTGGCAGCCTGAAAGCAAAGGCGCGAAGCGCCTCGGCGCTCCCCCGCGCCTCTCTCCGGCGACAGGCCGCTTTAACGAATCTGTCTGGAACGCGGCCCCCCGAGGGGCTATGAGTCGTGCGGGGCGGTACGCGCTGCCCTGGGGCGTCGAAACCCCTACGAGCGGTTTGGTGCCGGCCGTTACGGCGCCGCACTCCTTGACCTATGGTCGGGGAGCCTGTGGCGTATGCAACAGGTTCACCCGAACTAAAGGCCATAGGGCCGTCTCGTACGGTTTCGAACTCCCCGATCACCAGTCAGCGAGGGTTCGTTTGCGGGGGCGTACCGCAGACACGACCCGCCGGGAGAGATCGGGTGGCCAGCACCGAGGAGCGACACGACACCCCGCTGGAGTCGCGGGCGGCCGCCGCCCACCGGGCCTACCTCGATGCGCTGGGCGCGTGGGAGCGCGCCTTCGAGGCCGCGAGCCACCGCGCCCGAGGCGTGGACGACGTCACGCACCACCAGCGCGCGCTCCTTTGCGCAGCCGCCGAGGCGGAGAAGGAGCGCCGGCGCGTCGTCTTCCGCGATTTGTGCGACGAGCTCGGCTACGTGCCCCGAAGGGAGGGGGTCGCCCAACAGTGATCAGCTGCGGCTCGCGGAAGCCTTAGCTGGCGGAACGCACCGCTCCCTGCATTCCGCCCTCGCGTTGCGTCATCACCCCGTCACGGCGCGTGTGTACGAAGGTCGCACCCGCCGACTGCCGGCCCGCCTCTACTGGGCGGCGCGCGCGGCGCTCGGGCAAAACAGACCGAATCCAAGACTTGCTGCGGCAATGGTCTTTTCTGACCATACCGGCACTGCGCCCTGCGTGGCCAACTCGGCGCGTCAAGCAAGCCGAGGAGACGCCCATGCTCATGGTCATTCCTGGCTCGGAGGTCAGCCGCCACGCCGAGCTGATGGACCGGGCCTTCCGCTTCCGCCACGCGGTGTTCGTCGGGGAGAAGGGCTGGGAGGACCTGCGCCAGCCTGACGGGCTCGAGCGCGACAGGTTCGACGACGGCCACGCGGTCCACCAGCTCTGCATGCGCGGCGACGAGATCGTCGGCTATCAGAGACTGCTGCCGACGACGCGCCCGCACCTGCTGACGGACGTCCTGGGAGACTTGTGCAGGCGCCGGCCGCCGCGCGGCGCCCGCGTGTTCGAGTGGACGCGCTTCTGCGTCGCGCGAGGACACCGCGAGATGCGCCCTTGCGGCGACAGCCCCTTCCTCGAGCTCGCGCAAGGCGTCGTGGAGTGGGGTATGGCGAGCAAGGTCGACACCGTCACGGTCGCGATCGACTGGCGGCTGATGGTGATCGCGATGCAGCTCCGCTTCTTCGTCCGGCCGCTCGGCTTCCCGAAGCGCATCGGCCGCGACGAGGTCGTCGCGCTGCGCATGTCCTTCAGCCGCGAGACGCTCGACGCAATCCAGGCCGCGCGCGGCACGGGCGCGCCCGTCCTCGCGGTTGCCGCCTGACTAAACGACACGAACGGAGGAGTCGCCCGTGATCCGGACTGCCGACACAAAGATCGTGGCCCACGAGCTCCACGCCCGCTACGACCACCTCAGGGCCGTCACGCTGATCGGCAGGACGATGCAGAAGGCGCTGTTCGCCGGCCGCTCGGACGAGGTCGTGTTCTGGGCGCTCGTGCACGCGCACTACTGCGGAGGCGAGCTCTGCGAATCCACCGAGGAGCAGCTGAGTTATTTCGCGGCGTTCATCGTCCGTGACCCCTCCGAGGTGAACTGATTTCCGCCGAGTGGGCCGACGTGAGGACGGGATGGCGGCCGAGCGCCTACCGATCGCGATCAACGAACTCCGCGGGATAGCCTCGCGCAAGCGCAGTGAAGTTCGGCTCGCCCTCTGTGTGGATGTCCAGCACTGCGCCGGGGCCGAGCGGGCTCGTCGCATACAGGTCGAACGCCGGCCATTCCGGCTCGCAGCCAGGTGATCGCACAAAAGTGGCGACGACCGCCTTGGCCGCCGAGTAGCTGTGGGACGTGATCTGCAGTGGCACGGCGAGCTCGATGACTCGCGGCCGTCCGAAACTCTTCACCAATTCGACGAGCTCCGGCTCTTTGAGCCAGAAATACACGCCTTCGCCGCCCCAGTGCTCCAGCAAGAGCTCAACGAGGCTATTCTCTGGAGACATGGGATGCGAGGTCATCCAGAACTTGCCCGCACGCGAGCCGTTCTGGTGGTGGAAGGGGCTCGCGGCATACAACGCGTCGGCATGCTCGGCCGACAGCGCCCCCGCGGAAACCTGCACGTCGAGCCTTTGACGAATAGTCTCCAGGTTCGAGGTGTAGACGCCGCCCGATCGCAGCAGCGAAGTTTCATCGTCCGTCAGCCGCGTGTAATGCCACGCTCGAATCGAGCGCTCTGCCATTGCAGACATGATGACACGCTCGACGAAATCGTTTCGAGCCTCGGCATGGGGATTGGTCGCGTACGGCGCCCAGCCTGTCGCCGCCTGGCGTTCGAGAAAGTGCTGCCGTTCGGTGAGGACGTAGTCGCGGAGCAAGTCGCGCTCTGAATTCAGCTCGGCCAAAAGCGCGGCGTCGAACGTCTCTGTGTTCCAGACGTCGATCGGTGCTCTTTGACTGTGTCCGCCCATCAGCGACGCTGGAACCATTGCACGGTCAGCTCCTCATGCTTTCCATCGTCCTCCCAGCTCAGTGTCATCCAATTGGTTGATGCAGGATAAGAGACAAGGATACGGCTCGGCCGGTACTTTGCGTCGACGAGGAATGGAAATTGGACCGGATCCGGCGCCTCGAGCAACAGCACGAACCGAAATCCCATGATGTTGATCGCCATGGCCCTGATGTCGTCGCGCTCGTCCGTGAGAGGCTGGAGCTGAAAGCGTGGGGTGTTCTCGGTCATGTCGCCAGCGTTCATGGTGCAGTAAAGCCCCGCGCCCTCGGGCCAGTGGCGAGGATCGTCGAGCATGTCGAGGACAGCCTCGTCCCTCGAGAACGCACCGGACAGCCTCTCCCGTCCGCGCGCCAAGTTCCGTGAGACGGCCGCCGCTTTGGCGGTCTTCAAAATCCAGCGTTCGAGGTCATGGCCGGATACGATCGCGTGTCTCGAGCCGTCATCATCTTCGAGATACAACTTGAGCGATGCGAAGAAGTAACGCGCGGCATCGTCGAGCGGGCTTAGCGCACTGTTGTGCTTCGTGCAGAGGCAGTTTGCTTGCGGCGGCGGGATTATCTTCGTCTCGCCGGCTTCCAGCCAGGGAACGCCTGAGATGGAAAACTCACCGCCGCCCGTCAGCACGCGGCAGACAGAATCGGATATGATGTGCTCGCCCGAGATCGGAGCGATGCACGATCCCAGCTCCTTCATGTAGCATTTTTCGACGCGCTCCCGCGCGGGCAGCGCCTTGAGACCGAGGACTGTTGGCGGTTTGTGCCAACGGTGGCCATCGAAGCAACAAGTGCGCGCGGGCTTCATCGAGCCGCAAGGACACGGCCCGCTCAAGACGGCTTCCCGTTTTCGTTTCGCCTCGCCCATCGTCGCGCATTTGAAACTGAAGTGTGATTGCGCACACCCGGAGTTCTCCAAGCTCTCGCGCAGGCGTTCGTAACAGGAGCCGGCGCGTGGTTACAAGCGGCTCGAGGAAATGGGCGCGGTTGCCCTGTCTCAATACTTGACGAAAAAGGGAGGCATCGCTGCCGCACGACACGGCAGCAAGGTTGTGTCAGGCCGGTCCGCCTAAACGTCGGTCGGGTTGACGACGATCGACGCGCTCGAGGCGGTCGGCGGGTTAGCGGCGATGCCGGTCGAGGTCGGGAAGTCGCCCGGCCCGCTCGGGCTCTCCTGGCACACCGCGGACTGGTCGCCGGTGAAGCAGGACGCATCGTAGCCGGCGCCGCGGATGAGGTAGCTGCAGACGCTGACGCCGTTGCCGTCCTTCACGTTGCGTGCGTTGCAGTCGCCGCTCGCGGCGTAGTTCGCGAGCTTGCCGTTCTTGCCGCAGCCGAACTGGCAGGCCATCAGGATCGCCGACTGGTCGATCGTGGCGCAGCGGCCGCCCGAGCAGACCTGCTGCCCGACCAGCGAGGTGAGGCCGTTCTTCTGCGCCTGCGACCAGGAGTTCTGCTCGTACTGCGTCCAGGCGACCGTCTGCGCCTGCGGGTTGGAGAGGAAGCTTTGCGCGCTGCCGCTGTAGTAGCGCTCGAACGTGCCAGGGCAGAACTGGAAGGCCCCGAGGCAGCCGGCCTGGTTGACCGACCCGAAATTCCCCTCGCTGCTCGACACCTTCGCGGCGAAGTCGGCGCAGTTCGCGGGGATGCCCGCCGACGTCAGGCTCGCGGCCGACTCGCCCGCGAGCGCGAGCGTCGCCGACAGGCAGAGCGCGATGCCTGCGTTGAACAAAACCGATTTGACGGCGCGGCTCATGGCTTGCCCGCCCCCACCTCGAACTTGAAGTCGCCGTTGACCAGGGTCTTGCCGTCGGCGCTGAGGAGGAAGGGGTGCTCGGCGAACGCCGCAGCCGGCCCCGTCTTCGACAGGCCGGCGAAGCGCGGGTCGTCCGGCGGGATGACCTGGTGCATCATGTCGTCGACGAGCACCGTGCGGCGGCCACCCGGCCCGACGCGCACGAGGCGCGTCGGGCAGGTGCTCGACGAGCAGTCGTCGTTCCAGACCTGCGAGACGAGGAGGTCGCCTTTGGCGCTGCGCAGCTCGTACTCGTGGATCGTCGCGCCGCCGGGACCGTCCGCGAGCGCGTCGTCCGCCCAGACCTTGTCGGGGTCGTGCTCCACGTTCCGGTAGGTGGTCTTGTAGGCGAAGGCGGCGTCGGCGGCGCAAGCCGGGGCGACGGCGCCGGCGGTAAGGAATGCAGCCGCCAGCAGCGGGATGGCGTGGTTTCGCATGGGCGGTCTCCTTCTCATTGCGGACTCGCGGCGTGCGCGGTCGGCGCAAGCGGCACAGCGAGCGAGCAGCCGTCCACCGCCTTGTGGTTCACGATCATCCCGATCCTCAGTGTCCGGGTCTGCACGTCGTAGGAAGCGTACGCCGCGGACGCGGCCGGGTCGGGCGGCGCGCCGGGGGCGAGCTCGAGGAAGCAGGCGCGGCCTCCGTCCATGGTGCGCACCTGCAGGCCCTCGTACACCGCGATGCGCAGCGGGCAGAGCTTCACCGTCGCGCGCGCGTCGGGCGCGACCGACTTCACCGTGCAGCCGATCGCGGTGTCGAGGACGGTGAGGACGACGGAGCGCCGGCTGCTCCAGACCACGAAGTGCGCCTCGGTGACGGGCGCGTTGCCGCCGGCGAAGCGGCGGTCGCCGCGCGCGCGGTAGCCTTCGTTGTTGCGCTCGATTGCTTCTTTCCAGATGTCGGCGTAGGTGGCGGTCGCAGGGGAGGGGCGCTGCAGGTCGGCGTAGGACATCGGCCGCCAGGCGCCCGGGTCGGGCGTCACCGATTGCGCGAGAGATGCAACGTCCGACATAGCGAGCCCAGCCAGCAAGAACGAGGCGAGCGCAGCCTTCCGCGCAAACGCCTGTCGTACCTTACAACATCTAATATACTGTCTCAACCCCGACCCCGTCCGCATGGCACAGCCCGCTACTCGTAGCGGTCGCGGCCCGGGACCCACCACCAGAAGTCCTTCGGCGAGCGCTCGCGGTTGCGCCACGGCACCGCGGTGCGCGGCGGGTACGCCGGCTGCATGTTCCACACGCCCGCGTAGTAGTAGAAGTTCGCCGTCTCGCGCCGCACCCGGCGGCCGCCCGCGTCGAGGAAGTCGGTGGCGCAGTGCACGACGGGGCCGCCGTAGCGGGTTACGCGCGCCGTCTGCGCGTCGAGCGCGCCGGGCTTGCAGCCGAACAGCCAGACCGACGCGGGGTACGCGCGGTCGGGCGGAGCCGAGGCGAGCAGGCGGCGGTACGCCGCGTTCGCCTCGGGCTGGGTCGGGTAGGGGAAGCGCTCGGTCAGGATGGGCGCGAAAGTCGAGCGGTCGGGGGCGTACTCGAGGCGGCCGGGCTTCACCTGCGCCGGCGCGTACATCGGCTCCGGCAGGGGCGGCCCGGAGTCGGCTGCCGGCGGGCGCGGCCCGGCGCAGGCGCAGAGCGACAGTGCCATGGGAACGAAGAGGGCGAGGGGTGCGCGGCTCATCGCGTCGCCTCGCTGCGCGCGGGGGACGATGCCGGGTGGCTGGCGCGCCAGTCCCACGGCATCTGGAAGGTGCTGGACCAAAGGCCGCGGTAGGCCTTGCGCGCGTCCTGCTCCGCCAGCGCGTAGGCGCGGATGGCCGGGTCCGCGTCGGTGCCGGGCTTGGCGACGGCGACGCCGGCGCGCAGCATGTCCGCTGCGAGGTCGGGGTGGCCCGCCGTCGCGCAGCGAACGAGGCGCTCGCCCGCCTCCTCGCGCAGAGTCGCGCAGGCGAGCCACGCGTTGAGCGTCGCGGTGACGAGCCACGCTGTCGCCATCGTCCCGCACGGCCACGGCTGGCGGCCGAGGCGCGCCGTCTGGCCCGGCGCGCAGGTGTCGATGCCGTAGAGCTGGTAGGCCTGGCCCGTCTCGATGTCGCGGAAGCGCTGGCCGTCGACGACCTCGACGCGCAGCGGCGGCGACTGCGGCGGGATCTTCGGGGCGTAGATGCCGGCGTCGCGCTCGGCCGGCTGAGACGCGGCAACGCCGCCGCCCATCGCGCCCAGGAGGAGGGCTGCCGCCAGCACGCAGTCACGCCGCCGCATCATCGCGGGCGCCGAGGTCGAGCTTGTGGAAGACGCTGGCGATGATGTCGGTCGTGTAGACGGTCTCGCCGTCCTTTTTGTACGACCCGTCGGCGATCCGGCACTCCGCGTAGACGGGGTCCCCCTTCGCGACGTTGGCGATGACCCACGCGGCGGCCTTCTCGTTGAGGATGCTGACGGTGACCCAGTCCGTCTCCTCGTGGCGCTCGCCCTTGCCGTCGGTCCACGCCCGGTCGGTGGCGATGTTGACCTTGGCCGACTTGTTGAAGGCCTTCGGCGACTGGCCGACGAAGCCGCGGACGATGAAAAGGTTTGTGGTTCGCATGCTCGCTCCTGTTTTTGGAAGTGGTGGCTCAAGGCTTTTTCGCCGCATCCGGCGGCGTTGCGGGCAAGGCGCCCGATTGCTCCTGACGCAGCGCGCGCAGGATGATCGCGTTCGGGTCGGGCACGTCGGCGAAGGCCCAGAAGCCGGCCTTGGCGCGCTGGGCGACGAGCTGCGCGACGAAGTAGGGCGTATGGACCGGCTGGCCGTCGGGCTTCAGCGCGGCGAAGGCGAAGCCCGTCGAGATCAGCGCCGTGCCGAGGTCGATGCGCGAGCCTGCGGCGGCACCCTTGGTCGGACTCGCGAGGCAGAAGACGAAGACGGTCCGGAGCCGGCGCGACTCGGCCGCGTCGTAGCACTGCGGGCGCAGGTCGCGGGCGAGCGCCGCGAGCATGGCGAGCGAGGCCTCGCCGCAGTCGCGCTTGAGGCCGTGGGCGTTGGTGAAGTCGGTGCCCCTGAGGCAGGCCTGCACGCCGTAGAGGCGGTAGGTGACGCCCGAAGACGACCAGCTGTCGCCGGTCAGGTAGACGGCGTCGTCCGGAATCGGAAACCAGGGCGACGCCCCCTGCGCGGCCGCCGGCGCGGCGAAGAGGACCGCCGCGAGGATTGCCGCCGAGGCCGTTGCGCGCGCCACCCTAGTAGCCCTGCAGCGAGAAGTAGAACCGCTGGACCCCGTTCGCGGTGCTGATGTCCACGAAGTAGGGGTCGGTGCGGCGCTCCCGCGGCGTCGCCGGATAGGTTGTGGTGCAGCCGCCGTCGCCGCCCCCGCAGGCGTTTTGCGGCTTGGACAGGTCGGCGCAGAGCTCGCCGTCCGGCGAGGGCGTCACCGCGCCGCCCGCAGTGCCCGTGGCGGCCGTCAGCCCGGCCGGGCAGGCCTGGTAGGGCTCGTAGCCCGGCCCGCTCGCGTGGCCCTCCGAACACGACGGCCAGCCGCCGCCGTGCGCGAGCCGGTGAAACAGCTCCTGCATCACGGGAACGCAGTAGGGGATGCCGGACCAGCCCGGGCTGCTCGCCGCCGCGCACAGCAGGACCTTGCAGCCGAACGACGCGTCCTGCGCCGCGGCCGGCGGGGCGGCGGCGGGCGCGAGGCCGAGGCAAAGCACGGCCGACAAGGCTGCGAAGCGGTTCATCCATCCCTCCCGATCGAATTGGGGACGTCGGGCAACAAGCTGTTGCCAAGGTAACAACATCTAATATATTGTCTATTGAAAAGTGGAGGCTGGCATGCGCGTGGGGGTGGCTTCAATCGGGTTGGGCGTTCTCGCCGTCTGCGCCGGCGCGCGGGCGCAGGACTTGCCGAAGCAGCCGCGCCTCGCAGCCGTCGACGCCTCGGGCCGCGTCGTGCCTCTCGACGCACCCGGACTTGTGGCCGCTCCGGCGGCGGCAGGACCGTGTCCGTCCGCGAGCGCGATGGCGCCCGGCGACGCGAGGGCGCTTGTCGCGCGGATCGCCGGGGAGGAGGGGTTCTACCCCGACCTCGTCCAGGCGGTGGCCAAGAGCGAGAGCCACTACGACTCCGTCGCGCTCTCCGACAAGGGCGCATTCGGGCTGATGCAGCTTCTCCCGCAGACCGCAGACCGCTTCAAGGTCGACCTGTGCGACCCCGCCGGCAACGTCCGCGGCGGCGTCCGCTTCCTGCGCAGCCTGCTCGACAAGTACAAGAACCCGTTCTTCGTCCTCGCTGCCTACAACGCAGGCGAGGAGGCAGTCGCGAAAAGCCGTGGCGTGCCGCCCTACCCCGAGACCGTCCGCTTCGTCGCCCAAGTCGTCAACGACGTCTACGGCTGGCCCGGCCCCGGCGCGCCGCAGCGCGGCGCACCCGGCGCGCTCGCGGCTGCGCAGCCCGACGTGGTCGAGATCGCGCCGAAGGACGAGCGGCCGCGCCCGGCCGCAACCAAGCCGCCAGGAAAAGGGGAGTGGAGCGATGGCTTCGTCATGCACGTCGACTGAGAGGGAGGACTATATGAGGCGACTGGTTTCGCGCGGGCCCGCTGCGCTCGCACTGCTGGCGCTGAGCGTCGTCGACGCCGCGGCGCAGTCGGGCGGCACGCTCCAGCCGGTGCAGTCAACGCTCACGCAGCTCGTTCAGGCGCTCACGGGGCCGATCGCGACCGCGCTCGCGACACTGGCTGTGATCGCCTGCGGCCTCTTCGCCTGGTCGGGACGGCTGACCTGGGGCATCGCCGGCAGCGTCATCTTCGGCATCGTGCTGGTGTTCGGCTCGGCGCAGATCGTGCAGTTCTTCCAGTCGGCGGTCGGCCAATGACGGGGGAGGAACTCGACGACCCGCTCATCACGCCGCTGGTCAAGGCGCTGACGCGCGCGCCGACGCTGATGGGCGTGCCGTACATGTACTTCATGTTCAACGGCGTGGTGTCGAGCGTCTGCTTCCTCGTCACGCACAACCTCCTCATGCTGCTGGTCGCGATCCCGCTGCACCTGTTCGGCTACGTTATGACACTGAGGGACGACAGGATCTTCGAGATCCTGTTCGTGCGCTCGACGAAGTGCCCGCCGCGCACGCGCGCCTTCTGGGGCGCCGATAGCTACTCTACGTGAGGCAAGGATGGTTGCGCGCGCGCTCCTCGACGAACTGACTTTCGGCGCCGTGTCGCGGCGGGAGCGGCCGGTCGCGTCGCATATCCCCTACACGCGGCACGTCGACGACAACATCATCAAGACGCGCGACGGCCTGGTCCTCACCATCCTGAAACTCGACGGCTACTCGTTCGAGACCTCCGACATGAGCGAGGTCAACGCCCGGCTCCTCGGCCGCAACGACATCGTGCGCACACTCGCCAACTCCCGCTTCGCGCTCGTCTCCCACATCGTCCGCCGCGAAGTGCAGCCGCGCATCGCCTCAACCTTCGACAATGCGCTCTGCCGCGAGATCGACGAGCGCTACGACGCCGCGCTGTCGAAGCGGCGGATGTTCGTCAACGACATCTACCTCACGATCGTGCGCCGCCCCCTGCAGGGGCAGGCGGGCACCTTCGACGCGCTGATGACGAAGGCGCTGGGCCGCAGGGACGCCGCGGGCGAGTCGGTCGCCATGCAGACCGCGCTCAACGAGCTCAGGGACGCCGCGACCGCGCTGCGCGAGAACCTCGCCGCCTACGGCGCGCGCCAGCTCGGCGTGGTGCGGCGCGACGGCGTTTGGTTCTCCGAGCCGCTCGAGTTCCTGGTGCAGGTCGTCGACGGCGGCCTCCCGCGCCCGATGCACCTGCCGCGCATGAACCTCGCCGACGCTCTGTCGCTGAAGCGCATCTTCTTCGGGCGCAACGCCATCGAGGTCCGCGGCGCAGGCCCGGAGGACACGCGCTTCGCGGCGATGATCTCAATCCGCGAGTACCCGGCGCAGAGTGGGCCGGGCTCGTTCGACAATTTGCTGCGCGTCCCGCACGAGTTCATCGCGACGCAGACCTTCGCCATCGTCGACCGCCCCGTCGCCGCCAAGCAGATCGACCGCGTGTCACGGCAGGTCGACATGTCCGACGAGGCGGGCTCGATTGTGGCCGAGCACCTCGACGAGGCGCGCGACGAGCTGCTTGCGTCGGAGGCGATCTACGGCGAGCACCACATGACGGTGATGTGCCTCGGCCGCGACCTCGCCGAGGTCGGCGCCGCCGTGACGGCGGCAGGCGCCGCCTTGACTGACCGCTCGGTGATCTGGGTGCGGGAGGACCTGAACTGCGAGCCGGCGTTCTGGGCGCAGCTACCTGGCAACTTCGCCTACATCGCGCGCAAGGGTGTCATCTCGTCGAAGAACTTCGCCGGCTTCGCGTCGCTGCACAACTACCCGAGCGGGAAGCCGGACGGCAACCACTGGGGGCCTGCGATCTCGGTGTTCGAGACGACGTCGCAGACGGCCTACTACTACAACCACCACGTCCGCGACATCGGCAACTTCACCGTCGTCGGGCCGACCGGGTCGGGCAAGACGGTGTTCCTCTCGTTCATCGCGGCGCAGACGCAGCGCATCGAGCCACGTCCGAAGGTCGTCTTCGTCGACAAGGACCGCGGCGCCGAGATCTTCATCCGGGCGCTGGGCGGCCAGTACGAGGCGCTCGTCCCCGGCGAGCCGACTGGCTTCAACCCGCTGTCGCTGCCGGACTCGGCTGCGAACCGGGAATTCCTCTACCAGCTCTTCGCCTTCATGCTGCGGCCGGCGAAGGGCGGCGACCTCTCGGCTTCGGAGGAGCAGGTCATCCGCAACGCCATCGCCGCCGCGCTCTCGGCGGGGCCTGAGGGGCGGACGCTCAAGGCGTTCTCGACCTTGCTGCGCGGGCGCATCCGCGCCGGGGAGGGCGACCTGCTGGCGCGGCTCGAGAGCTGGATGCGGCCCGACCAGCGCGGCTGGCTGTTCAACAACGACGAAGACCAGTTCTCGATCTCCAGCATCTTCGGCTTCGACATGACGCGCGTGCTCGACGATCCCGTCATCCGCACGGCTGCGCTGATGTACATCTTCCACCGCACCGACGAGCTGCTGACCGGCGACCCCGTCATGATCTTCCTCGACGAGGGCTGGCGTCTGCTCGACGACGAGGTGTTCGCGTTCTTCATCCGCGACAAGCTGAAGACGATCCGCAAGCAGAACGGGATCATCGGGTTCGGCACGCAGTCGGCCGCCGACATCGTGCGCTCGCACGCCTCCAACACGCTGATCGAACAGACCAGCACGAACATCTTCTTCCCCAACCCGAAGGCCGACGACGAGAGCTACCGGCAGGCTTTCCGCCTCTCCGGCCGCGAGGTGGACTGGATCCGTAGCACCGTCCCGGAGAGCCGGTCGTTCCTGATCAAGCACGGCCGCGACAGCGTCGTCGCACGCCTCAACCTGTCGAGCATGCCCGACCTGATCAAGGTCCTGTCGGGCAGGACGGAGACCGTCGCCGAACTCGACGCGCTCCGCGCGCGCGTCGGCGACGACCCGGCTGCGTGGCTGCCGATCTTCCTGGGGAGGGAGCAACCGTGAGACGAGCTGTCTTCGCCTTCGCCGTGCTGACGGCGTTCGCCACCCAGGCCCACGCCTCGATCCCCGTCGACGACGCAGCGCAGCTGACGCAGCACTCGGTGACGGCGAGCACGACGGTCAAGTTGGTGCCCGTGACGACGCAGCGCAAGGACGCCAACAACGGCGTCAAGTGCGCGGTGACGACCGGCAAGAAGGCCAACGTCACCGACCCGACGGTGAAGCCGCAGGACGGCGCTGGGAGCCAGGAGATCCACGCCTACGCCCCGGACCTGCCGGCGACGCCCGATCCGGCGGCGCAGGGCGCCACGCTGAGCAGCCAGACCTTGTTCAAGTCGACCGGCGACGTCGTCGCGGGCGTCGACGCCAGCCGCTCGACGCTCTCCACCGCGCAGTCGGGCTTCAAGTCGGCGGGCCAGCAGGTCGGCACCGCGACGACCGTGATGGCGGCGATCGACATGAACAGCGCGGCGCGGCTGCAGAACGACTTCGCCTGGAACGGTGTCACCGGCTCCACCAACCTCTGGGTCACCGCGCTCAACGCGCTGAACCTCGCCATGGCGAGCGACACAAGCCGAGCGGCCGGCGGGATGAGGGCGGCCGTCGCCGGGAGCACGCAACCGAAGGGGCCGTCCTGCCCGGCCGGCATGGCCGGCAGCGGCACGGCGTCAGACCCGTGCAGGACGCCGAACGGATGCTCGACGACGCCGCCGGGGACGCCGCCGGACCCTGGCTGCGTCAGCGCCCGCTACGTCGATACGGACGGCAACGTCGTCTTCTACCTCGCGCGGGCGCAGGAGAGCGCCCCTGCAGCGGACGCTGCGCTCACTGTGGCCGACGTCGCCGCCGCGCTCGCCGCCATCAACGCAAACAGCCGCTAGGGAGGACCTCATGCGGACCATGCTGTCATTCGCCGCCGCGCTCGCCATCGCCGCCTACGCCTCGCAGGCATTGGCCCAGGTGCCCGTCATCGACAACGCCAACCTGCAGAAGGCCCAGGAGATCGCGACCAGCACGCAGAAGATCCTGACCGCCGACCAGCAGATCATGCAGTTCACGCAGAAGACCTTGCAGGCCGTCACCGGCGACCGGTCGTCGCAGGCGCAGGGCACGCTGGCCCAAATGGCGCTCGGCGGCGGCTTCTCGATGGCGCAGGCCCCCTCGCTCGGGTCGGTGATCTCGGGCGGCGCGCTCTCCTTCGCCGGCATGGGGTCGAACTCGCAGAACATCGTGTCGACGCTGATCAACGGCCTGCAGCTGGTGCAGACGATCACCGGCCTCGCCAGCGGCCAGACCCACCCGGCCGACACGGCCTACAAGAATTCGGTCAACGTCGCCGCCACCCTGTCGGGCCTCATCAACTCGACGCAGGGCGCGGTGCAGCAACGCTCTAGCGCCTTCAAGCAAGGCGGCCAGCAGATCGGGCAGGCGCAGGACCTGAAGGGGAGCATCGACCAGAACACGCAGGTCCAGGTCCAGACGGGGTTGACGATCAACGAGCTTAACGGCGTCGTCAACAACGCCGCGGCGGCCGCGAACCAGGCCAACCTCGACCGCATCGCGTCGGAGTCGGCCGCTGCGCGCGCGATGAAGTTCTCGCAGTGAGCGGGAGCCCGCAACAGGGGAGTGAGGGGCAATGTCGAAGACCACAGTCATCGCGATCGCGGTCCTGGCGGCCGTCGCCGGCATCGCGATCGGCCGATACGCGTTGCGCGCCGAGGCTCCGCCCACCGCAACGGCGAGCCAGCCGAGCCCGCAGGACAGCGCCGCAGAGTCGGCTTCGCGCGCGATGACGTTCACGCAGCCGAAGGCACCGGCGAAGTGAGGGCCGCACTCGCCCTCCTCGCGAGCCTCGCGGCAGCGCTCACGCTCGGCGGCTGCGCCTACAAGCCGCTCAAGGCGCCGTGCTCGGCCGACGAGGGCGGCACGCCGCTCGCCTACACGGACCTGCCGCCGCCGTCGCCCGCCGCCGTCGCGATCCGCGCAGTGGACGCCTGCGGCCCGATGCGGCCGATCTGAGGGCGGCAATGGCGAACAGCTTCAACATCACATCGCTCCTCCAGTCCGTCGACCAGCTCGGCCAGAACTACGTCTCGACCGCCTACCAGGCGCTCGCCAACGCCGCGACCTCGGGCGGCGCGACCGGCGTCGCCGGGCTGCTGTTGACGCTCTACGTCATCTTCTGGGGCGTCGGCATCTGGCAGGGCACCGCGACGGGCGGCCCGGCCGACCACGCCTTCCGACTGTTCCGCGCCGTGATGATCTACGTGCTCGCGACGCAGTGGGGCGACTTCCAGACCCTCGTCTACACCGCGCTCAACGACGGCCCGTCCGCGATCGGCAACGCGCTCCTGAGCGCCGTCACCTCGGCCAACAGCACCGGCACGTCGGCCAACCTCACCTCCGTCAACGGCGTCCAGACGGCGCTGCAGAACATGTGGGACACGACGAACACCGCGACCGAGGCGTTCCTGCAGAACGCCGGCATCACCAACTGGGGGCCGTACATCTTCGCGGCAGTGTTCTACGTCGTCATGGCGATCCTGATCGGATTCGCGATCTTCCTGATCGTGCTGTCGAAGATGTTCATGTGGCTGCTGCTCGCGCTCGCGCCGCTCTTCATCATCCTGCTGCTCTTCGGCGTGACGTCGCGTTTCTTCAGCGGCTGGATGAGCTCGCTGGCGCAGTACTTCCTGGTGCAGGTGCTCGTCTACGCGTTCCTCGCCTTCTACGTCTCGCTGATCCAGCAGTCGATCGACACGCTCAACGGCGTCGCCAACTCCAAGTCCGCGACCTGGGCGACCATCGGCCCGGTGGTGCTTCTCGCCATCATCGGCATCCTGCTTCTCAGCCAGATCAACAACATGGCGGCTGCGATCGCCGGCGGCGTGCCGATCTTCTCGCCGCGCATCGGCTCGGTGCTGGCCACGGCGTCGGGCTACAGGCTCGGCGCCGCCGCGAACCGCGCGCGCCTCGCGTTCCGCAACCCGCTCAACCCCGCCTCGGTGTCGCGCCGCGAGGAGCTGGCGTCGCGGCAGCGCGCGCGCGTCGGCCTGCGCGCGGCGAGTTGGGCGCAGTCCGCGGAGTTCAGGCGCCTCGCTGACCAGTTGCGCAACCCCGGCACGCCGCCGGCGCAAAACGGAGGACGGCGGCCGTGACGGAGAGCACTGCAGGGGAGGGGCGCGTCGACGCGCGCTACTACGCCGAGGGAGCGACCTGGGAGCGCGACATAGCGCGCCGCAACCGCAACTCCCGGGCGCTCGCCTGGATCGTCGCCGCGGCGATGACGGTCGTCGCCGTCACCGCGCTCGGCGTCCTCGCGCTCCTCGTGCCACTGAAGACCTACGAGCCCTACATGGTCGTCGTCGACAAGACGACCGGCTTCGTCGAGGTCAAGCGGCCGATGGCCGAGGGCCCGCTGACGCAGGACGAGGCCGTTACCATGTTCAACGTCGTGCGCTACATCAAGGCGCGCGAGACGTACGACCCGAAAGCGCTGAAGGACAATTTCGACCTCGCGCAGCTGCTCGCCGCCGGGGACGCGGCGCGGGAGCTCACGGAGATCTACTCGCCGGCGAACCCGGGCAACCCGGTGAAGCTCTACGGCACCAACACGGAGGTCAGCGTCGACATCAAGTCGGTGACGTTCCCGAACAACCGCACGGCGCTTGTGCGCTTCTCGACCGACGAGAAGTCCGCGACGAACATCGTCACCCGGCACTGGGTGTCGCTCGTGCGCTTCCGCTACACCTCCGCGCCGATGCGCAACGAGTGGCGCTTCGACAACCCCCTCGGCTTCCAGGTGCTCGAGTATCGCCGCGACCAGGAGTCGGCGCCGACGCCCCGCACGGTCGGGGCGCAGCAATGAAGCGTTTCGTGGTCGCGATCGCGCTCATGGTGGCGCTCCAGTCCGGCGCGGCCCTCGCCGAGTCCACGCCGCGGCCGGGCCGCCTCGACTCGCGCATCCGCAACGTCGTCTACAGCCCGGACAACGTCACGGCGATCGACGCGTCCTACGGGACGTCGACCATGATCGAGCTGCAGCCGGACGAGAAGATCGAGACGCTCGCGCTCGGCGACTCCATCGCCTGGAGGGTGGAGCCGAACCGGAAGGGCGACATCATCTTCGTCAAACCGGTGGAGAAGAACGCGCAGTCGAACCTGAACGTCGTGACCGACAAGCGCATCTACACCTTCCTGCTGCGGTCGAACACGCGCCCGGCGGCCGGCCAGATCTACGCGGTGCGCTTCCGCTTCCCCGACGACGAGGCCAATGCGAGACTGCTCGCGGAAGCCAAGGAGCGCGCGGCCAACCCGAACCTGAAGGCGCTCAACATCGCCAACGCCAACAGCGACTACGGCTACAAGGGGTCGTCGGCGAACAAGCCGGTCGCCGTGTTCGACGACGGGACGAAGACCTGGTTCCGCTTCGAGGGGGAGACGCCTGCGATCTACATCGTCGACGCCGACCGCAACGAGAGCCTCGTCAACTACCGCACCGAAGGGCCCTACGTCGTGGTCGACAAGGTGTCGCCGCAGTGGACGCTGCGCAACGGCAAGGAGTCGACCTGCATCTTCAACCGCCGCCTGACGAACGTGCACGAGCCGAACGGGCTCGAGCCCTACGCGCCCCAGCGCGTCGGCGCGGCGACGACTTCGGGAGGCTGAGCGCCGATGCCGACCGCCGACGAATACCGATCGCTGGAGATGGACGCCGCCGCCGCGACCTCCGTCGCGCGAGGCCGCACCGCGCTCGGGCGCTTCCTGAAGGTGGCGGTCCCGCTCGGCGCGCTCGCCGTCGCCGGCTGGCTCGTCTGGGGCACGCTGTCGCGGCGCACCTCGACGATGACGACGCCGGACAAGGAGGAGTTCACCACCACGCAGTTTCCGGCGCCGTCGCTGTCGACGCCCCGGCCGCAGACCGACCAGGGAACGATCGTCATCCCGCCGGCCCCGCCCGAGCAGCCGCCGCCGGCTCCCCCGGTCGCGCCTCCGCTCGCGCTGCCGCCCGCGCCGGCGCCGGAGCCGCCGCTGGCGGCAGCGGCGCCCAACGACGACGAGGCGCGCCGCCTCGCCGAGCTCGAGCGCCAGCGCCAGGAGGAGGAGCGCAGGCGCTGGGAGCGGCTGCGCGCGCCGCAGGTCATCGACGACAACGCCGCGGCGGCCGCGGCGGCGCCCCACGGAGACGAGAGCGGCCGGACCGCAGCCGGCGCCGACGACGACCCGAACCGGCGCTTCCTCGCGTCGGTGTCTTCGGCAGGTGTCGAGGTCGCCCGCGCGACGAAGAACAACCGGATCGACGCGCTCGTCGCGCAGGGCACGTTCATCCGCGGGGTGCTGGAGACGGCCGTGCAGAGCGACCTGCCGGGAATGGTGCGCGCCGTGGTGACGGAGAACGTGTGGTCCTTCGACGGCCGCCGCGTGCTGATCCCGGCCGGCAGCCGCCTCGTCGGCGAGTACAAGTCCGGGATCGCGCAAGGCCAGACGCGGGTGTTCATCGTCTGGACCCGCATGCTGCGCTCGGACGGGGTGTCGGTGCAGCTCGGCTCGAACGGCGCCGACGACCTGGGGCGGGCCGGCAACGCCGGCTTCGTCGACAACCACTACCTCGAGCGGTTCGGCTCCGCGGTGATGCTGTCGCTGGTCGGCGGCGCGGCGCAGTTCCTCAGCGCCTACGGCCAGAACACCAACGGCTACGGCAACGGCACGGTGATCACGTCGACCGACCCAGTCACCGGCGTGGTGACGCAGACCCAGACGGGCGTGAACCAGAACCAGTTGTCGCTGCAGGCGCGCGAGATCGCCGCGCAGAACATCTCGCAGACCCTGACCAACATCGCGCAGGAGGCGCTCCGCAACTCGATCAACATCCCGCCGACGATCTACCTCGACCAGGGCACGCGCATCATCGTCTTCGTGCGCCGCGACCTCGACTTCTCGGCGCTCTACCCGGACCCGGTCAAGGAAGCACTGAGGGAGCTCAAGCGTGAACGCGCCGGCGCGAAGCCTGACGGTCTTCATTGACCGCGCGCTCGAGCCGGTGCGGCCCTGGCTCGAGGACGACCAGGTCGTCGAGATATGCGCCAACGGCCCCGGCGAGGTCTGGGTCGAGCGCTTCGGCCAGTCCGCCATGGAGCGCCACGAGGTGCCGGCCCTGACCGAGCACGCGATCCGCCACCTCGCCGAGCGCGTCGCCGGCCACTCCGGGCAGAGCGTCAACGAGGAGCACCCGCTGCTGTCGGCGGCGCTGCCGACCGGCGAGCGCTTCCAGGGCGTGATCCCGCCAGCGACGACCGCCGGTGGTGCCTTCGCCATCCGCAAGCAGGTGATCAAGGAGATGCGGCTCGACGACTACAGGCGGCTCGGCTCCTTCGCGAAGGTGAGGGCCGCGGAGGAGGGCGCCCTGTCCGACGTCGACCGCGCACTGTGCGAGCACCTCGACGCGGGCCGCATCGAGGAGTTCATTCGCCTCGCCGTGGTCAACCGCTACTCCATCCTGCTCTCGGGCGGGACGAGCTCAGGCAAGACCACGTTCCTGAACGCGATCCTGAAGGAGGTGCCGGCGGAGGAGCGCATCATCACCATCGAGGACACGCGCGAGGTCAACCCGATCCAGAGGAACTACCTGCCGCTCGTCGCCTCGAAAGGCGACCAGGGCGAGGCGAGGGTCACGGTCGAGACGCTGCTGCAGGCCTCGATGCGGCTGCGGCCCGACCGCATCTTCCTCGGCGAGATCCGCGGCGCCGAGGCCTACTCGTTCCTGCGCGCCATCAACACCGGCCACCCCGGCAGCATCACCACGGTGCACGCCGACAGCTCGGCCGGCGCGTTCGAGCAGCTCGCGCTGATGGTGATGCAGGCCGCGCTCGGCCTGCGGCGCGACGAGATCATCGCCTACATCAAGTCCGTGCTGCCGATCGTCGTCCAGCAGACGAAAGTCGGCGGCTGGCGCGGCACGTCGGAAGTGTACTTCTCGCGGATGGCGGACTGGCGGCGCGAGCGCGTGCAGCGGGGGACATCGTCGTGAGCCGCGTCGTCGCCTACCGCGTCGGCGTCGGGCTCCTCTGCGCACTCGCGTTCTGGCTGCTGTGGAGCCTCGCCTACGAGGTTGTGGTGGCGCTGCGCTGGGCGCCGCACCGCTTCCCGAGCGAGGGCGCCTCGCGCTGGGCGCTGTTCGCGATGCAGAACGCCGACCGATCGGCCGACTTCTTCCTGGTGGCATGGCGGCATTTCCACGACCGACTCCACTACGCGCCGACGCGGGCCGAGGCGCTCATCCGGGGCGCCTACGCAGCGGCGGCTGTCGTCGCACTCGGCCTCGGCGGCGCACTGTTCGCCTACGTCAACCGACGCCAGATGCCCTACGGGGCGGCGCGCTTCGGCAGCGTCATGGAGGCCGCGAAGCAAGGCCTGACCTCCAGGCGCGGCATCGTGCTCGGCACGCTCAGCGGCGCAACGCTGCGCTCCGACGAGCCGGCGCACGTCCTCGTCGTGGGGCCGTCGCGGTCCGGCAAGGGCACCGGCTTCGTGCTGCCGAACGGCTACCTGTGGGAGGGCTCGGCCGTCTTCTTCGATCCGAAGCGCGAGAACTTCGACGCGCTCGCGAACCACCGCGCGGCGATAGGCAACAAAGTCTTCATGTTCTCGCCGGGCTCGAACGACACGCACCGCTACAACCCGCTCGACTTCGTGCGCCGCGACGAGCGCATGGCGACCGACTGCCTCGTCGTCGCGTCCTTCGTCATCCCCGAGAAAGCCGACGACACCTGGGCCGGGGCAGGGCGCCTGCTCCTGTCGGCGCTGATCGGCTACGTGCTCGCGTCGCCGCTGATCGCCGGCGCGCAGCACATGCGAACGGTCGCGCGGATGACCACGACAGGCAAGGACATCTCGTCGGTGCTGCGCGCGATCGTCAAGACGGAGCGCCAGCACCTGCCGACCTGGGTCGTCGACAGCTTCAACCAGTACATCGCGCTCGAGCCCGAGACGCGCAACAGCGCCGTCTTCAACGTCAACATGGCGATGTCGCTGTGGAACAACGGACTGATCTCGGCGGCGACGGAGACGTCGGACTTCGACATCCGCGAGCTGCGGCGCACGCCGATGACGATCTTCATCGGCTGCACGATCGCCGAGCTCTCGATCTTCCGGCCGCTGATCCGCATCCTCTTCCAGCAGATTCACGACTTGCTGATGGTGAAGATTCCCGGCGACGACGAGCCGCACCAGGTCCTGCTGATGCTCGACGAGTTCTACCACGTCGGTCGCATGGACTCGCTGATCTCGAAGATCACGATCAGCGCCGGCTATGGCTTCCGCATGGCGATCGTCATGCAGGACCTCGCGCAGCTCGACGAGCTCTACGGCAAGAACACGCGCATCACGACGGTGTCGGGCTCGCAGATCAAGCTGTTCATCCAGATCAACGACCTCGAGACGTCGGAGTTCGTCTCGGAGATGCTGGGCGAGACGACGCAGGTCTACAAGACGCCGATCCAGCGGCCGGGGCAGGGGATCTTCGCGCCGCGCGTCTGGGCGCCGCACTACACGCCGCGGCCGCTGCGCAGCCCGCTCGAGCTGCGCGAGATGTCGTCGCGCCTCTCGATCCTGATGGTGAAGAACTCGCCGTCCTTCGAGCTCACGAAGATCAGGCACTACCTCGACAAGCCGTACCGCGGCTACTTCGAGCGCGCCAAGGGCTCGCCTCCGGTCCTGCCGCGGCTGCGCCCCTGGCAGGACGAGTCGCTGCAAGGGGCGATCAACCCCGCGCCGGAGCAGCAGGAAGCGCAAGAGGGATTCGCGACTGCATCGCGGCCGCGCAAGCCCCCCGCGCGGCGACAGCCGCAGCGCCCGGCCGCGAAGGCCAAGAGCGCGCCCGCCGCGCGAGAGGACGCAGCGCCGCTGGCGCTCGCGCCGCGGCGGCCTGGCGCTCCTCCGCCCAAGCCAGAGCCGCGCAAGACGCTCAGCCTCGGCGCGCAGCCAGCCGCCCCCCCGGGAGAGAGCTGCGACGTGCGCGAAATCCTGGCCGCCGCGGCGGAAGCGCAGGACGACGGCTTCAAGGCGATGGCGGCCGTGCTCCGCGGCGAGCAGGGGCCGAAGGTCCGGCAGGCCGTCGAGACGCTCGACGCGCTGAACCGGTCGTTCGGCGACGACCGAAAATAAGCCGCGGCGGCAAGGGATGCTGGAAGGACGCGCACAGGACTCGCCGATCGACGAGGGCCGGGGCGGCGAAGCCATTACAGTGCCGGCAATTTCAGCGGACGCATCAAACGTCGGCACCGCGAACTTGCCAATGCGCCGAGGGTCGCCGGCGCACCAAGAGTGCAATCCTTGCGTCCAGAGGTGCGAGGGAACGAGCTCGGCAGCGGTGCGCAAGGCGGCGCAAGCCAACTGTGACAGCGCCTCGCCGAGTCAGATTGCGCACGGGCGAGGGAGCGAGCCGATAGGGCCACCCATCGCTTCGGTTGCTGTTCACGCCCGCGCGGCCGCCTGACGAGCCGTGCAGCTCTACCCCTGCATTCGATCGAAGCGAGCGAGGCTCGAATAGTTTTTCCGCGGGCCTACGACACGCCAGAACTCGACCCACCGGCACGCATCCTTGAAGAAGAAGGATCCATGGTAAGAGTCCGAGCCGCAGCGGTGCGATACCGTCTGGCGTGCACACAGGCCGAGCACTATGAAATCCGCCCCGTTCGAGAATCGCAGCGACAGCCGCCACCCCTGCCGGAACAGCAGATAGGATCGCCGCGCAACGAAGGTACTCGAGCCCGCAACGACTTCGCCCTCTTCCGTGAACCGATCGGCTTCCACCAACGCCGTGCCCTCGAACCGTTGGACCGCCCCAGTCAGGCGGTCGATGACCTTGCGCCTCACCGCCCATCGGCCGGCAAAGGCCGGAAGCGCGTCGTGGGACAGGCTGTCGGTAACAGGAGCAACACTTCCTCGTGAGCGCACGCCGCGATCCCCTTCGTCCGTGTGATTTGATCTCGCAGAGCGACTATATCCCACTGAGTTCGACGAGCTCTCGCTTTCGCAACGTTGGCGCGAACGGCGGAGCCGTAGGCGACGCAGTGGGGCTCAACCTGGAGTGGTTTTCGTTGTATCCCTTCGGATATCACGCACGGCCGCCAAGCGAGTTTTCGCAAACGAGACAGCCATGACACATCCGAAACCATCACGTTGTTTCAGGCTTGCGTCTTCTTCGTCGAGAGGTGCCGCGGCGTGACCCTGTTTGTCCTTGCTTATGTCGCCGGTGTGCTCACCATTGTCAGCCCTTGCATCCTCCCGGTGCTGCCGTTCGTGTTCGCAAGAGCCGACCGCTCCTTCCTGCGGAGCGGTCTTCCCATGTTGGCGGGCATGGCGCTTACGTTTGCGGTCGTCGCCAGCCTCGCTGCAGTGGCTGGCGGCTGGGCAGTCGAGGCGAACCATTGGGGGCGGCTCGCGGCCATTGTGCTTCTGGCGCTGTTCGGCCTGACGCTCCTGTTCCCCGAGTTTGCCGACCGCCTCACGCAGCCATTGGTGAAGCTCGGCGCGCGGCTGTCGCAATCCGCCGACAGGAGTGCTGCGAGGAGCATATCGAGCGTCTGGCCATCTCTTCTTCTCGGGGTCGCGACCGGCCTCTTGTGGGCGCCCTGCGCCGGCCCCGTGCTGGGACTGATCCTGACCGGAGCGGCGCTGAACGGTGCCAGCGTCGGCACCAGCCTCCTGCTTCTCGCCTACGCTGCGGGCGCGGCGACGTCGCTCGCCTTGGCTGTCCTCGTCGGCGGCAGGGTCTTCGCAGTGATGAAGCGCTCCCTCGGCGTCGGCCAGTGGATCCGACGTGCGCTCGGAGTTGCCGTGCTCGCGGGCGTAGCGGCGATAGCGCTTGGGCTCGACACGGGGTTCCTGACGCAGGTCTCGATCGCTGGCACCAATTCGCTGGAGCAAGGACTGCTCGATCGCCTCCGTCCCTCAAAAAAGGGAGCGAGCGCTGCCGCGAACGGCGCGCCGACGATGGCCATGACGCCGAAGGCGGCGCCCGCGGCGGAGGTGTTACCGGTCGAAGGCTCGCTGCCATCGCTCTCCGGCGCCGTCGACTGGCTGAACTCGAAGCCGCTGACCGCCGCGTCGCTGCGCGGCAAGGTGGTGCTGGTCGATTTCTGGACCTACTCCTGCATCAACTGCCTGCGGGCGCTGCCCTATGTTGAAGCGTGGGCAAAGAAATACAAGGATCAGGGGCTGGTGGTGATCGGCGTGCACACGCCCGAATTCGCCTTCGAGAAGAACGTCGACAACGTGACGAAGGCCGTGGCAAGGCTCGGCGTCACCTATCCTGTCGCCATCGACAATGACTACGCGATCTGGAAAGCCTTCAACAACGAATACTGGCCGGCGCACTATTTCAT
>NZ_JBHRTK010000013.1:0-118266 GCF_042646345.1 Aquamicrobium soli | reverse complement strand
TGGCGGGCTGCGCAACGACTGCGAGCAGCTGCGCGGGGTGGAAGAAACCACCCAAGGCAAATGATCCGGTGAGCCTGGTGCAGCGCGAGGAAGCCGTAGCGCGTTATCTCATCGCCACCGATCGCTTCGGCCAATCTCGGGGATGCTGGAAATGACTGCCAGCCTGAATGAAATCTACAAGGCGATCGGCTCGCTCGAGACTGCGGTCAAAGGACTCGCCGCGAAAATGGATGAATCGGACGCGCGCGCCGATGCCAGTAACCGCCGAGCCGACGAGCATCGCGCCACCGTGCATCGTCGCGTCGACGAATTGGTCAGCGAGGTCGGCGTGCTCAACAGCAAGGTCGCGCATGTCGAGGGCGAGCTTTCCGGTGTCACAGCGGACTTGGCCGATACAAAAGAGGTCACCGACGAGGTGCGCGCCTGGAAGCAACGCGGCATCGGCGCGCTGGCCATTGTCGGCTTCGGCGCGTCGGGGCTGACGTTTCTCATCCAGCACTATTTTGACCAGATCGCGGCGTGGTTTAGGGGGTGAGCGATAAGCCGGCGATGGCCGTCAGTGATCTCACTCAGAAGTCGAACAACTCGCCCAAGAGCGACTTCTTTTTCTTATATGGCCGGTGTGTCTGGTATTCCCGGTCGTCACGGTATCGGGGCGGATCGGGCTGGCGGCTCGAAGCCTGCCGGCGTCTGTCGTCATCGTCATCCGTTGACCGATCGATGATCTTGTCAAGTTCGCCCCGATCTAGCCACACGCCGCGGCACTTCGGGCAATAATCAATCTCGATACCTTGGCGTTCTGCCATCACCAGATCGGCGTCGTCTATCGGACACTTCATATCTATCCTCCGGGTTTTTCCATAGGTGGGCTGGATGGGCCAGGAATCAAGAAATTAGGTGCGGCCGTGATCGTCGACACCTGATACGAAAACCCCGGCCGGAGTCGGCCAAATACTCGTACTCCCAAGTAAAAAACGACAAAAACTTGCGAGGCAAGGTTGCGCAACGACAGTCGGCTACCTACCTTTCAATAATTCTACCGAATTCTGGTTAGAAAGCAGCGACCCGGCGGTGTTGGAAGCACCAGCCGGGCCAGAAATCCCACCTCGCGGTGGAGAAAGTGATCACTTGACAGGTACATGGGATTCCTCGCTCCCATTGTCAAGCCCTTTCTCTGCCGCATAACGACATCCAGAAAGGTTTATGTCGTGGCAGACGAAAATCCAAAATCCAAGAAATCACTCGCCAGCCGTCTCAAAGCCGGAGCAGCGGCGGCGATGGATTTCGTTAAGGGCGTCGTCCAGTTCGACGCATTCGCGAAATTTAAGACTGATGGCCGTGAGATCGATCTGCCGATCGATTTTGAAAGCGATACGGTCTGGGCAACGCAGGCGCAGATGGCTGATTTGTTCGGCGTTACGAAGCAAAACGTTAGCCTGCACCTTCAAAATCTATATCGCGACGGCGATCTTGACGAAAAATCAGTCTCCAAGGAATCCTTGGTAACTGCCGCTGACGGCAAGGCCTACAGAACTCCGATCTACAATCTGGATGCGATCTTGGCGGTGGGGTTCAAGGTCAGTTCGAAGAAGGCCACGGAATTCCGTAAGTGGGCATCCACCGTTCTGAAAGGATACATTCAAGACGGCTATGCTCTAAACGGCAAGCGGCTAAATTCCGACCCCGCCGCTCTGCTCAAGTTGGCGCAAGAAGTTCGCGCGATCCGGACTTCTGAAAAGAACCTCTATATGCAGGTTCGCGAGACATTCGCTCAGTGCGCTATCGACTACGACAAGGATGATCCGGCAGCCCGGACGTTCTTCTCCACCAGCCAAGATACGTTCCACTATGCGGCGTCGGGGCAGACCGCTGTTCAAATCATCATGTCGCGTGCAGACGCCTCTAAGCCAAATATGGGAGCGATCGCGCTCGGAAATCGGATACCGACGGCAAGTGACGTCACCGTCGCAAAGAACTTCTGCTCTCCGGACGAGTTGCGGAAGATGGAATTGATCGGCGAAGCATGGCTGCTCTACGCAGAAGGGATGGCCATGCAAGGGAAACAGGTGTCGATGCAGCGTCTATTGAACAAGCTAAAGGAACTGGTCGCGCAGTACGAATTCCCTGTATTTCAGGGCTATAGTGGCGGCCCCCGACGAGAGGCAGCGAATAAGTTTGCCAAGGCGCAGCTTGAACTGTTCAAGAAGAACAGCCGGCTTCCGCCGTCAGCAGCATAACCATCGTACGGCCGGCGTCGGTTGGGCGTCATCCTATCTAGTTTCACATCGCCCGCTGCCGAAAGGTGGCGGGCGCTTTTGTTGTTCGGAACCGAATCGCCCGCGCGGACTTGAGTCGCGTTGGGAGGTACCGAGTATGGGTGACAAGAATTTTGACATTCCGGTCACGGTCGAGACGGCTCAGACGGGCCGCTTCTTCACCGTCACACGTGTCGGCCAGGCGGCCGATTTTCTGGTCCACAGGTGGCCGGAGCAGAAAAAGGGACCGAAGCATCGGGCCGCCTTGCAGGCGCTGATGGATGTAATGCAAGAGCGGAAAGCCGTGGCGGCGGCTCGAGAAGCGTTCACGGCCGCCGCCAAGGAAGCGGATATCTTTATCCGAGAGGGCAGGCAGTTCGGTTAAGCGCCCTGCTTCCCCGCGCCTTCTTGGGTTTCGATCCGCGCCCGAAGGCGACGCTGCGATCCTACATCGCGACGATCGCTCGTCAACCGCCTTTGCTCGCTGCCGCGACCCTTTCCCGGGTGGTCTTGACTATCTCGGCTGCAGCCCTCTGCAAGGCCTCGCCCAGCGCTTTTCTCGCGTGGTCGAGCGCACGCGCCTGGCAGCCTTCCTCGTCGGTGTTCGGGTCGCCGAAATCGCTGACGGGCCATGTGCCAACGGCCTCGCCCCCGACAATGGCCGCATACGACCTGTGCGGCGAGGCGCTATCATCGACGTCAATGCCGACGCGGCCGTATAGATGGGCGAGGCTGACGCAATCTTCGCACGGCTTGCCGTCGGGGTAGGCCCCATAGACGAGGCTGGCGCCTTCGAGCGTCGAAATGAGGTTCCGATCGTGATCAAGCAGCGACGGCCTGCCGAGCTGCGCGGTAATCGCCTCGATGCCGTCCGGTGGCATGGCCCCGGCCAGCATCATCTCGATGGCCACGGATACTGGACCGGAGGGGCCGTTGCCGCGCTCCCATTCGAGCACCGATGCGCCTGGGTCGCGGCCTTTGAGCCGCAGCGCCCGACCGAGTTCTGCCAGATACAGCGGTCGGCCGAGCTTCCAGAGTTCTCCCAGGGTGGCGCGAGCCGCCCGCAATTCGTTACCGTTCATTTGGTACTCCTATCTGCTGGTCGCCTTGGGGAGGCCGAACCCGCTGCGCGGCCGGTATTCGCGCCACGCCAGATCCGAAAGAAGCTTCTCCATCAGGCTGGCATCCGCTTCCGTCTCGCGGCGGCTTACCTCGATCTCCTGCCACCGGCCGTTCCTGCCGCGCACGCGTGGAAATTTGGACACCGTCAGCATCCTGCCGTTGCCCAGATACGTGACAGTCAGGCTGGCGCCGAAGTTCTCTTTGTCAGGCCCGGCCGCGGTGCTCTCGCCCGGGGCCACCCCGAGCCGAAGGAACGCGCGCAGTCGCTCCGGGGTGACTGTATAGGCGGAGCCGAAGCTAGCCTTGTCGGCCTCGACGATGACCATGTGGTCGGCGATGATCCTTTCGATCATGGCTTCGTCAGGCCTGTACCTGCGCGCATCGAGTGCCGCCTGCCTGGTGGCGTCTTTCCTGGCTTCTTCTGCCGCGCGTTGGCGCTTTTCAGTTTCCTTTGCCGCGCGCACCGCCGGGTCGGCGTCATGCCAAGCCCGGTCGATCTCGGCCCTCATTCGGAGACGGGCCTCTCGATCGCCTCTTGCGGCTTCTTCCTCGGCCCATAGTTCGGCGCGCTGGGCGGCAGTCTTACCGGTTATGAGCCAAGATCCTGTAGCGGCGCTCCAGCGAGCCTTTGGAAAGCGCGCTCTGAATCTCGCATTGCGTTCGGCATCTTTCGGAAAGCTCACCGCTGCACCGGTTGCCGCCCCCATGGGGAGCGGCACGATCTTGATTTCGGTGGTGACGGTCATGTCAGGCGCTGGCCAGGAAGGCAGCGGCGGCACGCGCCAGCGCGTTCATGCCGTGGTCGCGGTTCTCGATCCAGAAGTGGGCCTCGGCGATCGAGAATAGCGCTTCCAGTTTCTCAAATCCCGACGCATGGGTGGGGTCGGCTACGAGGGCGTCAAGCTGGGCCTGGCATTCGGCGATATAGTCCACGTCGCGCGGCGTGACCGCGCCCCATTTGACGCCCGCGGCCTTGGCGAGTTGCTCCCCGAACTCGACCTGCAGGGCTGAGCGGATGTCGGTTGCCCAGGCGATCTGCTTTTCGCTGCCGGTGAGCGCGGGCATCGGCGCCACGACCTGCAAACGGCCGGCGGTACGCTCGTCGTAGAACTTGGGCTGAATGGTGATGGTGGTCATCGGATTGTCTCCCGAGGAGTGGGGCGCTGCCCCGTTGCTGATGGATTTAATATACAGGTTTTTCCCGTATATTAAAGAGGAAAAATGCGATCTACGCCTATTTTCCCTGATCTCGTCGATCAGCGCCTCGTACTCGCTGTCCAGATCGACGGGCGGCTCGCCGATGTTGCGCAGGCGCAGCGCCGCGCGCCGGAGGAGGCTGGCCAGTTCGTGGCGCGGCATATCCTCCACGTTGTCGGCGGCGTTTTCGAGGTCGACGATAAACGATTCTCGGCTCATAGAAACCGCTCCCCATCGGCCCGATGCTCGAAGCAGAACCAGTGCGACATATGCTTGGGCTTTCCGAAACCCCAACCGCCCCAGTTGCCGCAGCCGTCATGCTCGCATCGATGATCTCGCACGCCGCCGGCCGTGACTGGCGCAAAGCCTTCGGGCAGCTTTATCGGTTCGTCGCTCATAGCAAGGATCCCTGAGCCGCCTGCTCCTGAGGCTTGGCCGGTGGCTCGACCACCAGGAGCATGTCATCGGGCAGGGGCCTTTGCAGTCGCTTGGCTTCGTCCCAGGATGCCGATAGCCACACGTCAATCTCGTCGGCCGTGGTGAGGATCACCGGCATGGCCTTTGGATGGATCGACCCAACGACGCCGTTCGGCTCCGTTGTCAAAAACGCGAAAAGGTCCAGCGTCTCAAGGCCATCGCGTACTTTTCGGACGCTCTCCCACTTCGGTACCCACAACCCGGCGAAAAACATCAGCGGGCGGCTTGTGTCCCCGGAGAACCATGCGTTCGGCTTGTAGCCGCTAAGGCCAGTGGCGTCGGGCTCGGCGAAGCTGGTTACCGGCACGACACAACGGTTCTCGACCCCTAGCCAGCGGGTCCAGTGCTTACTTTCTGTCCGTCGGACGTTGGTGGTGCCTCGGTCAGGCTCCATACGCAGGAGTTCGTCAAAGTCGACCTCCTTGCCCTTTGCGCGCAATTTGTCCGCCCTCTTGCTGGCGGCCTGGTAGAGCGCCTGCTTCGATGAGGGCATTCCCCAACGCACCTTTGCCAACTCCCGCCGGCCATCGATGTTGCGGACAATTGGTGCACGATAGTCGGGATAGACGTCGAGCGATGGCTCGAGATTGCCGACGCTGTCGAAGTCGAACCGCGCCAGACGGCGGATCGCCTCCTGGTTCGTCGTCACGTTGTAGAGGTTGCACATCCGCCTCGATCCTCATTTGTGATCGGATTGATTCCATAATCGATCTTGACGGACAAGGAAAATGTTCCCATTCCGTTCTCATTATGCCGGAACCGTATTGGCCGAAACGCAAGAACGCTTTCCACCTGTCCGACGCGGATCGCAATCACACGATCATCCGCGTGCGCTGCCGCTATTGCAAACGGACAGCCTATTACAACCCCGTCGACCTGATCGTGGTTTTTGGCGACGTCGAGGTGGACGATCTCATGGTCAAGATGCGGTGCGAGCGCGGCCGCGACCATGGCCGGCTCCTAGTCGAGTGCATCAGCCCGTCCGCGGCCGATGCCGTCGGCATGAAGATACGGCGCTTGGACAGCATCCAGTTGAGGCGGATACCCATCTGGCGGGAGGACTGATGTGTTCCGCGTCCCCGAAATTACGTACCCTCTTGTGATCGACACGATCGGCAAGATGCTGGGCATGGGCGAGGAGATCACCGTCCATTGCCATGTCAACGGTTGCGAGCATTCGGGTCGCGTCAATCTGGTGAGGCTGGGCTATCGGCTAGGATTCGACCACGGATGCGAGGACGAGGACCTGCGGCCGTACTTCTATTGTCCGAAATGCCGTGGGGCCGGCCGGCCTGACAGACAAATCAGCTTTCGGTGTCACCCGCTGACCGACCCTCATTCGGACTTGCCGGCGGGAGGCGGAGTTGTCCACAGTGATTGATTTTGGTGGATGATGCGGCCGTCGTCGCGTGGGACACACATGTTGCAACCAGTTGATTTCTAACGACCGTGATTTTCCTGTCGTGGGACACAAAGGCCGCGGATTTCCGCGGTTTTTGGCGAATTTGCGGTTCTTCTCGACCGCACCATACCATGAAAATGGTATTGATCTCATTCGTCTTTTTTCGATTTCCTCGCGCGCCACCGCTCCAAGGTGAGGGCGCTGGGCGTTTCCGGTCTTTTCCGGAGCCTGGCTCGGCGCGGCGTCCGATCCGTAGAGACTCGTCTCCGTTCCGCCCTCCTGAGAGCCTGTTTGTGATTCTGCCGCCTGCTTTGGCTACGGGCACTCCCGTCGTCGGTCGGCCTGCATCGTCGATTGCTCGGACTGGAGCTTTTCGATCCTGGTCATCTGCCGGTTCTTGATGACGGACACGGCTTTCGCTCCGCCTGGCACCCAGAACGGCACGTTCAGGCTGTTGATCTTGCCGCGGTTGAGGGCAACGGTGGTGATGCCCTTGGAGTTGTCGCCGATCTCGCGATTGAGGGTCGCGCACGAGGTTTCGGGCTGCTTGGCCGATGCACAACCAGCCAATGCGGCCAGGGCCGCGATCTGAACTGTTCTCATCATGAAGGGGAACATACCGCCTAACCGCCCGTCGGCAAGGCAACCGTGCGTTGAAACGAAACCGTCACGAGCAAGCCGTTCGCCGTTGTCTACGAAAAATCGCCATTGGCGCGGCCGCCGCGGCCTGCCCAAGGTTGGCGAAGAAGCCTTGAACCGGTGGTGTCGTCTGCTTTCAATGGGTACAGTCGGCTATGGCTGGCTGCTTGATTCCCGCAATCCTGATGATCGTTGGCGCCGTCGTCGGCGTGTTGGCAGGTGGCGAGATCGGCAGCATCTATGGCGCCGCGCTCGGGCTTGCGGTCGGTGGAATCGCGATGGTGATCCTGGTTTTCCTGATGTCTATGGCCAAGCGGTAGCCAGCGCCGCTACATGACGGCATGGACCATCTATCGACACTGACCGGTACGGTCACCGCGCGCCAGGAAATCAAGAAGAGCCGGTTTGCGGCAGTGGCGGGGCCGGTTGAAGACGAGTCGGCGGCAAAGGCGTTCATAGCCGCGCATTCCGACCAGGCGGCGAATCATAATTGCTGGGCGTGGCGGATCGGGCAGGCCTCCCGATTCAGCGATGATGGGGAACCGGGCGGAACGGCCGGCAAGCCGATCTTGCAGGCGATCGACGGGCAGTCGCTCGATCGCGTTGCCGTCGTCGTCACGCGCTGGTTCGGGGGTATTCTGCTTGGAAGCGGCGGATTGATCCGGGCCTATGGCGGCACGGCGGCCATGTGCCTGCGGGAGGCCGAAAAGGCGCCTCTCGTCGAAACCTTGCCGGCATCGGTCGCATGCGGATTTAGCGACCTGTCGCTTGTTCAATCACGGCTGGAAGCGGTTCCGGGCGTTCACGTCCATGCGCTACGGTTCAATGAGACGGGCGCAGAAATTCGTCTTTCACTTCCCAAAAGCGCTGCGGACGAGATAGGCCGCATGGTCGCCGACCTGACGAGCGGGCGAGCCACCGTCAAGCTGGATCCGTGACGGCGGTGGCAACGCCGGCGATCGATGGACGATAGCGCAACTTCTTGATATTTTTGGTTGGGCACCTCCGCCGACGGAGGCTACAGCGATGCGTTCAACGACCGCCATTTTCCTGGTGGCTTCGGCAGCTTTGGTTTGGCTCGGGCAGGCAGGCAGCTTCGCCCAGGATGTTGATCCGATCAGGATCACGATAGCCCATTTCGATTTTGTGGATACTTCCGGCGAGGTCCAGGACCAGACCGCCAAGCATGAGAAGCTGCTTCGGCTATTTGAGGAGCATCTGCAGAAAACTTTTGGAGAGGACGGCCGTCTCGAAATCGTTCCCATGCCGTGCAGCTCGGGGCGCTGCTCGCTGGCCGATCCGGGTCTTGGCCAGTTGAAGAGCCAGGCCAGGACGGCCAACGCCAGATACATTCTTGCAGGCGGCATCCACAAGATGAGCACGCTGATCGGATGGGCCAAGTTTGTCGTGGTCGACCTGGAGAACGAAGGCCGGGTTTGCGACCGCCTTCTAACCTACCGGGGCGATACGCCGGAAGCGTGGCGGCGCTCGGCCGAGTTCGGTGGCAAGGACGTCATAAAGACCTGTTTCCCCTGAGATGAAGCCATCCGGCTGCCGCCGGGACTTTGCTGGCCACAGCCGTCGATGCGCTCGACAACGCAGGAACGTCGGGCGGGAAGGCTGCCGGCCTGCGCCGCCTGACTTTTCGTTCGGTCGTCAGCCTGTCATAAAATGCCGCTACGCACGCCCGGTTCACCGGCTTATTACCCGCAGCGGAGCGTAAAGCATGGTCATTTTCGGGTGCGCAAGGGGTGCATTTAGTTTGATATTCCGGCACCTTGCGCGCTAGACGTGGCGCGCACCCTTTTCCCCGGACCTTGGCAGCGGGACGCCTGATGGAAAGTCAAAACGAACAGGCGGCCGGCGCCACCCCATCGGACACCATCCACGCCGATATCTATGACGAGGATGGCGTGATGCGCGCCTCGTTCCTCGCCCAGGTCGGGGCGGCGATCGCGGATCGCGACACGCTCACCCTCAAGCGGTATGTGGACGACCTCCACCAGTCGGAACTCGGCGACCTGCTGGAGGCCCTGCAGCCGGACCAGCGCCACGCCCTGGTGGAACTGTTGGGCACCGACTTCGACTTTTCCGCGCTGACGGAAGTCGACGACACGATCCGCGCCGAGATCGTCGACAGCCTGCCGAACGAGCAGATCGCCCAGGCCGTCCAGGAACTCGATTCCGACGACGCGGTCTACATTCTGGAAGACCTCGACGAGGACGACCAGAACGAAATCCTTTCGCAACTGCCGTTCACCGAGCGCATCAGGCTGAGGCGCTCGCTCGATTACCCGGAAGAGACCGCCGGGCGCCGCATGCAGACCGAGTTCGTCGCCGTGCCGCCCTTCTGGACCATCGGCCAGACGATCGACTACATGCGCGAGGACAACAACCTTCCCGACCGCTTCAGCCAGATTTTCGTGATCGACCCGAGCTTCAAGCTGCTCGGCGCCATCGATCTCGACCAGATTCTGCGCACCAAGCGCGGCACCAAGGTCGAGGAGGTGATGCACGAGACGCGGCACGCCATTCCCGCCACCATGGATCAGGAAGAGGCGGCGCGCGAATTCGAGCAGTACGACCTTCTGTCGGCCGCCGTCGTCGACGAGAACGAGCGGCTGGTCGGCGTGCTCACCATCGACGACGTCGTCGACGTCATCCAGCAGGAGGCCGAGGAAGACCTGATGCGCATGGGCGGCGTCGGCGACGAAGAACTGTCCGACACCGTATTGGCGACATCGCGCTCGCGCGTGCCCTGGCTCCTGGTCAATCTGTTCACGGCCTTTCTGGCCGCTTCCGTCATCGGTCTTTTCGACCGTACCATCGAGCATATCGTGGCGCTCGCGGTCCTGATGCCGATCGTCGCCGGCATGGGCGGCAATGCCGCCTCCCAGACCATGACCGTCACCGTGCGCGCGCTGGCGACCAAGGATCTCGACATCTACAACGCCTGGCGCATCATTCGCCGCGAAATGGGCGTCGGCTCCATCAACGGCATCGTCTTCGCTATCCTCATCGGCGCCGTGGCGGCGCTGTGGTTCCACGATGCCAATCTCGGCGGCATCATCGCCGCCGCCATGATCATCAACATGTTCGTGGCAGCGGTCGCTGGCATCCTCATCCCGCTCCTT
Source organism: Aquamicrobium soli (assembly GCF_042646345.1). Lineage (NCBI taxonomy): Bacteria > Pseudomonadati > Pseudomonadota > Alphaproteobacteria > Hyphomicrobiales > Phyllobacteriaceae > Aquamicrobium > Aquamicrobium soli. The sequence goes on along the minus strand of NZ_JBHRTK010000013.1, from coordinate 108,040 downwards.
CTCGACCGCCTTCACGTCGACCCGGCCGTGGCCTCGGCCGTCTTCGTCACCACCGTGACCGACGTGGTCGGCTTTTTCGCCTTCCTCGGGCTCGCGACCTGGTGGTTCGGCGTTCCCTGATCAACAGCCTAGTCCGGCAAGCGCGCCGGAACTTGCGGTAGAACCCGGCAAGATTCATCTCGCCGATTGACTTTTACGTAAATGACATGCGAAATCCGCGCGCGAAAGCCGGCTTTGTATGCACGGCTGCGCCTGTTCGTGCACATGCCGTCGAAGGGGGGAGGCCATTCTTCGACAGGGGAGTTTGGATGCGTGAATATTATTCGATCACCGAACTGACCCGAGAGTTCGACATTTCGACGCGAACGCTGCGGTTCTATGAGGACGAGGGCCTGATCCAGCCGGTCCGGCGTGGCCGAACGCGGCTTTTTCGCCCCTCGGACCGCCATCTCATCCGCCAGATTCTGCGTGGCAAGCGGCTCGGATTTTCCATCAACGAGATCCGCGAGATCATCCAGATGTACAAGGCGCCGCCCGGCGAGGTCGGGCAACTGAAGCTGATGATCAAGCGGATCGAGGAAAAGCGCGAGGATTTGCGGCAGAAGCGCCGCGACCTGGAAGAGACGCTGGCCGAACTCGATCAGGCCGAGGAATCCTGTGTAGAGCGTCTGGTGGAACTGGGCGTCACCACCTGATCCAGCCGATGCGGCTAAGCCCTACAGCCAGCGCCGAACCCGCTTCTGGTAGTCGCGATATTTCTTGCCGAAGTTCAGCGCCAGCACCTTTTCCTCGCGCTCGATCGCGAGTTTTGAAACCGCGAACGACGCGATGAAGGCCAGCACTACGAACCAGGCCATGCCGCCGGCGAGGCCGATGGCGATCAGAAGCAGGCTGTTGGCCAGGTAGATCGGGTTGCGCGACATCGAGAACGGCCCGGTCGTGACCAGATGCGCGGGCATGCCGTTCGGGTGGATGGTGGTCCTGGCCGCGATCATGATCCGGAAGGCGGTGGCCCACAGGGCGATGACCGCCAGCACGACCAGCAGGCCGATGACGAACAGCAGGTCGCCAAGCAGGCCGACTATCCAGGGCAGGGGATAAAACACGGTGAGGAGAACCGCGATCACGATCGCCGAAAGGTAGATCAGCGGCGGCCATGGCAGCCAGCCGGCTTTTGCATCGGTTTCGCTCACTGCGTTTCTCCCCCTGTCACCGCCTCGTCGGTCGTTGCCGTGCACATGCCGGCCATTTCCGTCACATGCGCCCGCAGTTCCGGGTCTTCGTGCCCGCCGCTCATGCGCTGGAGCGTGCCGTCCTTGCCCAGGGCATCGAGCATGCAGCCACAATAGGCGGTACAAAACGCGCTGTCTCGGGTTTCCTCGCACGAGGCGGCGCAGGAATGGAGGAACCCCTGCTCATTGGTTTGCACGGGCGCCGGCGATATCTGCGAGAACAGCCATACGCAGGCAATCAGCACCGGCTGGTGGATCAGGTAGAAGGCAAGGCTGTGCCGGCCGATGAAGACCAGCGGGCGCACGAAACGGTTGGCCGGGAAAGTGCCGAGCCAGGCCAGCAGGCCGGACGTGACGGCGAGCCGTGTCGCGCCGATGCCGGCAAGCACCGCGCCGAACCACGGGAAGATCGGCACATAATCGTTGGAGCGCGGGATCACTGTCGAGAGCCCGACCCACCAGAGCAGGGGGTGGTCGAACAGGCCGAAGCTCAGGAAGAACGGTGCGGCGATGACCAGCGCCGCGACCAGCAAGGTGAGCAGGCCCGGCAGCCGCACGAACAACAGGCCGAGCAGGCTCGCCACGGTTATTTCATGCAGGATGCCGAAAAAGATGAATTCATCCGGGATGGCGACCAGCGTCACGGCCGTGATGGCGAGCGCGGCGCCTCCCACCATGGCGAGGCGTCTCCAGAACCCGCGCCAGCGGATTCCCCGGCCATGTGCGAGAACGAGGCTGACGCCGACGAGGAACAGGAAAGTGCTGGCGATGCAGCGGGCATAGAGTTTCCAGCCGCCGAACGCCGTCAGGCTGGGATCGGTATAGCCGAAGAAGCCGAGGTCCCAGGTAAAGTGGTAACTCGCCATCGCAAGCAGCGCGAGGCCGCGCGCCACGTCGATGGCAATGATGCGTTTTGATGCGAGGGCAGGCGGCGCGGGCGGATCGATGCTCATGCGGGAACCTTGCTGCTTTCGATTGCTAACGATTACCATGCCGGTCACGGCGGGCGAGAGCTGAAACGGCTTACGATCCGCAATCCGACCGCCTGGCTTTTGGGCCACTGCGCGGAAACGGTTGGCGGTATCGCTTTTGGGGCCGCAAGGGTCGGTTTCCTGCTACCGGGAACGATAGCGAATCGTCACATCGTCGCGGAATTGCGAGAGTAACAGACGCCCATGGCCATCCATGTCCGCCATCCGATGTGGCTGCCTTCCGTAAAGCATGCGGGGGCTCGCACTTTCGCCTCGCTTTATACGGTCGAATCCTTTGCCCGCGCGACCGTCTCCAGCGTCATCCCGATCCAGGCCTACGAAATCCTGCGCAACGAGCAGACGGTTTCGGTGCTTTACACAGCCGTTTCGCTGCTCGGCCTGTCGGTAACGCTGTTCATGCCGATCCTCATCCATCGCTTTGCGCGGCGCTGGGTCTACACGGCAGGCGCCTGCCTGCTTGCCGTCGGCTCGCTGTTTTTCGTGACGCATACGCTGGTCGGCCAGTTCCTCGGCATGCTTTGCCGCGTCATGGGCGCCAGCGCGCTATCCATCACGCTCAACCTCTACATCATGGACCACATCCGCAAGACGGATTTCATGCGCTCCGAATCGCTGCGCATGGCCTGGTCCATGGTGGCCTGGACCTGCGGGCCGACGCTCGGCATCTTCCTCTATTCGCATTTCGGCATCTATGCCGCCCATGGCGCGGTGGCGGCCTTCGCCCTGTTCCTGCTGGCGCTGTTCTGGTTCTATCGCCTCAGCGACAACCAGTTGATCGCGGCCGGCAAGAGCCGGGCGATCAACCCGATCGCCAACATCGGCCGCTTCGTCTCGCAGCCGCGCCTGCGCCTTGCCTGGCTGATCGCCTTCGGGCGCTCCTGCTTCTGGACGACGTTCTTCGTCTACGGTCCGCTGTTCATGGTCATCACCGGCCAGGGCGACATCGCCGGCGGCTTGCTGATCTCGGCCGGCAACGGCCTGCTGTTCATGGCCATCTTCTGGGGCAAGGCCGGCCGACGTTTTGGGGCGAGGCGCATCATCACGCTTGCTTTCGCCTGCATGACGCTGTCGCTTTTCGCGGCCGGCTCGATCGGCGCGGCCGCTCCGCTGCTTACCGCCGGCCTGCTGCTGGTCGGGGCCTTCTTCGTCATCGCGCTCGATGCGCTGGGTTCCACGGTGTTCATGCGCGCGGTGCACCCGTATGAGCGGGCGCAGATGGCGGCGGTCTACCGCACCTATCTGGACTTTTCCGAACTCACCCCGCCGATGGTCTACTCCGTCGTGCTTGCCTTCTTCGGGTTGGGGTCGGTATTCGTGACGCTAAGCTTCCTCACGCTGGCCTGTGCCGTCGTCTCCTGGCGCTACCTGCCGAAGAAGATGTAAACGACAGTCAATGCGTGAGTGACAACGAGCGATGACCGGCTTGGCTGAACGAAACCTGACTTTGCTGATCGGCGGCGCGCGCTCCGGCAAGAGCAGCCACGCCGAGCAACTGGTGAGGCGGTATCCGGCGCCGTGGGCCTATATCGCGACGGCACAAGCCTATGACGAGGAGATGCGCGAGCGCATCGCCCTGCACCGGGCGCAGCGCGGCGACGGCTGGCAGACCCTCGACGCGCCGCTCGACCTCGTAGGCGCCATCGAGGCGGTGCCCGACGGACGCCCGATGTTGATCGATTGCCTGACGCTGTGGCTGACCAACCACATGCTGGCCGAGCACGATGTCGCGGCGGAATGTGCGAAGCTCGTGCAATGCCTGTCGAAGCCGCGCGGCCCGTGGTTCGTGGTCTCCAACGAGGTCGGGCAGGGCATCGTCCCCGACAATGCGCTGGCGCGCCGCTTTCGCGATGCCGCCGGGCGCCTCAACCAGCAGGTCGCCGCCGTCGCCGATAGCGTGATCCTGATGGTGGCGGGGCTGCCGATGAAGGTGAAGTGACGGCAGCGGCGTCTAGAAAAGCGCCGCCGCCAGCGCCAGCAAGCCGAAAAGGGCGACCAGCAGGAGATCGGCCGCCCAGTAGAGCCGTAGCGCCCGCCTGATATCGGCGCTGGTCGCCTCCCGCCGGCCGCCTTCGCCCATGAACGGATCGTCGGCCAGGACCCCGCCATAAACGCGCGGCCCGGCCAGTGCCAGCCCGAGCGCCCCGGCCATCGCCGCTTCCGGCCAGCCGGCATTGGGCGAGCAGTGTTTTCCGGCATCGCGCCAGATCGCGTCCCATGCCCGCCGCGGGCTGGCGCCCTCAATGAAATTCGCTCCGGCCACGACGAGCAGCGCGGTCAACCGCGACGCTGGCAAGTTGACGAGGTCGTCGAAGCGGGCGGCGGCCCACCCGAACGCCTGGTGGCGCGGCGAACGATGCCCGATCATCGAATCGGCGGTGTTGGCGGCCTTATAGGCAACGCCCCCTGGCAACCCGCCGATGGCCAGCCAGAACGCCGGCGCGACGATGCCGTCGGAAAAATTTTCGGCCAGGCTCTCGATTGCTGCGCGGCTGACACCGGCCGTGTCGAGCGTTTCCGGATCGCGGCCGACGATCATCGACACCGCTTGTCGCCCGGCCGGCAATCCCCCCTGATCCAGCGCGTCGGCGACCGCCTCGACATGCTCGGCAAGGCTTTTCTGCGATAGAAGCGTGCTGCCCAGCAGGGCGACAGCGAGAAAGCCGAGCGGAATCGGCAGCAGCGCCCGCTCGATGCCGAAAGCGATGGCCGCAGAGACGGCGACGAGCACCAGCAAGGCTATGACGCCGCAAATGCGCCGCGTGTGGTCGGCATCGGTGGCGCGGTTGAGCGTTTTATCGAGAAGGGTTATCAACCTGCCGATCCATGTGACCGGATGACCGGCGAGACGGAACAGTCGGTCCGGGTAGCCCAGCCGGATTTCGACAGCCAGCGACAGGAAAGCGATCAGCATGGACATGGGGATTCTGCAACAGGCGATGGCGGCGGTCGATCACGGCGGAAGCCTTGCCCGGGCGAGAGCGCTGTTTCCACAGGCGCCCGAACCGTTCGTCGATCTCTCGACCGGGATCAACCCGCACTCCTATCCGCTTTTCGACCTGCCCGCCACCGCGCTGTTGCGCTTGCCGGAACAGCAGCGGCTGCACGACCTCAAGGCGGTGGCGGCGGCAGCCTATGGCGCGCCCTCGCTGCAGGAGGTGGTTGCCGCGCCCGGAACCCAGATCCTGTTGCCGCAGGTAGCGCGGCTGGTGCGTCCGGGCAGGGCGGCGGTATTGTCGCCCACCTATGCCGAGCATGCGCGCGCGGCGGCCATCGCCGGGCATGCGGTGCGGGAGGCGCAGGATTTCGACGAACTGGCCAACGCCGATCTTGCCGTAGTGGTCAACCCGAACAACCCGGACGGCCGCGTGATCGAGCGCACCCGCCTTCTGGCTCTGGCCGAGAAGCTGCGCGCGAAAGGCGGCCTTCTGATCGTGGACGAGGCCTTTATGGACGTGGGGCCGCGCGAGCAGAGCCTCGCCGGCGATGTCGGGCAGGGCGGCATCGTGGTGCTGCGCTCGTTCGGCAAATTCTTCGGCATAGCCGGCGCGCGCCTGGGCTTCGCCTTGGCCGAGCCCGAAACGGCAGGCCGCCTCGAAACGCAACTCGGTCCATGGGCCGTGTCCGGCCCGGCGCTGGAATACGGGTTCCGCGCGCTGAGTGACCGAAACTGGCAGGACGCCATGCGGGCGAGGCTGCACGACGAATCGGGACGGCTCGACGCGCTTTTCCTCCGTCACGACGCCCCGGTTGGCGGCGGCACGCCGCTCTACCGCTATCTCGACTTTCCGCAGGCCGCAGGCCTGTTTTCCGCGCTCGGCCGCCGGGGCATCCTGCTCCGACACTACGACGAGCGCCCCACGGTGTTGCGGGCAGGCTTGCCGGGCAACGAGGAAGAATGGTCGCGCCTGGAAACCGCGCTCCGAGAATGGGCCGGGGAGCGACGCTGATGCTGATCCATGTCTGCCCCTTGTCGAAGGTCGATCGGGTCGTGGCGCAATCCGGCGCGGCACGGCTGGTTTCCCTGCTTTCGGCCGGCACGACGATGACCCGGCCAGCGGTGATCGCTGCCGAAAACCACCTTCTGCTCGCCATGAACGACATTGCCGAATTGCGCGACGGCATGACCTTGCCCGGCGAATCCCACGTGCGGCGCATGCTCGATTTCGTACAGGCGGGAGATCGAACTGCGCCGCTGGCGATCAATTGCTATGCCGGGGTCAGTCGCTCGACCGCCGCCGCCTATATCGTCGCGGCGGCCTTTGATCCTTCGCTGGACGAGATGGAACTGGCGCATACGCTGCGCTTCCTGTCGCCCTCGGCGACGCCGAACCCCCGGTTGATCGAGGTCGCCGACGCCATTTTGGGCCGGCAGGGTCGCATGATCGCGGCGATCAGGGCAATCGGACGTGGGGCCGATGCCTTCGAGGGAGCCCCCTTCGCATTGGAGATCTAGAGAATCCAGTCCGCCAGCGCCGCCTTGCGGATATCCCGCAGCAGGGTGATGAACCCGTCGGCCTGATGTTGCGCCGTCAGCCGGCCTTTCTCCGCCGTGGCGGAGGCGGCGTCGCCGACCACGCCGTTGGGGTTGAGGTCGGCGGCGAGCCAGGCGAAGGAGTGGGTGCCGGTCTGGCGCAGCAGCGCGAACTCGCCCTCGGCGCGGGTGACGTTGGAAACAAAGTCCTGCGCCTTGCCCATGTCCACGAGGTCGGGGCGAAAATGCAGCATCAGCGAGGTTTCCACGTCGCCGCCATGGATGCCGTAGCGGTCCTCGCTCTCGGTATAAAGTCCGGCGGGGCGGCCGAAGCGCTGCCAGCTCGTCTTCACCGCCAGCATCTTTTCACGCACCCGGAGTTCGCGCGTGACGATGCTCATGACCTCCTCGTTGCCGCCATGCGAATTGACGACGACGATCTTCTTGATCCCGGCCCGTGCCACCGACAGGCCGAGTTCCCTCCAGGCGTCGGTCAGCGTGGCGGGCGGCAGGGTCAGCGTGCCCGGAACCTCGATGTGCTCGTTGGATTTGCCGACGGCCTGCACCGGCAGGATGCGGATGTCGAGGTCGTCCGGCAGCCGGGAAATGACCGTCTCCAGCATTCCTTCCATGATCGTGGTGTCGGTCGAGACCGGCAGGTGCGGGCCATGCTGCTCGATCGCCGCCACCGGCAGGACGGCGATGGTCGCTTCGGGATCGATCAGGGCGTATTCGGTTGCGCGGTAGTCGCCCCACCACACCCGCCGCTTTGGCGTGTTCATAGGCTGCTTCCTGTCAAAAACGCGTCACGACGCCGATGCCGACGCCGTCGAAGCGGTCCATCGCCATCAGCGCGGCAGGGGCCTCCTCGAGGCTCATCCTGCGCCCGACGAGTATTTCGGGCTTCAGCTTGCCGGTCGCGATCATATCCATCATCGCCTGATAACGGAACGCCTGCATGCCGTGGCTGCCGCGGATTTCCAGCTCGAAGGCAATGATCTTGGCCATCGGCACCGCCGCCTTGGCATGGTCGCCGAGCATCAGCCCCACCTGCACATGGCGGCCGCGCCGGCGCAGGTTGGAGATCGAGTTGAACGAGGTAGTCGGATGGCCGAGCGCGTCCATCGACATATGCGCGCCGCCATTGGTGATCTGCTTGACCGCCTTGACGACGTTCGGCGTCGTTGCCGCGTTGACGGTCGCGACCGCACCGATCTTTTTCGCGAATTCCAGCTTTTCCTCGGTAAGGTCGATGGCGACGACATTGGCGCCCATGGCGCTGGCGATCATGATGGCCGAAAGCCCGACACCGCCGCAGCCATGCACCGCTACCCATTCGCCCGGCGTCACCCGGCCCTGGTCGACGACCGCCCGGAACGAAGTCACGAACCGGCAGCCGAGGCTGGCGGCGGTGGCGAAATCCATGGATTCGGGCAGCCGCACCAGATTGGTGTCGGCGAAGTCGATGGCGACATATTCGGCGAACGAGCCCCAGGCCGTGAAACCGGGCTGGAACTGGTGCTCGCATACCTGGTGGTTGCCCGAAGTGCATTCGACGCAGCGGCCGCAGCCGGCGACGAACGGCACGGTCACGCGGTCGCCGGCCTTCCAGCGACTCACCTGCCGGCCCACCGCCACCACTGTGCCGGCCAGTTCATGCCCCGGCACATGCGGCAGGCGGATGTCGGGGTCGTGCCCCATCCAGCCGTGCCAGTCCGAGCGGCAAATGCCGGTCGCCTCGAGCTTGATCACCACGCCTTCCGGCGCCGGCCGCGGGTCCGGCACCGTCCGGATCGCCGGCGCCTGGCCAAATTCCTCGAAGACAACCGCTCTCATCGGTGTTCCTTGCTGGGTTTTATGGACGCCGACAGGGGCGCGCAGCGACATTCGGCCGGATCGCGCGGCCAGGCAAGGCACCGCACCGTGAAAAATGTCCCGCTGGCCGCGACAGATGCCGGCAATGTACTATTTTGCAATTATCGGCCTATCTTGCCGCTGCTACCTTGTCTCAGCCAGAAATAAAGCACCTCGCCGTATCATGCCATGACCGCACCGCTGGAAGCCGCTCGTTTTCTCATCATCGACGACCACCCGCTGTTTCGGGAGGCGCTGCATAGTGCCGTCCAGATGGCCTATCCCGATGTCGATACGGTCGAGGCGCGCTCCATCGCCGAGGCGGTGGATGTTCTCGCTTCGGGAAAATCCTTCGACCTGGCGCTGCTCGATCTGTCGATGCCGGATGTGCGCGGTTTCGAGGGGCTGCTGCAACTGCGCACCCGCTATCCGCGCCTGCCGGTCGTCATCGTCTCCGGCTACGAGGATGCCAAGATCATTTCCGAGGCGCTGTCCTACGGGGCCGCCGGCTTCATTCCCAAATCGGCGCGCAAGAGCGAACTGGCCGACGCCATACGCACGGTGATGGACGGGGCCGTCTTCGTGCCGGAAACCTACCAGGCAGGCGCGCAGGGGGCGGACAGCATCGATCGCGCCGACCTCGTCTCGCGGCTTTCCAAGCTGACGCCGCAGCAACTGCGCGTCCTTCGCATGCTGCAACAGGGGCTGCTCAACAAGCAGATCGCCTATGAGTTGCAGGTGGGCGAGACCACGGTGAAGGCGCATGTCTCCGAGATCCTGCGCAAGCTCAATGTCTACAGCCGCACGCAGGCCGTGATCGAGGTTTCCAAGCTCGACAACGCCGACCTGTTCCGCGACCAAGTTTAAGCTAGAAGGTGCGCCAGCAGCGCGCGCAACTGCGCCGGCTTCAGCGGCTTGCGCATCAGTTCTATCCCTGCTGAACGGGCGGCCTTGACCACCGCGTCCGAAGGGTCGCCGGTGATGATCAGGGCAGGGACGATGCGACCGAGATAGTCGCGCACCTCGGCGATGGTATGGCTGCCGAGGTCGCCGTCGTTGAGGTGCTGGTCGGCGATGATGATGTCGGGCACCCATGCGGTATCGCCGAGCAGGTCGAGCGCTTCGTCGGTGGCGGTCGCCTGCCGCACCACGCACTGCCAGCGTTCCAGCAGCGAGGTCATCGCCCGCAGGACATCGACGTCGTTCTCGATCAGCAGCACCTTGGTGCCGAACAGGCCGTAGCCGCGCGGCCGCTCCATCTCGCCGACGACCTCGATCTCGCCGTGACGGCCGCTGCCGGCCGGCACGTCGATATGGAAGATCGTGCCGCGCCCAACCCGCGACGAGAACGTGATGGGATGGTCGAGTGCGCCCGCGATGCGCCGCACGATCGCCAGCCCCAACCCCAGCCCGCCGCTGGCGAGCGAGGTGTTGGCCGAAATGCTGCCGCGGTTGAATTCCTCGAACACCGCGTCGTGCTGGTCTTCGGGAATGCCGCAGCCGGTATCCGCCACGTCGATGCGCACCGTGTCGCCGCGATGGCGTATGCCGACCAGGACGCCGCCCGCGCGGGTATAGCGCAGGGCGTTGGAGATGATGTTCTGCAGGATGCGGCGCAAAAGCGTGCGGTCCGAACGCACGGTCGCCGGCGCCGGGCGGAACTTGAGCTTCAGCCCGTTCAGATCCGCCAGCGGCTGGAAATCCGAGCGCAGCGAGGCGAACAGCGATTCCAGGCTGACATCGCCGATTTCCGGCCGCACCACGCCGGCGTCGAGCTTGGATATGTCGAGCAGGGTGCGCAGCAGATCCTCCATCGTTTCCAGCGAGCGCTCGACCTGGCGCACCAGTTTCCTGCCTTCCTCGCCCATCTGGATTTCGGCCAGGGCGGAGATCGAGAGGTGGGCGGCGTTCAGGGGCTGGAGAACGTCGTGGCTGGCGGCGGCAAGGAAGCGTGTCTTCGACAGATTGGCGAGTTCGGCGTTTTCCTTGGCCGCGCTGAGGTCGGCATTCGACTGCTCGAGCCGGCGCAGCGTCGAATGAAGCTCGTCCGTGCGCGTGCGCACCTGGTTCTCGAGCGCAATCGCCGTCTGGAACAGCGAGAAGGCGTTGCCCTGCTGGTCCATCGCTCGTTCGACGCGGTCGACCAGCGCGGCGTTGATCTTCTTCAGCCGCGCGACGTCCGTTATGTCCTTCAGGGGCATCGAAGTTCCTATTCCGCCGCCTGGCGCCGGCCGAAGGCGATGCCGGTAAAGGTCTGGTTGAGGTGCATCGACCGGTACTGCTCGCCATAGGTACCGAAGCCGATCACCCGATGTTCGCGATAGAGTTCCGATATGCCGCGCAGCACCTGCCGGTTATGCGCATCGAGCCGCCGCAGAACGCAGTCGAAGCCCAGAATCATGTCGATGCCGCCAAGGCGCCGCTCGACCGAAGTGAGGGCGGCGCGCGTGCTTTCGACCATGCTCTTGGGCTCGGCGATGGAAAGCACCACGCCGTCGTCGATGGCGCAGAAGAAGGACAGCGAGCCGTCCTCGTTCAGCTTTTGGATCGAACGGCAGTAATATTCGCCCCCGACCTTCACCACCACCGGGTGCGAGGCAAAGCTCATCGGCGTCAGCGACTGCTTGTCGATGCCGACCGAGACCGCGTATTCCTCGGCGGCGTTGGCCGCATTGAATTCGCGGACCAGGCGATGCTCCGGGTCCGAAGCCGTAACCACCAGCTTTTCCTCGGTCGGCAGGAAATTGTCGGTCTTGAAGACGCGGAAGGGAATCTCCGTGGCGATGAGGACGACGATGGCGCTGTCGGACGCGACGCGGCCGTTGGAAATGAGGCGCGTCGTTTGGAACTTGAGGTCGTCGCCTGCCGAGCCGCCGATCAGGGGAATGTCGTCCAGGCCCCAGTGAATGGCCGAGGTCACCGCCTCCTCGGTGTTGGAAAGACCGTCGATGAAGCAGAGCGCGAAAGTGCTGCCGGCGGGCCTGAGCTCCGCCTTGGTGCGAATATGGCGACGTAACTCGCTGACATTGCTGGTTATCTTGTCCATGCCGGTGGACGAAAGATCGTCGATCATGGCGCTGGTCACGCAAAACAGCGCAGTCGGGAACAGCACCGCTACCATATGGCCTTCCGTCAGCCCGTCCGGCGTGATCTCCCCGGCCGTCGAGCAGCCGGCATAGTGGAGGGCCGGCACATGAGCCTTCAACGCCGATGAAAGGGTGTCGGCGTCGATCAGGCTTTGCGAGAAGAAAATGAGGGCGAATCCCGCTTCGATGGCCGCTACTTCCAGCGCTATTGCACGAGCAAAACCGTCAGCATCCGCGGCATCGGTGGTGAGCGCGGAAAGGCCGCAGGCGTATCGTGTCCGCGAACAGGCCAGCAGGTTCCTCCCTGGTATGTCGGAGGGCATTGTGGGTTGTCCGGGCGGCTTTGGCAATGGGGGGCTGGAGACGCCGTTCGCGTGACCGAAAGTACAATATACGGCCTTTCGGGCGGATTGCATTCTCGTATAATTCGGGAATCCAGAGGGCTGTTTTTCAAGCGTTATACAGGATATGAATAACGGCAGACGCCGCGCCCCGACGAGCGCGGCGGATGGATACCAAGGTTGATTACCCAGGGAGGTTTCATGTCGGACGTATCGTTGACGGTGAACGGGAGGCAGGTGAGCGGCACCGTCGAGGACCGCACGCTTCTGGTTCATTTTCTGAGGGAAAATCTCGGCCTTACCGGCACCCATGTCGGTTGTGACACGTCCCAGTGCGGCGCCTGCGTCGTCCATGTCGACGGCAAGGCGGTCAAGTCGTGCACGATGCTGGCGGTACAGGCTTCCGGCTCGGTGGTAACCACCATCGAGGGCCTGGCCGACGGCGCCGACCTGCACCCGGTGCAGGCTGCGTTCAAGGAGTACCACGGCCTGCAATGCGGCTTCTGCACGCCGGGCATGATCATGACGTCGGTCGACATGATCGCGCGCCATCCCGAAGGGCTGGACGAAGCGACGGTTCGCGACGAACTGGAAGGCAATATCTGCCGCTGCACCGGCTACCACAACATCGTCAAGGCCGTGCTCGCCGCCTCGAAGGAGATGTCGAAGGCCGGCAAGGGCAAGGCGAAGAAAGCGGCTTAGTGGTGGGCGGCCGGTGATGAATGGCCGGTAGCAGCCGATCTTCGATTGGCGCTCGGCCCGCTGGGGCCTTCGACCGTTCACACCTGTTTCATCCACCATTCACCGAAAGCTCTGGAGGAGATCTCTGATGGGTATCGAAGGTATCGGCGCGCGGGTTGCGCGCAAGGAAGACAAGCGTTTCATCACCGGCGCGGGGCGCTATGTCGACGACATGGTCGTGCCCGGCATGAAACATGCGATGTTTGTGCGCAGCCCGCACGCGCATGCGCAGATCAAGAAGATCGACGTCAAGGCCGCGCAGGCCATGCCCGGCGTCATCGGCGTGCTGACCGGCAAGGAACTGAAGGCGGACGGCATCGGCAACCTGATCTGCGGCTGGATGATCCATTCCAAGGACGGCTCGCCGATGAAGATGGGCGCCTGGTCGGCGCTGGCCGTCGACAAGGTGCGCTATGTCGGCGACGCGGTAGCCGTCGTGGTGGCCGATACCAAGGCGCAGGCGCGCGACGCCGCCGAGGCGGTCGAGGTCACCTACAAGGAACTCAAGTCCGTCACCGACGCCTCCAAGGCGATGGACAAGGGCGCGCCGCAAATCCACCCCGAAGCCGAAAACAACCTGATTTTCGACTGGGATATCGGCAATGCCGACGAAACCGCGGCAGCCTTCAAGAAGGCCGCCCATGTCGTCGAGATGGACATCGTCAACAACCGTCTCGTGCCGAACGCGATGGAGCCGCGCGCGGCGCTCGGCCACTACGACAAGGCCGAAGACCACTACACCTGCTGGACGACCTCGCAGAACCCGCATGTCGCTCGCCTGGTGATGAGCGCCTTCTACAACGTCGCCCCGGAAAACAAGCTGCGCGTCATCGCCCCCGATGTCGGCGGCGGCTTCGGCTCGAAGATCTACATCTATCCGGAGGAGATCGTCTGCCTGTGGGCGTCCAAGCGCACCGGCGTGCCGGTGAAGTGGGTGGCGGACCGCACCGAAAGCTTCATGTGCGACGCCCATGGCCGCGACCATCACAGCCATTTGGCGATGGCCTTCGACAAGGACTACAAGATTCTCGGCTTCAAGGTTGAAACCAAAGCCAATCTCGGCGCCTACATGTCGCTGTTCTCGTCGGCGACGCCGACCTATCTCTACGCCACGCTGCTGTCGGGCCAGTACGACATCCCGGCCATCCATGCCAACGTGAAGGCCATCTACACCAATACCGCGCCCGTCGACGCCTATCGCGGCGCAGGCCGGCCCGAGGCAGCCTACAACGTCGAGCGGATGATGGAAGTCGCCGCTCGCCAGTTCGGCATTTCCCCGGCGGAGCTTCGCCGCAGGAACTTTATCAAGAGCTTCCCGCACCAGACGCCGGTCATCATGAACTACGATGCCGGCGATTTCGCCACCTCGCTCGATATGGCGTTGAAAGCGGCCGACTACGCCGGTTTCGAGAAGCGCCGCGAGAAGGCCCGCAAGGCCGGCAAGCTGCGCGGCATCGGCTTCTCCTGCTACATCGAGGCCTGCGGCATTGCGCCCTCGGCGGCGGTCGGCAGCCTCGGCGCCGGCGTCGGCCTGTGGGAATCGGCGGAAGTGCGCGTCAACGCGGTCGGCACCATCGAAGTGCTGACCGGCTCGCACAGCCACGGCCAGGGCCATGAGACGACGTTCGCGCAGCTCGTCGCGCAGCGCCTTGCCGTTCCGCTCGACTCGATCTCCATCGTCCATGGCGACACCGACAAGGTGCAGATGGGCATGGGCACCTACGGCTCGCGCTCCGGCGCGGTCGGCATGAGCGCCATCGTCAAGGCGCTCGACAAGGTCGAGGCCAAGGCCAAGAAGATCGCCGCGCACCTGATGGAGGCCGACGAGGCCGACGTCGTCATCGAAGACGGCGCGCTGAAGGTCGCCGGTACCGACAAGTCGGTGCCGTGGTTCCAGATGGCGTTGGCGGCCTATACCGCCCACAACCTGCCGCAGGGCATGGAGCCGGGCCTGAAAGAGACCGCCTTCTACGACCCGGCCAACTTCACCTTCCCGGCAGGCTGCTACATCTGCGAGGTCGAGATCGATCCCGATACCGGGCATACCGATATCGTGCAGTTCGTGGCGGCCGACGATTTCGGCAACATCATCAACCCGATGATCGTCGAGGGCCAGGTGCATGGCGGCGTGACCCAGGGCATCGGGCAGGCGCTTCTCGAAGGCGCCAACTACGACCCGGCCAGCGGCCAGCTGCTGACGGCAAGCTACATGGACTACACCATGCCGCGCGCCGGCGACGTGCCGTCCTACAAGCTGTCGACGTCGAGCACGCCGTCGCCGTCCAACCCGCTCGGCCTCAAGGGCTGCGGCGAGGCCGGCGCCATCGGTTCGCCGCCGGCAGTCATCAACGCCATCACCGACGCGATCGGCACCGAGGAAATCACCATGCCCGCGACCCCGCAGAAGGTCTGGGCGGCCATCCGCGCGGCAAAGCACTGAGGAGGACGAAACCATGTATTCGGTCAATTACCATCGCGCCGCCTCGCTTGCCGATGCCGGCAAACTCCTGAAGACCGGCGACGCCAAGCTGCTTTCCGGCGGCATGACGTTGCTGCCGGCCATGAAGACGCGTCTCGCGGCGCCGTCGGACCTGGTCGACATTTCCCGCATCGATGCGCTGAAGGGCATCAAGGTTTCGGGCAAGAACGTCACCATCGGCGCCGCCACGACGCATTACGAGGTCTCGACCAACGAAAAGCTGGCCAAGGTGTGCCCGGCGCTGGCGCATCTCGCCTCGCTGATCGGCGACCCGGCCGTTCGCCACCGCGGGACGATCGGCGGCTCGATCGCTAACAACGATCCGGCGGCGGACTATCCGGCGGCGATGCTGGCGCTGGGCGCCACCATCGTCACCAACAAGCGCGAGATCGCGGCCGAAAAGTTCTTCAAGGGCCTGTTCGAGACGGCGCTGAAGGACGGCGAGATCGTCACTGCCGTGACCTTCACGGCGCCCGCCAATGCCGGCTACGAAAAGTTCCGCAACCCGGCCTCGCGCTACGCCATGGTCGGCGTGTTCGTGGCCAAGGGGAAGGGCGTCACTGTTGCCGTGACCGGGGCCGGGGACGACGGCGTTTTCCGCTCGAAGGAACTGGAAGCGGCTCTTTCGAAGAATTTCGACGCCTCGGCGCTCGCGGGCGTGAGCGTTCCGGCCAAGGGGCTGATGAGCGACATGCACGCCAGCGCCGAATACCGCGCCCATCTGATCACGGTAATGGCGAAGCGGGCGGTGACGCAGGCCAACGCCGCCTGAGGCGGCGCCAATCGGTTCCATCGGTCGGCCGGGCAGGCGGGCCGATGGAACGGGACTTCCTATTCCGCGCCCAGATCGCGGATGAAATAGCGGACGGTTTTCTCGCCGCCATGGATGACGGCGTCCCCGACCTCGACGAAGCCGAGGCTAGCGTGGAACGCGTCCGAAGCCGGGTTCGGCGGCTCGGCATTCACCTCGCAGGTGACGATCGTGTGGCCCGCCGCGCGCGCCTCGGCAAACAGCGCTTCGTAGAGCCGGCGCGCATGGCCGCGACCCCGCGCCGATTTGGCGACGACGACGCGGTCGACATAGACGAAGCGCGGGTAACGGTCGCGAAACCACCGGAAATTCGGGCTGCCGTAATCCGCGTCCTGGTCGAGCGCGATGATGAAGGCTTCGGCCGCGCCGATGCGCCGGACATAAAAGCCCTGGCCGAGAAGCCGGGCGAGGTTTTCGGGCTCCAGCCACGACAGTTCGGCCGCATGCTCGTTGTTGAGCGACAGGATCGCCGGTTCGTCGGCCGGCGAAATGAGGCTAATCGGGACGGAAAAGTCGGTCGGCATGGAATACCCACGTTGATGAAGCGCAACCGGCGCGGATTGCCATGGCCGCTGCGATCCCGCAAGCGCGTTCCTCGCGGGCAGCGTCCAGGCTCGCTTTATTAACAGGGGACCTGTATAGCGGCGCTTCGACGTTCCCGCGCAGCGGGAACATCTGCCAAATCCGCGGGCATGGACTGGATGGCACGGGATAACGAACTTCAGCAAGCGGCGGTCGCCTACAAGGCGCCGATCGTCGCTGTCGCACCGATGATGGACTGGACGGACAGGCATTGCCGGTTCTTTCATCGGCAGTTGACGCGCCGGGCCTTGCTTTACACCGAGATGGTCGTCGCCGAGGCCGTCATCCATGGCGCGCGCGAGCGCTTGCTGGGCTTCGATGCGGTCGAGCATCCGGTCGCCCTGCAGCTTGGCGGCTCGGACCCGCGCAAGCTCGCCGAGGCGGCGCGCATCGGCGAGGCGTTCGGCTATGGCGAGATCAACCTCAATGTCGGCTGCCCGTCCGACCGGGTGCAGTCGGGCACCTTCGGCGCCTGCCTGATGAAGACGCCGGCGCTGGTGGCCGATTGCGTGACGGCCATGAAGGCGAGCGTTTCCGTGCCGGTCACCGTGAAATGCCGGATCGGCGTCGACGACCAGGACCCGCAGGCCGCACTCGACGAACTCGCCGGCGGCGTTTTCGCGGCCGGCGCCGATGCGCTGTGGGTGCATGCCCGCAAGGCCTGGCTGGAAGGGTTGTCACCGAAGGAAAACCGGGAAATTCCGCCGCTCGACTATGGCCGCGTCTACGGCCTCAAGGCAGAAAATCCCGGCCGCTTCATCGGCATCAACGGCGGGATCCAGACATTGGCCGAGGTGCAGGGCCATCTGCAAAGGCTGGACGGCGCCATGCTCGGCCGCGTAGCCTATCACACGCCGGGCATCCTGACCGGCGTCGATGCCGCCATCCATGACGACCCGTACGAAGCCTTCGACTACGCCGCGCTCATCGAGACCATGGCCGCCTACGCGGCCCGTCATATCGAACAGGGCGGGCGGCTAGGCCATATCACCCGCCACATGGTCGGCCTGTTCCATGGCCTGCCCGGTGCGCGCCGGTGGCGGCAGATTCTCTCCACCGACGGGACGAAGCCCAACGCAGGGCCGGAAGTGCTGCGGGCCGCCTTCGCTTCGGTCGACCTCGACAGCGAGCAGGGCGAGGCAGCCTGACACTTGGAGCCGGATGATCTCAGGCCGATTCGACCTGAGATCATCCGGCTCTGAATGAAAAGGATAGAGCATGATGTCGTCCGAAAACCGCTTCACGCTTTTCGGCATCATGCTCCAGATCAGTCGCGCAGGATCATGCGGTCGCCGCGAACGTCGAAGCCCGACAGCGTCGAGATGAAATTCATGCCGAGCAGGCTTTGGCCGAGCGCGCCGGGTGCGGCGATCAGGATCTGCATGTCGTTTCGCACGATGCCGCCTATTGCGATCTGCGAGGCGCGCGCACCCGCCGCCTGCGTCACGCCATTGGCGGTGGAGACCGGCACGGTATAGCGCAACCCGGCCGGGTCGAAGCCGGCGGCTTGGGCGTCGGCCGCGGTCAGCACGGTGCTGCTGGCCCCGGTGTCGACCACCACCCGGACCGGCGCATCGTTGATGAGGATGCGCGCCTCGAAATGACCGTTGAGGGCTTTTTGCAGCGTTACCGTCGCGCGGCCGTCATCCTGGCCGAGCGCCAGCGGGCTGCCGGGCACGAGCCCGGCGCTGACGCGGTTGGCGAAATCCTGCAATTCATAGCGATACTGATAGCCGGCGACCAGCGCGAGCACGATCAGGAACCAGCCGCCGAACTGCTTGGCCAGCGTGCCGAGGGGACGGCCCGACCGCAGCACGAAAGCGCCGATCACCGCTGCGAGCGTGCCCACCCAGACGAGTTGGGCAAAATCGTCATTGGCGATGCCAAAAGTCTGTCCGGCGGAATTGTTGAGCATCAGCAGGACCAGCGCGAGGCCGATCGCCGCCATGATGATCCAGAAAAGCCTATTCATGCAGGTGTGTTGCGCTCGCGCGCCATGCGGCTGCGGCGGGTCTCGCGGCGCGGCTTGCGCTCCACCGTCTCAAGGCGTGCCGGCAGTTCGGCCATTACCGACTGCCGCGTCTCGGGTGTCATTTCGATCCATGCGCCGATCTCGGCCTTCGTGCGGCCACAGCCGAAGCAGTAGCCCGTCACCTGGTCGATCGAGCAGACGAGAATGCAGGGGGATGCGATGGCCGACATCAGAAAAATCCTTCGATTGCTCCCACATGGTGCAACATCGCAGCCAATGCAAGCCTTTCCAAACCCGCCGTGCCTGGCCATTTTCGCGCCACGACGCAAAGGTTGTGCCCGGACGCCAACAGGTCTATCCGCATGCCATCTGCAAGGGGCTCGGAAACACATGAACAGCGCACTCCCTTTCGACGACATTCGCGACCTGCTCGCCAACCTGCCGCCCGCGGATGCTCAAGCGGCAGCAAGAGTGCGCACGCTGTTCGACAAGGCCGAGAAACCGCACGGCTCCCTTGGCCGCATCGAGGAAGTCGCCGCCTGGCTGGCAGCATGGAGCGGCCGGGCGCCGCCCTTCGTGCGGCGGCCATTGGTGGCGTTGTTCGCCGGCAACCACGGCGTCGTGCATAACGGCATCGTGCCGGGCGAAATGAGCTCGACCGTCAGGGCGGTCGAACTGTGTGCGGCGGGCGGCGCGGCGATCAACCAGATCTGCATCGCCCATGACCTCGGGCTGAAGGTCTTCGACCTCGCCCTCGACATTCCGACCGGCGACATCACCATGGAGGCAGCGCTCAGCGAGCGCGACTGTGCTGCCACCATGGCCTTCGGCATGGAGGCGGTGGCCGATGGCACCGACCTGCTGTGCCTCGGCGCGCTCGGCGCCGGCAACGCCACCGTCGCGGCAGCGCTGCTGGCTGCCTTGTTCGGCGGTCGCAGTGCCGACTGGGTAGGGGCGAGCGAGGAGGACGCCACGACAGCCCGCCGGGCCGAGGCCGTGGACGCCGCGCTCGCCTTCCACGGCAACCACCTCAAGGAGCCGCTGGAAGCATTGCGGCGCGTCGGCGGGCGCGAGTTCGCGGCAATTGCCGGCGCGATCCTTGCCGCGCGCACGCAAAAGGTACCGGTCCTGATCGGCGGGCGCGTCGCTTTCGCCGCCGCCGCCGTTCTGCACGCCGCCAGCCCGGCAGCGCTCGACCATTGCCTTTTGGCCGGCATGCCGGCGCTGGCCGCCTACAGGCAGGCAGCGGCCAGCATCGGCCTCAGCCCGTTGCTCGACCTCGGCATCGACCATGACGAAGGGGTGGGCGCTGGGCTCGCGGCCGGTATCGTCAAGGCGGCCGCGCTGTGCAGTTCCGGCATGGCGGCCGCCGTGCGCGAACACTGACGGTGGTTTAGCGCCGCCGCCCGCCGGCGACGGACTTCATCGGCAGCGCCGGCAGCTCTTCCATCACCCGGCTCAGCGGGAAGATGGCGATCGCCTCGGTGCCCTCGCGCAGCTTGGACACCAGTTGGAACTCGCCGCCGTGCATGGCGACAAGGCCCTGCACGATCGGCAGGCCGAGTCCCGTTCCCTGTTCCGCGCTCTTGATGGCGATCGAACCCTGGCCGAAGGCCGACAGCACGATCGGGATTTCCTCCGGCGGGATGCCGGGGCCGTTGTCGCGCACCGAGACATACTGCCCGCCGCCCGCCGTCCAGCCGACGCGGACACGCACCTCGCCGCCGGTCGAGGTGAACTTTATCGCGTTGGAAAGCAGGTTCAGGATCACCTGGCGCAGGGCCCGCTCGTCTGCGAACAGGCGCGGCAGCGAGGCCTCGAAATCCTGGATGATGCGGATGTCCTTGTTGCGCGCGCGCAACTCCATCATGTGGCAGCAGTCTTCGGCGATGTTGAGCAGCACCACCGGCTCTTCATGCAGCTGGTAGCGGCCGGCTTCGATGCGCGACAGGTCGAGGATTTCGTTGATGAGATTGAGCAGGTGCTGGCCCGAATCGTGCACGTCCTTCGCGTAGTCGCGATAGGTGGGATTGTTCATCGGTCCCAGCACCTCGTTGCTCATGACCTCGGAAAACCCGAGGATGGCGTTGAGCGGCGTGCGCAGTTCGTGGCTCATCGAGGCAAGGAACCGCGACTTGGCGAGGTTGGCCTCCTCGGCGCGCCGGCGCGCTTCGTCCGACATCGACTTTGCCGTCTCCAGTTCCGCGATCAGCGCGTCCTTCTCGGTCTGGAACGACATCAGCATGACCGAGGAGCGGTAGAGGTGGCTTGCCACATAGGCGAAAAAGGGAAGGGCGACGGCAAGCAGCCCGACCATGATGGCCTCGACCGGGCTCCATGGCCGCGTGGCGAAATAGGCATAGGCCACTATCGGACCGGCAAACGTCGCGATCAGGGCCCCGCGCAACGACGACGTCATGATTGCCGTGGCGGCCATCGCGAACAGGAGCATGACCGCCTTGATGACCGGGAACTGGTCGACCGAGCACGTATCGCAGCCGAGCGAGGCGAAATAGACCCAGCCGAGTCCGCTCAAAAGATGCGCGACGAGGAAGCTGCGGCGGTTCTGTCGTGGCTTGAGATTCGCCGTCTCCGTGCGGTCGACATGGCGGGCGACGAAGACGAGGCCGGCATGGCAGGCAACCGTCAGCACCGCCCAGATCACGATCTTGCCGCTCATGCCGATGGCAAGGCCGGCTACCGCGATGGCAAGCACTAGAAGCGCGATCGCCGTAGCGCCGCCGACCATGGCGCGTGCATGCAGTTTAAGGAGCTCGCGGTCGAAGTCGGGCGTCGCGGATTGCTGGGCCAGTCGGTCGCGCATCTTGCGCACGGCACGCGCAACATCGCTGTTGCGATGCGGCTTGCGGCGGTCCACGATGTTCTTGTCCGCCGTGCTGGCGATTTGCAGCGACATGAAAAATTCGATTTTCGAGCGGTGGTTTCAATTTTCAACACTACAACCGAATGATTAAGAGACTGTTTTTCCATGCTAGTTCCGGGCCGCGCGGCCGCCGTGGCGCACCCCGACGCCGGCGCCCCGGGCGCAGGCTGCTGGACTATGCGCTGACGCTTGTCCTTCTGGCAGTGCTGGTTGCGGTCGCGGCCCGGCTCGACCGCAGGGAGCCGGTCGAGTCGCAGGGGCGGCCGACCGTGAATGACGGCGATTCCCTGACCTTCGGTTCGTTGCGCGTGCGGCTGGTCGGCATCGATGCGCCGGAATACGGCCAGGCCTGCAGGCTGGAAGGTGCCGACTATGCCTGCGGCAAGCGCTCGCGCGAGGCGCTGGTCAAGGCCATAGGCGGGCAGGAGGTATCTTGCAGCGGCAGCGAACACGACCGCTACGGCCGGCTCCTCGCCGTCTGCACCGCCGGCAGCCTCGACCTCAACCGGGCGCAGGTCGAGGCGGGATGGGCCGTCTCCTATGGCGATTACCGGGCGGAGGAAGCAAAAGCACGGGCGGCGGGGGCCGGCATCTGGGCCGGCGGTTTCGAGCGGCCACAGGACTGGCGCCGCGATCACGGAACGGCGACAGAAACAGGCGAGGGCGATCTTTTGGCCCAAACCGGCGATTGGCTGCGCCAGACCCTTCGGTTTTGGGCGCAGGCGACCTATAGTCTGCTGATGGACCTAGCGATGGACCCGGGCGGAAACGATAAATGAAGCTCTTCGATGGTGGTCGCGCGCCAAATCCGCGGCGCGTTCGCGTGTTCCTGGCCGAAAAGGGCCTGAGCGTTCCGCTGGTTCCCGTCGACATGGGCGCGATGGAGCATCGGCAGGAAGCGGTGAGTTCGCGCAACCCGTTGCAGCGGCTGCCGGTACTGGAACTGGACGACGGCACGATCCTCACCGAATCCGTCGCCATCTGCCGCTATTTCGAGGAATTGCAGCCGGAACCGCCGCTGTTCGGCAAGGAGGCGCTCGGCAAGGCGCAGGTCGAGATGTGGCAGCGGCGCGTGGAACTCAACCTTTTCAACGCGGTGGCCGCCACCTTTCGCCACCTTCATCCGGCGATGAAGGAGTGGGAGGTACCGCAGATCCCGGAATGGGGCGAGGCGAACAAGCCCAAGGCGGTCGAGTTCCTGCGCTTTCTCGATGGCGAACTCGCCGGCAGGGAGTTTGTCGCCGGAGATTCCTATAGCATCGCCGATATCACCGGCCTGATCGCCGTCGACTTCATGAAGCCGGCGCGCATCCAGATGCCGCCCGACTGCACGCATGTGCAGAGGTGGTACCAGGCGGTTTCAAGCCGGCCGAGCGCGACGGCCTGACATGAGCGAAGCCCTCGACCAGTTGCTGGCGCAAATCCGCGGCTGCCGCATCTGCGTGGAAAGTCCGACCGGCAAGCCGTTGCCGCATGAGCCCCGGCCGGTCATCGCCGCCTCGTCTTCGGCGCGCATCCTCATCGCCAGCCAGGCGCCCGGCACCAAGGTCAATCTGAGCGGGAGGCCGTTCACCGACGCTTCCGGCGACAGGCTGCGGAACTGGCTCGGCGTGACCGACGAGGAATTCTACGATCCGCAGAAATTCGCCATCGTGCCGATGGGGTTCTGCTTTCCCGGGCAGGACGCCCATGGCGGCGACCTGCCGCCGCGCCGCGAATGCGCGCTCCAGTGGCGCCAGCCGCTGATGGACCTGATGCCGCAGATCGACCTGGTTCTCACCATCGGCATCTATGCGCAAGGCTGGCATATGGGAACCGCACGCCGCGCCTCGCTCAGCGAAACGGTCATGAACTGGCGCGCCGCTTGGGACAGTTCCGAGACCCGCAAGGTCCTGCCCTTGCCGCACCCGTCCTGGCGCAACACCGGCTGGCTGAAACGCAATCCGTGGTTCGAAACGGATTTGCTGCCTTTCCTGCGCGCAGAAATCCGCTCCCGGCTCGGCTGAAGTCTGCGCAATATTTGCCTACCGGCAGAGGCTGAAGGCAGAAATTCTTTCTTGTGAAGGTAGGGTTTTGCGGGGATTATAGGCAATCTTTTCTTGAGGGAAGCCGAATGGATCGCCTGGACAGGAAAATTCTGCGCCTTTTGCAAGAGGATGCGACCCTCGCGGTCGCCGACGTGGCCAAGAAGGTCGGCCTGTCGACCACGCCTTGCTGGCGGCGCATCCAGAAGCTGGAGGAAGAAGGCGTCATCAAGCGCCGCGTGGCGGTTCTCGATGCGGCCAAGATCAACGTCAAGGTCACCGTCTTCGTCTCGATCCGCACCAACTCGCACAGCCATGAATGGCTGCGACGATTCTCCGAGGTCATCCAGGAGTTTCCCGAGGTGATCGAGTTCTACCGCATGAGCGGCGACGTCGATTACCTGCTGCGGGTGGTGGTGCCCGACATTGCCGCCTACGACGCCTTCTACAAGCGGCTGATCTCGAAGATCGAAATCCGCGACGTGTCGTCGTCCTTCGCCATGGAGCAGATCAAGTACACGACCGAACTGCCGCTCGACTACATGGTGCTGGACAAGGAGTCCGGAGCGAACGCGGCCTGATCCGGCCGCGTCGCATGTCCTATATCGAAGCCGGCGTTGGCTGCTTTCGGGGTGGTCAGCGCTCCAGGCGCGCCAGCAGTGCGGAAGTATCCCAGCGGTTGCCGCCCATCGCCTGCACGTCCTTGTAGAACTGGTCGACCAGCGCGGTGACCGGCAGGCTGGCGCCGTTGCGGTCCGCTTCCTCGAGGCAGATGCCGAGGTCCTTGCGCATCCAGTCGACGGCGAAGCCGTAGTCGTATTTGCCGATGTTCATGGTCTTGTGGCGGTTTTCCATCTGCCAGGACCCGGCCGCGCCCTTCGAGATGACCTCGACCACCTTCTCGATGTCGAGCCCGGCCTTCTTGCCGAAGTGGATGGCTTCTGAGAGCCCCTGGATGAGGCCGGCGATGGTGATCTGGTTGACCATCTTGGTAAGCTGGCCGGCGCCCGCCGGTCCCATCAGGCCGACCATGCGGGCAAAGGCGTCGATTACGGGCCTGGCCGTGTCGAAAACCGCCTGCTCGCCGCCGACCATGACGGTCAGCACGCCGTTCTCCGCGCCCGCCTGGCCGCCGGACACCGGCGCATCGAGGAAGGAGAAGCCGGCTTCCTTCGCCTTGGCATCCAGTTCGCGCGCGACCTCGGCGGAGGCGGTGGTGTTGTCGATATAGATCGCGCCCTTCTTCATCGTGCCGAAGGCGCCATGCTCGCCGATCGTGACCTGGCGCAGGTCGTCGTCGTTGCCGACGCAGGAGAACACGAAATCCTTGCCTCGCGCGGCCTCGGCCGGCGTTTCGGCCAGGGCGCCGCCATGCTCGGCCACCCATTTCTGCGCCTTCGCCGTGCTGCGGTTGTAGACGGTGACATCGTGGCCGCCCTTGTGCTTGAGATGGGCGGCCATCGGGTACCCCATCACGCCAAGACCGAGAAATGCGACCGATGCCATTGATCTACCTTCCAATTGGGAAATGAAAAACTGCCGCCGATGTCTATGGCATGAAACGGATTCGTCAAGAACCAGATGACGGCCCCGCTCTGGACAGCAGCCGGCGGCCGGTGCTGCCCTACCGCTTCAGGTGCCGGGTGATGCGCCGCTCGATCCAGTCGATGCCATGACGCAGCACCTCCACGATCATCAGGTAGATGATGGCGGCCCAGATATAGGACTGGAAATCGAAGGTGCGCGCATAGGTCAGCCGCGTGATGCCCATCAGGTCATAGACGGTGATGATGGCGACGATGGCCGAGCCCTTGACCATCAGGATCACCTCGTTGCCGTAGGGCCTCAGCGCCACGACCAGCGCCTGCGGCAGGATGACCTTCCACATGGTTTCAAGCTTGTGGAGGCCAAGGGAGGCAGCGCCTTCCCATTGTCCTCTCGGAACGCTTTCTATGGCGCCACGCAGGATTTCAGCCTGGTAGGCGGCCGTGTTCAGCGAAAAGGCGAAGATCGCGCAGTTGAACGCGTCACGGAAGAAGCTCCACAGGCCTACCGCATCGAGTTCGGCCTTGAACGAGCCGACGCCGTAATAGACCAGGAATGTCTGCGCCAGGAGCGGCGTGCCGCGAAAGAAATAGACGTAGATGTAGGCCAGCCCGGACAGGATGGGGTTCTTCGACATGCGGCCATAGGCGACGGGGATGGAAATGAGCGCCCCGACCACGATCGAAATCCCGACCAGCGCCAGCGTCACGCCGAGGCCGGAGACATAGCCGGGGGCATATTTCCTGAACAGTTCCGCGTCCCATGACGCGATCAGGAACCACACCAGCCCAATGCCGAGCAGGGCCCACAGGCAGACGATGCCATAGCCGGCGACGCGCCGGGGCGTCCATGCCTGCGCCGGTACGGGCGGCGGAAGGTCGTCTGCGACGGCGGCGGAATGCGTCGAGGTGCTCATCGCCGTGCATCCTGCCGGCTGACGGCGCGCTCGATGGCGCTGATGCCGAAGGAGGAGATGATGGACAGGACGAGGTAGATCAGCGTGGCGACACCGAAGAACAGGAAGGCGTGCTTGGTCACGCGCGCGGCAACCCCTGCCTGTCGCAGGATATCGGTGAGGCCGATGGCGGAAACCAGGGCGGTGTCCTTCAGCAGGATCAGCCACAGATTGGCGAGGCCGGGCAGGGCGATGCGGATCAGTTGCGGCAGGACCACCAGTCGCATGGTCTGCCCATTCGACAGGCCGATCGCGTAACCGCCCTCGTACTGCCCTTTCGGGATGGCGCGGAAGGCCGATAGGAAGACCTCGCTGGCATAGGCGGAGAAAACGGCGCCAAGCGCCACCATGCCCGAAATGAAGCTGTTGACCTCCACCGTCGTCCCCGGGGAGAAAAACTGCATCACCTTCTGGATGCCGATCTGCGCGCCGTAAAATACCAGGAACAGCGTCAGCAGTTCGGGCAGGCCCCGAAAAATGGTGGTGTAGATGTCGCCGGCAAGCCGCAGCGACGGCTCGTCCGACTGCTTGGCCAGCGAAGCGAGAAAGCCGATGGCAAGGCCGACGGGCAGGGTGGCCAAGGCCAGCGAAACGGTGATGAAGACGCCATAGGCGATATCATCCATCCATCCCTGAGGCCCCCAACTGAGCAGGGTCCACATATTCTGCATCCGCCGGCCTGTCCTCCCGCTCAGTTCCTTCCAGTGGCAGCACCGCCATCGGAAAATCGCGAGTGAAAATGGTTCAATGAAAATTGTTACGCTATTGAATTACAATAGGTATCTATTGGTAGTGTGGACGGCGGTATTGTCCGCCATCCACAGTTCCAGCGATGTGCCTCAGCCGCCGTAAACGTCGAACTTGAAGTACTTGTCGTTGATTTCCTTGTATTTGCCATTGGCGCGAATGGCATCGATCGCGGCATTGAACCGGTTGGCGAGGTCCGTCTCGCCCTTGCGGATGGCGATGCCGGCGCCTGGGCCGTGGATCTCCACCACCGGCTTGATCGCGCCGACGATCTTGCAGCAGGCGCCCTCCGGCGTGTCGAGCCACTGGGTCAGCACCACGATATCGTCGTTGACGGCGTCGAGGCGGCCGTTGGCCAGGTCGAGTTGGTATTCCTGCGCGGTCGGATAAGGCTTGACCGTCGAATCGGTATAGGTCGCGGTCGAGTAGTTGAAATGGGTCGTGGAAGCTTGCACGCCGATGGTCTTGCCGGCGAGGTCTTCCTTGGTGACGCCCTTGATGTCGGTATCCTTCGGCGCGGCGATCGCCGGCGGCGTGTTGTAGTATTTATGCGTGAAGTCGACCTGCTTCAGGCGCTCCGGCGTGATCGACATCGAGGCGATGATGGCGTCGAACTTGCCGGCCTGAAGGGCGGGAATGATGCCGTCCCAGTCCTGGGCGACGAACTCGCACTTGACCTTCATCTCGTCGCACAGCGCCTGCGCGATATCGACGTCGAAGCCTTCCAGCTTGCCGTCGGCGGTCAGGTTGTTGAATGGCGGATAGGCGCCTTCGGTGCCGATCTTGAGTGTTTTCTCCTGCGCCTGGGCAATGCCCACAGTCATCAGCGCGGCCGAGGCCGCCAGCGCGATACGCAAAGCAATACGCATGGTGTTCCCTTCTTATACAAAGCCAAGCCGTTGTTTCCACAACGCTCCGGGCGATCCTCCCGATCGCTCGCTGGCCGGATACTCCCACTCTTTCCGACAGAAAAGCAACCGCAAACTACTTGGCCCGGCAAACACGATCGCCGCATTCACCGGCCAAGCGCGGTAACCCGCTCGATGAAGTCGGCAATGGCCGAAACGTCGTCGAGATCGAATACCGGCAGGCTTTCCTGCGGCTGGGGCCGGTCGGCGGCAATCGCCACGATATTCGGATCGCTCGCCGAAAGGGGAACCGTAACCTTGGCGCCGGACCGGCGGGTCTCGATCTTCTGGTGGGATTCGCGCTTGTAGCCCTCCACCAAGATGATGTCGCAGTCCGCAAGCCTCGCCAGGATCGCCTCCAAAGGAGGCTCCGCCTCGCCGCTCAGTTCATGCATCAGGGCCCAGCGCCGTCCCGAAACAAGGGCGACCTCCGACGCACCCGCCTGGCGGTGGCGGAAACTGTCGGTGCCTTCCTGGTCGATATCGAAGGCATGATGGGCGTGCTTGACCGTGGAGACCCGCCAGCCGCGCGCCGTCAGTTCGGCCACCAGCCTTTCCGTCAGCGTCGTCTTGCCGGAATTCTTCCAGCCGGTGATGCCGAAAACCCGCCTGGTCATGGCTGCGTTTCCATCAGGCGCAGCGGTTGACGACCGCCGTCCGGAAGAACGACGCCTGCGATCTTGTTCCTCATTGCCAGATGCCTGTGCGCCAGCCTGCGGGAGTCATGCGGCCTATATGCCGTCCGGCGCCATCGCAGGTCCAGTGCTTTCGGCCGCCGCCTTGCCCCGGCCGACGACGCGTTCCCGGTAGAGCGTGTAGAGACCCGAGCCAATGATGATCGAGGCGCCGACGATCATGGGCGCATCCGGGAAATCACCGAAAGCGATCACGCCGATCACGATAGCCCACAGCAGGGCAGTGTAGCGGAACGGCGCGATGAACGAAATGTCGCCGATGCGCATCGCCATGATGATGAACTGGTAGCCGATCAACAGAAGCACGGCGCCGACCACCAGCAGCAGGACTTCCTCGACGGTCATGGGCGTCCAGCCGCCCATGGGCTGGACCATGGCCGCGCCGACGGAAGTGACAGCCACGGATGTCGCGGCCGAGATCAGCAGGGTCGGGATGGCGTTGGGGACCTGCTTGGTGGCGAGATCGCGCATCGCGCACAGGATCACGCACAACAGCACCAGCAGCGAATAGGCGCTGAACCCCTCGAAGCCCGGACGAACGATGATCAGCACGCCGACGAGCCCGGCCGCGATCGCCAGCCAGCGGCGCGGGCCGACATACTCGCCGAAGAAAAGGGCCGCCCCCATGGTCACGGCAAGCGGCAGCGCCTGCTGCACCGCCGAGACATTGGCGATCGGCAAGTGCGACAGCGCGATGAAGTAGGTCAGCGTGGCGAGGGCCTCGCCGGCCACGCGCAGCGCCACCATGGGGTGCAGGACGGCGCTGGGGCGTGAGAGCGCGCCGCGTTGCCAGGCAAGCAGGGCGACCAGCAGCGTCGCGAATACACCGCGCACAGCCATGATCTGGCCGATATTCATCGCCTCGGAGAGATGCTTTGTGATGGCGTCGCTGATGGTGAAACCGGCCATGGCGACGGCCATGAACAGGGCTCCGCGAGAATTATGGGATAGGGGCACGTCGCGCTTCCCGTTGCGAACCGCTTCCAGCCTGTAGCAGGCGCGGGAAAAACAGCAACATCAAAGCGCTATGCCACGAGGGAGATTACGTTCTGCCGCCTGACGGCAGGAAAATCAGCCGCCCGTGACGCTCATATGGCGCGACACCGACGGCCGCTTGGTGCGCCGGTCGATGACGAAATCGTGCCCCTTGGGCTTGCGGCCGATCGCTTCGTCAATCGCGGCTGCCAGCAATTCATTGCCCTCGGAGGCGCGCAGCGGCGCGCGAAGATCGGCGGCGTCTTCCTGGCCGAGGCACATATAGAGCGTGCCGGTGCAGGTAAGGCGTACCCGATTGCAGCTCTCGCAGAAATTATGGGTCATCGGCGTGATAAAGCCGAGCCGCCCGCCGGTCTCTGCGACCTCGACGTAACGCGCCGGCCCGCCGGTCTTGTAGGGAATATCCTTGAGCGTGAACTGGCGCTCGAGCGACGCGCGCAGCAGCGACAGCGGCAGGTACTGGTCGGTCCGGTCTTCCTCGATCTCACCCATGGGCATGGTTTCGATGACCGTCAGGTCCATGCCGCGCCCGTGCGCCCAGCGGATCATCTCGGGGAGTTCGGCGTCGTTGAAGGCCTTCAGCGCGACGGCGTTGAGCTTGACCTTCAGGCCGGCGGCCTGGGCCGCGTCGATGCCTTCCATGACCTTCTCGATGCGTCCCCAGCGGGTCACCTGGTGGAATTTCACCGGATCAAGCGTATCGAGCGAGACGTTGATGCGCTTGACGCCGCAGTCGGCCAGTTCCCCGGCAAAGCGCGAAAGCTGCGAGCCGTTGGTGGTGAGCGTCAATTCATCGAGAGCGCCGCTCTTGAGGTGCCGGGAAAGTTCGCGCACCAGATGCAGGATGTTCTTGCGCACCAGCGGTTCGCCGCCGGTCAGGCGCAGCTTGCGCACGCCCTTTTCGATGAACACGGTGCACAGCCGGTCGAGTTCCTCCAGCGTCAGCAGGTCCTTCTTGGGCAGGAAGGTCATGTTCTCCGCCATGCAATAGGTGCAGCGGAAATCGCAGCGGTCGGTTACCGATACGCGCAGGTAGCTGATCGTACGGCCGAACGGATCGATCATGTCCATGCTACGACGACTTTCCTCTCGAGCGACGCGCCATTCATCCACCGCGCCGTTATATTCTCCTATGTGATACGATCGCGCAGCCGGTGCAAGGGTGCAAGGCCCAACCTTTGGTAATATGCGGTGTGCCGGGACGCCGCGCCGCATTGGAAGCGCCAGGTCCGCCGGCTAGCGTTATAGTAGGGCAAACGGGAAGATCGAGCGACACCATGACAGCACCAAAGGAACTCCGGGTATCGAAAGACCGCAGGCTGATGACCATCACCTTTCCCGACATGGCGCCGATGGAACTGACGGCGGAGCTGCTGCGGGTCGCGTCTCCTTCGGCTGAAGTACAGGGCCATTCGCCGGAACAGCGCGTGACCGTTCCCGGCAAGCGCGAGGTCGCCATCCTCAAGGTCGAACCGGTCGGCAATTACGCCGTGCGCATCACCTTCGACGATTTCCACGACACCGGCATCTTCACCTGGGCCTATCTGCTGGATCTCGCCCAGGAAAAGGAGGCGCGCTGGAACGCCTATCTCGCCGAACTGCAGGAAAAGGGACTGAGTCGCGACCGATAGCGCGACGGAAGCCAAAGGCTGGCCTCGCGAAGGCCGGCATTGGCCGCTGGCGGAAGGAACGGTTCGAAAAAAGAGGGATTTGGTGGGTGATGCAGGGATCGAACCTGCGACCCGCTGATTAAGAGTCAGCTGCTCTACCAACTGAGCTAATCACCCACGGTGCGCCGGAAAAACCAGCGTTGGCGGGCATATATCCGGCGCTTTCGGCGATGTCCAGCCCCATGGGAGCAATTCGTAACAATTCGATCACGACAAGTAGCCGCATGGGGCGATCAGCCTTGGAAAACGCCGCCGCGGGGGCCGGCGAGGCGCGGTTTTCCACACCCGAAAACGCAAAAAACCCGCCGGGATGCGGCGGGTTTTTTGTCCGATGGCGGGGATTTATCCCGACCGCCCTGTTTTTCCGTGGTCAGTGCAGGCGACCGCTGGCGTGGGCAAGCATGGTGTAGACCTTGCCGGTGTCGGAGGTCAGGTAGGTCTGCGTCACCATGTTGTCGCGGTCGTTGCGCGACACGTCCTTCAGCAGTTTCTCGAAATCGTCGCAGTAGCGGTCCACGGCGGCACG
Organism: Aquamicrobium soli; assembly: GCF_042646345.1. Taxonomy (NCBI): domain Bacteria; kingdom Pseudomonadati; phylum Pseudomonadota; class Alphaproteobacteria; order Hyphomicrobiales; family Phyllobacteriaceae; genus Aquamicrobium; species Aquamicrobium soli. The sequence continues at coordinate 76,529 of NZ_JBHRTK010000013.1, read as the reverse complement.
GAATTCCGCCTCGGACTGGTACTTGCGGCGAATCTCGTCGAATGTCTGCTGGCCCTTCAGGGTGTAGAGGCGGCGCGTGAACACGTCGCGCTCGCCACGCCGGTAGCGATTCCACAGTTCGATCGACGCTTCGTGGTCGATGGCGCGGGCGATGTCGACCGACAGCGAGTTCAGCGACTCGACCACGTGAAGCGGCGAGCGCCGGGCAGGGGCCGCGCGCGGCTGTTCCACCGGGGCGGGGTTCGGCTCGTCTTCACGCGACGCACCGGCGAGCAGGTCCTGGACCCAGCCGCCCTGCGATGCCCGCGCAGCGCCCTCGCGCGGCCGCAAGGCGGTTTCGGCGGGCCGGGCAGGCTCCAGCCCACCGCGCAGCGCCGTATCCGCGGCAGGAGCCCGGGGCGCAGGGCGCTCGGGCTGCGGGGCCCTCGGAACGGGCGCCTGTGCGGCCGGGCGCAGGGTGCGCGGCTCGGAAACATCGACGCTGCGGCCGGATTTCGCAACGATATCCGACAGTTCCTTGAGCGCGTTGATCTGCTCGGAAACGGCGCGGCGAATCGCCGTGGTCGATTCCTTGGCCTCCTGCGGCATCTCCACCACGCCCTTTTTCAGCTCGGCGCGGGTGAGGTCCAGTTCGCTCTTGATCGAGCCTGCCGTGCGGCGCATTTCCTCGGTGGCGTCGGCGAAGCGCTTGGTCGCCGATTCGACCACCTCGGTGATGGTGGTGCGGATCTTGTCGGCGGAATGCGCCGTCCGGCCCTCGGCCTTTTCGAGGGTCTGGCCGACGAGGTTCTCGAAGGACTGCATCACCTTCTCGAGCTCTTCCGACTTCTTGACCAGCCCGACTGCCAGGTCCTCGATCGAGGACTGGCGTTCCAGCGTGTGCTCCAGGTTGCTCTGCGCGGAGCTGAGCAGGCTGGAGGCGTTGGAAAGAAGCCGGCTGTGCTCGTCGAAGCGGGTGGCGATCGAGGCCACTTCACGCAGCGTCGCCGAGGACAGCTCGGTCAGCCGCGTGGTGTTCGAATCGACCAGGCGCGCGGAGCTGGCGAAGGTCTGCGCCGCCTTCTCCGTGGTCGCCGCAAAACCCTGCGTGCTTTCGCTCAGGCGGCCGTCGACCTCGCTGAGATTGGCTGCCGCGCGCTCGATCAGCCCGTTGAGCTGCGAGGAGGAGGCGGTCATGCGGGCGATGAGGCTCTGGACGCTTTCGGCCAGCGTCGAGTTGGCTCCTTCGACCGCCGACAGGGTCTCCGCCGTCCGGCTGGCGAGAGCGTCGACGAGCGCCGCGTTTTCGGTCCGCAGTTTGGTGGTGGCGCGCTCGGTCGCCTCTTCCATGCTGCGTTGCAGTTCGGCGCCGCCCTCGGCGAAGCGGTCGACCAGCGGCCGCGCGGTTTCGTCGAGGATCTTGGTGATCTCGGCCGAGCGGGCCGCGAGCATGGAATTCAGCTCGCGGGTGTTGGCCCCGATCGTCTTGGCCGCCTCGTTGGTGCTCTGGCCGATATGCTGGCCGACGGCGGTGAACGTCTCGGCGATGGTGTTGGCGCGCGCCACGAGCTGGCTTTCGGCCTGCGCGATCTGCTCGCTGAGCTTCTGGCCCATCGTGTCGGCCGTCTGGGCAAGCCGGCTCTCGACGCCCGATACCTGCTCCTCGACCCGCGCGGCCGTCGCCGCCGCGCTGTTGGCCAGACGCTCGTCTGCACCGGTCAGAGCCTGCTCGATCTCGCGGGCATGGGCCGCAAGTTCGGTGCCGGTCAGGCGGGCACGCTCGGCAACGCGGCGTTCGGTATCGGAGAACGCCTCGACGATGTTGTCGGCATGGCCCCCGATGGCCGAGGCGCTGTCGGCGATCCGCGACAGCATGCGGTTGTCGGCCTCGTCGAACACGCGGCCGATTTCCTCGACGCGCGAGGAAAGGGCGGCCTCGCCCTCGGAGATGCGAGAAACCAGCTTCTGGTCGGCATTGTCGAAGATCCGGCCGAGATCGGCGGCGCGCGCCGCCAGCGCCTCGGCCGATTCGCCGATGCGCAGGCCGAGTTTCTGGTCGGCGTCCTCGAAGTTGCGCAGGATATCGCCGGCGCGGGCCGCCAGCGACTGCGCCGTCTCGATAGCACGCGCAGCCAGTTTCTGGTCCGCCGCGTCGAACGTGCCGGCGATGGCATCGGCGCGGGCGGCGAGTTCGTCGGCGGTTTCCCGGGTGCGCGAGAGCAGGGCGTTCGAACTGTCCTGCGCGCGCGCCGAAAGCCGCTGGTCCGCCTCGTCGAAGGTGCGGGCGATGTCTTCGGCCCGAAGCAGCAGGGCCGCGGCCGTCTTTTCGGCGCGCTCCGCGATCTGGCGGTCGGCGTCGCTGAAGGCGGCTCCGGCCTGCTCATGGAGGGCGGCGGTGACTTCCATCACCTTGTCGCGCAACTGGCCGGCAACGACGACGGCACTGTTTTCCAGCGCCCCACGGATGCTGTCGACGCCGGACGACAGGGCCCGCTCCATCGTGCCGGTGCGCTCCTCGATGACGCCGGTCTGGCGGTCGAACGCGGCTTCGATTTTCTGGATATCGGTCGCGATCATGTCGGAGATGCTGGCGCTCTTTGCCGCGATCTGGTCGATATGGCCGGAAACGGCGAGGTCGATCCCCCGCCGCGCCTCGGCGAGCTTGCCGAGGTCGTCTTCCAGCGCATTGCTGAGCATGGCGCGGCCGTCGGCCAGCTTGTCGATATGGCTGCCGATGACGGCGTCGATGTCGCCGCGGCTCTCGGAAAGCTTTTGCAGGTCGGCTTCCAGGGCACGCCGCAGGATGTCGCGGCCTTCCGCCAGCTTTTCCACCTGGCCGGCGACAAGACCGTCGATGCTGGAGCGGCTTTCGGCCAGCTTGGCCAGGTCTTCTTCCAGGGCTCCGGAAAGACGGGCGCGCTCCTCGGCGATCCGCTGCATCTGGTCGCCGATCAGGCCATGGACGCTGTTGAGATCGCTGTCCAGTGCCTGCGAGAACTGCGCGCGGCCTTCCAGCAGCCTGTCGGACTGGCTGGCGACGACGCTCTGGATCGCGTCGAGATCGGCCGCCAGCGCGCGCTTGAGAATGTCGCGGCCTTCGGCCAGCTTTTCCACCTGGCCGGCAACCAGTCCGTCGATGCTGGAGCGGCTTTCCGCCAGCTTCGCCAGATCGTCCTCCAGCGCTTTCGACAGCGTGGCACGGTCTTCCGTCAGCCGGTTCATGTGATCGGCAACGGTTCCGCGAACCTGCTCCAGGTCGCCTTCCAGTGCCTGCGAGAACTGCGAACGGTCCTGCAGCAGCTTTTCGGCCTGGTCGGCGACGGCCCCCTTGATGGTGGCGAGGTCGGCTTCCAGCGCGCGCTTGAGGATGTCACGGCCTTCCGCCAGCTTTTCCACCTGGCCGGCGACCAGCCCGTCGATGCTCGAACGGCTTTCCGCCAGCTTGGCGAGGTCGTCCTCCAGCGCGCGGGACAGCAGGCCGCGCTCGTCGGCCAACTGGTCCCGGTGACTGGAAACGGCTTCGCGCACGCGCTCGAGGTCGCTTTCCAGCGTCTGCGAGAACTGCGCACGCTCCTGGACCAGCTTCGCGGCCTGATCGGAGAGGGTGCCGCTGATGGCGTCGAGATCGGCTTCCAGCGCGCGTTTGAGGATGTCGCGGCCCTCGGCCAGCTTTTCCACCTGGCCGGTGACGAGCCCGTCGATGCCCGCGCGGCTTTCCGCCAGCTTGGCGAGGTCTTCTTCGAGCGCGCGCTTGAGGATATCGCGGCCCTCGGCCAGCTTCTCGACCTGGCCGGCGACCAGCCCGTCGATGCTCGAACGGCTTTCGGCCAGCTTGGCCAGATCCTCTTCCAGCGCCTGCGACAGGGTCGCCCGGTCGGCGGTGAGCTTGGCCATGTGGCTGGATACTTCGCCGCGGACCGCTTCGAGGTCGCTCTCGAGCGACTGCGAGAACTGCGAACGGTCCTGCAGCAGCTTGTCGGAATGCCCGGCAATCACGTTCTGGATAGTATTGAGATCGGCTTCGAGCGCTCGCTTGAGGATGTCGCGGCCCTCGGCCAGTTTCTCGACCTGGCCGGCAACCAGCCCGTCGATGCTCGAACGGCTCTCCGCCAGCTTGGCGAGGTCGGTTTCCAGCGTCTGCGACAGCAGGCTGCGGTCACCCGCCAGCTTGTCGGCGTGCTCGTCGATCAGCCTGCGGATACCGGCGAGGTCGGACTCCAGCGCCTCGGCGAGATGGCCGCGGTCCTCGGCAAGCTTCGTCGAATGGCTGTCCATCAGCGCCTTGAGGACGCCGATATCGGCTTCGAGCGCCCGGGCGAGGGTGGCGCGGCCTTCGGCGATTTTCTCGACCTGGCCGGCGACCAGCCCGTCGATATCGGCGCGGCTTTCGGCGAGCTTGGCCATGTCGGCTTCGAGCGCGCGGGTGAGGATGCTGCGGCCCTCAATCAGTTTCCCAACATGCCCAGCGACCATTTCATCAATGGTGTTGCGGGCTTGGACGATCTTTTCAGAGTCTTCGTTGAGCGCGTGGGAGAGCCGGTCACGGCTGCTGTCCAGCCGCTGCAGGTGGCCTTCCATCGCCGCGTCCATGGCAGCGCGGGAGGCGTCGACCTTGCGCAGGTCGTCCTCGAGCGCCCGCGAGATCAGCGCGCGTCCTTCGGCCAGCTTCTGCACCTGGCTCGCCACCACGGCATCGATGCCGGCGCGGCCCTCGGCGAACTGGTCAAGGTCGGCCTTCAAGGCCGCCGCCATGCGTTCGCCGCTCTCGGCCAGCCGGCGGCTGTGCTCCTCGACCGCATCCTCAATGCCGCTGCGGGCATCGGTGAGGCGCTGGATATCGCTTTCGAACGAGCGCGAGACGACGTCGCGAGCCGCTTCCATGCGTCCGGCGAAATCGTTTGCATGCGTTTCCAGCATGGTGGAGGCGGAGGTGACGATGCCGGCCATCTCGACGCCGATCTGCGTCCGGCCCTCGTCGATCAGGGTCGACAGGGCGTCCTTGCCGCTTGTGAAGGCATTGGAGATATCGCGCGCACGCTCGACCAGCGTCTCGTTGATCTGGCGGGCGCGGGCCTCGAGGGCCGCGTTCAGCTTCTGCGTGCCGGTGTCGAGCGCTTCGGCGCGCGTCTCGAACTCGCTGATCAGGGCCTGGCCGCGCTCGGCAAGCGTCCGTTCGATGCTCTGGAGGCTGTTCTCGAATTCGGTATTTAGGGTGCGGGCAGCGCCGCCCAGCAGGGAAACCATGCCGGCCGTACGGTCGTCGAGCAGGTCGGTCAGCGAACGGGTCAGCCCGTCGGCACTGTCGGTCAGCTTGGCGATGCGGGTGTCGAGCAGGCTGGCGAACGCCTCGCCGGAGGTCGAAAGCCGGTCGGTGATGGAATCGAGGCGCCCTTCGACGGAATCGAAGATCGACATGGAACTCGCATTGATGCGGTCGATCAGCGTGTCGCCGGAATTGGTGATCGTCATCGACAGGTTGGTCGAGGCGCTGAGGATGCTGTTGCGGATCGTGTCACCGGCGGAATCGATCTCTTCCTTCAGCGTCTCGTGGGCGCCCATGATCGAAGCGCGCACGCGCTCGGCATGCCCGACCACGGCCTCGCGCTCGCTGCCCAGCCCGTCGACCAGCATGCGGATGCGCGCCTCGTTCTCCGTATAGGAGCGTTCGATCTGGCTGACCTCGCTATGGACCAGCGTTTCCAGCTCGACGGCGCGGGCGAGCGTGCGCTCGATGCCTTCGCCCATGGCCGCGACCTCGCGGCGCACCGCCTGGCCGATCATCATGACGCGGTCCTGGGCAAGGTTTTCCGGCTCCGCCAGGCGGAAGGCGACCTCGGTCATCGACTGCGCCGCCAGGCGCATGTCCTGGGCCCGGCGGATCATGGCCGCGAACGCCCAGAACAGGACGATCGGCAGGACGGTGGCGACCGCAAGGCCGATCAGGCCCGGACGGGCCATCAGCTGGTCGAGCGAGCGGATCGTCCACACGTCGGGACCGAACAGCATGTTGGCAAGCGCGCCGGCGCCGGCGACCCACGCCAGCGAGACGAGGGCGACGACCCAGTAGACGGCATTCGAAGAACGCCGGTTGAGCGAATGGAGCAGGGAGCGGTAGTCTTTCTGGCGATCGTCATTGGCAGGTGAGAATCCCTGCTGTGTCCCGTTCGGGGACTCGATGGGCCGCAGTTCGGCGGCAGGCTTCGGCTTCGGGGCAGGTTGCGCCGGCCTCTTCACCTCGACTGCCGACACTTCCGTTTGCGGCTGGTTGGCCCGCGCCAGCTCTTCGGCCGCCTGGGAGATCTGCGCTTCCAGGTCCTCCATGGAGGCCGCCATGTCGAGATCGCCTGTATCGTTCGATAGGTCGAGATCCAGCGCTTTTTCCAGCTCGCTGGCCACTTCACTGTCAAGATTCTTGCTGGTGGTCGACTTCTTCGCCATGCCTTCGCTACCCTGTACTAGCTGCCGCGGAACCTGTTATTATCGCTTCTTAGCCCGCGCCCGAGGCTCAATATGGACCCCGCGTATCGTAATGACACAGGGGGGTAAATAAAACATGCATTCGGGCCGATACGTAAAACTTTAAATATAAGGTTAACGCCGCCGTGATTTTAACGGACGGGATTGGCCGTTTTTCGCAACGTCCCGTTAACCCGCCGATCCTAGCATTCGCGCTCGAAAATGGCCTTCTGGCGGCAATCGGAGCGATGCGGAATGAGCAGCGAAAACAGCATCGCCTTTTCGATGCCGGGCGGGGAAACGGGCCAATCCGGTGCGGACAGGCCGATCGACCTGGCGCATCTTTCGCGCCAGACGATGGGTGACCGGATGCTGGAGCAGGAGGTGCTTGCGCTGTTCCTCCAGCAGGCTGGCACCGTCAGCCGGACGCTCGCCGGCGCCGCCGTCCAGGAGCGCCTGGTGATGGCGCATGGGCTGAAAGGCTCCGCGCGCGGGGTAGGGGCTTTCGCCATCGCCGATTGCGCCACCGCCATCGAACGCGACCCGGAGGATGCCGCCGCCTGGGAACGGCTCGCCGGCCTGGTGGAGGCAGCCAGCGATTTCGTCGCCGCCATCGGGCGCTGACCCTCAGCCGCCGATCGATTCCGTCTTATTCCTGCCCAGCTGCGCCTGGAGCGCGAATTTTTAAGGAAAACGTCACGCGGTGGCGCTTTCGCGCAGCGGTTGACTTGTGCGCCGGAGTGATTATCTCGGCGGTGACTCTTTCAGGTGACAAATGACCAAGCTTACCTACATCGCCCACGACGGTACCCGTTTTGACGTAGAAGCCGAAAACGGCTCTTCCGTCATGGAGAACGCGGTTCGCAACGCCGTGCCGGGCATCGAGGCCGAATGTGGCGGCGCCTGCGCTTGCGCGACCTGCCACGTCTATGTCGACGAGGAATGGACGAGCGTGGTCGGCGAGCCGCAGGCGATGGAAGAAGACATGCTCGACTTCGCCTACGACGTTCAGCCCAATTCCCGCCTTTCGTGCCAGATCAAGGTCCGCGACGAACTGGACGGACTCGTGGTTCGCGTGCCCGAGCGGCAGGGCTGACGCCGCCGCGTTCTTCGCAGCCGGCGTCGCTTTCCGTTCCGTGGCCGCCTGACCCATTGCGGCAGCCGGATTTGATATCCGGAGCCGGCCGGGGAGACGCACGATGGACGGAACTATCAAGACCGATGTGTTGATCGTCGGGGCCGGGCCTGTCGGCCTGTTTTCGGTCTTCGAACTCGGCCTGCTCGATCTCGAGTGCCATCTGGTCGACATCCTCGACCGTCCCGGCGGCCAGTGCGCCGAGCTCTATCCGGAAAAGCCGATCTACGACATTCCCGGCTGGCCGTCGATTTCCGCGCAAGGACTGGTCGACAAGCTGCTGGAGCAGATCGAACCCTTCAAGCCTGCCTTTTCCTTCAACCGCATGGTTGCGACCCTCGAGCGGCTCGAGGACGGGACGTTTCGCGTCACCACCGACGAAAACGACGTCTTCGAGGCCAAGGTCGTCGTCATCGCCGCCGGCGGCGGCTCCTTCCAGCCGAAACGGCCGCCCATTCCGGGCATCGAGGCCTTTGAGGGCAACAGCGTCTTCTACTCGGTGCGCCGCATGGAAGATTTCCGCGGCCACGACCTCCTGATCGTCGGCGGCGGGGATTCGGCGCTCGACTGGACGCTCAACCTGCAACCGGTAGCGAAAAGCGTGACGCTGGTGCACCGGCGCCCGGAATTCCGCGCAGCGCCCGACAGCGTCAACAAGATGTACGCCTTGCAGGAGATGAAGAAGCTGAGGTTCGAGGTCGGCCAGGTCAGCGGCCTGACCGGCGCCGACGGCCAGCTTGCCTCGGCGCTCGTCAAGGGACCGGACGGCGAAATCGAGGTGCCGTGCACGCGGCTGCTGCCGTTCTTCGGCCTGACGATGAAACTCGGGCCGATCGCCGAATGGGGGCTCAACCTGCACGAAAACCTGATCCCCGTGGACACCGAAAAGTTCGAGACCTCGGTACCCGGGATTTTCGCTATCGGCGACATCAACACCTATCCGGGCAAGCTGAAGCTGATCCTTTCGGGTTTCCACGAGGCGGCGCTGATGGCGCAGGCGGCCAAGCGCCGCGTCAGCCCGGGCGAGCGGATCGTCTTCCAGTACACGACGTCCTCGACCAGCCTGCAAAAGAAGCTCGGCGTCCGGGAGTAGATTTTCCTATTCCAGGCTGGGCACCGAATCCTTCGCATAGCCGCGCAACGCCTTCTCCGGCATCAGTACGAAGCCGACGAAGCCGCCGAGCGCGATTGCGGCGCAGACGTAGAAGATCATGGAGAAAGCCTGCCCCGATACAGCGTGGGACGCAAAGGTCGCGCCCTCCCGGCCAAGCGGCAGGCCATAGCCGAGCGCCACCGCGCCGAGCAGGGCAACGCCGAGCGCACCGCCGAGCGAGCGCAGGAAGGTGAGCACGCCGGTGGCAACGCCCAGGTGCATCCGGTCGACGGCGTTCTGCACCGATACCGTCGCGACCGGGAAGGCCGCGCCCGTGCCCACCCCGATGCAGACGGTCAGGAACTCGACCGTGAGCAGCGAAGCGCTGTCGGCGACGAGGCCCAGCAGCACGAGGCCGGCGGCACTGAACAGGCCGCCGCCAAGCGCCAGGCGCTTGTAGTGGCGCACATGCGGGATCAGATAGCCGCTCGACATGGCCCCGGCCACGGTACCCAGGAGCAGGCCGAGCATGGCGATGCCGGAATCGCTGACCGAAAGCCCAAGCGACGCCTGCATGTAGACTGGCAGGTAGACGGCAAGCCCGACATTGGCCGCCTGCACCAGGAAAATCCCGAGCGTCCCGCTGAGCACGATCGCATTGCCGAGGACTTCGAGCGACACCAGCGGCTCGACCGCCCTCATCAGCCGCACGGCGAAACCGAACCAGAAAACGGCCGAGCAGGCCAGGATCCCGAGGATTTCGGCCGAAAGCCACGCATACTCGCTGCCGCCCCAGTTGAGCGCCAGCAAAAGCAGCGATGTCGCCACGATGAGCAGGGCCGCGCCCAAAAAATCGATGCGGTGATGCTTGGCGACGATCGGCAGTTTCTTGAGCGGGGTATTGATGATCGCCATCGCCAGCAGGCCGAGCGGGATGTTGATCCAGAAGATCAACGACCAGTGGAGGTGCTCGGCGAAGGTGCCGCCGAGCAGCGGCCCGGCAATGCTCGCGATCGCCCAGGTGCCGGAAATCCACGCGGCGTAGCGGGCGCGCTCCAGCGGCGGCACGAGGTCGCCGATCACCGTCTGCGACAGTGCGAAAAGCCCGCCGCCGCCGATGCCCTGCACGGCCCGGCCGATGATGAGAACCAGCATGTTGGGGGCGACCGCGCTGATCACCGAGCCGGCAAGGAAGATGAGGATCGCCGCATAGAGGGTCGGCCGGCGGCCGAGCACGTCGGAAATCTTGCCGTAGAGCGGCGCTACCGCCGTCGCCGTCAGCAGGTAGCCGGTGACGATCCAAGGCAGGTAGTCGGCATGGCCGAGCGCGCCGCCGATCGTCGGCATTGCCGGCGCGACGATGGCCTGGTCGAGCGCCGCAAGCAGCATCGACAGGAGAACGCCGGCAATGATGACGTTCTTTTCCTTCTCGGAAAGAGGCAGCGCCTCAAATTCCCGTTTTTGCGACTTTCCGGCGATGCTATCCATCGATCCGCCTACTCCCGTGCCTGCATGCGCCATCGCCGTACTTCATCGGGCCACACCGCATCGGCAACGGCAAGGCATCGATCGACTTCGGGCTGGCTGTGGACCACGTCTGTGGACGGGCTTCGAATCCCTGCGGGATTGCCGGACTACCAACCGGCATGCGTTTCCTGAAAACAGCGCCGCGCCAATACCAGACACCGCGAAAACTGTCGAGACGACGGCCGGCCTGTATCGAAATTGTTACCTGGCCTTGCGGGTGCTTTCGATCTGTTCGATCCGGTAGTTGAGCAGCCGCAGCAGGCGGCTTTCGAAATTGATTCCCTCGACCCGGTCGAACTGGACTTGGGCGCGGTCGTGCTTGGCAAGGATCGTCTCCGAAACCACCTTCGTCCTGGCCCTGGCGGCGTCGCAATCCTTCTGGCGTCCGATTGCGAGAAGCGCCTGTTCCAGTTCCCGGCCGTAATTGCGGGCGATCACGATATGGCTTTCCTCATGCCGCTTTATGTCGGCTGAAAGCGTGTCCCAGAACAGCCGCACGCCCGCATCCGCGCCGCGAGGGCGTTTCCAGCGGGGCAAAATGACATTTGCCTTCACCGTGACCACGGCCGAAGTGATGCGGCAGGAACTGGCGTTTTCGGCAAAGCCGAGGCGCGTGGTGAAGGCCATCCGCGTCGCGCCGGGATGGCGGTGCCCGGTGGTTTTGACATGCGGCCCGTTCTTCGACAGTTGCGTCTCGATCTGGTCCAGGGTCGAGCCGCCGACCGTGAAATAGCTGTAGGTTTTGACGACGTTGGCCGCCTGTGCGGGAAGGGCGGCGACAAGGGGCAGCAAGACGGCAAACAGGATGCGTTTCATGGTGTTGCCTCTGCTTCTGGCTTGCGTTACGCCCGTTTCGGGCGCAACGGAGATCGACCCGAACGAGCCTGCCCCTTCCTATCCGAAAAGGGTTAAGCGACCTCCTCTCTAATCTGGTTGGCCGGAAATGTTGATGAGACGATGGCAACTGGCGCATGGGCGCCACCTGGATTTCGGCGACAAGGCCGAAGTGATGGGCATTCTGAACGTCACGCCGAACAGTTTTTCGGACGGTGGCAAGTTCGACAATTTCGATGCGGCGATCGCCCAGGCCCGGCTGATGGCGCAGGAAGGCGCCTCGATCATCGATGTCGGCGGGGAATCGACGAACCCCAAGGCCGAGCCCGTCAGCGCCAAGGAGGAGCAGGCCCGCGCGCTGCCCGTCATCGAGGCGCTCGCGGCGCTCGGCGAGACGCTGATCTCCATCGACACCTATCGCGAGGAAACCGCGCGGCTGGCGGTCGCCGCCGGCGCCCACATCGTCAACGACGTGTGGGGCCTGCAGCGGGAGCCGGGCATCGCCCGGGTGGCGGCCGAGACCGGAGCCGGGCTGATCATCATGCATACGGGGCGGGAGCGCGAGAAACTGCCTGACGTGATCGAGGACCAGTTCTTCTTCCTCGAAAAGTCGCTGGCGATCGCGCGCGAGGCCGGCATCGCCGACGGCCAGATCATGCTCGACCCGGGTTTCGGCTTCGCCAAGGAAACGACGAAGGAAAACCTCGACCTGATGGCGCGCGTCCACGAACTGCATGCGCTCGGCTTTCCGCTGGCCATCGGCACGTCGCGAAAGCGCTTCGTCGGCCATGTCGTCGGCCGCGAGGCGGCCTCGCGGGTGGCGGGAACGGCCGCAACCAGCGTGATCCTGCGCCTGCAGGGCGCGCACCTGTTCCGCGTCCACGACGTCGCCTTCAACGTCGACGCCCTGGCCATGGCCGACGCCATGCTGGCGCGCCAGGGCGATGCCGCCGGCCACTGAAGCGGGGAGGATGCGTGTCGGAGCAGCGTGAAATCATCGCCTATCTCAGCCTTGGCGGCAATCTCGGCGACCCGGCGGCGTCGATGGCCGAGGCCCTGCGCATGCTCGATGCCGATGCCGGCATCCGGGTCATCGCGGTGTCCTCGCTCTACCGCACGCCGCCCTGGGGCAAGCTCGACCAGCCGGATTTCCTCAACGCGGCAGCCGGGATCGCCACCGGCCACGCGCCGCGCGAGTTGCTGGAGCGGTGCCTCGAGGCCGAGCGCAAGCTGAAGCGGGTCCGCAAGGAGCGGTGGGGACCGCGCCTGATCGACGTCGATATCCTCACCTACGGCAACGAAGCCATCAGCGAGGCGGGGCTGGACGTGCCGCACCCGCGAATGCTGGAACGCGCCTTCGTGCTGGTGCCGCTGGCCGAAATCGCGCCGGATGCCGTCGTGGCGGGAAAGCGTATCGCCGATCGCCTTGCCGCCATCGATGCCGCCGGTATCGAAAAACTGCCGTCCGGCCAGGACTGGTGGAAATCTAGCCGCTGAAGCCGCCGCCATCGAGGAACGCCTGTTCCTCCGGCGTCGTCTCGCGCCCCAAAGCCCGGTTGCGGTGCGGGAACCGGCCGAACTTCTGGACAATGTCGCGGTGGTCGACGGCATAGGAGAGGTAAGGCTGGGCATTTGCCTCGTGCAGCGCCACCGACCGTTCCTGGTCGGCCAAGTCCTCGGAATGCTCGAACGGCAGATAGAGGAAGACACGGACCTCCTCATCGATCGCGAGGTCGTGGCCGGCCGCGATCGCCTTGGCGGCGAGGCTGCGCGCCAGCGGATCGGTGGCGAACATATGGCCGGTACCGCGAAAACAGTTGCGGGGGAACTGGTCGAGCAGGATCATCAGCGCCAGCGCGCCTTCGGCATCCGCCAGCCATGAATCGCACTCGCGCCGCGCGGCGGCATAGTGGAGGTCGAGGAAGCGATTCCTGAACTCCGTATCGAAGACGTCGTTCTTGGCGAACCAGGCCTCCGCACCCGCCTCGCGCCAGAATTTCGTCACCGCCAGTGCGTTCTTGTCCGTTCCAGCCATCGAAAGCCTCCTAGTTTTCCGGTACCTGCTTGGTTAGCACGCTTGCCGTTTCCGCGTTGAGCGGTTGTCCCGGCCGGCGCGGCGGCGCGACCGGCGCCGGAACCGGCGTGGCGATGTTGCCCTTGAGGAAGTTGCGCCCGTCGCGGAGATCGCCGGTTATCTGCGTGTCGAGCCGGGCCGCGTCCCGCCGGCGCACGTCCTCGACCACCTCGGCCACCACTTCGGGATCGACGCCGAGCGCCTCCAGCGTCGAGCCGCCGAAGACGAGGGCCGATTCGAAGGTCTCGCGAAGCTGGTAGTCCACGCCGGCGTGGATGAGCTGCAAGGCGGTGCCGCGATCGTAGGCACGCGCCAACACGGTGACCAGCGGGAATTCCGCCTTGACCAGTTGGGTGATGCGCACGGCAACCTCGGGCTTGTCCACGCACACCAGCACCGCGCGCGCATTTCCGACACCGGCGGCGTGCAGGATGTCGAGACGCGTGCCGTCGCCGTAATAGATCTTGAAGCCGAAATCGGCCGCCGCCTGGATCATCTCCACGTCGTTGTCGATGATCGACACATCGACGCCACGCAGGATCAGCGGCTGGCTGGCGATCTGACCGAAACGGCCGAAGCCGATGATCAGCACGCTGCCGGTCAGCCCGTCGGCGACATCGACGCCGTCGAGCGACTGCTCGTCGCGCGGCGTAAACCAGCGCAGGGCGATGATGGCGAGCGGCGTCAGCACCATGGAAAGGATGATGATCGCCGTCAGCATGGCGTTGGCCTCGCTGTCGATCAGGCCGACCGCGGCGGCCGCCGAGTAGAGGACGAAGGCGAACTCGCCGCCTTGCGCCATGACCACGGCCCGCTCCAGCGCGGCACGGTGGCTGGTCCTGAGGAAGCGCGCGACGGCGTAGATGCCGATCGCCTTCATCGCCATGTAGGCAAGGACATAGACGGCGATCAGCATCCAGTGATCGGCGACGACCCTAAGGTCGAGCGACATGCCGACGGCGAGGAAGAACAGGCCGAGCAGGATGCCGCGAAACGGCTCGATATCGGCTTCGAGCTGATGGCGGAAGGTCGATTCCGAGAGGAGCACGCCGGCGAGGAATGCGCCCATGGCCATCGACAGTCCGCTAAGCTGCATGACGAGCGCCGATCCCAGCACCACCAGCAGGGCCGCTGCCGTCATCACTTCGCGGGCGCGCGAATCGGCGAGAACGCGAAACAGCGGGTTGAGCAGGTAGCGTCCGGCGACGACCAGCGCCGCGATCGCCGCCACGCCGATGCCGATCCCCGTCATGCGCTCCGATAGACTGGTGTGCTCGCCGCCCGGCGCCAGGAAGGCGACCAGCGCCAGCAGCGGCACGATCGCGAGGTCCTCCAGCAGGAGGATGGAGACGATGCGCTGGCCGTTCGGCGAGCCCAGTTCACCGCGCTCCTCCAGGGTCTGCATGACGACGGCGGTGGAGGTCAGCACGAAGCCTACGCCCGCAACGAAGGACTGGACGACCGGGAAGCCGCCGAGCCAGCCGACCGAGGTCAAAAGCAGCGCACAGAACCCGACCTGCAACGCGCCGAGGCCAAAGATCTCGCGCCGCAGCCCCCACAGGCGCGAAGGCTGCATCTCCAGTCCGATAATGAACAGAAACATGACGACGCCGAGTTCGGCGATATGCAGGATGGTTTCCGATTCGGAGAAGATCTTCAGGCCGAACGGCCCGATCACCACGCCGGCAGCGAGATAGCCGAGGATGGAGCCCAGCCCCGCGCGCCTGAAGATCGGCACGGCGATGACGGCCGCGCCAAGCAGCGCCACCACCTGTATCAGATCGCTGCCAGCCGTTGTCTCCAGCGCCATGCTCCGCCGTCCCGTCCGCACGGCCGCAAAAAAGACCGTTCAAGCCCGCCAAGATAGGGGCTTCATTGGCTCTGTAACAGCCTCAATCAAGCAAGGCGCCGGCGAGTGTGGCGCGGATGCCGCACGGCGGTTGGTTGAGAGGGATCAGTTCTTCGCGATGGCGCCGACCGCAGCGCCGTCGAGCCGTTTCAGGCTCATGCCGATGACGGGGATGAGCTGCTTTTCGACACGTACCGAAACCGTCACGACCATCGAGCCGTCGTCGGGCAGGCGCGCCTGCATGACGCCGTTCAGCTGCTTGCGGTTGATACCGAAGACGACCTTGCGGGCATCGACGACATTGCCGGAAACGATATCGAGGCCGCTGCCGTCGGAGCCGCCCATGAAGCTGCCCTTGTAGCCCTGGCGGCCGACATTCTCGACCTTGGCCGACATCTTCTGCGTGAACACTCCGACGCGGCAGCCGCCGTCGAGCGTCATGCCCGCCTTGCTGTCGGGCGTGGTGCCGGTGAAGTTGCAGGTGAATTTCGTGCCCTTGTACTTGCCGGCGACGATTTCGCCGGGGCCCGCCCATTGGCCCTCGATGGATTTGAAAAACTGCTTGTCCCGCTCGGCGCCGAAAGCGTCGGCGGCCATTCCCGCCGCCATCGCGACAGCAAGCGTCAGGGGCATTACGCACGACACGATTGCGCTTTTCATCAGGGACACCTGGCACCGATTTACTGAAGTGGACGTTGTCCGAACCATGAACAAGAATGGTTAATGCTTCGTGACCTGGCAACCCGGTCGGTCGATCCGGCCCATGGAAAAAAGCAGGTGTTACCGGCCTGCATCAGCCGGTTCGGCGGCTTTCTTCGACGCAAACGAGGCTAGCGCGGTCAGGAAGTCGCCCATGCCGGGGCGTCGGCCGGCGCTGAACGGAAGCGGCCTTGCCGTCTCCATCGCGGCGATGCCGATTCGCGCTGTCATCATGCCGTTGACGACGCCTTCGCCGAGTTTGGCCGACAACCGTGCCGCCAGCCCGTGGCCGACGACCTGCTGGACGAAACCGTCGCCGACGGCGATCGAGCCGGTGACGGCGAGGTGGGCAAGCACGCTTCGCGCCAAGCGGAAAAAGCCGAGCGTGCCCGGCCGACCACCATAAAGTTCCGACAGGCGTCGAATCAGGCGCCCGGCCTCGAACACGACATAGGCGATGTCCACCAGCGCGCGCGGACTGACGGCCGTCACCAGCGACACCCGCTTGGCGGCGTCGAGGACCAGGATTTTCGCACGCGCGTCGAGGGGACCGAGAATCTCCGCCTCGGCCAGGCGCACCAGATCGCCGCCGTCGACGATATCGTCCTTGAGTTCAGCAAGCGCACGCCGGCCGGCAGCGGTTTCCGGCTTGCCGGCCACGAAGGCCGACAGTTCGTCCACCACCGCCCGCCCTGCCTTAGGGTCGTCGCTGGCGATGGCGTCGAGCGCTTTCCTCTGGAGCTTTTCGACCTCGGCAAGGCGGCCGATGGCGATGAATTCTCGGGCAAGGATGATGAGCAGCGCTACGGCGGCGACAGCGGCCACGCCCGCCGCCAGAAAGCCAAGCCACGGCGCGCGCTCGAACAGGTCGCGGATCAGGCGATCCGTCCACAGGCCGACGGCCAGCGATACGAGGATACCGAGCGATCCGGCGAAGATCGCGCCGAGCAGTGACTTCTTTCGCGGCGCGACGGGCAGGGGCGGCTCGGCTACTGCGATATCGGGTTCGTCGAACACATCGACGGCTTCGGGGATGGCGATCGCCGTCTCAGGTTTCAGCGCGCGCGGCTTGCGGGCAGGGTAGGGTGCGGCCTGCCCCGTGCCGCTGGAGAACGCGTCCGGGGCGGATCGCGGTTGCGGATCGACGCGGAACGCGGCGGGCTTTCGGGGCTCCGTCATGCCAGGCGATCTCCGATCAGGAATTGCAGGGCCCGGTCGAGCCGGATGTGCGGCAGCGACAAGGTGGCGCCCTCTGCGGTGCGCTCCAGCTTCGGCGGGCGGAAGCGGACGAAGCGAATCAGTGGGTCGCTGCCATCCGTATCCCGATCGCGCCTGGAAAAGACTTCGGCGGGCTTCGCCGGCAGATCGCCCGGAAAGATCGCGGTTTCGGTCGTGCCGTCAAACGTCTCGTCGCCGATGCGCTCGCCGGAAAGCGGCGTGCCGATGATGACGGGCAGCGTCTCGCGTCCCTGTTTGACGGTGCCTTCGCGTGTCGCGCGCACCGCCGCCATCGCCACCACGTCGACGGCCGCCCCGGAGAAATTGGCGCGAGCGATGGCGCGGTCGGCAAGCCGCCGCACGATCGCCTGCAGGCGGTCGTGGCTTTCGTGGTGAAGGTGGTCCGCCTTGGTGGCCGCGATCAGGATGCGGTCGATGCGCCGCGAATAGAGATCGGTGAGGAGATTGCCGCGCCCGGGCCGGAAACAGGCCAAAATTTCGGTCAGCGCGCGTTCGAGGTCGGCAACCGCGCCCGGTCCCGCGTTCAGCGCCTGGAGCGCATCGACGAGCACGATCTGGCGGTCGAGCCGGGCAATGTGCTCGCGAAAGAACGGCTTCACCACATGCGTCTTGTAGGCCTCGTAGCGCCGCTCCATCATCGCATGCAGCGAGCCGGCGCGCGCGCGCGCTTCGCCGAGCCCCGGCAGCGGCGCAAAGGTCAGGGCGGGCGAGCCGTCAAGGTCGCCAGGCATGAGGAAACGGCCGGGCGGCAGCGTGGAAAGGGCGCGTTCGTCCTGCTTGCAGGCCTTCAGATAGAGCGCAAAACTTTCGGCCAGCCGTCGCGCGGTCATCTCGTCGGCGTCGGCGTTCGGGTCGATGCCGGCCGACAGGTCGCGCCATGCCTGCGAAAGGTCGGAGCGGACCGGCAATTCGGCCATCTCGAAGGCCTCGTGCGAGAATTCGGCGAAGGATTTGCCGAGCAGCGGCAGGTCGAGCAGCCATTCGCCGGGATAGTCGACGATGTCGATGGAGAGCTTGCCGGCCGAAAACATCCGGTTCCAGCCGGAGGCGGATTCGTATTCGACGGTAAGGCGCATTTCGGAGATGGCGCGCGTCGAATCCGGCCAGATACGGTCGTCGACGAGGGCGGCGACATGGTCCTCGTACTGGAAGCGCGGCACCGCGTCGTCCGGCTGGTGTTCGAGGAAGGCGCGCGCGATGCGTCCGGATTTCTGCGCCTCGAACAACGGCAGGCGGCCGCCATGGATGAGGTTATGGACGAGGGCCGAAATGAACACTGTCTTGCCGGCGCGCGACAGCCCGGTGACGCCAAGGCGCAGCGACGGGGAAAACAGCCCGACGGCTCGTCCGGCCAGCGTGTCGAGGGCAATGCGCGTCTCGTCGGCGAAAGTAGTCAGCGATGATGCCAATATATGCCCTCTCGGCTCCGTCCCTCGATATAGGAACTGCTACCGATTTTGGAATGGCCGGCCGCGTTCGAGGGCGGCGGGGGTCAGGAACGCTTCCAGGTATCCGGCGCCGGGCACGGCCTTGTCGAGGCCGTCAGCGAAGCGCAGCACCGCCAGGCCCGAGGTCGGGAAGCCGTGGCTCAGGGTTTCGCTGGCCTCGCCGTCGCCACTGCCGGCAATGGCGATGGTCAGGTCTTCCATCATCGGATTATGGCCGACGACCAGCAGGGAGCCCAGCGCCCCGTTCTGCCGGATGATGGCAAGATAGCCGGCGGCATCCGCACTATAGAGGGCATCGGTGAAAACGACGCGCCCGGTGTCGGCATGCGTCGCCACGCCTTCCAGCGTCTCGCGCGCCCGCCTGGCGTTGGAGCATAAGGTGAGGTCGGGAACATGGCTCGCCGCTCGCATCGCCACCCCCAGCGCCTCGGCATCGGCGATACCCGAAGCATCGAGGGGACGGTCGAAGTCGCGGACGCCGGGCAGCGCCCAACCGGCCTTCGCATGCCTGAGAAGAAAGAGCCTGTTCACCCACCCTCCCGGTTCAGTCGGATCGGCAAATTCGCGCCGGACACCATGACAGGATTAT
Source organism: Aquamicrobium soli (assembly GCF_042646345.1). Classification (NCBI taxonomy): domain Bacteria; kingdom Pseudomonadati; phylum Pseudomonadota; class Alphaproteobacteria; order Hyphomicrobiales; family Phyllobacteriaceae; genus Aquamicrobium; species Aquamicrobium soli. Next base: position 57,607 of record NZ_JBHRTK010000013.1, on the reverse strand, counting down.
CTGTCGCAAGTGTTCGATGCAACGGCGGGCAGGCTGCCGAGCCTGCTCGCTTGCTGCCGCAGCCGCCTATTTTACCGGGTAAAGCGCCGCCTTTATATCGGCCTTTAACAGATGCGTGAACACAATCTCGTTTGCTCTTGTCTACGCCTCGACTGGCGAATATATAGGCCACAAATTTGGGTTGTCGGGTGAGTCGAATGAACGAAATCGTTGCGACCGATTACGTACCGTCCGAAGACGAGCCCTTCATGAATGAACGGCAAAAATCGTACTTCCGCCAGAAGCTGATCGCCTGGAAGAGCGACATTTTCCGCGAAGCGCGCGAAACGCTCGAAATCCTGCAGCAGGAAAACGCCAATCATCCCGACCTTGCCGACCGCGCGTCGTCGGAAACGGACCGCGCCATCGAATTGCGGGCGCGCGACCGGCAGCGCAAGCTGATCGCCAAGATCGATTCGGCCTTGCAGCGGCTGGAAGAGGGTACCTACGGCTATTGCGAGGAAACCGGCGAGCCGATCGCGCTGAAACGGCTCGATGCCCGCCCGATCGCGACCCTGTCGATCGAGGCGCAGGAGCGCCATGAGCGACGCGAACGCGTCTACCGCGACGACTAAGCCTCGTTCTTTTATCGACTGAAATTTTGATGGCCGCTTCGGCCATTTTTTCTTTGGCGCATCGTCATGCGCCGGGCGGCTTCATCCGCCTTGGCCTGACGACGTCATAGCCCGCACAACGCTAGCGTTTGTGGCTCGCGAGTTCACCGAGAAGCTTGGCCATCTCGTCATCCGGCGTGGCCGCCGCCTTGGGCAGTTCTGCCTCATGATCTGTGGAGAAATCTCCAAGCGACACTTCGAGTTCGCTTGCGAAGGTCTCGTCGATGCCGTCATCCGCATGTGCGGGCTTCTGCCCGGTCGGCCGGGAAAACGCCGACGCTGAGGCGGCATGGGCCGATCGCGGCTCGTTAGCGGCAACCGGCGCCAATCTCGGCTCGGCGGCACCGGAAGCGGCAGCTTCATCGTGCCGGATCGAGGTTGAAGTGGTGTAGGAATGGCCGTGCCCCGCCTGCGGACCGCCCGCGGCCAATGACCCTCGTGGCGGCAGCGTGCTTCGCGGAGGTTGCGGGGTTGGGGGCTGCTGCGGCCCATGCGGCTTTTGCGCGGCAGAAGGCGGCGGCCCTCCGGCCGTCGCGGCCGGTCGCCTCGGCGCGGCCATGCGGATATCGCGTTCCACCACGACATCGGTCGGCCCGCCGATCAGCAGCAGGTGCTCGATGTCGTCGCGCCGCACCAGTACCAGCCGCCTGTGGCTGTCGATGGCGGTGGCATCCATGACCGCCAGCCGCGTCTTGCGGTTGCGTCCGCCTGCAACGAAGGTCCCGAATGTCATGCTGCGGATCAGCCGGACGATGACGAGCACGATGACCAGGACGATCAGCGCAACGACGGTCCAGAGCACCGCCCGCGCGAAATCGGGTCCGGCAATGCCATCCAGCCAGTCCATCGTCTCCCCCGTATCTTTTTCGACAGGAACACTAGCCCTTTGCCGCGGGCTATCGCAAGTTGCTTTCCCGTTGCCATACTTCGTGATCGAGTCGTGACAACCTTGCCGTTTTGCACGACCATTTGCAGCGGCAAGCTTTTCGGCGCCGCAAGAATGTGATTCAAGCGGCTGGAGCGGTTGTCAGCGGCAGTGGAATCGTGAACAGGGGGACCATGGCCAAGGAAGCGCGCGGCGATTTCTATCCCGTCCCCATCGTCGACCAGGGCATGCGCCCCGGTCCGATCACCCGGCTCGTCGTGTTCATTATCGTGCTGACCGGATCGGCGGTCGTCTTCGGCCTTTTCCGCGAGCGCCTGGGCGACCCTTTCCTGCTCGGCATGCTCGGCGTGCTCGCCATGATCGGCGTCGGTTTCCTGTTCGCCACGGCAATCGGCTTCGTGCAGATCACGCCGCGCTCGACCAGCGACGAACTGTCGAAGGCCTTCGTCGATTCGACGGCGCACGGACTGCTGGTGACAGACACCAAAGGGCGCATCGTCTATGCCAACCGCGCCTATGCCGACATGACCGGCGCCGGCTCCGTTGCCGACCTCAAGACGGTCGAAAGCCTGCTGGGCGACGTGCCCGAGGCTTCGTCGACGGTCAATCGCCTGGCTTCGGGCCTGCGCGACGGCCTGCCCGGCGACGGCGAATTCCGTCTTGCGCATTCGGTACGGCCGGGAGCCGACGCCGGGGCCTGCTGGTATCGCGTGCGTGCCCGCACCTTCAAGGTGCCGGGCCAGCGCCAGCCGCTGATGGCGTGGGAACTGGCCGACATCTCGCGCGAACGCGCCGAGCAGGAGCGCTTCTTCCTCGACCTGCAACAGGCGATCGACCATCTCGACCATGCGCCTGCCGGCTTTTTTTCGGCCGACCAGGAAGGGCGGGTCACCTATATCAACGCGACGCTCGCCGAATGGCTGGGCATCGACCTCGCCAGCTTCACGCCCGGCGCCATCAACCTTGCCGAGATCGTCGCCGGCGACGGCATGGCGCTGGTCCGCTCGGTCAAGCCCGACCCCGGCACCACGCGCAATGCCGTCATCGACCTCGACCTGACGACCATGGGCGGCGAGGTGCTGCCGGTGCGCTTCATGCACCGCGTCTCGGCCAGCCGGGAAGGGTCGAGCGGCCCGACGCGCACCATCGTGCTCAACCGCACCCAGGGCGAGGACGCTTCCGCCGACCTGAGGGCTTCGGAAGTCCGCTTCACCCGCTTCTTCAACTCCACGCCGATGGCGATCGCCGGCGTTGACCAGGAAGGGCGCATCCTGCGCACCAACGCGCCGTTCCTGTCGCTGTTCTCCTCGGTGGTGGACCGCGACGCGCTCGACCGCCGCGTGCGGCTGGACACCGTGATCCACGAACGCGACCATCCCGCCTTCGCCGCAGCCTTCGAGCGGGCACGCCAGTTGCAGGCCGACATCGCGCCGATCGACACGGTGCTGCCCAACAACGAGGAGCGCCACATCCGCTTCTACGTCAATGCCGTCGCCGACGGCACGGCGGGCGAGGGGGCCGAGGAAGCGGCGATCGTCTACGCGGTCGAGACCACCGAGCAGAAGGCGCTCGAAGGGCAGATGGCCCAGAGCCAGAAGATGCAGGCCGTGGGCCAGTTGGCCGGCGGCATCGCCCACGACTTCAACAACGTGCTCACCGCCATCATCATGGCGTCCGACCTGCTGCTGACCAACCACCGACCGTCGGACCCGTCCTTCCCCGACATCATGAACATCAAGCAGAACGCCAACCGCGCCGCGTCGCTGGTCAGGCAACTGCTGGCGTTCTCGCGCAAGCAGACGCTGCGCCCGGAAGTCCTGAACCTGACCGACGTGCTCGCCGATCTCAGGATGCTTCTGGCCCGGCTGGTCGGCACCGAGATCAAGCTCAAGGTCGACCACGGCCGCGACCTCTGGCCGGTCAAGGTCGACCTCGGCCAGTTCGAGCAGGTGATCGTCAACCTCACCGTCAATGCGCGCGACGCCATGCCGGCCGGCGGCGAACTGACGCTTCGCACGCGCAACGTCACCACCGAGGAATGCCACAGCTATCCCTACCGGGAACTCGCGGCAGCCGATTACGTCCTCGTCGAGACCGAGGATACCGGCAGCGGCATCGCGCCGGACGTGCTGAAGAAGATCTTCGAGCCGTTCTTCACCACCAAGGAAGTCGGCAAGGGCACCGGCCTCGGCCTGTCGATGGTCTATGGCATCATCAAGCAGACGGGCGGTTTCATTTTCTGCGATTCCGAACTCGGCAAGGGCACGACGTTCCGCATCTTCCTGCCGCGCCACGTACCGGGGGTCGTTGCCGCACCGGAAGCCTCGCCCAATGCGACGGCCGCCGCTCCAGTGCCCGCGCCGCAAAAGACCGCCGACACGGCGAAGGACCTGTCCGGCTCGGCCAACGTCCTTCTGGTCGAGGATGAGGACGCCGTGCGCATGGGCGGCATCCGCGCGCTGACCTCGCGCGGCTATACCGTCCACGAAGCCTCCTCCGGCGTGGAAGCGCTGGAACTGTTCGATTCGCTCGAAGGCAAGATCGACATCGTGGTGTCGGACGTGGTCATGCCGGAAATGGACGGGCCGACCCTGCTCGGCGAGTTGCGCAAGCGGCAGCCCGACATCAAGTTCGTGTTCGTGTCCGGCTATGCGGAAGATGCTTTCGCCAAGAACCTGCCCGCCGATGCGCAATTCGGCTTCCTGCCGAAGCCATTCTCGTTGAAGCAACTGGCGACGGTGGTCAAGGAAGTGCTGGAATCATGACTTTTGCGGCGTGACGATCGTGCAGGTCGAGGCGGTAAACGCCCCGTCCGGCTGGCGCATGATGATGTCGAACGAAGCATCCGTCTCGCCGTCCGAAGTGACCTGGGTCAGCGAAATGCTGTTGCCGCCCGAGGTATAGCCGCCGACCGGGCCGAGCCAGGCGATCTCGCCATTGGGGCTTAGCTGGTAGTTGTAGCTCTGCTGCGGCTCGCCGAACAGCCGCGGGCCGCTGTACACATTGCCCCGGATCGTGATCTCTCCCAGGTCGAGGAACAGGCCGAGCATGTAGACCTCGCAATGGTAGGCGCCGTCCGGCAGCTTGCCGTCGGCGATGGCCGCCCGTGCGTCACCCGCCGTTGCCGTAGCCAGCAACGCGGCAGAAAAAACTGTCCGCTTGACCCGCATCAAGCCGCCTCCCACGGCAATTCGCTTCGCGCGAATGTTATTAAGGGGCTGGCGGCCAGCGTCAACCGGGCGGCACCTGCCGCGCCGCCCGCATGGGCCCGTATTTGGAGCAGGCCGGCCGCATGGTAGACTGGAACCGGCCTCGGTGAGTCGGCCGCTTTCCGCGTCAGTCTGGTTCCCGCTTGACGGGAAGGTTCGACGGCATCGGCAAGTTCCACGCAAGCAAGCCGTTCTAGCTTTCCTCCTGTGGGTTGGCGTCAGTGGTGCGTTGGCAAGCGGCAGGGGGCGAGCCGATGGAACGTTATGTCGAGGACTACCAGAAGCGTCGGTTGACCGAGCGTATCGATATCCTCACAGCCATCAACATCCTGAAATCGAAGGGCTATAACGACGAGGAACTGATCACGGAGATCATCCGTGTGTTCTACGTCGATCTCGACGCCTACAACGAAATCGTCATGGCCGCCTGAGACGGTTCAGACCCCAGCAGGTTGAAACACCACGCGCGGCAGCGTTCCGCTACAGCGGGATGTTGTCGTGCTTCTTCCAGGGATTTTGCAGATCCTTGTTGCGCAGCATCCGGAGCGCGCGGGCAATGCGCCGGCGGGTCGAGTGCGGCATGATCACCTCGTCGATATAGCCGCGCTCGGCCGCGACGAACGGCGACAGGAAGCGGTCCTCATAGGCGCTGGTATGGGCGGCGATCTTTTCGTCGTTGCCGATATCCTTGCGATAGATGATCTCGACCGCGCCCTTGGCACCCATCACCGCGATCTGCGCGGTCGGCCAGGCGTAGTTCATGTCGCCGCGCAGGTGCTTGGACGCCATCACGTCATAGGCCCCGCCGAATGCCTTGCGGGTGATGACGGTGACCTTCGGCACGGTCGCCTCGCCGTAGGCGAACAGCAGCTTGGCGCCGTGCTTGATCAGGCCGCCATATTCCTGCGCCGTGCCCGGCAGGAAGCCCGGCACGTCCACGAAGGTGACGATCGGGATGTTGAAGCAGTCGCAGAAGCGCACGAAACGGGCCGCCTTGCGGCTGGCGTCCGAATCCAGCACGCCCGCCAGCACCATTGGCTGGTTGGCGACGAAGCCGACGGTGCGGCCTTCCATGCGCCCGAAACCGGTGACGATGTTCTTGGCGAAACTCGGCTGGATTTCGAAGAAATCGCCCTCGTCGCAGGTCTTCAGGATCAGTTCCTTGATGTCGTAGGGCTTGTTGGCGTTATCGGGGATCAGCCGGTCGAGCGACAGGTCGCTGTCGTTGACCGACTGGTAGCACTCGATTTCCGGCAGTTCGGCCGTGTTGGAAGACGGCAGGAGATCGACCAGCCGCCGCATCTGCAAAAGCGCCTCGACATCGTCGTCATAGGCGCCGTCGGCGATCGAAGATTTGGTGGTGTGCACCGAAGCGCCGCCCAGTTCCTCGGCGGTCACCGTCTCGTTTGTGACGGTCTTCACCACGTCCGGCCCGGTGACAAACATGTAGGAGGTGTCGCGCACCATGAAGATGAAGTCGGTCATCGCCGGGGAATAGACGTCGCCGCCGGCGCAGGGGCCCATGATCAGCGAAATCTGCGGGATGACTCCGGAAGCCAGCACGTTGCGCTGGAAAATCTCGGCATAACCGCCGAGCGCCGCCACGCCTTCCTGGATGCGTGCGCCACCGGCGTCGTAAAGGCCGATGATCGGCGCGCGGTTGCGGAGCGCCATGTCCTGGACCTTCTGCACCTTTTCGGCATGGGCTTCCGACAGCGAGCCGCCGAACACGGTGAAATCCTTGGCGAACAGATAGACCGGGCGGCCGTTGACGGTGCCCCAGCCGGTGACCACGCCATCCCCGGCAATGCGGGTCTTTTCCATGCCGAAGTCGGTCGAGCGGTGCTCCACGAACATGTCGAATTCCTCGAACGAACCCTCGTCGAGGAAAATCTCGATGCGCTCGCGCGCGGTCAGCTTGCCCTTGCGGTGCTGGGCGTCGATGCGCGCTTGCCCGCCTCCGAGACGCGCTACGTCGCGGCGGCGCTCAAGTTCTTTCAGCACGTCTTTCATCGGAGTTCCCCGGGCCAAGTATCGCCTCTTTGGTACTGACGCGCAAAGGGGAGTGCAAGCGATGATGCATCGGCGCTATGTTGCGATGCAGCATGATGCCTCTTGCTTTTGTGCGCGAACCAGCCCATATGCGCGGCCATAGGCGCTTGGGCCGGAAATCGATCCGGCTTTCTCGAGAGTGGGACTGGTTGCGTCTGTTTTCCCTTCGACCGCTCGGCGGCGAATGGCGAAAAGCCCCGCAGGCGCGATGCCCGCGGGCACGACAGCGCAGCCGTGCGGGCATCAGAAAGGCCCGCCGCCTTGTCGTTCCTGACAATTTTTCGACGGCAGGTTGCGCCCTGCCGCCATCGTTCGCGGCCATCCGGCCGCATGAAAGAAGAGCATTTTGGATCATCAAAACACTGCGGAAGCGATTGTTTCCGCTGAACAGAATTCCGACAACCAGACCGGTTTCGCCGAACTCGGCATTGCCGGCGTGCTGCTGAAGGCCACCCATGCCGCCGGCTTTTCCACGCCTAAGCCCATCCAGGTGCAGGCGATCCCGCCGCAGATGGAAGGGCGCGACATCTTCGGCATCGCCCAGACCGGTTCCGGCAAGACGGCCGCGTTCTCGCTGCCGATCCTGTCGAAGATCATCGCGCTCGGCACCAAGCGCCGGCCCAAGACCTGCCGCGCCCTCATCCTGGCGCCGACCCGCGAGCTCGCGGTGCAGATCGAGGACACCATCAAGATCCTCGCCAAGGGCGCGCACATCTCGACGGCGTTGGTGCTTGGCGGCGTTTCGCGCAACAGCCAAGTGAAGAAGATCGCCCCCGGCGTCGACGTCCTGGTGGCGACGCCGGGCCGGCTTACCGACCTGGTGCGCGAACGCGACCTGATGCTGGCCGACACTAAATGGCTGGTGCTGGATGAAGGCGACCGCATGCTCGACATGGGCTTCATCAACGATGTCAAGCGCATTGCCCGCGCGACCGCGCCGGATCGCCAGACGGCCCTGTTTTCGGCAACCATGCCCGACGAGATCGCCGAACTGGCAAAGGACCTGCTGAAGGAACCGGTGCGCGTGGAAGTCTCGCCGCAGAGCACCACGGCCGCCGAAATCGTGCAGAGCGTGGTCCTTGCCCGCACCAAGCAGAAGCGGCAGGTGCTGTCGGCCATGCTGGCGGATGCCTCGATGAAATCGGTCATGGTCTTTGCCCGCACCAAGCACGGCGCAGACCGCGTCACCCGCGACCTCGAGCGCGACGGCTTCAAGGCCGCCGTGATCCACGGCAACAAGTCGCAGAATGCCCGCCAGCGGGCGCTGAACGATTTCCGCGACGGTTCGGTGCGTATCCTCGTGGCAACGGACATCGCGGCGCGCGGCATCGACGTACCCGGCATCAGCCATGTCGTGAATTTCGACCTGCCGGACGAGGCCGAAAGCTACGTCCACCGTATCGGCCGCACCGGCCGCAACGGCAGGGACGGGGTTGCCGTCACGCTGGTCGATCCGTCGGAGAACGCCAAGCTGAGGCAGGTCGAGCGCATCATCCGCGCCAAGCTGTCGGTGATCGCCGACCATCTCGGCAGCCCGGACCCGGTACGCAATCCGGCCGAGAAGCACGAGCGCAACGAGGCGGCCACCAACGACAATGTCCGCCTCGACGCCAAGCGGCCGAACGGCGGCAACCGCAACAACGGCAAGCAGCGCTTCGGCGGCAAGCCTGCGGGCGAGCGCAAGCCGGGCGCCGAAAAGCCGTTCCGGGGCAACAACAAGCGCCGCTTCGGCGGCAAGAAGCCGGCCAGGCACGCCGCCTGACGCGCTTCGGCAAGAAATTAGTGGAGCGGCCGGGAGCGAAAGCCCCGGCCGCTTTTTTATGCCGTAGCGCCGTTTCGGCAGCATTTTACGCCTTTGCGGGCTTTTGCTGGCGCCCGCGGGAGCGCATTTTTCCGCTACGGCGCAAAGCACGCAAAACGAATCCGATCTTTTCGAATTATCTCAAAAAAATCGCTGCGATTATGTGGATCGAGGGCAATTTATTGCCTTGAATCGCCGCGCCGAGGTTTCTACGGTCCAGCGAAACGCTGGAAGGATAGCATCTCATGGTTGGTTCGGTGATCGACGCGATCGGCAACACGCCCCTCATTCGATTGAAGCGCGCGTCGGAAGCGACAGGGTGCGAAATTCTCGGCAAGGCCGAATTCATGAACCCGGGGCAGTCGGTCAAGGACCGCGCCGGCCTGTTCATCATCCGCGATGCGGAAAAGCGCGGCATCCTGAAGCCGGGCGGCGTCATTGTCGAAGGCACGGCGGGCAATACCGGCATCGGCCTCACCCTTGTCGCCAAGGCGCTTGGCTACCGCACCGTCATCGTCATCCCCGAGACGCAGAGCCAGGAAAAGAAGGATACGATCAAGATCCTTGGCGCCGAGCTGATCGAGGTGCCGGCGGTGCCGTACCGCAATCCCAACAACTACGTGAAGCTGTCGGGCCGGTTGGCCGAGCAGATGGCGAGGACCGAACCGAACGGGGCGATCTGGGCCAACCAGTTCGACAACGTCGCCAACCGCGACGGCCACATCCACACCACGGCGCAGGAAATCTGGGAGCAGACCGGCGGCAAGGTCGACGGCTTCGTGTCGGCGGTTGGCTCGGGCGGCACGCTGGCCGGTGTGGCGGCGGGCCTTCGCGGCCGCAGCAAGGACGTGAAGGTGGCGCTTGCCGACCCGCTAGGGGCCGCGCTCTACAATTTCTACGCCCATGGCGAATTGAAATCTGAAGGCAACTCGATCACTGAAGGCATCGGGCAGGGGCGCATCACCGCCAATCTGGAGGGGTTCGCGCCCGATTTTTCCTACCAGATCCCCGACGAGGAAGCCTTGCCGATCATCTTCGACCTGATCCAGGAAGAAGGCCTGTGCGTGGGCGGCTCCACCGGCATCAACATCGCCGGGGCGATCCGGCTGGCGCGCGACCTCGGGCCGGGGCACACCATCGTCACCATCCTGTGCGATTTCGGCACGCGCTATCAGTCCAAGCTGTTCAACCCCGAATTCCTGCGCGGCAAGAACCTGCCGGTGCCGGAATGGATGGCCCGCAAGAGCGAGATTCCGGTTCCGTTCGAAGCAGCCGCCTGATGGCTTATGTGACACAGACGCTGTTTCGCGACGACGCGTACCTGAAAGCAGCGGAAGCAAAGGTCGTCGCGGTCAACGAGCGCGGCGGCATCCTGCTTGACCGCACCATTTTCTACGCGACCTCGGGCGGCCAGCCCGGCGATACGGGTTTCCTCGAACGGGCCGACGGCAGCCGGATCACGGTCGCCGCGACCGTCACCGGCGAGACGAAGGAAGAAATCATCCATGTGCCCGCGCCGGAACTTGCGCTGCCTGCCGTCGGCGAGACGGTGAAGCTCGCCATCGACTGGGAGCGCCGGCATCTCTTGATGCGCATGCATGCCGCCTGCCACCTGCTGACCGTGGTCTGCCCGTTTCCGATCACCGGCGCCGCCGTCTCGCAGGACGATTCCCGCGTCGATTTCGACATGCCGGACCATGCGCTGACCAAGGAAGAGGTGACGGCACGGCTGATGGAACTGGTGCGGGCCGACCACCCGATCTTCATTCGCGCCATCAGCGACGAGGAACTCGCGGCTAATCCTACCTTGGTGAAGTCGAAGAACGTGCGCCCGCCGACGGGCAATGGCAGCATCCGGCTGGTCTGCATCGGCAAGGACGGCTCCATCGACAGCCAGCCCTGCGGCGGCACGCATGTGAAGAGCACGGGCGAGATCGGCGAGATTCACATCGGCAAGATCGAGAAGAAAGGCCGCGAAAACCGGCGCTTCCGCATAAGGTTCGGGCCGTTGCCCGCAGCCTGAGATGGGGCTACACGTCTCCTACGATACCTTGCCCGGGAGAACGAGATGGCTCAGGACAGCCCTTTTACCGTCGATGCCGACTGGTTGCAGCAGCGGCTCGGCCAGCCCGGACTGTCGATTGTCGACGCCTCCTGGTATCTGCCGGCGCAGAAGCGGGACGGCCGCGACGAATACGATGCGGCGCACATTCCGGGAGCCGTGTTTTTCGACCATGACCTGGTTTCCGACCAGGATTCAACGCTTCCCCACACGCTGCCGTCGCCGCAGGATTTCGCGCAATATGTGGGCACGATGGGCGTATCGGCCGACGACACCATCGTCGTCTATGACGGCCCCGGCTTTTTTTCGGCGCCGCGCGCCTGGTGGATGTTCCGGGTCATGGGCGTCTTCCAGGTCTATGTCCTCGACGGCGGCTTCGACCGCTGGAAAGCGGCAGGCAGGCCGGTGACGGACGACAAGACGCGCATCGCCCCTTGCGTCTTCCATGCCGATTTCGATGCCTCGCGCGTCGCCGGCCTTGCGGACATGCGCCGCATCGTCGGCAACGGCGAGAGCCAGATCGCGGACGCGCGCGGGCCCGGCCGATTTGCCGGCAGCGAACCGGAACCGCGCGCCGGAATCCGCTCCGGCCACATGCCGGGCGCAAAGAACGTTCCGGCCTCGCTGCTGTCCAAGGATGGCGAACTGCTGCCCAAGGACCAGTTGGCGAAGCTGATAACGGACGCTGGCATCGATCTCGGCAAGCCGGTGGTCACCTCCTGCGGCTCCGGCATCACCGCCGCCGTGATCACGTTGGCGCTGGAGTCGCTTGGTCACACCGACAACCGGCTCTATGATGGCTCTTGGACGGAGTGGGGCGGCCTTGCGGATACGCCGGTGGTAACCGGCAAGGAATGACGGTGACGACCCGGGAGTTGGACGACATCGAGGTAACGGTCACATTCCTCGAAATGGCCGCGCCGCCGGCGCACTATCCGTCGCTGCCTTATAACCGGCAGGTCGCCCTGTTGCGGGCACACGACATTCCGCTGCATTTCTACCGCTATTTGACCGACCGGGTCGGGCGCAAATGGCACTGGGTGAGCGCGCTGGAGTTGAGCGACGAGGAACTTGCCGCCGGCGTCCACCATGCGGACCGCGACATCCGCGTCCTTTACCTCGACGGTTCGCCCGCCGGCTTCTTCGACCTCAAGCAGCATCTGCCCGACGAAGTGGAACTGGCCTATTTCGGCATGATGGAACATGCGACGGGGCAGGGGCTCGGGCGCTGGTTCCTCGGCGCCGCCGTCGCAGCGTGCTGGTCGTACGGGCCGAAGCGGGTGGTCGTCCAGACCTGCACGCTCGATCACCCGGCCGCGCTGCCGCTTTACCAGAAACTCGGCTTCCAGCCGGTAGGGCAGAAAAAGGAAGTGATCCGGCCGCTTTCCCTTGAGGAGCGGGCGGCCATCGTCATGCGCCCGTGATCCTGCTGGCTGAACGGCCCGTTCACTGCTCCTTCATCTAATCTTTGCCATGGTGCCGCCCGGATCAACCCGGCGCCGCCGGCCATGAAGGAGAAGAGCCCATGCTTAACCGACGCACTTTTGCCGCCGCGCTGGTCGCTGCCGTCGCCGTCCCGACGCTTGCCTTCGCGCAGGCCAGGACGCCCTCGGGCATGCAGATCGAGCGCCAGCTCGACGCGGCCCCGCGGATGCGGCTTAAGAAGAACCAGCGCGTCACCGTGCAGGAATTCAAGCGCCGGCCGGACCTGCGGCGCGCAGCCCCCTCCATTGATATCCAGTCGATCAATTTCGCCTTCGGCTCCGCCGAAATCCCCAATTCGCAGTACGAAAAGGTCGAGATCATCGCCGATGGCCTGCGCCGGATCCTGCGCCGCCAGCGCAACGCCCGCGTGCTGATCGAGGGCCACACCGATGCCGTCGGTTCCTTCGCGTCGAACCAGATCCTTTCGGAACGGCGAGCCGAATCGCTCAAGCGCGTTCTGGTGCGCGAATTCCGCATCCCGGCCAGGGCGCTGGAAACCGTCGGCTACGGCGAGGAATTCCTGCTGGTGCAGACGCAGGCGGAAAACTGGCAGAACCGCCGCGTTACCCTGCGCCGCTTCGACGAGTTCGTCCGCTGATGCGGCAGCCTGCTCGCGGTTAACCGGTCGTTAACCAAAGACAGGCACCATGATCGGCAGTTGTCATGCTACCGTCGCACAGACTTGGTATCAGGCGATTGTCGAACGGTTTTTCGACCGCGGATGTACCGGCGGAAGATCGCGACAGACGAGGAAGCGGGGTTGATGCCCCGCTTTTTTGTTGCCTGATCGGCTTCGGCGGAAGGGCGCCACGTCGGGCTATGCTCCGGCCTCTCAGTTTTAACCACGCATAGCCGGGCAGGCACTGAGAACGGCCTTGTCGGGCACGTCGATCGCCGATAATGGTTGCGGAAATCCGTTGTTTTTTCGCAGGAACCACGAAAAATGCCCCTCGACAGGATCGATATCGCCATTCTCGACGCCTTGCAGAAGGATGGCCGGATGCCCAATGCGGCGCTTGCCGAGAAGGTTGGCCTGTCGCAATCGGCCTGTTCGCGCCGGCTGGACAACCTGGAAAAATCGGGCGCGATCCGCGGCTACCACGCCCGGCTGTCCAACGCGGCGCTGGGGCACCAGATGACGGCCATCGTCCACATATCGTTGTCGGGCCAGTTCGAAAAAACGCTGTCGGACTTCGAGGCCGCCATCAAACGCTGTCCGAACGTGCTGTCGTGCCACCTGATGTCGGGGGAATACGACTACGTCCTGCGCATCGCCTCGCGCGACCTCGCCGATTACGAGCGCATCCACAAGGAGTGGCTGTCGGCTATGCCGCATGTGACGAAGATCAACTCCTCCTTCGCGCTGCGCGAGATCGTCGACCGCACGGCGATGGGGTTGAAATCGGACATGGCTTGAGAGCACCCGCAACAAAAGCCTTGAGAAGACGCCGCCATCCGTCCGACACGGCTTGACCGGGCTCGCAGGCGTGGCATGGTTCGGCCATGCGCTATGTCATCGTCATCGTCGCGATCGCGTTTTTCATCATCTGGGACGGCCTTTATAACGAAGGCCGCTACCTCGACTATTCCGTGCGCGAAATGAAGACGGTCGTGCATTACGTCACGGGCTGAACGATTCGCCTGGAACGAGCCCGGCGGCTTTCACGCACTTGCCGCCGCGACATCCTGCCGATTGACGTCGCCGGGCGACTGACGGAAAAGGCCACCCACGGAATTTAATCGTACGCCAGTCCCTTGAGGGCGAGCATCAGGGAGGCTCCGTTGATCCGGCACATCGTATTCTTCAGCGCAAAGCGGCAGGAAGACGTCGAGGCAGTGCGATCCGGCCTGCTTGCCCTGGGAAAAATCCCGCACTCACGCCTTTTCGAGGTCACGCTGAATAGCAAGGTCGACCCGCTCTGCGACCGGATCGACGTCGTCGTCTATGCCGAATTCGAGGACGAAGCGGCGCTGGCCGCCTACAAGGCGCACCCGCTTTATGCCGAAACCACGGCGAAGGTGCGCCCGCAGCGGGAATTGCGCTTCTCGGCCGATATTCCCGCTAGCGCCTGATTCCGAAATCGACCGATCGACCTCCGGTCATTCGTCGGGGTCGTCGACCAGGCAGCCGACGCCGTGGCAGCCCTGATAGTTGCCATGGGTATCGAAATTGGGCTCGGCATATTTGTCGAACTGCGGGGTGTCGTCGACTTCGTCCGGATTGTCGACCATGCAGCCGACACCATGGCAGCCGTTATAGCCGCCGGAGTCGCGATAGTTGCTCGTCGCATGGCGGTGACTGTGCTTGCCGCTGTCAGCCAGGCCGCTGACGAGCGCGTCGATTACAACACCGGCCACCACCGCCCCGACATCGTGCCCCCGATTGTCATAGCGGCGGGCGTTGGGGTCGAACGTATCGCCGCGGCCGTGATGGTAGCCGGCGACGTCGGCGAAAACTCCGGAACAACCCTGGGCGACCCAGATGTACCGGCTGCGCGGGTTATAGCCCCAGGTGCGGTTGAGGATGCAGGCACTGCTGGAAATCTGGTGGATCAGTTGCGGCCGCTTCAGCTTTCCCGCGAAACATTCGTCATATTGATAGTCCCTGGAACGGCATTCGACCGTCGATTGGGCCATTGCCGGAGGGACGAACACAGGCGCTGCGCAGGCGAGGGCAGCGATCGCCAACCATCTGATCATATCGGGAATCTCCGGTGTTACGCGTATCAGTCGTTGATCGCCGTGACCTTGATCTTGTCGTTTCCGTCGATCCCGGAGAACCAGACCTCGCCATCGCCGATGGAAACGCCCTGCCAGTTGGCGAACAGGGCCGGATAGGTCTGGTTCGCGATGGCGTGCTTGACCTTCGGGGTTACGATCTTGTTGTAGTCCTGCACGAAATGCGCCGCGTCGCGCAATTTGACGGCCTTGCCGTTGATGCGCGCCCGGAACGGATAGTCGATCATCGCCGCGACCGCCGCCTTGTCATTGGCCGCCACGGATTTCTGGAGTTTTTCGAAAAACTGCCGATAGGGCTCGTGGACGCCGAAGACGGCGTCGAGCGAAGCATCCATCTCGGCGGCCGTCTGTGCGGACGCCGGAGTGACGGCCAGCAGGCCAAAACCGATGACAAAGGAATAAAAGAACGCTCGCATCGTGATGAAACCTCGTAAAGTCGGGCGCACCCGGATTGATGGCACGAGGCTAACCAGAACCGACAAGCGTTAAATATCCCTGCTTTTCGCCGGCAGGAATTTAACGAACCCGTTTGCGAGGCCGAACATCGCGGACAATTTTGCGCTGCGACGCCCCTGGCGAAAGGGTCGTACCCATGGTGGGGAAGGGGAATGCGCCAGGCAAAGAGCCTCGCCCGCCGGAAAACCAGGCGAATCGACGGCTAAGAACTGGCTCCCCGGGACGGATTCGAACCATCGACCAACCGGTTAACAGCCGGTTGCTCTACCGCTGAGCTACCGGGGAACAGGGCTCTTGCGCGAACGGGGCAGCCTATAGCAAACCCATTTCGGCTTTGCAAAGAAGCATTTCGCTTTTTTCGATCTTTTCCCGCCTTGTGTCGCAATCTTCCGCTTGCCTCCCTTATATAGACGTAAAGCGACGCGGTTCCCGATGCCATCGGGTGGCGCCGCGAGCGCGATAAGGCCTCCAGATCCGGTATGACGGCAACAAACGACGAGCACACCGCCGCGATGCACAAAATTTCGGTCTTCGGCCGCGAATTCAGGATGCCTCAATCCCGGGGCGCTCGAATCACCATCGGCGTCGTCCTGGTCGTGTTGGGCATTTTCGGCTTCCTGCCGATTCTCGGATTCTGGATGATTCCGCTCGGACTGCTCGTCCTTTCCTACGAATTCGCGAAGGTCAGGCGCTGGCGACGGCGTTTCGTGGTCTGGTGGGAGCGCCGCCGCGCGGGAAAGCGTCAGCAATGAAGCCTGACGGCTTGACGCAAAAATGCGGGCAACCTATTGGAACGCGGGTAAAGCGCCGGGAGCATAGAGGCCTCGTGGCGGAGTGGTTACGCAGAGGACTGCAAATCCGGCGACGTTGTAACAAAATCAATGGCCATTCTGAATTTGACATCGCAAAAGCGCTGAAATGGGCGATTTTAACGCCTTGTTTCTGATCAGTTCTCGTCGATTTCAGAAATGTGGAAACGCTTCATCGTTGCGGTCAAAACGCGTTTTTCCGTCTCTTTCGCATACAGCCTATAGGCTGAGGACCTATGTGTTGAAAGGGCCTTTCCCTGTCCTTCGGTTAACTCTGATTCCTCTAGTTCTGTCATCCCACCATGGCGGGCTTTGTCGATCGTGAATCCTGAGATGCCAAGTTCGTCCGCCAATTCATGCACCTCCTGCGACAGGAGGCTGCTATCTCCGTAGAGAGTGCCGTTTCGCTTAGAGACGATAGACGCATGCCGACGAGGCACCGCGGCGAAGATTTTTTCAGCCTCCTCGTAGAACGCCACTCTCTTCAGTTCGCCGTTGATGAGCAGGGTGGCTTCAAGAGGATGATCTACCTCACCTCCGTTCTTACGGTGACGCACCTTGAACTTGTCCGGCATTTCCGGAGGGCGATAGTTGTCCCAAGTCGCATATCCTGCTGAAATGCTGGTCGGACGCATAAGAAACTCGTATGCCAACACGGCTGCTGCCCCGAGCTACGGACGATCTTTTGCAACGGCGCCCCGCGCGAAGCGGTACACTTCCTGGCGATCAGAGTAGCCCTTTTTGAGCATCGTCCTACGCTTCTTTGTTACTCCGTTCCACGGAATCGGAACGTCCCTTCGAAACAGATGGGGAAACAGAGGATACATTCTCGCCCATGCCGTCTCACAATACATCAGGACTTTTTCGGCCTGACGAAGCGCTCCTGAAGCTGCGAATATATTATAAACGGCTATTGCTGTGAGAACGCCGAATTCTCGAACCTGCAAATCACCATACCGAACATTGGTCGTTGTGCTTCTGCATTCCGAAACACGCTTATATATATATTGATGTAATCCTTTCGAGATGGCGCGGCGACACGCTCGAGAAAGGCATCTGATGTTACGTAGTAGTCCAGCAGCCATCCAACTGTTCCAAACCGAAAGTGCGCATGTAGTGGCCTGACTTCCGGCGCGAGGCACTTCCTATTCTCACGCCACTCGTCGAGTCGCGCATTGCAGGCGTCCGCAGCCAAATCGAGTTCTGACTGGGATAGGTTCTGGCCGAGAGGAGTCGAATGCCAGGGGCATCCCGCTTTTTTGTAGACCGTAGGGACGATCCAGTAAAAGCCCGTTGCTCCCGACCGCAACGGTTTAGGCTGCACGTTACGAGGTAACTTTATCGTGTAGGTCAGACTACCTGAGGAGGATCGAGATCGTCCGCCTGATGTATTCCGAGCTTGGCGTCGAGATGAGCCTTTAGCCATAGCCGTCTTCTCCCTCTACCAGTCCCTTCGTCGACAACGGGCGGTGGATACTCCGTCCCGACTCGGCGAAGAAACGACTCGACGGTTCGTTCTCCGACATATCCGGCTGCTATCTCCGGGGGCAGGCGACCTGCGCCGCTTCCTGACGGCCGGCAAGAAGATCATCATCACGACGGTCCAGAAATTCCCGTTCATCCTTGACGAGATCGGCGACGACCACCGGGGACGGACCTTTGCCATCATCATCGACGAGGCGCATTCGAGCCAGGGCGGTCGCACCGCGGCGAAGATGAACATCGCGCTCGCCGCGGGTGGCGCCGAGGAGGAAGAGGAAACGGTCGAAGACGCGATCAACCGGCTGATGGAAGCGCGCAAGGTGCTGCCCAACGCCAGCTATTTCGCCTTCACTGCCACCCCGAAGAACAGGACGCTGGAGGTTTTCGGCGTTGCCGTTCCGGACGGCGGCAAGATCAGGCACGTTCCCTTCCACAGCTACACGATGAAGCAGGCGATCCAGGAAGGATTCATCCTGGACGTGCTGAAATACTACACACCGGTCGACAGCTACTATCGCCTCATGAAGACGGTGGAGGATGACCCCCGGTTTGACACCAAGCGGGCGCAGAAGAAGCTGCGCAAATATGTCGAATCCCACGACCATGCGATCCGCCAGAAGGCGGAAATCATGGTCGACCATTTCCACAGCCAGGTCATTGCACACCGCAAGATCGGCGGCGCCGCACGGGCTATGGTCATCACCAACGGTATCCAGCGCGCGATCCAGTATTTCCACGCCTTCCAAACCTATCTGGCCGAACGCAAGAGCCCCTACCAGGCGGTCGTCGCCTTCTCCGGCGAGCATGAATATGGCGGCCGGAAGGTTACCGAAGCGACGCTGAACGGCTTCCCAAGCAGCCAGATCGAGGATTTGATCCAGAAGGACCCGTATCGATTCCTGATCGTGGCGGACAAGTTCCAGACCGGCTACGACGAGCCGCTGCTACACACCATGTATGTGGACAAAACGCTTTCCGGCGTGAAGGCGGTGCAGACCCTGTCGCGTCTCAACCGCGCCCGTCCCCAGAAATACGATACCTTCGTCCTCGACTTCATGAACGATGCCGATGCGATCAGGGATTCGTTCGAACCCTATTACCGGACCACGATCCTGAGTGAGGAGACCGACCCCAACAAGCTCCACGATCTGAAGGCCGCGCTCGACAATTATCAGGTCTACGCGTGGGGCCAGGTCGAGGAACTGGTGGCGCTCTATCTCGGCGGGGCCGACAGGGACAGGCTCGACCCGATCCTCGATGCCTGCGTCGCCGCCTACAAGGCTGATCTCGATGAGAATGGCCAGGTTGATTTCAAGGGCAAGGGCAAGGCGTTTACGCGGACCTACGGTTTCCTGGCCTCGATCCTGCCCTTCAGCAACGCCGATTGGGAAAAGCTGTCGATCTTCCTGAACTTCCTCGTCCCGAAGCTGCCGGCGCCGGAGGAACAAGACCTTTCGAAAGGAATCCTCGAAGCAATCGACATGGACAGCTATCGTGTCGAGGCGCAGGCGACCATGGCCATTGTGCTCCCGGATGCGGATGCCGAAATCGGGCCTGTACCAGCAGCCGGCGGCGGCCGCAAACCCGAACCCGAATTGGACATCCTCAGCAACATCCTGAAAACCTTCAACGAGATGTTTGGCAACATCGACTGGAAGGACCGGGACAAGATCGGCAAGGTCATAGCCGAGGAGCTTCCGGCAAAGGTCGCGGCCGACAAGGCCTATCAGAACGCCATGAAGAATTCCGACAAACAGAACGCCCGTATAGAACACGACAAGGCGTTACAACGTGCTGTGATCGAGCTGCTGTCGGATCACACCGAGTTGTTCAAGCAATTCAGCGACAACCCATCATTCAAGAAATGGCTTTCGGAGACAATCTTTGCCGCGACCTATGAGCAGGGAGGGGCGGCGTGATCGCGCACGTTCAGGCATCTCAAGCGCCTGTGGCTAGCGGGTCAGACATGCTCTCCGTCCACATTTGGATACAGTGTACCTGAAGGATTCGTGAAGTGGGGACAAGCCCTACCTCCAAGCCGCCCTTGGCACCGACCAGGAACCGAGGCGTCCCTGCACCTTTTCAGAACAGGCGGTCTGATTCTATTCAGAATGGGCTGCGCCGACTTGACCGCGCTTCCGGCCTAACCTATTGAGCGCCCTGTGGAACGCCGGAGTTAAGAGGCCTCGTGGCGGAGTGGTTACGCAGAGGACTGCAAATCCTTGCACCCCGGTTCGATTCCGGGCGAGGCCTCCAATCCCGGCTCCTGCCTGTGCAGGGTGGTTCGATCCGGAAGACCCGCGTGCTTTCCGCGCCGGGAATGGGGCGTCAACATGAATGATGAGTTCTCCGAACGCCGCGTCAAGATGGTCGACGGCCAGCTTCGCACGACCGACGTCACCGACGCGGCACTGCTGGAAGCCTTCCTGTCGCTGCCGCGCGAAGCCTTCGTTCCCGCCGACCAGCGGGATATTGCCTATATCGACGAGGATATCCGCATTGCGACCAGTTCGGATGGCGCGCGCTATCTGATGGAGCCGTCGCCGATGGCCAAGCTTCTGCAGCTTGCCGAAGTCGACGCGACCGACCACGCGCTGGTGATCGGCTGCGGCAGCGGCTACTCCGCCGCCGTGCTTTCGCGCCTCGCCGGCTCCGTGGTGGCGCTGGAAAGCGACGCAACCTTGGCCGAACTCGCCGAATCGACGTTTTCGCAGTTGGGCTGCGATACCGTGACCGTGGTCAGGGGGACGCTGCGGGATGGCCATGCGGCCAAGGCGCCGTACGACGTGATTTTCATCGACGGCGCCGTTGAGGAACTGCCGTCCGGGCTGACCGAACAGCTTGCCGAAGGCGGTCGCCTCGTGGCCGTCGAGGGAAGAGGCAACGCCGGCGTGGCTCGTTTGTACGTGAAAGCGGAAGGCGTCGTCACCGGCAGGCGGGCGTTTAATGCGGCAATTAAGCCACTACCGGGTTTCGAACGTGTGGAAGCGTTCGTGTTCTGAACGGTTTTGGCTTGCAGCGGCTTTGTTGTCGTGTTGCCTTGCCGCTACTGAATCGCTGCCGGGCGGTATTTACGAGATATCGTGCACACGCAGCAGGGAATGGCAGCGCCGCGCTGGCTGACCGGTGTCAGTCGCTGCGGCGCGCTTTCCGTGAAAACAGTGAGGGATACGTCGTGTCGCGTATAAACAAGATCGTTCTTGCCGCCGTGCTGATGTCCGCCACCGCGCTTTCGCCGATCACGGCGTCCGCGGAAACCATCCTCGGCGCCATGGCCAAGGCTTACCAGAACAATTCGCAGTTGAATTCGGCGCGCGCCGGGGTGCGCGTCACCGACGAAGGCGTCGCCATCGCCAAGTCCGGCTACCGGCCGACCGTCGCCGGTTCAGCCAGCATCGACTATTCGACCACCCGCAACACGACCCAGAACAACGGCAGCACCCAGTTGACGACCGGCAGCTTCGGCGTCCAGATCAACCAGACGCTGTTCGACGGCTTCCAGACCAAGAATAACGTGGCGGCAGCCGAATCGCAGGTGAAAGCCTCGGTCGAAACGCTGCGCAACACCGAGGAAAACATCCTGCTGAACGCCGCGACGTCCTATATGGACGTCATTCGCGACCGGCAGGTTGCCGTGCTTACCGAGCAGAACCTGCAGTTCCTGACCGAGCAGGCGCGCGCCGCGCGCTCGCGCCTGGAAGTCGGCGAGGGCACCCGCACCGACGTCGCGCAGGCCGACGCCTCGCGTTCCGCTGCCGTCGCCAAGGTCAGCGCCGCACGGGCGCAGGCGCTGTCGAGTGCCGCGATCTACCGCCAGATCGTCGGCGACGAGCCGGGCAAGCTGAAGGCTGCGGCGCCTGTCGCCAAGCTGCTGCCGTCCAGCATCGATTCGGCGTTGACCATTGCTGCGAGCGAGCACCCGGCGATCCTTGCCACCGAGCATCTGGTCGACGCTGCGGGCTTCTCGGTGAAGTCGGCCGAAGGCGCGCTGCTGCCGCAGCTTTCCGCCAACGCCGGCATTTCTCGCAACTACCGCCACACCGAAGGCTTTGGTGCTAGCACGCCCGGAAACTCGGACGGCTATTCCAACTCCGCCGGCGTCGGCGCGACCCTGACGGTGCCGATCTACCAGGGCGGCCGCGCCTCGGCGCAGGTGCGCCAGTCCAAGGAATCGCTCAGCCAGGCGCGCATCGAAGTCGATGTCAGCCGCGATAACGTGCGCGCCGCGGTGACGTCGGCCTGGACGCAGTACACCTCCGCACGCGAAAGCGTCGATGCCAACCGCGCCCTGGTTTCTGCCGCACAGCTTGCGCTGAACGGCGTCATCGAGGAGCGCAATGTCGGCCAGCGCACGACTCTCGACGTGCTCAACGCGCAAAACGACGTCATCACCGCTAAGATCAACCTGGTCAGTTCCGAGCGCGACGTCGTGGTGGCCAGCTACGCCATCCTTTCGGCGATCGGCCGGCTTTCCACGGAACGCCTCGGCCTGCAGGTGACGAAGTATCGCCCGGAAGAGCATTACAAGGCCGTCAAGGACAAGTGGTACGGCCTGCGCACGCCGGACGGCCGCTGACGTTTCCCTCCACTTGATGATTCCCGTGCCGGCTTGAGCCGGCCGCCGATTGCCGCGACTTGAAGCGGCGGCGGCTTGCCGCGTTGTTCGGGCAGCATTTTGCCTCTGCTGCCGGCCAAATCCGCTAAATTGTTGAAATCCCGCTTCGCGTCACAATGGGGATTCTCGGATGGCCATGCGTCGGTTACGCTTGCAGGCATGATTCGAAACCGTCCCGCGTATCGGGACGGAACTGATCACAAAGGCGGCGAAAGTGACAATGGCTACCGCAAGCAGCGTACAACGCGAACCTTCGATGGAAGAGATTCTGGCTTCCATTCGCAGGATCATCGAGGACAGCGACCCCGGCCGCAAGCAGCCGGAGCAGGCGGCCGACCTTAATCAGGATATTCGCCCGGAGCCGGTGGAGAAGGCGGAAGCCGAGGTCGAGACGTTCCGCGCCGAGCTTCGCGCCGTTCCCGGACCCGAAGCCAAAAAACCCTTCACGCTGGCCGACGTGCAGGCCAAGATCGCGGCGGAGCGCCAGCGCGAACTCCCCGAGGCGCAGAACGAGGCTCCAGCCTCGCCCCGCCCGTCGATGACGCTGGCGGAGATCGGAGCCCGGGCGCCGGCCGATTCGCGAGGCGCCGAAGAACGCCCGGCCGCCATTGCGCCGGAACCGATAACCGAGGCGGTACGGCCCGCCGTCTCCAGTTGGCCCGAGAACTCCGGCAAGACGGTGGAAACCTCCAGCCGGCCGCTTGAGCCCGAGGCCCGGCAGGAGCCGCGCTACGAGGCGCAGCCGGATGTGGGAATTTCCGCCGAAGAACTGGGGGATCGCCCGGAGCCGGATTCTGCGGCGCCGCAAGCCGAGGCGGCCGTGACGGCGGAAGCGGTACCGGCGCCCCGGTTGGCGCTCGTTTCCGAACATACCGGCCGTCAGGTGGCCGCCGCCTTCGAAGAGCTTTCCGAAGCGTTTGCCAGCCGCAGCAAGAAGACGTTTGATGAGATGGCCGAGGAGATGCTGCGGCCCATGCTCCAGGACTGGCTCGACAACAACCTGCCGACGCTGGTGGAGCGGCTGGTGCGCGAGGAAATCGAGCGGGTCGCGCGCGGCGCCTGACCGCTCGCCAACCACCCCGAAAAGACAGGATCACGTGATTTCGGCAGCCGTCGGAGGGCCTTTTATGCATGCAAAAGGACGCTCGGCGGCCTAACTGTCGCTATCGTCACTTTTCAACGGCCCGAAGAAGTGTTACCAGCCAGCGCCAATCCTGAAAGGGAATAACCACGAGTCGACGCCGTGCCTGCGGGCTGGGGCGCGTTTCGTCTATTGGGACTGGCCATGGCAAAAATCATCGAAACGTCCACCGGCGCGCTGGCGCTTACCTTTGACGACGTGCTGCTGCAGCCCGGCCATTCCGAGGTGATGCCCGGCGAGACCGACATCAGCACCCGCATTGCCCGTGACATCGATCTCAACGTGCCGATCCTGTCGGCCGCCATGGATACGGTGACCGAATCGCGGCTCGCCATCGCCATGGCGCAGGCTGGCGGCATCGGCGTCATCCACCGCAACCTGACGCCGGCCGAGCAGGCGGAGGAAGTCCGCCAGGTCAAGAAATTCGAATCCGGCATGGTCATCAACCCGGTGACGATCGGGCCTGACGCCACGCTGGCCGACGCGCTGGACCTGATGCGCAGCCATGGCATTTCCGGCATCCCGGTGGTCGAGAACGGCGGCACCGGCGGCCACAAGTCGGGCCGCCTGGTCGGCATCCTGACCAACCGCGACGTGCGCTTTGCGTCCGATCCGGCGCAAAAAGTCTACGAGTTGATGACTCGCGAGAACCTGATCACGGTCAAGGAAAACGTCGATCACGACGAAGCCAAGCGGCTTCTGCACCAGCACCGCATCGAGAAACTGGTGGTGGTGGACGGCCGCGGCAATTGCGTCGGCCTGATCACCGTCAAGGACATCGAGAAGTCGCAGTTGAACCCCAACGCCACCAAGGACGCACAGGGGCGCCTGCGCGCCGCCGCCGCCACCAGCGTGGGCAATGACGGCTTCGAACGGGCCGAGCGGCTGATCGACGCCGGCGTCGACCTCCTGGTCATCGATACCGCCCACGGCCATTCCCAGCGCGTGCTGGACGCGGTGGCGCGGGCGAAGAAACTGTCGAACTCGGTTCGCATCCTTGCCGGCAACGTCGCTACCGCCGACGGCACGCAGGCGCTGATCGACGCAGGCGCCGACGCCGTCAAGGTCGGCATCGGCCCGGGATCGATCTGCACCACGCGCATCGTTGCCGGTGTTGGCGTGCCGCAACTGTCGGCGATCATGGCGGCGGTCGAAACGGCGCAGAAGGCCGACATCTCCGTCATCGCCGATGGTGGCATCAAGTTTTCGGGCGATCTTGCCAAGGCGCTTGCCGCCGGCGCCAGCGCCGCCATGATCGGCTCGCTGCTGGCCGGCACCGACGAAAGCCCGGGCGAGGTCTACCTGCACCAGGGCCGCTCGTTCAAGGCCTACCGCGGCATGGGTTCGGTCGGCGCGATGGCGCGCGGCTCGGCCGACCGCTATTTTCAGGCGGAAGTGCGCGACACGCTGAAGCTGGTTCCGGAAGGGATCGAGGGGCAGGTGCCCTACAAGGGGCCGGTAGGCGGCGTGCTTCACCAGCTTGCCGGCGGCCTGCGAGCCGCCATGGGCTATGTCGGCGGCCACGACCTCGCCGATTTCCGGCAGAAGGCCACCTTCGTGCGCATCTCGAGCGCCGGCCTGCGCGAAAGCCACGCCCATGACGTCACCATCACGCGCGAAAGCCCGAACTATCCGGGCCTGTGACACGTAACGGAAGGGCCGGGCAGGCGAGGCCGCCCGGGCCCTTAGAGCGGTTCTGGTTTCCGCGAAATCGGCAGAACCGCTCTATCTCTTTGTTTTAGCCGCATTTCCGGACGCAAAACCGTTTCACACTTTTGCTGGAAATACTCTAGAGATCGAAAACCGCGATCTTGCGCTTGTCGAACTTGATGGCGAGTTCGCCATGCACCAGCTTGAGCGCGGCCTCGCCGAACACGGCGCGCCGCCAGCCCTTCAGCGCCGGCACGTCCGCCTTCTCGCCTTCCGCCGCGATGTGGTCGATGTCGTCGCTGGAGGCGAGCACCTTGGCGGCGACACCCTCCTTGTCGGCGATGAGCCGCAACAGCACCTTCAGCAGTTCGGCGGCGGCATTGGAACCTTCCGGCGGCTGTACGGGCTTGGGCAGCCGCGGCATCGCTTCCTTGGGCAGGCCGAACGCGGCATTGACCGCCTCCAGCAGTGCGGCGGCACTCGACGAACGCTCCCAGCCCTTGGGAATGGTGCGCAGCCGCGCCAGCGCCTCGGCGTTTCGCGGGGCCTGCTGGGCAATCTCGTAGATGGCGTCGTCCTTCAGCACGCGGCCGCGCGGCACGTCCCGCTCGCGCGCCTCGCGCTCGCGCCACTCGGCGACGGCCTGCACGATGGCCAGTTCCTGCGGCTTGCGCAGGCGCATCTTCAGCCGCTTCCAGGCGTCCTCCGGCCTCGGGTCGTAGGTCTCGCGCGCCGTCAGCACCGCCATTTCCTCGTTCAGCCAGTGGGCGCGGTCCTCGCGCGCCAGCTTGGCGACAAGATACTGGTAGACGTCGATCAAATGGGTCACGTCGGCAAGCGCATAGGCCAGTTGCTTGTCCGTCAGCGGCCGGTGCCGCCAGTCGGTGAAGCGCGAGGACTTGTCGATCTGCGCATGGGTGATCTTCTGGACGATCTGCTCGTAGGACACGCTGTCGCCGAAGCCGCACACCATCGCCGCCACCTGCGTATCGAAGATCGGGTGCGGGACCAGGTCGCCCTGATGGACGATGATCTCGATATCCTGCCTAGCGGCATGGAAGACCTTGACCACCTTCTCGTTGGCCATCAGCTCGTAGAACGGTTTCAGGTCGATATCGGGCGACAACGGGTCGATCAGCGCGGTGACGCCCGGCGCCGCCATCTGGATCAGGCACAGGATCGGCCAGAACGTGGTTTCGCGGATGAATTCCGTGTCGACCGTGACGAAGTCCGATTTTTCGAATTCGGCGAGAACGGCTTCGAGTTCTCTTTGGGTGGTGATGACCTGCATCAAAACGCTTTTTGGAAAAGGAAAAGGTTCCTTTCCATTTCAGCCGGAGCCGCTTTCGTCAAGCTTCATGGCCACCATCGGGGCCGGCAGGCCTGATTACCTTGACAAACAAGGTCTCCCATGCGCTTTTCGCGCCAATTTGAAAGCCCCGCGCCGAAGCCGCGACCCACAACGTAAGACCCGGATTCCTTCCATGACGATGCACCGTTACCGTAGCCATACCTGCGCCCAGTTGCGCAAGGCCGATGTCGGCCAGTCCGTGCGCCTTTCCGGCTGGGTCCATCGGGTGCGCGACCATGGCGGACTGCTGTTCATCGACCTTCGCGACCACTACGGCCTGACCCAGATCGTCGCCGACCCGGATTCGCCCGCTTTCAAGGCGGCCGAGACGGTGCGCGGCGAGTGGGTGATCCGGGTCGACGGCGAGGTCAAGGCGCGCACGGAAGAAGCCGTCAACCCCAACCTCCAGACCGGCGACATCGAGGTTTTCGCGCAGGAAATCGAGGTCTTGTCGGCGGCGAAGGAACTGCCGCTGCCGGTGTTCGGTGAGCCGGATTATCCCGAGGATATCCGCCTGAAGTACCGCTTCCTCGACCTGCGCCGTGAGACGCTACACAAGAATATTGTCCAGCGCACCCGGATCATCGCCGAGATGCGCCGCCGCATGGGCGAGGCGGGCTTCACCGAGTTCTCGACGCCGATCCTCACTGCCTCCTCGCCGGAGGGCGCACGCGACTTCCTGGTGCCGTCGCGCATCCACCCCGGCACGTTCTACGCGCTGCCGCAGGCGCCGCAGCAGTACAAGCAGCTCATCATGGTGTCGGGCTTCGACCGCTATTTCCAGATCGCGCCGTGCTTCCGCGACGAGGATCCGCGCGCCGACCGGCTGCCCGGCGAATTCTACCAGCTCGACCTCGAAATGAGCTTCGTCGAGCAGGACGAGGTGCTGGCCACCATGGAGCCGGTGATGCGCGGCGTGTTCGAGACCTTCGCCGACGGCAAGCCGGTGACGCAGAAATTCCCGCGCATCGCCTATGACGAAGCTATGCGCAAATACGGCTCCGACAAGCCGGACCTGCGCAACCCGATCGAGATGCAGGAGGTTTCCGAGCACTATCGCGGTTCGGGCTTCAAGGTATTCGCCAACATCCTCGCCAACGACCCGAAGGCGGAAGTATGGGCTATCCCCGCCAGGACCGGCGGCTCGCGCGCCTTCTGCGACCGCATGAATTCATGGGCGCAGGGCGAGGGGCAGCCGGGCCTCGGCTACATCTTCTGGCGCAAGGAAGGCGACAAGATCGAGGGCGCCGGGCCGGTTGCCAAGAACATCGGCGAGGAGCGCACCGAGGCGATCCGGCAGCAACTCGGCCTGAGCGAAGGCGACGCCGCTTTCTTCGTCGCCGGCGACCCGAAGAAATTCGTCGCCTTTGCCGGCGCCGCACGCACCCGCGCCGGCGAGGAACTGAACCTCGTCGATCGCGACCGCTTCGAACTGTGCTGGATCGTCGATTTCCCCTTCTACGAGTGGAACGAGGACGAAAAGCGCATCGATTTCGGCCACAATCCGTTCTCCATGCCGCAGGGCGGCATCGACGCGCTGAACGGCTCCGACCCGCTGTCGATCAAGGCTTTCCAGTACGACATGGTCTGCAACGGCTTCGAGATCGCCTCCGGCGGCATCCGCAACCACCTGCCTGAAACCATGGTCAAGGCATTCGAGATCGTCGGGCTAGACCGCCAGACGGTGGAAGAGCGCTTCGGCGGCCTCTACCGCGCGTTCCAGTATGGCGCGCCGCCGCATGGCGGCATGGCGGCAGGCGTGGACCGGGTGGTGATGCTGCTGGTCGGCGCGAAGAACCTGCGTGAAATCACCATGTTCCCGATGAACCAGCAGGCCTACGACCTGTTGATGAACGCGCCCTCGGAGGCGACCGCGCAGCAGTTGCGCGAACTGTCGCTGCGGGTTGCCGCCGTCAAGAAGGAAGGCTGAGCCGGACGGAATGCCGGTTGCGGCGTTTCAGTGCCGCAACTGGCCCTTCGGCAGATAGCGGCCGTCGGACTTCTTCTCGAACATTTCGCGGATTTGCGGGTGGCGGACCGGCTCGCCCGTATCGTCCTCGAGCAGGTTCTGCTCGGAGACATAGGCGACATATTCCGTTTCCGAATTCTCGGCCAGAAGATGGTAGAACGGCTGGTCCTTGCGCGGTCGGACCTCGGCCGGGATCGCTTCGTACCACTCCTCGGTGTTGGCAAACTCCGCATCGACGTCGAAGATGACGCCGCGGAAGGAAAACAGTCGGTGCCGAACGACCTGCCCGATGGAAAATTTGGCTGTTTTCATCGCACCATACCACTCGATACACTCGGTACAATCTGGAGCAGGGCCGGGTAAAATTCAATCCCGCCAGCCGTTTGCTACCGCTGCAGCCGGCTTCCCACACCTCGGGCTAGATCCCGGGAAAGCGCACCGAGGCCGCTGCCCGGGCGCAGGCCTTCGCGCATGAAGAAGCTGCGAAGCGGCGAGAAGGCTTTCAGCATGCCGAGGCCGGCGCTGCGCACCACCTGGGCCGGCAACAGGTCCGAAAGCAGCGACCGGTTGAGCAGGTTGACCGCGCTCGAACGGGCCAGGATGTCGGGGCGGCGACGGGAATCATAGGCCGCAAGCGCCTTTTCCGCGCCCGGATCAAGTCGGTTTTCACCAACGATATCAGCAAGGTCCTGGATGTCCCTGATGCCGAGGTTGAGGCCCTGGGCGCCGATCGGCGGGAACAGGTGCGCCGCCTCGCCGATCAAAGCGATGCGCCGCTGGGCAAAGCGGTGAGGGGTGGCCGCCGACAGCGGATAGACCTGGCGGCCGGATTCGACCGTGACGCGACCGAGCATCGACTGCATCTTCTCTTCGATCAGCATCGACAGGTCGGAATCATCCATGGCGGCGAGTTCCGTTGCCGTTTCCGGCCTCACCACCCAGACCAGGCTGGACCGGTTGCCGGGCAGGGGAACCTGCGTGAACGGCCCGGTTTCGGTGTGGAATTCCGTCGAGATAAAGCCATGCTCGCGGCTATGGCCGAAATTGAGCACGAGCGCGGCCTGCGGGTAGGGATGCGCCCGCGTGGAGATGCCTGCGGCCTGCCGCGCAGCCGAGTGCCGTCCGTCGGCGGCCACCGCCAGCAAGGCCGCGACGTATGAGCCGTCGGCCAGTTCGGCGACGGCATGGCCTGCCTCCAGCCGCCATGCAGCGACCAGCGATTTGCGCCACGAGATGGCCGGATGATCGTGGACGGCAGCCGCGAGGGTCGCGACCAGCGTCTTGTTCGGCATGTTCAGGCCGAACCGCTCCTCGCCGATCTCGCTGGCGCGGAAGGTCACCACGGGGCTGCGGATAAGCCGTTGCGTGGCATCGATGATTCGCATCGCCTTCAGGGGGGCAGCACCTTGCGCCAACCTTTCCAGTACGCCGATGCGCTCCAGCGTCTCCAGCGCCGGGTTCATCAGCGCCGTCGTGCGCCCGTCCGTTGCGGAGGCTTCCGGGCCGACCAGCGTCACCGGGAACCCGGCCTCGGCCAGGCGCAGCGCGGCGATCAGGCCGGCGGGCCCGGTGCCCGCCACCAGCAGTTGCGAAGATTCGAGAGCGGCCAAAGCAGGTTCCCCGGTGCGCATTGCATCGCCCTTCAAGGCAGAGGGGCCATGGATATCGCTTCTTATAGAATGATCCGGCCGGCTGACCAACCGATGGGCAAAAGGACGTATCGACGCAATCAACCGTGCCTAACTGGATTTACAGGTGCGATGCCCCTTGTCCGCAGGCGGGCGCTGCTGTTTAGTCATCCGCACCAATGGGGTAGAGCCGATGGCTGACCGCGAAACGAGGGTGGCAAGCATGCCCACAGGACGCCGTTGCTTGCGCCGGGCTCCTTCCTGCCATCCGCCCGAAGCCATCGAGGCAGATTGCCGGTGACCGTGACCAAGACCGTACGCAAACAGAAAATCGCCGCCCGGATACCGAGGCCGAAGAAGAAAGTCACCTGGCCGCAGGCGCGCGCTTTCTCCGTCCACCTGTTGACGGCGTCGGGTTCCTTCCTGGCCTTCCTGTCGCTCGTCGCTGCCAGCGAAGAGCGATGGACGGCGATGTTCTGGTGGCTGGGGCTGGCGCTGTTCGTGGACGGCATCGACGGGCCGATTGCCCGCAAGCTCGATGTGAAGGAAATCCTGCCCACCTGGTCGGGTGAACTGCTCGACAACATCATCGACTACGTGACCTACGTGCTGATCCCCGCCTTCGCGCTCTACCAGTTCGGGCTGATGGGCGAGAAACTGTCGTTCCTGTCGGCGGCGATCATCGTGGTGTCGAGCGCGATCTACTACGCAGACACCGGCATGAAGACCAAGGAGAACTTCTTCAAGGGCTTCCCGGTGGTGTGGAACATGGTCGTGTTCACCCTGTTCGTGGTCGGGCCGGGCGAATGGCCCTCCTTTGCCGTCGTCGTCATTGCGGCCCTCCTCACCTTCGTCCCGATCCATTTCCTGCATCCGGTGCGCGTCAAGAGGCTGCGGCCGGCCAACCTCACCGTCACGCTTCTGTGGTGCGGTTTCGGAGCACTGGCTTTGGCGGAGTCGGCCTTGGCGCAGTTTTATAGCCAGATCGGCGTGCTGGCCGAAAACGTCAGCCTGTTCACCAAGATCGGCATCGCCAGCACCGGCCTCTACCTGTTTTGCATCGGCGGAATCATGCAGCTTTTTCCGAAGCTTGGGGCAAAGAAAACCGGATGATCGGCGGGGCGGGGCGGCGACCGGCTTCCCGCTGAAATTCTTGAAGCACTTTCAAGGCGTGCCTTACTTTGCGTTCCGGCAAAGTGGTGCCTACGATGCTTGCGGGAACACAGAACATGTCTGGTAGCAGATGGGAGGCACTGTGAGTGGACAAGAGGACGCCGCCAACCTCCTGGAGGTTCGCGGCCTGACCAAAATATTCGGCTCGCTGACCGCGTGCGATCATATCAATCTCGAAATCGCAAAGGGCGAGATTCACGCCCTTCTCGGTGAGAACGGGGCCGGCAAGTCGACGCTGGTGAAGATGCTGTTCGGTTCGCTCGAACCGTATTCCGGCGAAATCTTCTGGAACGGCGAGCCCGTCCGGATCACCAGCCCCGGCGTGGCCAAGAAGCTCGGCATCGGCATGGTGTTCCAGCATTTCTCGCTGTTCGAGGCGCTGACCGCGGCCGAGAACATCGCGCTCTCGCTGGACGACGGATCGCCGATCAGCAGCATTGCGGCCAAGGCGAGGGCGCTCTCCTATAGCTACGGCTTGCCGCTCGACCCCAATTCGCTGGTCGGCGACCTGTCGGTCGGCGAGCGCCAGCGCATCGAGATTATCCGCTGCCTGCTGCAAACGCCGCAACTCATCATCCTCGACGAGCCGACCTCGGTGCTGACGCCGCAGGAGGCCGACAAGCTGTTCGAAACGCTGCTCAGGCTGCGGGACGAGGGCAAGTCGATCCTTTATATCTCGCACCGGCTGGAAGAGGTGAAGCGCATCTGCGACCGGGCCACCGTGCTTCGCCACGGCAAGGTCGTCGGCCACTGCAATCCGCGGGAGGAGACAGCGTCTTCGCTGGCCCGCATGATGGTCGGCAACGAGGTGCAGGCGGTGGTGCGCGAGCCCGCCAAGGGCATCGAGCAGGCGCCCGTGCTGCTCGAGGTTCGCAACCTAAGCCGCAAGCCGGCGACGCCGTTCTCGATCCCGCTTCGCGACATCAGCCTCAGCGTGCGTGCCGGCGAGGTGATCGGTATCGCGGGCGTGGCCGGCAACGGTCAGGGCGAGTTCTTCGAATCGATCTCCGGCGAAGTGCGCCAGCACGAGCGCGGCTCTGTGCGCATCCGCGGCAAGGACGCCGGCGACCTGTCCATCACCGGACGCAGGTTGCTCGGGGCCGCGTTCGTTCCGGAGGAACGGCTTGGCCACGGCACCGCCTCCAACATGAAGCTTTCGGAAAACCTGCTGTTGACGCGCCACGCCACCGACGGCAAGGCGTTCGTCGGCTCAGGCGGTTCGGTCAAGGCCGGGGCGGTCTATGCGGCGGCCCAGCGCATCATCAAGGAGATGGACGTGCGCAAGAGCGCGCCGGACCCGGAAGCGTCCGCCCTCTCAGGCGGAAACCTGCAAAAGTTCATCGTCGGCCGCGAACTCGACCGCAACCCGGCCGTCATGGTGGTAAACCAGCCGACCTGGGGCGTCGACGCGGGCGCTGCCGCCCATATCCGCCAGGCCCTGATCGAACTAGCGCGACGCGGCTCGGCCGTGCTGATCATCAGCCAGGACCTCGACGAACTGTTCGAAGTCTCAGATTCGATCGCGGTGATGCACAACGGCACCCTGTCGCAGCCCATGCCGATTGCCGAGGCCAGCTTCGAGAAGATCGGCCTCCTGATGGGCGGCGCCGAAACGGGGCACCAGGAACAAACGCTGGAGACCGCATGATGCGCCTCGAACTCGTCAAGCGGCCGCAGCGCTCCGTGCTGTTTTCGATGCTGTCGCCGTTCATCGCCTTCGTTCTGACCGTCATCGCCGGCTCGATCATGTTCGCGCTGCTCGGCGTCAACCCGGTGAAGGCGTTCTACACCTACTTCATCTCGCCGGTCACGCAGGTCTGGCAATTGCACGAACTGGCGATCAAGGCAGCGCCGCTGATCCTCATCGCCGTCGGCCTTTCGGTCTGCTACCGGGCCAATATCTGGAACATCGGCGCCGAAGGCCAGTTCATCCTCGGCGGCATCGTCGGCTCGATCATTCCGGTGATGTATCCGGATTTCCAAAGCCCGGTCGTGCTGCCGCTGATGCTCATCCTCGGCATGGTCGGCGGTGCTGCCTATGCGGCGATCCCGGCGTTCCTCAAGGCGCGCTTCAACACCAACGAGATCCTGACCAGCCTGATGCTGGTCTATGTCGCCCAGCTTCTGCTCGACTGGATGGTGCGCGGCCCCTGGCGCGATCCGAAGGGCTTCAACTTCCCGCAAACGGTGCTTTTCAGCGACGCCGCGACGCTGCCGCAAATCTTCCCGGATTCCGGCCGCGCCAACTGGGGTTTTGTCTTTGCGCTGGTCGCCGCCGTCCTGGTCTGGATCCTGATGAGCCGCATGCTCAAGGGTTTCGAGGTCCGCGTCCTCGGATCGAGCCCGCGGGCAGGGCGCTTCGCCGGATTCAGCTTCAACCGGATGGTGTTCTTCGCCTTCATGCTCTCCGGCGCGCTTGCCGGCCTTGCCGGCATCTCGGAAGTCTCCGGCGCCATCGGCCAGTTGCAACCCTCGATCTCGCCCGGATACGGCTT
Organism: Aquamicrobium soli; assembly: GCF_042646345.1. NCBI lineage: Bacteria > Pseudomonadati > Pseudomonadota > Alphaproteobacteria > Hyphomicrobiales > Phyllobacteriaceae > Aquamicrobium > Aquamicrobium soli. The sequence goes on along the minus strand of NZ_JBHRTK010000013.1, from coordinate 23,951 downwards.
TGCCGCCATCATCGTGGCCTTCCTCGGCCGGCTCAATCCGCTCGGCATCGTCGCCGCCGGCCTCGTGCTTGGCCTGACCTATCTCGGCGGCGAAGCGGCGCAGACCGCGCTCGGGGTTTCCGACAAGGTGGCGCGCGTCTTCCAGGGCATGCTGCTGTTCTTCGTGCTGGGCTGCGACACGCTCATCCACTACCGCATCCGCCTCGTCGGCCTGATGGCCGCCGCACCGAAAGCTGAAGAGGCCCACTGATGGATATCACCGTCAACATCCTGCTCACCATCGCCACCGCCGCGACGCCGCTTCTGATCGCGGCCATGGGCGAACTGGTGGTCGAACGCTCCGGCGTGCTCAATCTCGGCGTCGAAGGCATGATGATCATGGGCGCGGTAGGCGGCTTCGGCGCGGCCTATTACACCGGTTCGCCCTGGATCGGCGTGCTTGCCGCCATCGCGCTCGGTGCGATTTTTTCGATGCTGTTTGCCGTGATGACGCTGACGCTTGCCACCAACCAGGTGGCGACCGGCCTGTCGCTGACGATCCTCGGCCTCGGCCTTTCGGGCATGATGGGAACGAGCTTCGTCGGCCTTCCCGGCGAAAGGCTGCCCAATCTGGATATTCCGGGGCTGACGTCGATCCCGGTCGTCGGACGGCTTCTCTTCGGCCAGGACCCGATCTTCTACATCTCGATCGTGCTGGTCGTCGCCGTCATGTGGTTCCTGTTCCGCACCCGCAGCGGCCTCACCCTGCGCTCGATCGGCGACAGCCACGGCTCGGCGCACGCGCTCGGCATCAAGGTCATCCGCTACCGCTATCTGGCGGTCCTGTTCGGCGGCGCCTGCGCCGGACTCGCCGGCGGCCACCTGTCGCTGGTCTATACGCCGCAATGGGTGGAGAACATGAGCGCGGGGCGGGGCTGGATCGCGCTGGCGCTGGTCGTGTTCGCTTCCTGGCGGCCGTGGCGCGTGCTGGCGGGCGCCTATATCTTCGGCGCCATCTGGATCGGCCAGCTCCATGTGCAGGCAATCGACCTGAACGATTTCGCCGGGGCTCCGCGGATCGTCTACGGCCTGATGGAATTCATAAAATCCTTCCCGCCGCAGTTCCTTTCTTCGCTGCCCTATCTGGCAACCATCGTTGTTCTCGTTCTAATCTCCCGCAACAAGCGCCTGACGATGATGAATACGCCCGCATCGCTCGGCCAGGCCTTTGTTCCGGATCGCTGACACGGTAGATGATCGCAAGCTGCAAGCTTAATACGGAGAGGTGACTTAATGAAAAAACTGCTCATTGCCCTGATGACGACGACGGCTGCCATGTCCATGGCGGTCAGCGCGCAGGCTCAGGAAAAACTCAAGGCCTGCTGGGTCTATGTCGGCCCGATCGGCGATTTCGGCTATTCCTACCAGCACGACCAGGGCCGCCTCGAAGTGGTGAAGGAACTGGGGGACAAGGTCGATACCGCCTATCTCGAGAACGTCGCGGAAGGCCCCGATGCCGACCGCGCCTTCGAGCGCCTGGCGCGCGAAGGCTGCAAGATCATCTTCGGCACCTCGTTCGGCTTCATGGATTCCGAGGTCAAGGTCGCCAAGCGCTTCCCCGACATCAAGTTCGAGCACGCCACCGGCTACAAGACCGGCGACAATCTCGGCATCTACAACGCCCGCTTCTACGAAGGCCGCTACGTGATCGGCCAGATCGCCGCCAAGGAATCCAAGACGGGCGTCGCCGGCTACATTGTGTCGTTCCCGATCCCCGAAGTGGTGATGGGCATCAACGCCTTCATGCTCGGCGCTCAGTCGGTCAACCCGGACTTCAAGGCCAAGATCGTGTGGGTGAACTCCTGGTTCGACCCGGGCAAGGAAGCGGACGCCGCCAAGGCGCTGTTCGACCAAGGCGCCGACGTCATCGTCCAGCACACCGATTCCACGGCACCGCTGCAGGTGGCGCAGGAGCGCGGCTTCCATGGCTTCGGCCAGGCCTCGGACATGATCAAGTTCGCCCCGAAGGCACAGTACACGGCCATCGTCGACAATTGGGGCCACTACTATGTCGAGCGCGTGAAGGCCGTTCTCGACGGCACCTGGAAGCCGGACAACGTCTGGCTGGGCATCAAGGACGACGCGGTCCACATGGCCGAGTTCGCCAACATGTCGGATGAGACCAAGGCGATGGCCGAGGCGACCGAGAAGAAGATCGCCGGCGGCTGGAACCCCTTCACCGGCCCGATCGCCAAGCAGGACGGCAGCGAGTGGCTGAAGGACGGCGAGGTCGCCGACGACGCCACGCTGCTCGGCATGAACTTCTACGTCAAGGGCGTGGACGACAAGCTACCGCAATAAGCGGCAGGATCACCGAATAAAAAAGGGCGCCGCGTGGCGCCCTTTTCATTTGGGAGGGAAGCGGCCTCAGCCGGCGATGCCGTTCACGTGCGGCCATACTTCCAAGACGCCGCGGTAGATCATGTCGAGCGCCACGTAGAGGATGATCAGCAGGCCGATATAGGCGATCCAGCGGTGACGGTGCAGCAGCTTGGCGATGAAGCTGGCGGCAAGCCCCATCAGGCCGATCGACAGGATGAGGCCGACGATCAGCACCGTCAGGTGCTCGCGCGCGGCACCGGCGACGGCCAGCACGTTGTCGAGCGACATGGAGACGTCGGCGACCACGATCTGGACTGCGGCCTGCATGAGCGTCTTTCGCGGCTTGGCACCCGCCGCGGCATCGCCGGGTGAATTGGACAGCGCTTCCGTCGCCTCGCGCTCATCTTCTGCCGAAACACGCAGCTCGCGCCACATTTTCCAACACACCCACAGGAGCAGGATACCGCCGGCCAGCAGCAGGCCGACGATGGCCAGCAGCTTGACGGTCACCACGGCAAACAGGATGCGCAGCACCGTTGCGGCGAGGACACCGATCAGGATGGCTTTCTTGCGCTGCTCGGCCGGCAACCCGGCTGCCGCAAGCCCGATGACGATGGCGTTGTCCCCCGCCAGTACCAGGTCGATGGCAATGACCTGTAGCAATGCGGCAAAACCCGCCGCCGTGAAAATCTCCATCGTCCGTTTGCCCTTTCCCTCGATTCAACGATCCACCAGCCGGGCTTCTGGCTTAGAGGGCTGCTGGCGCGAAATCACACGTCGATATGCCGCCTGCGCAAACGTTGCCGCCTGGAATGGGACGCTTTTGACACAGAAAATGCCATGATGACCAGAGTTTTCCGGCCGGAATCTGGATCGACGGCAGCATCTGGGCCAGCGCGAAGCCGGCAAGAGGGCAGGGCGGCTCGAATGTCACGAGCCGCATTACGAAGACGAAGTGTCTGGCCGCCGGATGACCTTCCACCGCCGGACTGAGCTCGCCCGCTCAGGCCCGGCATGCCTGGACGGGCCGGTACTTTTCGCGCGCACCGGCCACGACCAGCACCAGTCCGGCGGCGGCCAGCAGGCCTCCTGCGACCGAAACGGTGCCATAGCCGAAGCCGAGGCTGATGACGCAGGCCCCGACCGCGGCACCGATTGCGTTGCCGAGGTTGAAGGCCCCGACATTGATCGAGGAAGCAAGGCCGGGCGCCTCGGCCGCGGCCTGCATCACCCGCATCTGCACCGGCGGGACGATGGCGAAGGCGGCGCCGCCCCAGACAAGCAGGCCAACGGTGGCGCCCATATGGCTGGCAAACAGCAACGGCAGAACGAACATGATGGCGGCCAGCGCGCCAAGGAATATCGTCGTCGCCCCGTACAGCGACCAATCGGCCAGCCGCCCACCGAGCCCGTTGCCGATGGTGAAGCCGACGCCGATCAGCGCCAGCGCAAGGGTTACGAAACCGTCGGACGCGCCCGTCAACGTCGTCAGCGTCGGAGCCACATAGGTATAGAGCGTGAACATCGCACCCGCGCCCATCACCGTGGTCGCCATGGCGAGCAATACGGCCGGCCGCGTCAGGACATAGAGTTCACGCCTGATATCGGGCATCGCGCCACGCTCGCCTTTCGGCAGGGCGATCCACAGCGCCGAGATGGCGGCTATGCCGATCAGCGCCGTCCCGGCAAAGGCCATGCGCCAGCCGACTTGCTGTCCGACCCAGGTCGCGGCCGGTACACCGCCGATATTGGCGACGGTCAGCCCCATGAACATGGCGGCGACAGCGCTCGCCTGCTTTTCCTTCGGCACGACGCTTGCCGCCACCACCGCGCCAAGCCCGAAGAACGCGCCATGGTTGAGGCTGGTGACCAGCCGCGCCGCAAGCAGCGTGAAATAGCCCGGAGCCATGGCCGACATCAGGTTGCCGATGGTGAAGATCGTCATCAGCAGCATCAGCGCGGTACGCTTGCCGAAGCGGCTGAAGGCGAGCGTCATGACCGGCGCGCCGACCATGACGCCGATGGCATAGGCGCTGATGAGAAGCCCGGCCGTGGGGATCGAGACATCGACCCCCTCGGCAATCACGGGTAGCAGCCCCATCGGCGAGAACTCGGTCGTACCGATGCCGAAAGCGCCGATGGCGAGCGCAAGCAGCGCCCAGCGGGCATGGGAAGACGGTGCGGCCACTGCGGCCGCTGGCATTTGCACGCTCATGACGGATCCCTCAGGTGTTTCAGATATCCCATTCCGGCGCGAGGCCGGGCGGGCTGACGAGCCGGCCATCCGGCCGTGCCAGCCTGGCGATGGCGGCCATGTCGGCCTCATCGAGGGTGAAATCGAAGATGGCGATGTTTTCCTTCACCCGTTCGGGCTTCGCCGTCTTGGACAGGGCGATATGGCCCTGCTGGACAAGCCAGCGCAGCCCGACCTGTGCGGCGCTCTTGCCATATCGGGCGCCGATCCGTTGCAGGACCGGGTCCTTCGGCACGGCTCCATCGGCCATGCCGTAATAGGCGGTGACGGCGACGCCGCTGTCCCTGGCTGCCGCGACCAGCGCCTGCTGCGGCAGATAAGGATGCAATTCCACCTGATTGGTGACGACAGGCGCCCTGGAGCGCTCGATCGACTCGCGCATCTGGGCGATGTTCTGGTTGGAAACGCCGACGAATTTCGCCTTGCCGGCTTCCTGCACCGCGTTCAGCATCTCGACCTGCGCCGCGACAGGCACCTCATGAGCCGGCCAGTGCAGCAGCAACAGATCGACCTGGTCGACCTTCAGCTCATCAAGGCTTTCATCGACCGAAGCGGCAAATTTCTCCGGGCGATAATTGCCGATCCAAACCTTGGTGGTCAGGAACAGATCGTCGCGGCGGGCACCGGCGGCGTGCAGCGCCCGGCCAAGCGCCGCCTCGTTCTGATAGATTTGCGCGGTGTCGAAATGGCGGAAGCCGGCTTCGAGCGCGGCCGGGACGACGCGCTCCACTTCCTCGTCCGACATGCGGAACACGCCGAAACCAAGGGCGGGAATGGTCGCGCCATGCGCGGAAACGGTCTGCATCGAAATCTCCTTCTGGAAATACCTGTCGTGGGCCATGAGATAGAGCGTCGATCCGGGCTTGATAATCCGCCCGTTTTTCCCATCATCTGTGAAACGAAATCAAAGATGGCGCTTCGATGGACAATCGCACCGGCGAAATGCAGGTATTCCTGCGGGTAGTGGAAACGGGCTCGTTTTCCGAAGCCGCGCGGCTTTTGCGCATGACACCCTCGACCGTCAGCAAGCTCGTCTCGCGCATCGAAGCCCGGCTTGGCGTACGCTTGGTGGAGCGTTCGACACGGCGGCTGTCGCTGACGGCGGAGGGTCAGATCTACTACGAGCGCAGCCAGTCCCTGCTGCATGAACTCGACGAGGCCGAGCGTGAGGTCTCGCAGGGGGCGGCAACAACCAGCGGCACGGTGCGGGTCAATATTTCGGTGGCCTTGGGCGTGCTCGGGCTGGAACCCCTGCTGCCCGAATTCTGGCGCCTCTATCCCAATGTCGTGGTCGACCTGTCGCTGTCCGACGAGATCGTCGATCTTTATCTCGACCGAACCGACATCGCCTTCCGTGTCGGGACGCTGCCTGACTCCGGCATGATTGCACGCCGCATTGGCATTGCCCGCCGCAAGATCGTCGCCGCGCCCGCCTATCTCGATCGGCACGGCATCCCCCGCACAGTCGACGACCTCGCGCGGCACAATTGCCTCGGCTTCAATTTCCGCCGTGCCGCGCCGGTATGGCCGATGCGGGAAAGCGGGCGCATCGTCGATCGCGCGGTCAGGGGATCGTTGCTTGCCAATAACGGCGAAACGGTACGGCGCCTCGCGCTCGCCGGCGTCGGCCTGGCGCGCATGGGCGACTATCACGTGCGCGCCGATCTTGCCGCCGGCCGTCTGGTGGAAGTGCTTGCCGACGTGGTCGAGCCGGACGAGGAATATATCCACGCCGTATTCCTGGGCGGAACCCGCATGCCGCAGCGCGTGCGCGTGTTCCTCGACTTCATCGTGCCGCGCATGCAGGCTTTTCTCAGCGGGGCTACGACGCCCAGTTGAATCGCCCCGGAAACGAAAACGGCCCGCACGGATGGCGGGCCGCTTGCTATCCGGCGAAAAACTTACTCGGTGGCAGCGCCGATCGCCTTCAGGCCGGCAACGGCGCACTTGGCGTCGATATCGCCCGAGGGGGAACCGCCGACGCCGATGCCGCCGACCAGCGCCTTGCCGAACTTGATCGGCAGGCCGCCGCCCAGGATGACCATGCGGGGATCCATGTCGCGCAGGCCTTCGTTGGCCGGCTTGGCGGCGATGAACTCGGCGAGGCCGGCCGTATCGCGGCCCAGAGACGCCGAGGTGAACGCCTTGCCGGTCGCGCTGGTGACGGTATGCGCGCCGGAATTATCCGCCTTCAGCAGCACCTTGGTCGAACCGTCACGCCCGACGATGGCGACGCTGACGTTGTTGCCGTCGGCGACGCATGCCTTGAGCGCAGCGTCGGCAGCCTTGATGGCCGTTTCCAGCGGCAGGTACGGAGCGGTCGGCAGTTCCTGCGCGGTAGCGGCCAGCGGAGCGAGAAGCGTGGCGGCAAAAACGATATTGCGGATCATCATGGGTTCCTTTCCTGTTGATGGCCATCATCTAATCGGCCCCCCGATTTTCTGGTATTCGTAGGCGATACACGCCGTATCCGTAGTTCTACGGAGCCTCGCGTCCCTCCAACCATAGCCGCGTCATCTCGGCCTGCGAGGTCGTGCCGAGCTTGGCCCCGATGGCGGCGCGATGGCTTTCCACCGTGCGCGGCGAGAGGCCGAGCCCTTCCGCGATCTGGCGGGTGGTGAAACCCTCGGCGATGCGGTCGAGCACCTCGCTCTCGCGCGGCGTCAGGGCCGCCAGCAACGCCAGCGTCTCGGCCTTTTCGGCGCGGAGGTTGAGCGTGCGCGCCAGCGCTTCCTGCCCCTTCTGGATGGCATCGATCAGGTCCTGCTCGTCAATGGGCTTGGACAGGAAGTCCACCGCGCCGTTGCGGAAGGCCCGGCGGCACGCCTCGATGTCGCCATGGCCGGAAATGACGATCGTCGGCCAGTCGATTCCTTGTTCGGCGAGCCGCTCCTGCAATTTCAGGCCGGAGATCGCCGGCATCCTTATGTCGAGGATCAGGCAACCGGGCCCGAGCTTCGGCACCTGCGCGAGAAAGGCCTGCGGGTCGGCAAAGCCCGTAACGCTGATGCCGACGGTGGACAAAAGCAGGGTGAGCGCCTTGCGCACCGCCTCGTCGTCGTCCACGAGATAGACGGGATGGATCATTCTCCGGCCTCCGCCAGTTCCTGCTTGCACGGCAGCACGACACGGAAGGTCGCCCCGGCATCGCTGTCGACCAGCGCGATCTCTCCGCCGGCGCGCTCCGCCAGCCGCTGGCTCAACGCGAGCCCGAGCCCCGTGCCGTCGGTGCGGGTCGTGGTGAACGGCGTGAACAGGCGCGCGCGTATCTCGGCGGGCACCCCCGGACCGTTGTCGGAAATGTCCAGCACCATTTCAGCCCCGGCCTGCCGCAGCGTCACCGTCACCTCGGCCGAATTGCCCTGGCCGGCCGTGGCATCGATCGCGTTGCGCACCAGGTTGAACACGATCTGCTCCATCTCCACCGGGTCGGCGGTGACGTGGACAGGGGACGGGGGGGTGTCGAAGGCCAGTGTGACGCCCTGGCTGGCAGCCTGGGGACCAAGCAGGGTTTCCACGTTTTTCAGGGCATCGCGCAGGTCGAAGGCCAACCGCGCCGCCTTCTGGGGCCGCGACCAGTTGCGAAACCGCTCCAGAATGGCGGAAGCCCGGCGCGCCTGCGTCACCGTATCGTCGAGGACGGGCGCCAGCGCCGCTGTGTTGTCCTGCCCCAGCATGCGCCGCCCGGCCTGCGCCTGCGCGAGGATGGCGGTCAGCGGCTGGGTCAGTTCGTGGGCGAGTCCGCTTGCCATTTCCCCCAGCGCATTGACGCGCGAGGCATGGGCAAGGCGCGAATCCAGCGCGCTGAGCCGCGCCTGCTCGACCGCCCGACGTGTCCGCGCACGCTCTCTCAGGGCAGAAAGGGCGGCGACATAGGCAAGCGCCACGCCCAGCAGGGTCAACCCGGTGGTGAGGGGAGGAAACAGGTCGGCAAGCCCGATTCCAACTCCCGCTTCCAGAAGCAAGGGCTGCGAAGCGCTGCCCAGCACCCTGGAAAACCGGAGTGTACCAGTGCTGGCGCCCCGGTTCACGAACGGAACGCCGTCGGGCATCGACAAGGTGAGCGCGACGCCGCTCCGCGACCAGAACGGTCCCGCCTCGTCAAGCAGCTTTTCGGCATCGATGCCCACCATCAGGCCGTAGCGCGCCGCATCCGAATTGGGGCTGCGCTTGACCATGACGTAGTGGTGCGGCTTGCCAGGGTAGGGCAACAGGGCGATGCTGCCGGTCGAAGCTTTCGCTGCCGAGCGGATGGCGACGGCAAGCGCTTCGTCGATCGGTGCCGTGCCGACGATCCTGGCTTGCGGGTCGAGCGGGACCAACTGCACCTCGTCGATGCGGGGATAAAAGCGCGAGATGGTCTCGGCGACGTCGAGGAACAAGTCCTGCCGCTCGCCCTGCGCCGCCGTGGCAAGCGCCGAAAGCGCCGTCAGGTGGGCGTCATGCTGATCGGCCCGCTGGGACACCAGGCGATGCAGGACAATGCTTTCCTGCTCCAGTTCGACAACCAGCGATTGGCGCTCCACGACCGCCAAAACACCGGCGGCGGCCAGCAGTAGAAGCAGGCCAAGGGCGATCAGCCGGAGCGGGCTTTGGAGGACTGGACGACTGTTGCCTGCCATGGACGCGTTCTTGCGGTTGATGCGCGCGATCGAAATATCACCCGCCGATATTGCTGCTACATCGTATCCGGTTTTTCGCGAAGCGGTGAGTTTCTTGCGGTCGGCGCCGTCCGCATTTGTCTGCCGCACGCACCCGACCTGGCGAATCCGATTTGAACGGCCATTGGGTATTGCACGCCTTAGCCGTCTTCCTATGCTGGCACCGATCCTGTTCAAGACGGCTACGAGGTTTCCTGCATGGCTACGGAAAAAGTGAAAGGCCCGGCTTCGTATTTTCCTTCCATCGAGAAGACATACGGAGAACCAATATCTTACTGGCTGGCGCTTATCGATACGATGAAGGAGCGGAAGCACATGGAACTGGTTTCGTTGCTCAAGTCGGATCACGGCATGGGCCACGGGCACGCCAATGCGCTCGTTGCCTATCACCGGTCGCGGAAGGCAGCCTGACTGCGACCCGACGCGGCCTGTCGTCCGCTGTTCGCATGGGGAGACTTGCGATGGCCGTTTTCATTCGAGAGGCTCATGCAGGGGACAGGGATGCCCTCGGGGCGGTCAAGCTGCAGTCTTCGCTGGCCTGGGGAGACCATGCTGAAGAACTGCGGTCACTTCCGCAAGCGGGGGAGATTCCGGTCGCGCACCTGCCGCATGCCATTGTCGCAGAGCTTGACGGGCGGATCGTGGGCTTTGCAACGGTCGTTGCGGGCAGGGATGCCATGCAGGCCGAACTGAAGGACCTGTTCGTCGCACCAAAGCTATGGCGAACGGGAATAGGCAGGAAGCTGCTCGCCGAAGCCGAGCATCGCGCCGCCACGCGCGGAGCACGAACGCTTCACGTCGTAGCAGGCGAGCGAGCCCGTCCGTTCTACGAAGCTTCTGGATACCGGTTTGCCGGAACGACCGCGACTGATTTCGAGCCGGCGGTGGAACTGCTCAAGGACCTGCCATAGAGCCGCACAGATTGCCTGCCACGGTCGCTGACCATCAAGATATATCGGGCTATCGCGTGTGGTCGTCGGCCAATGGCGGAAGGGGTGGGATTCGAACCCACGGAGACATCACTGCCTCGGCGGTTTTCAAGACCGCTGCCTTAAACCACTCGGCCACCCTTCCGGCGTTGATTTCGTTAGCTTTTCTGGCATGAGAGGCAAGGTATTCCCCGCCTTTGCTACCATTCTGCTACCGAACGCCTTTCAAGGCTTCGCCTTTACCGCGCTCCTGATCGCAGCGTCAACCTGTTCCGCAGCATCCGCCTGCATTCCTGGCATAACGTGGCTGTAAAGGTCGAGGGTTATGCCGATCGTCGAATGCCCGAGTCTTTCGCTGGCAACCTTCGGGTGCACGCCGGCCGCAAGCATCTGACTGGCATGTGTGTGGCGCAAGTCGTGGAACCGGATACGGGGCAGGGTGGTCTTCCCGAGCAACCGGACCCATTCATGCGTCAGCGACTGCGGCTGGATAGGGCTGCCGTCCGCCTGGGCAACGACGAAGCTGTCGCCGTCGGGGCGAAGGCCAAGGCGCAACTGCTCTTCCGCCTGCCTGGCGCGATGTGCCTTCAACTCAGCAACGACCGTGGACGAAAGGGAAACCGTGCGCGCCTTGCCCGACTTCGGTTCCTTGTAGCGCACCCCTTCCTTCGTCTGTTCGGCGCTTTCCTCGACAGACAGGCTCCTCCGATTGTCACCCAGCTCGACATGGCGCCAGCGCAGCGCGAGAACTTCGCCGCGGCGCAGGCCGCACATGACCGCAAGCAGCACAGGGATGAAGCTGCGGGTAGGGCGGAACGCCTCCAACAACAGGGCCGTCTGCTCGGCGTCGTAGGCGAGCATCTTCTTACGCTCGACCTTCGGGGGCGTCGTCGCCTGTGCAGGGTTCTTTGTCAGCCGTTCCCAGGTCACAGCCTGCCCGAGGGCCTTGATAAGCACCCGGCGGGCATGATGGACCGTCCGGGGCGAAAGCCCTCCCTTTCCGTTCCTGCGGCCCGAGGTGAGCATCTTCGAAAAGGCAGCGTCGATCTTGTCCGTTTTCAGCTTTGACAGGATCACGTCCCCGATCTGCGGGACGATCGTCTTCCGGCATATCTCGCTGTAGCGCTCATGCGTCTTCGGAGACACCGACGGTTTGACGAAGTCCAGCCACTCGTCGAGGTATTCCGCGACGGTCTGCTTGCTGGGTTCGACGTAGTTGCCCGACGTCATCAGCGTGATCAGCCGGGCGCATTCTTCCTCGGCCCTGCGCTTCGATGTCGTGTGGAAGGTGTGCCACTTCCGCCGGCGCTTGCCGTCTTCGTCGTAGAGGTCGATGACGATGGCCCAGTTGCCAGGACTGCGCTCGCGGACGTGGCCTTTCATTCGTCAGTCTCCAACTTCGAAAACATCTTGGATACCCTCTCGGCAGTCTTATTCGTTACGGTCTCGAAATGCTTCGACTGTTGAATAAGCTCAGTGACTTCGCCACCCCTCTTCATAATCTCAACCTTTCGTGCTGCGGCGCTCACAGTTCCAGCGAGGTTACCGACCATCGTAAGCGTGTCGATGAGCATATCCGCGAAATCCCTGACGCTGGTTCCTGGCCGTGCACCACCTTCGGACTCAGCTTTTTTCCTGACGACGTGCGTTTGAATTCGATCGGCGATGAACTCGAAAGTCCCATCTGTCTGCGCTTTGACGTGGTTGAAACTATGATCCGCCTGCAGTCCCATTTGAACCAAACGACGAACCGCTTCCGACCTCGACGGCACGCGATTTTCATAACGCCACTCGTCAATCGCCGAGATTTCATCGGCAGTGATCTTCAGGTGCAGCCGCTCTGTCTCGCTGTCACCTAGCTTTGGTCGGGCCATTATAAACACTCCGGGATAAGTGCATATCGTGCGCACAAAATAGTTGCAAGGCGGTTAAATTCATGGCACCCCTTCATTCGTGCACACGATATGCACGAAAGGAGTATCCCGCATGACAATTGATGAAGCCCTTTCCCGGCCGACCATTTCGGTCCCAGATGCCGGGAAGCTGTTTTTCGGGCTTGCTCGAAACGCAGCCTACGAAGCCGCCAGGAGCGGCGACATCCCAACAATCAAGATCGGCGGCAGGATCATGGTCCCGGTCGTGCCGCTGGCTGAAAAGCTTGGCCTGCGGGCAACCATCGGGAGGGCGGCATGAGCACCCTCCAGAAAATACGTGAAGACGCCGGCCGCAAAGGCTTCTCTGTCACGCGGATAGATGCCGGACACTTCGTCATCACCACCAAGAACGGTGACGGTGTTGTGCGGGCCACCCCGGCCACGTTGGAGGAGGTTGAAGCCTTCCTCGAAAGCGAGGGCAAGTGACCTCGACCCTCCAGAAAGCAAATGGCCCGGCAGCGACTGCCATCGCCCCGGACCGTGGTTCCAACAATCCATCGCAGGACATTCAGAACATGACGACAGATAACATCGCCGCGCCCAAGCGGCAAGACGCACTCCATCGGGCGAAAGACGTCATCAACGACGCACAGTACCTTATCCACGCGGCCTGGATGGCTGCGGGAGCGCTGGATCGGGACGATCACGCCGCTGAGCAGGATGCCCTTCGCTCTGTTCTCCATCTGGCTGGCGAGAGGCTTTCCGAGGCAGAGATCGCCCTTGAGCGCGCTCAGAACGGGAGGGCGTCGGCATGAGCATCACCCGTCGCATTTTCCTGCGCCACACCGCTTCGGCTGGCGTTGTCGCTGCCGTCGCCGCTCCGGTGGCAGCCGCTGAGGCGGAGATTACGCCGCGCAAAAAGGCCCTCTGGCATCTGCGCGAGCTTGAACGTCTCGCCAAGGTGGACGGAGCGAGCAACGTCGTCGTGCAGGTCATTGGGTCCTATACCGGTAACGAGGATTGCCGGTGCCTCGGCATCCATTACAGCGGTCGCCTCATGGACAATAAAGGCATGTTCGCCCCGAAAGGGGGTGAATCATGAAGGTGGCTCGCACCTGTTCCGAAAGCCCTCTCGACGAGTTGCCGGCGATCGTCGCTGACCTCTCGCACCCGGACGCCAAGTTGATCGAACTCGGGCGGCAGTTCGAAGCTGCCAAGGCGAAGGCGCGTTCCTTCGATGGTGCTTACAAGAGCGCCTACAAGAAATACGAAGCGGAATTGGCTGTCGCCGGTATCCCGGAGAATCCCGGTGATCGGTCAGAGGTGCAGCGCACCCTCGAACGGGAACTCTATCGGGACACCGGCTACAAGGCCGTCAGCGATGGCACCAATGCGGCGATCCACGAGTGCGTCGTCTTGATGAAGGCAATCCACCGGGTCAAGGCGACGACGCTGGAAGGCTTTGCCGTCAAGGCGGCCGCCATAGCCTTCGATCAGGGCGATTTCGAGCTGGACCCGAAGCCATCCGACGTCGCCGAGCGGATGCTGTTCCGCCTCGCTCGTGATATGGCGAAGGCGGTGAAAGCGGGAGGCGCGAATGCCTGACCTCTGCAATCTCGTTCTGGTCGGCATGGGCGGCAGGGTCTGGTTCGCGAACGGTCGCGGCAGCCACTCCAGGTTCGGCGAAGTCACCCTCGAAGAAGCCTTGGCCAGCTTCGATCGCTTTTCCGAATGGGTGGAGGCCGGTAACGGCGGCGAGGAAGACGACGCCTCTCCTGAAAACCGTGATCTGTTGATCCGCGCCTATGGCCTGGCCGAGAAAGCTTCGCGGGGAGGCGTCAATGGCTGACATCTCTCACAAGCCGCGCGGGCCGGCTCTCCCAGCCTGCATCACGAACGCTCTGACAGATACGCGAGGCGACCAGATACGCCGCGCTGCGGAAGCTCTTTCCGCGATGCTGTCGGAAATGCATTCCGTCCCCTGTCGCGTCACCATCGAGGAAGACTTTACCTTCATTCTCGTGATGCGCGATTTGGAGGGCATCGAATGAGGCTCCTCCTCGCCCTCCTGGCCTACTACCACGCACGCCGCGCCCGGGTTCAATCCCGGGCGTATAGGCACCACATGGACCGCCGAGCGGCCGTTCTGGAAAGGGCTGGCCGATGAATGCTCCCATCTCAAAACAGGTGGCCGAGCAAGCCATATTCGCAGCGGCGCGCTGGTACGTCGCGAACCGCGAAACCATCAGGCAACGGCAGGGCCACGTCGTTCCCGAACTCCGCAATCGTTTTGGGCTCACGCCCCGGCAGGCGATTGAAGCCATCCGTCATGCCAACGCGGCCGAGCAGAAAGGATCCTGACCTGTGACAGCATTTGTCACCATCGCAGAAATCGAACGTGGGCTGCTGCATGATAAGCCGCGCCGCCGGATCATCATTCCCGATGTCCTCCCGGCTGGTCCTTGCCTGATCTACGGCCCGAGCGGAGTCGGCAAAACCGGCATCGCAATCCGAACCGGTGTTGCCGTGGCTGGTGGGCTCCAGTGGGCAGGTAGGATGATCAGCCGCGGAAGTGTCCTCTACGTGGCCGGCGAAGATATTGAAGGTGCAAAGGTCCGCCTCGTTGCTGCCGCGCGAGAACTCGGCCTCGATCCTTCCACCTTGCCCGTAGCGATCATGGAAGCGCCGGCCGACGGGCTTGTCAGCAATTCTGCGCGGATTGCCGTAGTTGGTGCCGCACAGGCCCTCGCCAAGAATTTCAATCTGCCGATTGCCGCCGTCATCGTCGACACGCTGGCGGCTAGTTTCGGGCCGAAAAGCCAGGACGACGCCACCGCCGCGTCGGAATACATGAGCAATGCCGACAGGACCGCCCGCGAACTGGAATGCGCCTTCCTGTCCATTCACCACACCGGCAAGAACGAGAATAGCGGGATGCGTGGCAGCCGTGTGTTCTTCGACCGCGCCGATGCCGTCGTAAGGGTGAACCAGGGCAAGGGCGGCGTTACCTTCGTCGAGGTCGAGAAGATGCGGAACGGCCCGAAGGGCGCCCGCTTCGCCTATGACATAGCTGGTGCTGACCTGGAGACGGCAGGCGGCACAATCTCGGTGCAGGTGATCCGACAGCTTCGCGCGCTGGAGCCGGCGACCGATGAAGAGGCGACAAAAGAACAACGCAAGCAGACCATCGCCGACCAGATGCTCGGGGTGCTGATCCGCATTTCCACCAACGGTTCCACAAACGCTTCGAACTGGCAGGATGCCTGCTACGAGATGTGGCCGGACAAGTCACCCGAGACCCGCCGGAAGGTCTTTAGCAAGAACCGCCGGCAATTGATCGACGATGGCATTGTTTCGATCTCCGGTGAAAACGTCACCGTCACCGTCACCAGTGACGCTATGGTGACACCCTTGGTGACGCCTCAACCCGAAAACGTCACCGTCACCGTCACCACCCCCCCTTCTATAGAAGGGGGTGACAGTGCGGGGCGGACGGGCAGCGAGGGGAACGAAGTTCCATTTCAAAAGCCAGATAGAGCAAACGGCGAAGGACGAAGCTCTGTCCTCCATGGAGAGGTCGGAAGGACGAATGTCCTTCCTCGGGGTGCGGGGGTCGAAGACCCCACTATGACTTTGCGCGCCGGTGACGGTGACGGGTTGATGGGCGCACGGAGGGCTAGCCGATGATATCGCAACTCGACCTCTTCAAGGCCGAGGTGGTGGCTTTCCCTGCCGACCGCCGGCGCGTGGAAGTGATCCGTGCCGCTAAATTCCTCAACGTCGTGCGTGGCGGAATCTACGCTGAACGCGGTTGGAAGCGCATTTGCAGGGACATGGCTCGCAGCCTTCGTGATGCCGGTGTGGAGGAGATCGAGGTCCGCCGGCAGATCATGGCGTTTCAGGACGCCGTGCAAGCCGAACTCAACGCAATGGCCGTGCGACGGGAGATTCAAGCATGAAGCGCGATGCCCGAATTGTACTCGTGATGCTCTACCTGACGCTTGCCGGCGGCGTGGGTCTTGGTTTCGTCCTCGGGAGGGCTTGGTCATGATGGACGAAGACGACATTCCCGAGGATGTGAAACGCGGCGTGGAGAAAGCCATGTACGGCAGGCCGCTCGTCAAGACGACGGTCGAGACGAAGAGGCGGCACTTCGGGGACCGCATGAACGAAACCCGCGAAGAGTGGCTAAAGCGCCGGAGGCGCGAGGAACGGGAGAAATCCGGGAAGTGACCAGGCACGTACGGATGAAGCAACGCGACCTATTCGGGGCTGCCGCAGCACCCTTGCACGAAATTGCTGGATTGTCTGGAAATTGCTGCAGGAAGGCGAAGCGCAGCAATTATCGGATAGAGCGCGCCGTGCCTCCCGGCCTCGTGATCTACTGCGACGGAGCATGCGAGCCGAACCCCGGCGCCGGCGGCTGGGGCTTCGTGGTCTACCGCGACGGTGTCGAGATCCATTCGGATTGCGGCGGCTCGAACCCGACCACGAACAACATCATGGAGCTCACCGGCGCGCTGAGGGCGCTGCGATGGATCGCTACCATGGATGGTAAGCCGCTTACCATGGATGGCAGCTTCCCCGTTTCCGTGCGCCTGTTCTGCGACAGCCAGTACGTCGTGTCCGGTGCGAACAGTTGGCGGCACGGCTGGAAGCGCAAGGGATGGCAACGCGGCGGCCCCAAGGCCAAGCCAGAGAACCGCACCATTGCGAACCTCGAGCTATGGAAGGAACTGGACGCGGCCCTGACCGCCGTCCCCATCCAGTTGGAGTGGGTCAAGGGCCATGCCGGCATCATCGGTAACGAGCGCGCCGACGAGCTGAGCCTGATGGGCCGCGAATCAGTCCTCGCTCCCGTCCGTTCTCTCATTGACGAACAGCTCGACTACAGCGCGCGAGGTGGCTGGTGAGCAGTCCGAAAGGAAAGCTGGACACTTTGCTCGACGGGCTCGGGATCAAGTTGGTCCCGATCTACCGTCGGCGCGCGGCCGCACAGAGCCATGCCCGCGGCACCATGCATGAAATCCGCAACCAGTACGGCGACGGTCACCTGATTTTCGTCCTGCGCTGTATCCGGCAGACAAGGAACAACCGGGATGAGCTCTGGTCGGAAACAATCGGCGCCATATCCGACATCCTGGTCCAGCGGCCGGATTGGGCCATGGAGCGCGCTGGGGAACTTATGGAAGCATTCGATGCCATTCCGCTTGGCGTGCTACGTGGTGAGGCGGTAAAACTCCGACCTTGGCCCGTACGAGCGACACTGCGTACCCTCATCTTCAAAAGACTGGAAGCGATCCTCGATGAACCAGAGCACCGGCTTGCGGTTTGATTGGGCCGCTGCTGCGGACCTTGCCGATATACACCTGGTCGTAAGGGCGAGGCTTATAGAGGCTGCCGACACCTTCCAGCATATCCAGTTGCGCGGTCTGAGCCCGAGCGACAGGAGCGGATTCTGGCCGGAAGCGGCGCTGGATTACAGTGAGGTCAGCCTGCGATACCGGCCGTCGGCTTCGGCGATATCCCGAGCCGAGGAAGTCTATCACTCGTGGCTGCCCGATTTGGTCACAGATGATGCACACCGCTACGTGCTCGGGCAGTATGCCGCCTGCATGGCCGGGGCCAGCACGTGGGGCTCGTTCCGAAATTTCTGCGACAAAACACAGGCAAATCGTAGGACGCCGCAGCGCTGGGTAGACGCTGAAATCAACGGCATTGCGCAATATTTTTGCAAAAGCGCAAGATCGTTACACGTGCCCAACTGGAGTCGGGTGTCGCCAATGTTGCGGGTTTCGGGTATCGATCTGGCTAAGATGTCGCGACCCACGTTCGAACGGGCTGACGATGCGGTACCGGTTCATATCGATGACCCTGTGTTGATGCGCGAGCTCGCCAAGGCCATCACCAAATCGAACAAACGGCTGCAAAAGCAGAAGGCCCGGCGGAAGTCGGCATAGAGTTTCCGTCACGGCGGATAGAGATCAGGACGGGCCCACCACAGCGGGCGAGCGACGGAAGGTAAGAGGCCAACGCCAAGGCCCGCCCGTCCTGTCATTTATGTGCAAAATCTGCACGAAAGTCGCCACGCTTCCCCGAACTGTCACCGGATGGTGTGCGTTCCTGCCACTCGGCAGGATAGGGGAGCGGGCGCAGAGTTGGGCGCATCCAGCGAAACAGGTCGCTCCTGTCAGGAGGGCGCAAGCCGTGAGGTCCGTAAGAGAGGCCCCCGCCCATTCAACCGCCGTCGCAAGACGGTGTAGCGAGGAGCGGCACACACTGGTGCCTTGATGGCCGACTTTCCCGCAGGGGATGGCGCTCGGCACTCCTCGCAGCGAGGCGAGGCGAACGCGGTCAGGATAATCCGCCGCAACAGCCGGTTTCAGTCCGGCAACCCGCCTTGCAGCATTTCGGAAGGATCCTCTATGCGCCTATCCTTTGCAGGCGCTGCCATGCTGGCGGCGTCGATGAGCACCTTTGCGTCCATCGGCCTGGCGAAAGCCGCCCCCCGGATTACCTCGCGGCGTGAGATCGACCTTTCCAACCCGATCATCCCACCGGCACGGCCGCGCCTGTCGAGAGCCGAAAGAACGGCAGCACAGGCACGCATCGCCGCTGCGGAGGCAAAGCGGCAGCGCAGGCGCGAGCGCAATCTCCGCATCATGGGCGCGGTCGCGTAGCCCGCCTCGCACCCATACAGCCAGAGAGGTTAGGCTCCGCAGCCCGGGACGCGGCTCCGGATCAATGATCTAGAGGGCTTTCACCCAGGCCAGAATATCGGAATGGTAGTAGGCGCCAAAGAAAGCGCCAGCCAACAGCACGAGGACGAGGACTGTTTTCCACTTCTCGCCGATCAGCATGATCGCGGCGGATATTATTATGTCGGTAGCGTCCATGGTGGTTCACGGTACGCGCTCCCGGCTAAAGGCCGGTTGACGGGATCACTAAAATTGGACCTCGCACCCTATCAGGAGCGGCGGACATACATGGGCAACGTCGTCAGTCTGGCGCGCGGCCGGCAGAAGCTCGGCAAAGCGCTACCCAAGCCTCGCATGTGCGGCGACTGCGGTGACGATATCGAGACGGCCCGGTTGCAGGTGCAGCCCAAGGCTCGGCGCTGCATCTCATGCGAGAAGGCCCGCGAGCGCCGTCACCGCAAAATGCTGGAAACGATGAGGGACGACGACATCGCCATCATTCGGCGGTGAGAGCAGGAGTGGCGCGAAGTTAGCCGCCGTTGATTTTGACCTGCTTGCCGTTTTCGGCAATCAGTTTGCCAAGGTCTGCCCAAGACATACGGTATTTGTTGGCAGAATTCTTGGCGGGTATCCACTCGATGTTGCCTTTGCTGATCAAGAGCGACCCCAGCTTGTTGAGCTTCGCCTTGGTCCCGGTCTTGACGGTAATGGTGACGTCCTTGTTCACCACCTGATTGACGTTCGTTTCGAGATGAATTTCGTGTGCCATTTTCCCCATGCCCATATGTGAAAACAATCAAAGGTAATCAAAGGTGGCACGCGGCGGCAAGGGAGTATCTCTTAAGACGATTGGGCCACGGCTTGGCGGCATCGCCTCCCGCTTCGCCAGCCAGGCCCATACCGGCCCTGAGCGCGACCAGCAGCGGGCAGCGACCGCCCCATGGCGGGAATGGTACAAGACATCTCGATGGCAGGCGCTTCGCCGCCAGGTGCTACAGCGCGACCTCTACACCTGCCAGCGCACCGGCGTGCTGCTGATCGGCAAGCACCCGGCACCGAACAGTCCGGTGGTGGACCACATCAAGCCGCACCGCGGCGACCCGGACCTGTTCTGGGATGAGGCGAACCTGATGGCAGTGTCGAAGGCCTACCACGACAGCGAGAAGCAGAAGGCCGAGCAGGGCGAGATCAAGGGTGTGTGGTATTGAGCGAAAAAAGCATGGCCAAGGGCACGGCAATCATAGACGTAGACGCTCGTCTCCTCCCGCAGGCGTTGACGTTGTTCCCCTCGACGTATCGCGTCGTCGGATCGCAGAAGAGCGAGCATGACGGCACGGTGCGCTTGGTAATGGAGAGCGAAGACGTGGCATTGGGCAGCAGTGTGTTCATGACCTGTGAGGTCAGGGATGCGGGCAGCACCAGAACGATCGTGATGCATCCGGTGAAATGATCCGCCCCATTGGCGAAAGCGCCTCCTGCGCCTCCTGTGGCCGAATGGCGGGCCATCCACTCGGGAGGGGGGGTAGGTCAAAGTCTGGAAGGCCTCGACGCCTAGACCCGCGCCCCCCGCATTTGCACAATTTTTTCTGCCGGCTCGGAATTTCGGCTGGAATTCGGTGATCCATGGAAAAATCTAAGGACGCGCCCGCCAAACGTGGGCGGCCAGCATATCGTCCGACGCTGAAGGAGCGAGAGACGGTCGAGCAGATGAAGTTCTGCGGCGAGAGCGAAAACACGATTGCGCGCTCGCTCGGGATCGACGTCGGCACGCTGCGGAAGCACTTCGGCGAGGAACTGGAGAACGGACATGCCAACCGCCGGCGAGAGGTGATCGGCTACCTGTTCGAGGCCGCTTCGTCGAAGAATGTCGCGGCGATCAAGAAGCTGGAGGAAATGGGGCGGGTTGCCAGCGCTGCCGACGCGGTCAAGGCGCGCGAGACGAAAGCGCCCAAGCTGGGCAAGAAGGAAGAGCGCAGGATCGCCGCTGAGAACGTGGGTGGCAAGTTCGCTACGCCCGCGCCGCCGAAGCTGGTCGTCAACAACGGCAAATGAGGAAATGGAGCACTGCCTGTCCCGACTGGCGGGAAAGGATCGTTGAGGGTCGTTCGCTCATCCCGTTCGATCCGCTGTTTCCCGACGAGGCCGAGGCGGCGCTTTCCGTCTTCAAGTCGCTGCGCGTCGTCGACATCGCCGGCAGTCCGACCTTCGGCGAGTGTAGCGACGAGTGGGTGTTTGGCTTCGTCCGGGCAATCTTCGGCGCCTACGACCACGGCACGGCCGAACGGCTGATCGAAGAGTTCTTCCTACTCATCAGCAAGAAGAACACGAAGAGCACCATCGCTGCCGGCATCATGCTCACGGCACTGATCCGCAACTGGCGGCTCTCGGCAGAGTTGAACATTCTGGCGCCGACGATCGAGATCGCGAAGAACTCGTTCGAGCCCGCGCGCGACATGGTCTACGCCGATCCGGAACTGCTCGATCTGATGCATGTGCAGGAGAACGTCCGCACGATCAGGCACCGGCGCACCAATGCGGTCTTGAAGATCGTGGCCGCGGATTCGGAAACGGTCGGCGGCAAGAAGGCGGCGTTTGTTCTGGTCGACGAACTCTGGATGTTCGGTAAGCGGGACGGCGCCGGCGCAATGCTGCAGGAAGCGACGGGCGGCCTGGCATCGCGCCCGGAGGGCTTCGTCATCTATCTGTCTACCCAGAGCGACGAGCCGCCGGTTGGTGTGTTCAAGGAGAAGCTGGAATACGCGCGCGACGTACGTGACGGTGTGATCGAGGATCCTCGGTTCCTTCCCGTCATCTATGAGCACCCGCAGGAGATGATCGAGGCCGAGGAGCACCTCGACCCGAAGACGTTCTACATGACCAACCCGAACCTCGGCCGGTCGGTGCGACAGTCCTGGCTCGAGAACAAGCTGAGGCAGCTGCTGCGCGGCGAAGGCGAGGAAGGCGAAGACCTCCAGACGTTTCTTGCCAAGCACCTGAACGTCGAGATCGGATTGCGGAACCGGCGGGATCGCTGGTCGGGGACCGACTATTGGGAAGCTGCGGTCGAGCCCGGCCTGACGCTCGAAAGCCTGCTGGAGCGCTGCGAGGTCGCGACGATCGGCATCGACGGGGGCGGTCTTGATGACCTTCTCGGGCTGACCGTAGTCGGGCGGGAGAAGGAAACCCGCCATTGGCTGGTCTGGTCGAAGGCATGGGCGCACCCGATCGTGCTCAAGCGGCGCAAGGAGATTGCCGAGCAGCTTCGCGACTTCGCCAAGGCCGAGCCGCCGGAACTGGTATTCTGCCAGAAGCCGACACAGGACCTGGAGGAAGTCGTCGCGATCTGCTGTCAGGTGCGCGACGCCGGCCTGCTGCCCGAAAAGGAAGGGATCGGCGTCGATAAACTCGGTCTGCCGGCGCTGGTGGACGCTCTCATTGCCGCCGAGTTCCAAACGGACGCGAATGGCGGGACGATCACCGGCATCGGCCAGGGCGGCTTTCTGAACGACGTTATCGTGGGCGTGGCTCGCAAGCTGGCCGACGGCACACTGAAGCACGCTGGCCAGGCTCTGATGACGTGGGCGGTCGGCAACGCCAAAGAGATCCTCAAGGGCTCCGCTCGCGCGATCACAAAGCAGACGTCGGGTACGGCCAAAATCGACCCGTTCATAGCCATGCTCAACGCGGCAAAGCTGATGAGCCGGAATCCTGCAGCGTTCGCTCCGCCCACGTCCCCGTGGGACGATCCCAACTTCAGTCTGGTAGGCGCATGAAGATCGGTTTGGAAATCAGCCGCGGCGCTAGTGAAGCGCGGTCGGCTAGCATTGAGAACCCTGCGGTTCCGGTATCGCAGACGGCGGAGTTCATGGCCTTTTTCGGACTGGACTCGGTCAAGCTGCCGGCCGTCACGATCGACCGCGCGCTGACCGTGCCGGCCGTTCTGGCCGCAGTCGCGTTCCTGTCCCGCACGATGGCGACTTTGCCGCTGCACGCCTATCGTGAAGGTAAGGACGGTGCGACGAGGCTGACGGGCAAGACGGCAACAACGATCCACGATGCACCGAACGACCTCATGGGCTCGTTCAAGTTCCGCCAGTATTTCTGGCAGCAGGTGTTCACCGGCGGACGTGGGCTTGCATGGGTCGAGCGCAACGGGTCGGCCATCGAAGCTCTGTGGCCGATGGACCCGCGCAAAACGACCGTGAAGCGGGTGGGGTTCGACCTGGTCTACAAGTTCGAAGACAAGACGTATCCGGCCGCCGATGTGATCGATATCCCCTTCATGCTGAGGGAAGATCAGGTCGGCCACTACGGCCCGGTGCGCATGGCCGCAAAGGCGATCCAGCTGGCGCTCGCCATGAACGAATATGGCTCGAACTTCTTTGCCGGTGGCGGTGTGCCCCCGCTAGCGCTCGTCGGGCCGTTGCCGCAGGGTGCCGACGGTCTGAAGCGAGCGCTGTCCGATACGCGCCGTGCCATCGACGAGGCACATTCCAGTGGCAAGAACATCGTGCCGATCCCGCCTGGACATGAGTTGAAGCCGGTCGGGTACGAGCCCGACAAAGGGCAGATGACAGAGGCTCGCCTCTTCCAAATACAGGAGATCGCCCGAGCCTGGCAGCTGCCGCCAGCCTTCCTGCAGGACTTGAGCAAGGGCACATTCGCCAACGTCGAGCAGCAGGATCTCCATCTGGTCAAACACCTGATCAGCCAGTGGGCGAAGGCCTTCGAGGACGAGGCCAATCTGAAGCTGTTTGGCCGCGGCAGGTCTGGCCGCTATGTCGAACACAACCTCGACGGGCTGCAGCGCGGCGACTTCAAGAGCCGCATCGAGGGCATCGCCCGCGCGATCCAGACGGCGCAGATCACGCCAAACGAAGCCCGCGCCCTGGAGAACAGGCCGAAGCACGGGAATCCGGATGCCGACGAACTGCTGGTGCAGGGTGCGACTGTCGTGCTCGGCAAGCAGCCGTTGAAGCCTGCCCCGGCTGAGCCGAAAACCGAAAATGGAGATGGCAATGAGCCAGAAGCCTGAGGGCGCCGAAAAGCGCTCGCTTGTCCGGCCGGTCGAGTATCGGGCCGACGCCAACGGCAAAATGACCGTGACCGGCTATGCCGCCGTGTTCGGCGAGGTTGCAGATATTGGCGGTTGGTTCAGTGAGGTCGTGGCGCGC
>NZ_JBHRTK010000012.1:817358-911823 GCF_042646345.1 Aquamicrobium soli | reverse complement strand
TGGCTTTATCTGGTCACGCTTCGAATTGACGAGAACATTCACACCTGGATGCTTTCGCATCCGATAGACTATTCTCACCAGAAACGTGTCCGCCAAAGTCTCGTTCGAACCAAACCATCCCTAAGAATGACCGGTTCAGCAGGACTCTGCCGCCCACGTTTCTCTTTCTTCACTATTCAATTGTCAAAGAACTGACGTCCATAAAACGTCGCCGATCCATCCGCATCCGCGCTCTAGACCGTGTGAGTGTCACTTGCGTGGCTCTCGTGATTTCGTCCAACCAAGCAACCCTTAGAGCGAACTCCGTGGCCGCCAGCAGCGTCGCCGCCGTCGTTGGTGTGCGGGTTATAGTAGCGACCCCTTCGAGGAGTCAACAGCGATTTCGAGTTTTCTGAACTTTTTGCGACAAAAATTTCAGCGCCTGATTTTCTTTGTCGGCTTACGCAGGGGCCGCAAGGCTTTGCGTGCTTCCGGACCCTGTGGAAGCCCTATTGCCGCCGCATTGACGAACGACACGAGGCGCTATCCGGTGGCGACAACCGGCCCTGGGTGCCGCTTTCGGCGCCCGGGGACAGGTTACACGCCGTCGCCGGGGTAAAAGTAGCGTTTCGAGGGCCGGCTTCGGCCGGGTTTCGTTGACTTGCCCGCCACCGGCAGGCAAATGTCACGACACATAATAAGCGATTAGCCCGCCGGGAAACAAAGCAGCCGTCCTGGATGCAAGACACGCAAGAGGCCATAGCCGAACTCGGCAACCAGCCGCCGCTGATAGCGGACGGCCGCAGCGGACCGCCGGACCGCCGCGAAGTCTCGACGCGCTGGCTGTCGGGCACCTTCCTGACGGGCCTGACTTCCAGCGTGCTCATGGGCGTCGCCCTGTTCGCCGCCCTCGACGGGCGCCAGCAATTGGCCACGCCGCCCGAGATCGCCGAGCTCATCGGTCTCGCCAGCGGCACCGAATCCGGCGAAGGAGCCAAGACGACCCGGCTGGTGCCGCTGCGCCAGGTCGCGCGCGCCAAGGACAAGCGGCGCATGGAAGTGTCCATGGTCACCAGGGTCGGCGACCGCGACGTCATCCACACCATGCCCTTCGTGCAGATCAAGATGAACCTGGCGGCCGGCCACACCACCACCCGTTCCTATCCGGCCTTCGACCCGATGCGGGTGTTCGGCGACGACACGACCGAGCAGCCGGCGCCTTCGACGCTGAGCGCCGGCCAGATCTACGGCGCCAAGGTCGAAAGCGAGATGTCGCTGAAAACGAGCGACTTCCCGATCGCCACGGCCAGCTTCGACGAGAAGAACGATCTTTCGGCCGACGAGGTCGAGAAGGTGGTGCGCGAGGCGGGGGCCGAACTCGGCGACGGCGCCATCCGCGTCGCCGCCCTGCACTATGTCGACCCGCAGCGCTTCGGCGACCAGCTGGCGCAGAGCATGGCCGGCTCCTATGCCGTCAAGATCGTGCCGGAAAACGTCTCGGTCGCCCCGCGCGCCGAGACGGAGGACCAGGCCACGTCCTATGCGGAAGACATCATCCCCTTCACCAAGGACTACGGCATTGCCGACGCCTTTGCCGATTCCGGCTACACCGGCGAAGACGCCACCAACATGGCCGAGGCGATCGGCAAGCTCCTCAACGCGCCGGCGCTGAAGGCCGGCACGGTGCTTCGCGTCGGCCTCGAGGTGCGCGGCGACCGCGCCAGGGTGGTGCGCACCGGCGTCTACGATCGCACCCAGCACATCGTCACCATCGCGCTCGACGACCGCGGCCAGTACGTGCCGGCCAAGGAGCCGGAGCCCAA
Source organism: Aquamicrobium soli (assembly GCF_042646345.1). Lineage (NCBI taxonomy): Bacteria > Pseudomonadati > Pseudomonadota > Alphaproteobacteria > Hyphomicrobiales > Phyllobacteriaceae > Aquamicrobium > Aquamicrobium soli. Next base: position 910,021 of record NZ_JBHRTK010000012.1, on the reverse strand, counting down.
TCCCGAACTGCTGACGGCTTTCGACGATTCGCCGCCTGTCGCGGTGCGCGGCAGCCTGCCCAATATCTATGACGGCATCTACCGCGCCGCCTATTCCTACGGCATGTCGAAGACGATGACCAAGCGGCTCATCAAGCTGCTTGCGCCCGATGTCGACTTCCAGTCGCGGCTGAGCGCCTCGGACCGCATCGAGGTGCTGTTCTCCCAACCCGACGGCGACGACCAGGCCTCGGATGAATCGGAACTGCTCTACGTTTCGGCCACCTTCGGCGGGCAGACGCGCAATCTCTACCGCTTCCAGATGCAGGACGGCGAGCAGGGCTACTTCGACCAGGACGGCCGCAGCGCCGAGCAGTTCCTGCTGCGCAACCCCCTGCCCGCCGGCCATTTCCGCTCCGGCTTCGGCGCGCGCCGCCATCCCATCCTCGGCTATGTGCGCATGCACACCGGCGTCGACTGGGCGGCCCCCATCGGCACTCCCATCATCGCGGCCGGCAACGGCGTCATCGAAAAATCCGGCTGGGCCAGCGGCTACGGCAAGCAGACCATCATCCGCCACGCCAACGGCTACGAGACATCCTATAATCACCAGAGCGCCTTCGCCCAGGGGATCAAGCCGGGCGTGCGCGTGCGTCAGGGCCAGGTCATCGGCTATCTCGGCCAGACCGGCCTCGCCACCGGCCCGCACCTGCACTACGAACTCATCGTCAACGGCACCAAGGTCGACCCGATGCGCGTCCGCCTGCCCGTCGGCAAGGAACTGAAGGGCGACGACCTCGTTGCCTTCAAGCGCGAGCGCGAGCGCATCGACGACCTGCTCAAGCAGCAGGACAGCGACCAGTTGAAGGTCGCCAGCGCCAAGGTCGAAGGCTGACGGCCGAAGCCCCTATGATTCGCCGGCGTTTCCCGGAGTGCTCACCCAGGCGGTAACCGCCGACAGGCCACACAGCAACGCGGTGACCAGCGCCACCGCCGCAAAGGCGGCGTCGCTCGCCGCGATCCGCGCCGCATCGAGCGTGGGGGCAAGACCGGCCGGCATCGGTTCGCCGAAACCCGGCATGCCGTCCGCTCCCGCGATTCCCGGCGCGCGCGCATAGACCCAGGCCGCGACCGTCCCCATCGCCGCGACGGCAACGAGGCCGGCGACACGCGACACGGCATTGTTGATGCCGGAGGCAGCCCCCGTGTCCTCGTCCTCGACCGAGGTCATGACCGCGGTCGACAGCGGCGACACCACCAGCGCCATACCGAGGCCCATCAGCACCATGGCCGGAAACACGCCGTCCCAGAAACGGTGGACGCCGGCATGGGTCAGAAGCGAAAGCCCGGCAAAGGCGATGGCGACCAGGGCGCTGCCGGCGGCGAGCGGAATGCGCGGGCCGATGCGGTCGGAAAGCCGGCCGACCGGGCCGGACAGCAGCGCGATGCACGCCGACAGCGGCAGGAAGATGAAGCCCACTTCGCCCGCGTTCAGCCCCCACCCGGCGATGAGAAGCATCGGCAGGTAGAAGAGGATCGCCGAAAGCGCAAAATAGAGGAAGAAGGTCGCCAGGTTGGCGCCCGCGAAGGCGCCATTGCGAAACAGCGAAAGATCGATCATCGGCTCGCACTGCCGCAATTCCCAGGCAACGAAACCGGCCAGCACCGCCATGCCGGCAACGAGGCTGGTCCCGGCAACGGTTTTCCCGCCTTCGCCGCTCATCGCCGTCAACCCGTAGGCAATGGCGCCGAAAGCCAGCGTGGCGAGAACCGCACCACCGGGATCGAGGTCGCGCTTCCCGGCCGCCGGGTCCGCCGGCACCTTGGCCAGAAGCAGGTAGATGGCAATCGCCCCAAGCGGCAGGTTGATCGCGAAGATCGCGCGCCAGACGGGATCGCCGAACCATGCCAGCATCCATCCGCCGAGCACCGGCCCGAGCGCGGTCGTCAGTGCCGAGGCGGCCGCCCAGATGCCGATCGCCCGGCCGCGCTCCTTTTTCGGATAAGCCTTGGCGATGATGGCGAGGCTGCACGGCACCATGACGGCGGCGCCCGCCCCCTGGATCGCCCGGAACAGGACGAGCATTGTCGGATCGGGCGCCAGAGCACAGGCCAGCGAAGCGGCCACGAACAGCGCGATGCCGACGACAAAAGTGTGCCGCAGGCCGAATCGGTCGCCGGCCGCGCCGCCGACGAGGATCAGGGCGGACAGGGTCAGCGCGTAGCCATTGGCTACCCACTGCGCTTCGGCCAGGCTGGCGCCAAGATCGGTGCGGATCGCCGGCACCGCGATCGCCACCACCGATCCGTCGATGAAGCCGAGCGCGGAAGCAAGAATGGCCGCGATCAGCACGAAGCGGCGCGAAAGCGGCGGGCAGAACGAATGGCCATTGGCCACCCCTGCCAGAGAACCTACCCCATCGCCTGGTTGCAATGACGATTGCATGACCGACCGTCTCCCGGGATCGCGATGAGCAAGCGGCCCGCCCTCGGCGGAAGCCGTATCGCCATCGCCGCCCATCCCGATACCGGTCTTAGAGCATTTCGCCGCCAGACGGAATTGCCCGGCGTCGCGCGGATGCGGCTAGTCGACGAACTCGACGGTGACGCCCGGCTTCACCAGCTTGGCCAGTTCGTGCGCGTCCCAGTTGGTCAGCCGCACGCAACCATGGCTTTCGGTCTTGCCGATCTTGGACGGATCGGGCGTGCCGTGGATGCCATAGGTGGGCTTGTCGAGCGCGATCCATACCGACCCGACCGGCCCGTTCGGACCCGGCGGGATCGTCAGTATCTTGTCGTTTTCGCCCTGCTTGAAATTGAGCTTGGGATTGTAGGTGTAGTTCGGGTCGAGCGCGACACGCGACACCGTATGCGTTCCCGAGGGCGACGGCGTATCGGCCGAGCCGATGGTGGCCGGATAGGCAGCGACCAGCTTGCCTTGCGCATCGTAGGCGCGCACCTGCTTCATCCCCTTGTCGGCGATGATATTGGCCACCGGCGTCGATACCAGCTTGCCGAAATTGGCGACCTTCACGATGGTGCCAGGCCGGTTGAAATTGACGCCGGGGTTGAGCGCCTTGAGATAGTTCTCGTCCATGTGAAAGCGTTCGGCGATCGCCTCGGTCACCGAGGTATAGGCCATGCGCTCCAGTTGCGCCTTCTGGCTGTAGTCTTCCGGGATGGAGGCGACATAGGGACCGGCCGCGTCTTCGGGCGTGATCGTGTAATGGGCGAAGGCATCGCCGCCGGTACGGGCCAGCGCTTCCTTGATGCCGGCCACATCGGTCGTCCGCAACTGGGTGCCGGTGATCTCCTTGTAGGCGGCGAGCGCCTTGTCGACATTGGCGCCGAAGCGCCCGTCGATGACTCCCGGCGAAGCGCCGAACCTGTCGAGCAGGATCTGCAATTCCGCTATGTCCTCGCGCGCGCCGATCGACAGCGAGGGATTCACCTTGACGGCCGGGCCGCTGGGCTGTGCCGGTTGCGCCGGCTCCACGAGAATTTCCGGCTCGTTCGGCTCGATGGAGGCCTGGTCGAGCGGAGGGGGCTTTGGCGCGCGGCGCTGGACGTCGGCCGGCGCCTGCGGCTGTCTCTCCTCGGGATAGACTTCGCCGTAGCCGCCGTCGCCATAGGGATCGGATTCGCCGTCGGGCAGCCATGAGCCACCGTCGTCCTGCCTCGACTGCTGGCGGCGGAAGCGCTCCACGTCCTGCGGATCGTCCAGATAGTAGCCATCGTCCGGGGCGACACGAATGTCGCGTCGGCGCTGCTCCGCCCTCAGCGCCCGGCGATCGAAGCGCGTCTCCGGCGGCTGGATGGCGACGACCTTGCCGGTATAGGCATCGACAATCACACGATTGCCGTTGCCGTCGAAATAGACCTCATAATCGCCGGCCTGGGCCACGAGGATGCCGCCCGCATCACGGGCTGCCGGTACGGCCGGCCTTTCCCGGTCAGCGGTCGGCGCCGCCATTGCCAGAGCCGGCGCCAGGAACGCCGAAAGCGTCGAAAGCAGCAGAAAGGTGCGAAGCATGCCAGCCAAACTCTCTCATTTCGCCGCCGTGCGGCATCACGCACTGCCGCCGACAGCTTCCTTCGCCGACGAACCGTTCATACACCATATGGTTCCAACATGAACCGGGCATGAAAATGCCTGCTACCATGGCTTATCCATGGCAAAGGCGCCGATTGCGGCGGCGCCTTGCCGAAGTTTACCGCCGGCCAGGGCTCAGGCGGCGTCGGCCTCCACCGCCGCCGGCGGCTTCGAGCGGAAATTGAGGCGATCGGAACCGGCGGTCACCTTGACGGTCGAACCGTCAAGGATGTCGCCCATCAGGATCTTCTCCGCCAGCGGATCCTGCAGTTCCTTCTGCATCGCCCGCTTCAGCGGCCGCGCGCCATAGGCGGGATCGTAGCCCTTTTCCGCCAGCCACTCGACGGCATCGTGATCGAGGTCGAGCTCGATCTTGCGATCCTCGAGCAGCTTTTCCAGCCGCCGCAACTGGATTTCGACGATCTGGCCCATGTCCTTACGGCGCAGCCGGTGGAACAGGATGATCTCGTCGACGCGGTTGAGGAACTCCGGCCGGAAGTGACCGCGCACGATGTTCATCACCTCCTCGCGCACCAGGTCGACGTCCTGGTCTTCCGTCAGGTTGACGAGGAACTCCGAACCGAGATTCGAGGTCATGACGATCAGCGTGTTGCGGAAGTCGACGGTGCGGCCCTGCCCGTCGGTCAGGCGGCCATCGTCCAGCACCTGGAGGAGCACGTTGAAGACGTCCGGATGCGCCTTTTCGATCTCGTCGAAGAGGATGACTTGGTAGGGCCGGCGCCGGACCGCCTCGGTCAGCACGCCGCCTTCCTCGTAGCCGACATAGCCGGGAGGCGCGCCGATCAGCCGGGCGACCGAGTGCTTCTCCATGAACTCCGACATATCGATGCGAACCATCGCGGTTTCGTCGTCGAACAGGAAGGACGCCAGCGCCTTGGTCAGCTCCGTCTTGCCGACGCCGGTCGGCCCGAGGAACATGAACGAGCCGATCGGCCGGTTCGGGTCCTGCAAGCCGGCGCGGGCACGCCGCACCGCCTTGGACACCGCCTGCACCGCCTCGCCCTGGCCGACGACGCGCCTGCCGATCTCGTCTTCCATCCTGAGCAGCTTGTCGCGCTCGCCTTCCAGCATCTTGTCGACCGGGATACCCGTCCAGCGGGAGACGATATGGGCGATGTTGTCCGGCGTCACGGTCTCCTGGACCATGCCTTCCTTGGCGTCCTTGTCACGCGCCTCGGCCTCCTTCAGCTGGCGCTCCAGTTCGGGAATCTTGCCGTAGGCCAGTTCGCCGGCGCGCTGGAATTCGCCCTTGCGCTGGGCGATCGCCAGTTCGTTGCGGGCGTCGTCGATCTGCTTCTTGAGGTCGGCGGCCAGCCCGAGCTTCTGCTTTTCGGCCTGCCACTTGGCGGTCAGCGTGGTGGATTCCTCCTCCAGCTCGGCCAGTTCCTTTTCCAGCCGGTCGAGGCGATCCCGCGAGGCTTCGTCCTTTTCCTTCTTCAGCGCCTCGCGCTCGATCTTGAGCTGCATGACGCGGCGGTCGATCTCGTCCAGCGCTTCCGGCTTGGAATCGACCTGCATGCGGAGCCGCGAAGCGGCCTCGTCGACGAGGTCGATCGCCTTGTCGGGCAGGAAGCGGTCGGCGATATAGCGGTTGGAGAGCGTCGCGGCGGCAACGAGCGCCGAATCGGAGATGCGCACCTTGTGGTGCTGCTCGTACTTCTCCTTCAACCCGCGCAGGATCGAGATCGTGTCCTCCACGGTCGGCTCGTCGACGAATACCGGCTGGAAGCGGCGGGCAAGGGCCGCGTCCTTTTCGATATATTTGCGGTACTCGTCGAGCGTGGTGGCGCCGACGCAGTGCAGTTCGCCGCGCGCCAAGGCCGGCTTCAGCAGGTTGGACGCGTCCATCGCCCCGTCCGCCTTGCCGGCGCCGACCAGCGTGTGCATCTCGTCGATGAACAGGATGATGCCGCCGGCAGCGGCGGTGACCTCGTTGAGCACGGCCTTCAGCCGCTCCTCGAACTCGCCGCGATATTTCGCGCCGGCGATGAGCGCGCCCATGTCGAGCGCCATCAACTGCTTGTCCTTCAGCGATTCGGGAACGTCGCCGTTGACGATGCGCAGCGCCAGCCCTTCGGCGATGGCCGTCTTGCCCACGCCCGGCTCGCCGATCAGCACCGGATTGTTCTTGGTGCGCCGCGAAAGCACCTGGATGGTGCGGCGAATCTCGTCGTCACGGCCGATGACCGGGTCGAGCTTGCCCGACCGCGCATCGGCCGTCAGGTCGCGCGCATATTTCTTCAGCGCGTCATAGGCCTGCTCGGCAGAGGCGGAATCGGCGGTGCGGCCCTTGCGGATATCGTTGATGGCAGCGTTCAGCGCCTGCGCCGTGACCCCGGCCTTGGCCAGGATATCGGCGGTCTTGGCCGACTTCTCCATGGCGAGCGCCTGCAACAGCCGCTCCACGGTGACGAAGGTGTCGCCAGCCTTTTTCGCCAGGTCCTCGGCGGTCGAGAAAACCTTGGCCAGCGGCTGCGCCATGTAGAGCTGGCCGTTGCCGCCCTCGACCTTCGGCAGCGCCTCGAGCGCGGCATCGACGCCCAGTTCGACATCGCGCGGCCGGCCGCCTGCGCGCTCGATCAGCGAGGCGGCAAAGCCTTCGTCGTCGTCGATCAGGGCCCTGAGGATATGTTCGGGGGTAAATTGCTGATTGTTGCGGTTGAGCGCATATTGCTGTGCAGCCTGGATGAAACCGCGCACGCGCTCGGAATATTTTTCCAGATTCATACCTGTCTCCTTCCATCACCGGCCCGCTTTGCGGCACCGGATCAGATTGCGGTGACGGACTCGCCCACTCGGAGCCGGGTCCCGTTCACGACAGAATATGGTATAGGGGCCGGCATCCCTCAAGGGCGGGGAACTGCCGCTCGTCGGCCCATGAGCAGTTTTTTCAACCCCCCTAGGCGGCACGGCTCGCGCCCGCAAACCGCCGGTCCATGAAACGGCTTCCCGGAGTTCCCGATGCCCTTCCACCAGATCGCCGCCGGCTCCGCGACAGCGTGCTATCTGGTCGCCCTTCTGCTGCTGGTGGCCCTGCATGTCGTGGAACGGCAGCGCGATCCGGTAACAACCGCCGTCAGCGACTACGGCACCGGCAAGGCGGCATGGCTGTTCAGGGCCTATGGCGCGGCCGGCATCATCGGGGCGGCGGCCCTTTGCCGGGCGATGCTGGATTATCCGGGTGCCAGCTTCCCGACTCCGGCGATCTATTGCCTGGGTGCGCTGGCGGTGCTGCGGCTCGGCGTCTTTGCCTTCAAGACCGATGAAGGCGCCTTCGGCCGCACCCGCGAGGGCATCATCCACCTCGTCCTTGCGGTCCTCACCTTCACGCTGGCCTATGAGGTCGTCAGTTTCGGCGGGCAAACGGCGCTGGCGATCACCAGCGGCGCCCTCAACGGCGCATTCGCGCTGCTGGGCTGGATCGTGCCGGTATCGCTGGCGCTGGTGGTGGCCACCATGCTGCCCAGAGGGCGCGCCTTCTTCGGCCTGGCCGAGCGCGCCTTCCTCGTCTCCACCCTGTTGTGGTTCCTGCTCCTGTCGGCGCGGCTTTTTACCGGGCCGTGAACAAAAAGCGCACCGCGGCTGCTGTGATCAGCCCGGTGCGCTTCAAGGGTCCGAATTATTTCGCTCAGTTGGCGTCGGCGGTGGCCGGAGCCTCGGAGCCCGAGGCTTCGCCCGCATCCGCCTGCGGTTCCGCACGGCGGCGGGGGCGGCGCGGACGGCGCGGTGCGGCGGCCTCGTCGGCCTGCCCGACCTGCGCGGCAATCGCAGCCGGGCTGAGATCGGCTGCAGGCTCAGACGTCGCCGGCTGCGGGGCTTCGCTTTTCACGGCCGCTTCTTCGGCCGGCTGCTCTTCGGCGGTTTCCTGCCGCTCGCTTTGCGCGGCCTGGCGCTGGCCGCCCTGATAGCCGTTATGGCGGCGCTCACGGTGGCGACGGCCGCCATTGCCTTCCCGGGCTTCGACGCCGTCACGGCTTTCGCGGCCGTCGTCGTCGTTAAGGGCCACTTCCGCCGGCGTGCCTTCGATCACCGGCTGCGGGCCGGAACCGTTGCCGGCCTGCGCAACCGGGCTCTCGCTGACATTGCCGTTGACGCCCTGCTCGAACTCGTCGCGGTCCTCGTCGCCATCATCGTCGAAGTCGTCCCGGTGGCTCTGGACATTCTGGATCGGCATCTGCGCCTGTGCGGCGGCAATGATGCGGTTGTAGTGTTCGGCATGCTGGAGATAGTTCTCCGCCATCACGCGGTCACCCGAGCTCATCGCGTCGCGGGCCAGCGCGGCATATTTCTCGGCGATCTGCTGGGCAGAACCGCGAATCTTCACATCCGGGCCGTTGCTTTCGTAATTGCGGGTCAGCGGATTGGGGCCCTTGCGGTTGTTGTTGCCGCCACCGCCGCCATTGTTGTTGCGCCCGCGCATGCGTCTGTTCTGCTGTTGTGGCCTCATCAGACTCTCTTCATCGTGGAAATTTGAAAAACTCGCTGCAAACGGCGCCGCTCATGCGTCCTGCCGTTCTGGTGCCCCGCCGGTGCTCGCCCGCATCGATTGCGTTGGCGTCACTTGCCATCCTGCTCGGTTACATATCACTTGCCAGACGATTCCCGCTCGAAGCTTGGCGTCGATTGCGCAAGATGGGCAGCTTGTTCCAAGGAAACCGAATCGCTGGAGCACTGCCTGCTTCGTCTCATCCGGTTGCGAAAACCCTAGCGGCATTCACCGGCAATGCCAAGTGCTTTTTTCGCGGTCGCTTCCGGCCAAATGCGCGCACCCTAAGGTCTTGCGAACACCAGTACCCTGTCGTTTGCACCGAAATCGCGACGTGCTTCGGCCAGAACAAAACCGTTGGCCTGGAACACCTGCTGGACTTCGGTCTTCTGTGTCGCGCCGATCTCCACGGCTACGTAACCGCCCGGTTCAAGGTGCCCTGACGCACCGGCGGCAATGATCCGATAGGCCCCCAGCCCGTCCGGGCCACCGTCCAAAGCCCGGCGCGGATCGAAATCGCGTACCTCAGGCTGCAACGAACCTATATCGTCGGAACGTATATAGGGCGGGTTGGAGACGATTACATCGAACCGCCCCGAAATTTCTGAAAACCAGTTCGATTTCAACGGCGTAAAACGGCCTGACAGGCCCAGTTGCGCCGCGTTGCGCGCCGCCGTGGCCAACGCATCGTCCGAAATATCGACGCCGGCGGCGGAGGCGGCGGCAACGGTATGGAGCAGCGCCAGGGCGATCGCACCGGTGCCCGTGCCGAGATCGAGGATCCGGCACCGGCCCGAGCGCGCCGCGACAGCCTCAACCAGCGGCAGCACCGCCTCGACCAGCGTTTCCGTGTCCGGACGCGGTTCCAGCGTTTCGGCCGAAAGCGACAGGCGCAGGCCGTAAAACTCGCGAAAACCGAGGATACGGTGTACCGGTTCGCCAGCCAGGCGCCGCGCCACGGCATCTTCAACCGCAGCAATTGCCTCGGCCGGGACCTGTTGCTGCGGCCGCGCGATCGCGTCGGCGCGCGTCGTCGCGGTCAGGTGCTCGACCAGCAGCCGCGCATCGAGGCCCGCTTCCGCGATGCCGGCTTCAACAAGGCGTCGGCGCGCAACCCCAAGGAGTTCGGCCAGCGTCACCTCAATCTTCCGCCATGTCGGCCAGAAGTTTCGACTGGTGGTCGGCGATCAGCGCGTCGACGATTTCGTCGAGTTCGCCCAGCATCACCCGGTCGAGCTTGTAGAGCGTCAGGTTGATGCGGTGGTCGGTGACGCGCCCTTGCGGGAAATTATAGGTGCGGATGCGTTCCGAGCGGTCGCCGGAGCCGACCTGCGACTTGCGCGAGGACGAGCGCTCCTCCTCCGCACGGCTGCGTTCGAGGTCGTAGAGGCGCGCGCGCAGGATCTGCATGGCGCGCGCCCGGTTCTGGTGCTGCGACTTTTCCGCCTGCACCACCATGATTCCGGTCGGCAAATGGGTGATGCGCACCGCCGAATCGGTGGTGTTGACGTGCTGGCCGCCGGAGCCGGAGGCCCGCATCGTGTCGATGCGGATATCCTCCGGCCGAATGTCGATGTCGACCTCCTCGGCCGCGGGCAGCACGGCGACGGTGGCGGCGGAGGTGTGGATGCGCCCTTGCGCCTCGGTTTCCGGCACGCGCTGCACCCGGTGCACGCCCGACTCGAACTTCAGGTGCGCGAACACGCCCTTGCCCGAAACGGTGGCGATGATTTCCTTGTAGCCGCCCGCATCGCCCTCGCTGGCGGACGCCACCTCGAAGCGCCAGCCCCGCTCGGCGGCATAGCGCTCGTACATGCGGAAAAGATCGCCGGCGAACAGCGCCGCCTCGTCCCCGCCCGTGCCGGCGCGGATTTCGAGGATGGCGTTCTTGTCGTCGGCCTCGTCCTTCGGCAAAAGCAGGATCTGGATATCGCGCCGCAAGGCCTCGATGCGCTCCTCCACCTCGGGAAGATCGGCTTCGGCCAGTGCCCGCATCTCGGCATCGGTCGACTTGTCGCCCAGCATGGCCTCAAGGTCCGCTTCCTCGCGCTCGGCCGCCCTCAGCGCCCGAATCTTGCCGACCAGGTCCTGGATATCGGCATATTCCGAGGCCATTTTCACATAGGCGTCGGCGGCGGGGCCGGCAGCCATCTGCGCTTCGAGCATGTCGAAGCGCTTGACGACCTGGTCCATGCGGTCACGGGGCAGGGAAATCATAGGGGAATACCGCGATCGTCCGCGAAGGCCTGCAGCAGCGCCCGCATCGGCATGCCGTGGGCGGGTGCGGAGAGGTTGTCGGCGAAGAACCGCTTCAGTTCCTCCACCCGCAACTCGGTGAGCATCGCCTTGACCGGGCCGATCGCGGCCGGCGACATCGAGATGGAACGGAAGCCGAGGCCGATCAGCGCCATGGCCGAGATCGGCTTGCCAGCCAACTCGCCGCACAGCGTCACCGGCGTGAAGTTGCGGTTGCCGGCGTCGGCGATCTGCTTCAGCACGCGCAGGAACGGCACCGACAGCGGGTCGAAACGGTCCGACACCTGGTTGTTGCCGCGATCGACCGCCATGACGAACTGGAACAGGTCGTTGGAGCCGACCGAAACGAAATCGACCGCCTTCATCAGCTCATCGAGTTGGAAAAGCAGCGAAGGCACCTCGACCATGGCCCCGAGCTTCAGGCTGGTCGGCAGATGGTGGGCGAAACGCGACAGATGCCGCACCTCGCGGTCGACGATCTCGCGCGCCTGCGCGATTTCGGCGAGTTCCGTGACCATCGGCAGCATCAGCTTCAGTTCGCGCCCGCCGCAGGCCTTGAGCAGCGCCCGGATCTGCGTGCGCAACAGGCCGGGGCGGTCCAGCGTCAGCCGGATCGCGCGCCAGCCGAGCGCCGGGTTTTCCTCCTGCACCGATCCCTTGAAATAGGGCAGCACCTTGTCGCCGCCGATATCGATGGTGCGGAAGGTGACCGGCTTGCCGCGCGCCGCGTCGAGAACGTCGCGATAGAGCTTTTCCTGCGCTTCCGCGCGCGGGAAGGTCGAGGCGACCATGAACTGCAATTCGGTGCGGAACAGGCCGATGCCGGCGGCGCCCGACTCGGCAAGCTGCGGCAGGTCAACGGCCAGCCCGGCATTCATCAACAGGTCGATCGCGACTCCGTCCTTGGTCACCGAGGGTTGCTTGCGCAATTCCCGGTAGATCTCCTGGCGCCGGGCGCGGAACCGCACCTTTTCGGCATAGGCTGCTTCGAGATCCGGCTGCGGCCGCAGGTGCACGATGCCTTCCTCGCCGTCGACGATGATGTCGTCGCCGTTCTCCGCCATCGAGACGGCGCCCTTCATGTGGCCGGCGACCGGGATGCCCATGGCGCGCGCCACGATGACGACATGGCTGGTCGCCGTGCCGTCCTCCAGCACCAGCCCGCGCAGCTTCTCGCGCGGATAATCAAGCAGTTCGGCGGCGCCCATCGAGCGGGCGACGACGATGGCGTCCTTGGGCAGCGAGGCAGCCATCGATTCCGCGCCATGGCCCATCAACTGCCGCAGCAGCCGGTTGGCGAGATCGTCGAAATCGCTCATGCGCTCGCGCAGGTAAGGGTCTGTCATGTGGATCATGCGCGCGCGCATGTCCGACTGCACCTTTTCCACCGCCGCTTCCGCCGTCAGGCCGTTGCGGATCGCCTCCTCCAGCCGGCGCACCCAGCCGCGATCGTTGGCGAACATGCGATAGGCCTCCAGCACCTCGCGGTGCTCGCCCTCGAAGGCGACGTCGCGGCGCTCCAGCATGTCGTCGATGGAGAGCCTCAGCGAGCCGAGCGCGCTTCCAAGCCGCTCCACCTCGTCCTCGCTGTCCTCGTTGAACAGGTTGGTGACGACGATGCGCGGCTCGTGCAGGACGACGTGGCCGAGCCCGATGCCTTCGTTGAACGACAGGCCGGTGAAGCTCGCCGGCCGCGACAGGTCGAGTTCGAGCCCCGCGCGCGTCAGCTTGCCGAGGTCGCCGGTGGCGATCATCTCGGCGATCACCATCGCCGTGGTCTCCAGCGCCTCGATCTCGTCCTCACGGTAGGTGCGCATGGTCTTGTTCTGCACCACCAGGACACCGAGCGTGCGCCCGGCGCGCAGCACCGGCACGCCGAGAAAGGAGTTGTAGACCTCCTCGCCCGTCTCCGGCAGGTAGGCGAAGGCCGGATGCTCCTGCGCGTTCGACAGATTGAGCGGCCGCGCGCTGGCGGCGATGGAGCCGACGAGGCCCTGCCCCAGTCGCAGCTGGGCATTGTGGACCGCGCTCGGGTTCAAGCCCTCGGTGGCATAGAGTTCGAGCACCGAGTCGGAACGCAGCACATAGAGCGAGCAGACTTCGGCCACCATGTTGGAGGCGATATCGCGTACGATCCGGTCGAGCCGCTCCTGCGGCTCCATCGGTTCCTGCATGAGTTCGCGCAGCCTTCTCAGCAAAACGCGCGGGCCGCCAGCCGTATCACGCATCGCGGCGATTTCTCCCATGGGCATTCTTCAACCCGGCGCGGCTCGCTCCGCCCCGGTATTCACGCAACGCCTGACCTTGTAACGACAGACTGTAAAGGCCCCGCTATTGCTTATCCAGCCCGTAGACCGAATGCAAAGTGCGGACGGCAAGTTCAGTATAAGGCCCGTCGATCAGGATCGAAATCTTGATCTCCGACGTGGTGATGGCGCGGATGTTGATGCCCTTTTCCGCCAGCGCCTTGAAAGCGGTCGCGGCGACGCCGGTGTGGCTGCGCATGCCGATGCCGATGACGGACACTTTCGACATGCCGTCGTCGTGCTGGACGACGTCGAACCCGACCTCGGTGCGGATCTTGCCGAGCACCGCCAGCGCCTTTTCGATGTCGCCCGACGGCACCGTGAAGGTCATGTCGGTGAGCTTGCCGTCCTCGGAGATGTTCTGGACGATCATGTCGACATTGATGCCGGCCTCGGCCAGCGGCCCGAAGATGCCTGCGGCTACGCCCGGACGGTCGCCGACCCGGCGCAGCGAGATTTGGGCTTCGTCCTTCGCGTAGGCAATACCGGTGACGACCTGCTGTTCCACGATTTCATCCTCGTCGCAAATAAGCGTTCCGGGCGGATTGTCGAAATCCCCCATTCCGGGAGCGTCCGGGTCCACGAAGGACGAGCGCACGAATGTGCGTACCCCGTGCACCATGGCGAGCTCGACCGAGCGAACCTGTAGCACCTTGGCGCCGAGCGACGCCATTTCAAGCATTTCCTCGAACGAAATCTTCGCCAGCCGGCACGCTTTCGGCTCGACGCGCGGGTCGGTGGTATAGACGCCGTCGACATCGGTGTAGATATCGCAGCGATCTGCCTTCACCGCCGCGGCGATGGCGACGGCGCTGGTGTCGGAGCCGCCGCGGCCGAGCGTGGCGATGCGGTTGTCAGGCCCGAGGCCCTGGAAACCCGCGACCACCGCGACCTGCCCTTCGCCGAAGCGCTTGACCAGGAACGATCCGTCGATGTCGACGATACGCGCCGCGCCATGGGCGTTGTCGGTGCGGATCGGGATTTGCCAGCCCTGCCAAGAGCGCGCGTTGACGCCCATGTTTTGCAAGGTGATGGCCAGGAGGCCGGCCGTCACCTGCTCGCCGGAGGCGACGACGGCATCGTATTCGCGCGCGTCGTGCATCGGCGAGGCCTCGCGCGTCCACGCCACCAGTTCGTTGGTCTTGCCGGCCATGGCGGAAACGACCACCGCCACCTCGTGGCCGGCATCGACCTCGCGTTTGACGTGGCGCGCCACATTGCGGATGCGGGCGATGTCGGCGACCGAGGTCCCGCCGAATTTCATCACGATGCGCGCCATGGAAACGAAACGCCTTTGCCTGGATACCGGTCCGAGGGCCGAGAACTGTGGAAACGAAGGCCCTGGAAAGCCGGGGCCAAGCACGATTGCGGCCTCCTTAGCCAAAAGGCCGAAACTGTGCAAGCAACAGAAGTCGCCGGAGCCCGCCTGAAATTGTTACCTTGACATTCCCGCCCCCAAACCCGACTTCCTAGCGCTCGAAACCCGGACCCCGGTCGAGGAGACGATGCGATGCCAGAGCCAAGACGGGCACAACCCAAGCAGTCGACCATCGATGCCGCGGAAGTGGAGCGCTTTTCCGCGCTTGCCGCCGAATGGTGGAACCCGAACGGCAAATTCCGCCCCCTGCACAAGTTCAATCCGGTGCGCCTCGCCTATATCCGCGACCAGGTGGCCGAGCGATTCGGCCGCGACCCGCGCGAGGCGCGGCCGTTCGAGGGCCTGCGCTTCCTCGACATCGGCTGCGGCGGCGGCCTGCTGTGCGAGCCGATGGCGCGCCTCGGCGCCGAGGTGGTCGGGGCCGATGCGTCGGCCACCAACATCGAGGTGGCGAAGCTGCACGCTTCCGAATCGGACGTCAGCGTCGATTACCGGGCGACGACCGCCGAGGACCTTGCCGATTCGGGCGAGAAATTCGACGTCATCCTCAACATGGAAGTGGTCGAGCATGTCGCCGACATCGACCTGTTCCTGGAAAAATGCGCCACGATGGTCAAGCCGGGCGGCGTCATGTTCGTGGCCACCATCAACCGCACGCTGAAGGCGCTCGGGCTCGCCATCATCGGCGCCGAATATGTGCTGCGCTGGCTGCCGCGCGGCACCCACCAGTTCGGCAAGCTGGTGCGCCCGGAGGAACTCGAAAAGTCGCTCGCCAACGCCGCCATGTCGATCGTCGATCGCACCGGCGTCATCTACCATCCGCTCGCCGACCGCTGGCAGCGGTCGAAGGACATGGACGTCAACTACATGGTGCTGGCGGAAAAGGGCTCCGTCTGAGCCTCACCGCGTCGCCACCGCCGGCGTCTCCTTGCGGGCCTGCGCCTTGGTGGTGATGAACACGCCAACCACCACGACCAGCGCCCCGGCCCATGTCAGGCCGCGATAGTGCTCGCCGAGGAACAGCGTTCCCGAAAACAGGCCGACCGCCGCCGCGACATAGCCGATCTGGCTGAGATAGACCGGCCCGCCGACCGCCTGCAGGCGGAAATAGACCGGAAACATCACCGCCGCCGAAATTGCCTGCACGGCCGCGACCCAAGGCACCTGCCCCAGAAGCTGCAGCGAACCGCCGCCCGGCAGGGCCAGGATGGCGACGAGCAGCATGGCGGCCGCTGCCAGATGGCTGCCGATGGCAAGCTCGGTCGGGCCGGTATCGCCCGGCCAGTCCCAGGTCCGGTAGATGTTGCCGATCGCCAGGAACACGGGGACCAGCAGCCCCATGGCCACCCAAAACAGCGCCGCCGGCTGCCCGGCCTCGCCGCGCGTCATCGCTACCATCGCCGCGCCGACGAAGCCGACGACGATGCCGATCACGCCCAGCGGACTTGGCCGCCGCACGCCGAGCAGGATCGACAGGATCAGGGTGATGATCGGCGACAGCGTGTACATGATACCGGTATAGCCGGCGCCCAGATGCGAGATCGCCGAGAACATCAGGAGATTGGGGATGGCGTAGGAAACCAGCGCCACGATCGAGAAATAGCGCAGCTTATGGGCCGTCAGGCGAAAGCGGACGCCCCGCGCCATGGTGACGGCCCACAGCAGGCCGCCGGCCCCGAGCGATATGACGAAGGCCCAGACCATGCCCGGAACGCCGACGTCCGTCGCCATCCGCCCGAGCGGCAGCGACAGGCCGAGCAAGGCGCCGGTCACCACCAGCAGGCCGAAGGCGGAATCCCAGAAAAATTTCATCGTGCACCCGTTTCGGCGGCGAGCCGACCACGAAAGGCGGCCGGCACAAATGCGCCAGGGCGCAAAAAAGAAAGGGTCAGTTGTGGTCGTCCGGGAAGACCGGAATCGGCATGAAGGAAACGCCGTCCTCGGCGAGGCCCCTGGCCTCCTCCAGCGTCGCCTCCCCGTAGATGCCGCGCGGATCGGTCTCGCCGAAATGGATTTTCCGGGCTTCCTCGGCGAACTTGTCGCCGACATAGTCGGCGTTTTCGCGGACCTTCTCGGCCATGGCCTTGAGTTGGGCCAGCGCCTTCCTCTGCTCCTCGCCCATGGCCAGCGCCACCTTTTCGCGGCCGCGCGCGGTGGAGACCGCCGGCGCCATCAGCGCCTTGCCGACCTTGTGCGAACCGCAGGCCGGGCAATCGACGAAGCCGCGCTTCACCTGCGTATCGAAATCGTCGTTGTTGCGAAACCAGCCCTCGAATTCGTGGGCCTTGTCGCAGACCAGGGAGAACCGGATCACGACGCCGCTCCCCTGATCTCCCCCGCCGAAGCCGCAGTGACGCCGAATTCGCGCGCATTCTTCAGGTTGGGAATTTTGGCGCGCGCGGCGGCCGACTGCGTCGGGTCGATCTCGGCGACGATCACGCCCGGTTCGTCATGCACGGCCTCGGCCAGCACCCTGCCCCACGGGTCGACGATGAGCGAATGGCCATAGGTCTCGCGACCGTCCTCGTGCAGGCCGCCCTGCGCGGCGGCGATGACGAAGGCGCCGTTTTCGATGGCCCGCGCCCGCAACAGGACATGCCAGTGCGCCTCGCCGGTCTGCCGGGTAAACGCGGCCGGCACCGTCAGCACCTCGGCCCCCGCCAGCGCCTCGGCGCGGAACAGTTGCGGAAAACGCAGGTCGTAGCAGACCGCGAAGCCGAAGCGCGTGCCGTCCAGGTCGGCGACCACCGCCTGCCGGCCGGGCTCGTAGGCGGCCGATTCGCGCCAGCTTTCGCCATTGTCGAGATCGACGTCGAACATGTGGATCTTGTCGTAGGTCGCAAGGGTTTCGCCGCGCGGCGAAATCAGCAGCGCGCGGTTGGCGATCTTGCCGTCGGCGCGCAGGATGCCGGTCGAGCCGACATGCAGGAAAATGCCCAGTTCCTTCGCCAGGCGTCGTGCCGCAGCTACCGTCACGTCCTTGTCCTGCGACGTGAAGACCGCCTGCCGCGCCTGCTGGTCGCGCACCATCACCCCGGTCATTTCCGGGGTCTGGACATAGGTCGCGCCCTGGCGCGCGGCCTCGCGGACCAGCTTTTCCATATCCGCCGCATTGCGCTCGGGATCCTTACCCGACCGCATCTGCACGGCCGCCGCCTTGAAACTCTTGCTCATCACAATCCCTGCTTTGCCGTATCCTGGCCCTGCCCTGTCGCCTCGTCGGTCAGAAGCGCGTCGAGGCGGCCCTGCGCCTCCAGTTCGTGCAGATCGTCGCAGCCGCCGACATGGATATCGCCGATGAAAATCTGCGGGAACGTCGCGCGGCCATTCGCCCGGGCGATCATTTCCTGGCGCAGTTCCGGCGAAAAGCTCGCATCGTGCTCGGTATAGGCAACGCCCTTCCTGTCGAGCAGGCGCTTGGCCGCCGCGCAGTAACCGCACGCCATGCGGGTATAGATGGTCACATCAGCCATAATGCGTTCCCGTCATTTGCCATCTATATAAGGGGCGTTTCGTCGGGCCGGAAGTCCCCGGGCAGCACGCGCGCGAAGGTAAGCACGTCGACCGCCCCCGCTCCGCCCTTCTTCAGCGCCTTCGTCACCGCGCGCGCCGTCGCCCCGGTCGTATAGACATCGTCGACCAGGAGAACCCGGCGCCCGGCGATCCGGATTTCCGCCTCGGCGGGCACGCGAAAGGCGGCGCGGACGTTCTGCTCGCGCTCCTGCCGCTCGAGCCCGACCTGCTGGCGCGTCTGCTTCACCCGCCTGACGGCTCCCGGCTCGAACGGCACGCCGCTCAGCTTGGAAAGCGCGCGCGCCAGTTCCGCCGACTGGTTGAACTGCCGCCGCAGGAACCGCTGCCAGTGCAGCGGCACCGGCACGATCGCCTGCGCCTCGGCGACGAGTTCCGCACCCGCCCGCATCATCCAGCGCGCCATCCACGGGGCAAGGTCGGTGCGATCGTGATACTTGAGGCCCGCCACCATCTGGCGCGCGACGCCGGAATAGGCGACGGCAGCCCGGGCGCGTTCGAAGGGCGGCGGATCGACAATCGCTTCCGCAGACAGGAACCCGGCCCCCATGTCGTGGATGAACGGCGTCCCCATGACCGGGCACCATGGCCGCTCGAGAAGCCGCAGTTTCGGCCAGCATTCGGCGCACAGCACGCCGGGCTGCGCGACGTGGCGACGGCAACCGGCGCAGACCGGCGGAAACAGGAGCCGCGCCGGCCAGTTCAGCGCGATTCTGGAAAGCCCCTTGATATCCGCCATCGCTTGAGCCACGTGATGTGCGGGCATCCTAGCAGATGCCGGCAAGACAGGAAGCTGACCGTGCAGCCGATTTTCGATACGCCGCTGCTGCTCGCGCGCAAGCGGCGGGCGCTGGAGCGTCCCCTCGCCGGGGCGGATTTCCTGATGCAGCGCGCCGCCGGCGACCTCGCCGAACGGCTGGACGCGGTGGAGCGCAAATTCGCCAGGGCGGCGACGCTTTTCTGCCAGACCCCGGCTGCCGCCCAAGTGATGCAGGCCAGCGGCAAGGTATCGGAAGCCCTCCGCATCGAAGCCGACAGCCTCTTCCTTGGCGACGAACCGGGCATCGTAGCGACACCCGAAACGGTGCCCTTCGAGGAAAGGAGCCTCGACCTCGCCGTCTCGCTCCTGTCCTTGCAGGCCATGAACGACATTCCCGGCCTGCTGGCACAGGTGCGCCGGGCGCTGAGGCCGGACGGCCTGTTCCTGGGCGTCTTCGCCGGGGCCGGCACGCTGGCGGAATTGCGCGAGAGCCTGCTCGTCGCCGAAACCGAGCTTTACGGCGGTGCCAGCCCGCGCGTCATTCCCTTCCCGGACGTCCGCGATGCCGGTGCGCTGCTGCAACGCGCCGGATTCGCCCTCCCGGTCGCCGACATCGAGACGGTGGTGGTGCGCTACGACACGCTGTTTTCGCTGATGGCGGATCTGAGGGCGATGGGCGAGACGAATTCGATGCTCGACCGCCCCCGCCGGCCGGGCCGCCGGGACCTGTTTGCGCGCGCGGCACAAATCTATGCCGAGCGCTTCTCCGACCCGGACGGCCGCATCCGGGCGACGTTCTCCCTGGTGTGGATGTCGGGATGGGCCCCCGACCCCTCGCAGCAAAAACCGCTGAAGCCCGGCTCGGGCAAGGTGTCGCTGGCGAAAATTCTGGAAAATCCCGGCAACTCTTGACGGAGAAAAGCCTGCGCCGGCCGCAGCCTACTCGGCTCCCTGCCTGAACGCTTCCGTGATCTTGCCGCTGTTGTCGTCCCACAAGCCGCCGAGGCTGTCGGCGAAACTGCCGAAGCCGACAAAAAGGGCCATCGAGATAAGCGTGGCGATCAGCCCATATTCGATGGCTGTGGCGGCACTCTCGTCCTGAAGAAACCGTCGCAATGAATGGGGCATCGTCTGTCCTCTGGCCGGACGATAACAGCCACCGCTTAATAAAGGTTAACGCGGCAGGCTTAACGGCCGATGAACCGCGTGGCCCGGACGTGTCCCGCAATGGGTCGCGGGCCGGTATCGGTCAGCAATCGCCGCTATGCCGGTTGGCGCGGATGACGCAGACCGAATCCGGCGAAGACTGCAGGACGCTGCGCCGGATCGTATAGGTGCTGGTGCGGTTGATCGAGCCGGTCGTGGTGGAGTCGACGCCGATCAGGCCGCCGCGCGCGACCTGCTGGCGATCGTTGTAGTTATCCAGGACCGGAACCGCCATGAGCGCCAGCGCCACGACGGCCGAACCGAACAGGAGCGTGATGCGCAAAAGGCCCATGCCGGCGTCGATGGCCCGGGCGCGGCGGTCGGGGCGGATCGAATCCCAGTCGTCGAGGCTCATTTCCGGCTCCAAGCATCATCATGCGCGCAATAGAGCGCTCTACTCGCTCAAATTGTCATGGTAAGATAAATCTTCCATTAACAATCCGGCGGCGTACAACCCTGCCGCGAACGGCGGCAACCTAGAGCAGGTCGATCAAGGCCGGGATGAGCGGCGCATCGGCCGGGGGCATCGGATAATCGCGCATCTGGCGCGGCCGCACCCATTTGAGCTTCTGGCCCTCCAACGGCATCGCGATCCCTTCGAAGCGGCGGCAGACATAGAGCGGCATCAGCAGGTGGAAGTCGTCATAGCTGTGGCTGGCGAAGGTCAGCGGCGCCAGGCAGGCGACCTTGGTCTCGATGCCGATCTCCTCGCGCAATTCGCGGATCAGGCATTCTTCCGGCGTCTCGCCGGGCTCGACCTTGCCGCCGGGAAACTCCCACAGGCCTGCCAGTTGCTTGCCCTGCGGGCGCTGCGCAATCAGCACGCGGCCATCGGCATCGATCAGCGCGCAAGCGGCGACCAGGACCAGGCGCCGTCCATCCGGTTTCAACACGTCTGCGCTCCGGGTGGCCGGCGATAGTGGTAATGGTAGACGTCGCTGAAGCCGAGGCTGCGATAGAGCCCGAGCGCCGGCCCGTTATCGGCTCCCACCTGCAGCCAGGCTTCGCGCGCGCCGCGCAGGCGCGCCCATTTCAGCGCCGAAAGGATCAGCTGGCGGCCATGGCCCTGCCCGCGCACCGACTCGTCGGTGGCGATCTCGAACAGGCCGGCGAGGTCGCCGTCATGCACGCAGATCAGCGTCGCCAGCGGCTCGTCGCCGCGCTCCAGCACGAACAGCCCGGCCTCGGGCTGGATCGCGCCGATGATTTCCGACAGGCCCGGCCGCAACGACGCGTCCGAGCCATGCACCTTCAGCGAGGCGCTGACGAAGCGGCTGATGTCGCGCAGCGGAATTTGGTCGATCGCGTTCTCCACCGGCGCGTCGGCCAGCGGCATGCGCATGATCAGCGAATCGTCGAACCGGCTCCAGCCTTCCGCGTCGAGATGCGCGGCGATGACCGAACCGGCCAACGGCGACAGGCGGAAGGTGAGCGGCCGGCCGTAGGCCTCGAAACGCCGGCTGGCGCGGCCGATCCGATCCGCCATGCCATCGATGTCGCCGGGATCGAGCGGCGTGATCGAGTTGAGCCGCTTGGCTGGATGGCCCGCCGTCAGCCGCACCACCCAGGTGCCGTCGTAATGCACCGCCGCCGCCGGCCACGCGCGAAAGCCCGCCGCTTCGTAGCGGCGTACGGTGGCAAGGATGCTGGCGGGGTGCTGCGGCACCAGATCAGCTCCTGTAGTCGCCGTTGATGGCGACATATTCCTTGGTGAGGTCGCAGGTCCACACCGTCGCCTTGCCGCGGCCGATGCCGATATCGGCACGGATGCGGATTTCGTCGCGCTTCATGTAGGCCGAGGTCGCCTCCTCCGAATAGGCGGGGTCGCGCTCGCCCTCGTGCGCCAGCCGGTTGTCGCCGAACCAGACCGAGAGGCGGTCGCGGTCGGCCGGCTCCCCGGCCTTGCCGACGGCCATGACGACGCGACCCCAATTGGCGTCCTCGCCGGCCACCGCCGTCTTGACCAGCGGCGAATTGGCGATCGAAAGCGCGATGCGCTTGGCCGAACGCGCCGACTTGGCGCCGGTCACCGTCACCTCGATCTGCTTGCGCGCGCCCTCGCCGTCGCGCACGACCTGCAACGCCAGCGTCTTCAGCATCTTGCCCAGCGCGCGGCGGAACCGCCCAAGGCGGGCGTCCCTGGCGTCGACGACGGGCGCCGCACCGCGCCGGGCGGCAGCACCCGTCGCAAACAACAGCAGCGTGTCGCTGGTCGAGGTATCGGAATCCACGGTGACCGCGTTGAAGGTCTTGGCCGTGCCCTTCGACAGCAGCTCCTGCAGCACCGGGGCCGCGATCGGCGCATCGGTGGCGACGAAAGACAGCATCGTCGCCATGTCGGGCGCGATCATGCCGGCGCCCTTGGCGATGCCGTTCAGGGTCACGTCGACGTCGCCGAGCCTGACGGTGGCGGTGACCACCTTCGGATAGGTATCGGTGGTCATGATCGCCCTGGCCGCCTCGACCCACAGGTCGGGCTTGGCTTCCTTGACCATTCCGGCAAGCAGCGGCCCGAACTTCGAGGCGTCGAGCGGCTCGCCGATGACGCCCGTCGAGGCGAGAAAGACATCGCCCGGCTTGCAGTTCGCAGCCTTGGCGGCGGCTTCGCCGGTGATGCGGGTCGTCTCGCGGCCCTTCTTTCCGGTAAAGGCATTGGCGTTGCCGGAGTTGACGACCAGCATGCGCGCTTTGCCGCCGCCCAGGTTCTCCCGGCAGTAGTCGACCGGAGCCGACGGGCATTTGGAACGGGTGAAGACGCCGGCAACGGTCGTTCCCTCGTCGAAAACCATCGCCAGGAGGTCCGTGCGGCCCTTGTATTTGATCCCGGCCTCGGCGGTGGCAATGCGCACGCCCTCGACGGCCGGCATTTTCGGGTATTTCTTGGGCGCGAGCGGCGAGATCGATGCGGACATTGGAAGCCTCGGCGGGAAACTGCGAAATGTCGCCGGTTTGCCCGATGCGACGGCGCTGTGCAAGCGATTTGGCTTGAAGAAGCCGCCCGAACCGCAATGCGATCGCCTATGAGGCTCGCCCCCCACTCCGCCGCGGCTTCGCCGAGCCACCTCTCCCCCGATCGACGGGGGAGAGGAAACGAAAATCGCAAGCGCAACGTCCTTCCTCTCCCCTTTTGAGGGGGAGAGGTGGTTTGCAAAGCAAACCGGAGCAGGGGTCTGCCACGCCATGGGCCATGGCCCCGTCGGAGCCGTGAGCGAAGCGAACCGGCGTGAGACAGAAAAACCACCGCGCTCGGCAGGACTTGAACCTGCAACCTACGGATTCGAAGTCCGTTGCTCTATCCATTGAGCTACGAGCGCATTGCAGGCCAGTATCGCGCCGTCGCGCCGCCGTTGGAAAGAGAAGGCATCGCCAATAGCAGGACGGGCGGACTTCAAGCCCGCCCGTTCCACCAATCTCGGCTGTGCCGCGCCGGATGCGCGGCCGCAACGAAGCCGGCCTTACTCGGCGCCCTCGGCGGCATCGACCGCCTTCTTCAGCGCCGCGTCGGGAATCTCGACCTTGGCGTCGGCGCGCGCCTGCTTGACCAGCGCGAAATACTTGTCGCGGATCACCATCGAGCGGACGTTTTCCTTGACCGCGTCGAAGGCCGGCGGCTGCTTGGCGCGCTTGTCCTCGACCTTGATGACATGCCAGCCGAACTGCGTCTGCACCGGCTCCTTGGTGTAGGCCCCGATCGCCAGCGCCTGCGCCGCCTTGTCGAATTCCGGCACCATCTGGCCCGGTCCGAAATAGCCGAGGTCGCCGCCGTTCGTCTTGCCGCTCGGATCGTTGGTGTGCTCGTTGGCGAGCTTCTGGAAATCGGCGCCGCCGTCGAGTTCCTTGATGATCTTCTCGGCCTCTTCCTTCGTCTTCACGAGAATGTGACGGGCATGCACCTCGTTGACCGGTGGCTGGGCGGCGATTTCCTTGTCGTAGCGGGCACGAAGCTCGTCGTCGGTGATCTTGCCGACAACCTCCTTCTCGACCATCTCGCCGTGCAGGGCGCGCTGCTGGAGAAAGGCGACGCGACGCTGGAATTCAGCGTCCTTGTCCAGCCCGTCGGCCACCGCCTTGTCGGCCAGCACCTTGATCTCGATGGCGGCCGAGAGGGCCGCAGCACGGCGCTGCTCGGGCGGAAGCTGCGCAAATTGCTGCGAAAGTTCCCCTTCGGCAAGCGACAGGTCGGCCTCGGTGATGTTCTTGCCGTTGACGGTGGCGACCACGGCAGCGGGGTCGGCCGGGGCCGCGGCCTGGGCCGGCGCCGACGGGGCGGCTTCCTGCGCGAAGGCCGGCGAAAGGGAAAGCGTGGCAAGGCCGAGGACGAAGCCGAGGCCGGCGAACGGTGAGCGTCTGGACAACAACATCATAAGAAGGGAACTCCAAGAGAAACAGTTGAGGCGAGAAGCGCTTTCAAATCGACCGGAATATGGCGGAATCTGGCGTCAAAGGGGAATATGCAGCGCCGTTGACATCGATTGAGCCCCCTCTTATCTGTCCACCGACTCCGCGTCCAGAACCGTTTTCGGGCGCTTTTCGGTGTTTTGTTCCCCTCGTGGCGGATTTCGATGGCGCTCGGCAGCGCTGTCGCGACGGCCAGGAATACAAGCAAAGGGACCATTTATGGTCAGTTTCGGCGCTCTCGCCCGCAAGGTATTCGGTTCCGCCAACGATCGCCGCGTCAAGGCGACCAAGCCACGGCTTCAGGCCATCAACGCACTGGAAAACGAAATTCGGGCGCTTTCCGACGACGAGTTGAAGGCCCGCACCCAGAAATTCCGCGAGGAACTCGCCAACGGCAAGACGCTGGACGACCTGCTCGTCCCGGCTTTTGCGACGGTGCGCGAGGCCGCCCGCCGCGTGCTCGGCCTGCGCCCCTTCGACGTGCAGTTGATCGGCGGCATGGTGCTGCACGACGGCGGCATCGCCGAGATGCGCACCGGCGAGGGCAAGACGCTGGTCGCGACCGCCCCCGTCTACCTCAACGCGCTAGCCGAGAAGGGCGTGCATGTCGTTACCGTCAACGACTACCTGGCCAAGCGCGACGCCGAATGGATGGGCCGCATCTACAAGTTCCTCGGCCTCAGCGTCGGCATCATCGTCCACGGCATGGACGACGAGGAGCGCCGCGACGCCTATAATTGCGACGTCACCTACGCCACCAACAACGAGCTCGGCTTCGACTATCTGCGCGACAACATGAAGTACGAGCGCGCCCAGATGGTGCAGCGCCCGCACAATTACGCGATCGTCGACGAGGTCGACTCGATCCTGATCGACGAGGCGCGCACGCCGCTGATCATTTCCGGCCCGCTCGAAGACCGTTCGGAGATGTACAACACCATCGACGCCTTCATGCTGAAGCTGGTGCCCGCCGACTACGAGATCGACGAGAAGCAGAAGACCTCCACCTTCACCGAGGAAGGCACGGAAAAGCTGGAGAACATGCTGCGCGATGCCGGCCTGCTGAAGGGCGAATCGCTCTACGACGTCGAGAACGTCGCCATCGTCCACCACGTCAACAACGCGCTGAAGGCGCACCAGCTTTTCCAGCGCGACAAGGACTATATCGTGCGCAACGGCGAGATCGTCATCATCGACGAGTTCACCGGCCGCATGATGCCCGGCCGCCGATATTCCGAAGGCCTGCACCAGGCGCTCGAGGCCAAGGAGCATGTGCAGATCCAGCCGGAAAACCAGACGCTGGCTTCCATCACCTTCCAGAATTACTTCCGCCTGTACAAGAAGCTCGCCGGCATGACCGGCACGGCGCTGACCGAGGCCGAGGAATTCGGCAACATCTACGGGCTCGAGGTCACGGAAATCCCGACCAACGTCCCGGTCCAGCGCATCGACGAGGACGACGAGGTCTACCGCACCGTCGAGGAGAAGTACCAGGCGATCGTGCGCGAGATCAAGGAAGCGCACGCCAAGGGCCAGCCGACGCTGGTCGGCACCACCTCGATCGAGAAATCCGAGCAACTGGCCGAGCGCCTGCGCAAGGACGGCTTCAAGGACTTCGAAGTGCTGAACGCGCGCCACCATGAGCGCGAGGCGGCGATCGTCGCCCAGGCCGGCAAGCCCGGCGCCATCACCATCGCCACCAACATGGCCGGCCGCGGCACCGACATCCAGCTTGGCGGCAACGCCGACATGCGCATCGCCGAGGAATTGGCCGACATGCCGGAAGGCCCGGAGCGCGAGGCGCGCGAGGAGGAAATTCGCGCCGACGTCGCGCGGTTGAAGGAACAGGCGCTGGCCGCCGGCGGCCTCTACGTGCTCGCCACCGAACGCCATGAATCGCGGCGCATCGACAACCAGCTTCGCGGCCGCTCGGGCCGCCAGGGCGACCCCGGACGCTCGAAATTCTTCCTGTCGCTCCAGGACGACCTGATGCGCATCTTCGGCTCCGAGCGCATGGACGGCATGCTGCGCAAGCTCGGCCTGAAGGAAGGCGAAGCCATCATCCACCCGTGGATCAACAAGGCGCTGGAAAAGGCCCAGACCAAGGTCGAGGCCCGCAACTTCGACATCCGCAAGAACCTTTTGAAATACGACGACGTCTCCAACGACCAGCGCAAGGTGGTGTTCGAACAGCGCCTCGACCTGATGGACGGCGAGGGCCTCGGCGAAATGGTCGCCGAGATGCGCAACGGCGTCATCGAGGAGATCGTCGCCAAGAACATCCCCGAAAACGCCTATGCCGAGCAGTGGGACGTCGCCAACCTCAAGGCCGAGGTGCAGCAGTACCTGAACCTCGACCTGCCGATCGAGGAATGGGCGCAGGAAGAAGGCATCGCCGAGGACGCGATCCGCGAGCGCATCACCGCCGCCGTCGATGCCGCCGTGGCCGACCGCGCCGAGCGTTTCGGCCCCGAAGTGATGACCTATGTCGAGCGCTCCGTCGTGCTGCAGTCGCTGGATGCATTGTGGCGCGAGCACATCGTCAACCTCGACCACCTGCGCTCGGTCGTCGGCTTCCGCGGCTACGCCCAGCGCGATCCGCTGCAGGAATACAAGGGCGAGGCCTTTGAGCTGTTCCAGACGATGCTCGGCAACCTGCGCCAGATCGTCACCGGCCAGCTGATGCGTGTCGAGCTGGTACGCCAGGCCGCCGACGCCCCGCCGCCGGAAGCGCCGGAAGCCTATGGCAGCCATATCGACGGCACCACCGGCGAGGACGACTTCCACAGCGGCGACACCGCCGTCCTGGTGCGGCAGGAAGCCGGCGCCGTCGTCGCGCCGGAAGACCGCGACCCGAAGAACCCGGCAAGCTGGGGCAAGGTCGGCCGCAACGAACTGTGTCCGTGCGGTTCGGGCAAGAAATACAAGCACTGTCACGGCGCTTTCGTTTGACGTAGGGTCGCCGCCTAGACCCGCAACCGGAAACGACGATGAGCCCGAACCCGGCACGACCTTCCCAGCCGGAGCGCCGGCACGTCACCATCATCGGGGCCGGCTTCGTCGGCCTCGCCTCGGCGCTCTGGCTGCAGATGCGCGGTTTTCAGGTCACGCTGGCGGACAGGGAGCCGCCGCTCGGCAACGCGGCATGGCGGCAGGCCGCCAGCTACGGCAATGCCTGCACCTTCGCACCCCAGGCGGTGCTGCCTGTCTCCACGCCGGGCCTCGTCTGGCAGGTGCCGCGGATGATCGCGGACCAGAACGGGCCGCTGGCGATCCGCTGGCGCTACCTGCCGCATCTCCTGCCGTGGCTTCTCGCCTTCCTGCGCGCCGGCCGTGAAGCCGAAGTCGCGCGCATCATCGCGGTGCTGGCCTCACTGCTCAACCGGGCCGAAGCGGGCTGGATGCCGCTGATCGAGACCGCGAACGCCGAGCCGCTCCTGCGCCGAACCGGCTGCCTCTACCTCTACAAGTCGCAGGCTGAATTCGATGCCGCCGACGACTGGCATCGCCGACGCGAACAACACGGCGTCAACCTCACCCGGCTCGACGCCAGCCAGGTCCGCGAACTGGAACCGAACGTCGCCCCGCTCTACCACAGCGGCGTGCTGTTCAACGACGCCTTCACCATCGACAGCCCCCGCCGGCTTGCCGCCGCCCTCGCGCAGGCGATCGTGGAGCGAGGCGGCAAATTCCTGACCGGCGAGGCGACGAACCTTCGCCGCGCGGGCTCGCGCGTCGCCTTCTCCATCGACGGAGCCGACCACGAGGCGGACCATCTGGTGGTGGCGTCGGGCGCCCGCTCGGCGCTGCTCGCCCGCCAGGTCGGCGACCGCATCCTGCTCGACACCGAGCGCGGCTACCATGTGCTGTTCCCCGAGGCGGGCAAGCTCCTGAACCGGCCGGTCTGTTTCGTCGAGGAAGGCTTCTACATGACGCCGATGGCGGACGGCCTGCGTGCCGCCGGGACCGTCGAACTCGGCGGGCTCTCCGCCCCGCCCAGCGCCAACCGCATCGAGATCATCCGCAAGGGAGTCGGAAAGCTTGTTCCCCGTGCCGGCGAAGCCACGGAAACGTGGCTCGGCTTCCGCCCGTCGATGCCGGATTCGCTGCCGGTGATCGGCAATTCCCCCGAACTGCCCAACGTCACCTACGCCTTCGGCCACGGCCATATTGGCCTGACGCTGGCCGGCGTCACCGGACGGCTCGTGGCCGAGCTCGTCAGCGGCGAGACCCCGGACATCGATATGACGCCGCTCCGGAGCGACCGGTTCGGCCGCTGGGGCGGCAAAAGACAAGCTTAGCAGCGAACAACGCGGGCACGCAAAAGTCCATCGGCCGTCGGGGTTGCGAGGAGTCCGAAGGACGCCGGCCGGTCAGGAAGCGGAGAGCGAACCCACCAAGGCGCTTGGATCAACGGTCAGGTACTGCGCACCAATGGCGGTATGATCTGAATTGCCGTTACCTCGCACCTGGCAGGAACGGCGGACGGGTGAGGCTAACGCCGACCGCCAGGAATCGGGTGTCAGGCAGCGTCTTCGAGTTTCCGCCGCTTGTAAATTTCGTTCAGTACCTCGCAGGCCGCTGCCGCCTCTGACTTGCTCAGACCAGCCAGGAGTTGGTCGGCAAAAACGACTGGCTCTTCCTTCTCTTTGTCCCAAACCATCCAAAGGTCGTGCGGGTCCAGAACGAGCTCGAAACGGTCTTCCATAACCTTGCTGTCTCCCATCGCGCGGCGGCACACTGCGGCTTTGCGAGAGCAAGATCTGGCCGATTCGGCTGAATCAACCCTTTCAGGGTTTGTTAAGATTTAGCTAGCATTCGAGCAAATTCGCCCCGCAGCCATAGGCTCGCGCCATGCCGAACGAGGTTGGGTCGACAGCGCCCGGCGCCAACGCAAGCGTCGCCCTGCAGGGTATTGTTGCATGTCAGGAAAACCGCCTGGAAAGCGACTAATCTGTCTTCAATTCTCGAGCCTATCGAGAATACGCGATAAAAAGGGTCGAATGGTGCGGGTGGTCGGAATCGAACCGACACTCCTTTCGGAACCGGATTTTGAGTCCGGCGCGTCTACCAGTTCCACCACACCCGCACAGGCGCTGCCGGATTGGTCCGGCTGGGCGCGAACTACACGCCCCGACCCCCGCTCGTCAACCGCTTTGCATGTGCGTTTCCTTACGGCCATGACGGCTCCCGCCCTGCGGCGATAACGAACGCCCCGGCGGCGGATGATTTCGTGAGCGCATGGCCATTGTATGCCGGTGCGAATTTTCCTATTGCTGCGGCGCATCCCGAGGACAAAGCATGCTGCGTGGACTGTATGACTGGACCTTGTCGCTCGCGGCAAGGAAATCCGCCGAATGGTGGCTCGCCATCATCGCCTTCGTCGAAAGCTCGGTCTTCCTCGTCCCGGCGGACGTGCTGTTCCTGCCGATGTCGCTGTCGCGTCCGGGCCGCGCCTACCGCTATGCGCTGGTGGCGACCATCGCCTCGGTGCTGGGCGGTATTGCCGGCTGGTTCATCGGTCACTACGCCTATGACGCGCTGGCCCGGCCGATCCTCGAATTCTACGGCAAGTTCGACGAGTTCGAGCACCTGCGGCTCTCCTCGGGCGACGGCATCATCCTCTTGATGCTGGTCACCTCTGGGCTGGCGCACCTGCCGCCGATCAAGGTGGTGACGATCCTCGCCGGCGTCGTCGGCTTCCCGCTCGGCTGGTTCATCGTCTCGGCCGTCGTGGCGCGCGGCGCGCGTTTCCTGCTCCTGGCCTGGCTGCTGCGGCGCTATGGCGAGTCGATCCGCGACTTCATCGAAAAACGCCTGGGGCTGATTGCCGGCCTCGCTGCCGGCGTCCTAATTCTGCTCTACATCATCGTCAAATACATCGCCTGAGCAGAGCCGCCAGACCGGAGCACGAGCATGATCTCGACCATCGAAGCCACCGAAAGCACCCGCAGGCTGACCGCGCTTTTCCTCGCGGTCGCGATGGCGGCCGTGGTCGGCAGCGCGCTCGCCTTCCAGTACATCGGCGGCTACATCCCCTGCAAGCTCTGCTACGAGCAGCGCATCCCCTACTATGTCGGCGTGCCGCTGATGCTGCTTGCCGCCCTTGCCTCGGCGCTGCGCGCGCCGGCGTGGATCACGCGCGGCCTGCTCGCCGTCGGCGGGCTGCTGATGTTCTACGGCATGTGCCTCGGCATCTACCACTCGGGCGTCGAATGGGCCTGGTGGCCGGGCCCGACCGACTGCACCAACGTCGCCGGCCCGGTCGATACCGGCGGCAACGGCGTGCTCGATGCGCTCGACAAGTTCGTTCCGCCTTCCTGCGACAAGGCGGCGCTGCGCATTCTCGGTCTGTCCATGGCCGGGTGGAACGTCATCGCCAGCCTGGTGCTGGCCATCGTCGCCTTCCGCGGGGCCTTCGCCCGCCGCTGACAGCCATCGCTGACTGGTTGTCAGCGATCAGGGTTCGAGTTCGACGTCCCAGTAAAGATAGTCCATCCAGCTTTCGTGCAGATGGTTAGGCGGGAACAGGCGGCCGTTGTTGTGCAGGTCCTGCACGCTGGGCTGGTAAGGCTTCTGGCGCGGCCACATCTTCGCCTGCGCCGGCATCAGGCCGCCCTTCCTGAAATTGCAGGGCGAACAGGCTGCTACCACGTTGTCCCACGTCGTTGCCCCGCCGCAACGACGTGGGACCACATGGTCGAAGGTGAGGTCCTCCAGCGATCCGCAATACTGGCACTGGAAGCGATCGCGCAGGAACACGTTGAAGCGCGTGAACGCCGGATGGCGCATCGGCTTGACATAGGCCTTGAGGCTGACGACGCTGGGCAATCTCATCGAGAAAGTGGGCGAGGAAACGGCCTGCTCGTACTCGGCGACGATGTTCACGCGGTCGAGGAACACAGCCTTGATGGCGTCCTGCCACGACCACAGCGACAGGGGGTAATAGCTGAGCGGGCGATAGTCCGCATTCAGCACCAAAGCAGGAAGCCCATCCGCAGATACGGCGACCGTCACGCTCTCGACCTCCTAGACTCAAGGACCGGTACGATGGCGATACTGTAAGCCCGACATGACAGGGATGTGAAGCAGATTATCGGGCCGGCACACCGCCGGGAACGCGTGATTTTCGCACATTTTCGTGGCCTCAAGCAGGCGGCACCGCCTCACGGCCCTTCAATTCGCGATAGTAGGCCCAGAACAGCCGGGCAGCGACGCCCCGCCACGGCGACCATGATTCGGCAATCGCCGCGAGCGCCTTTTCCGCCGGGCGCGGTTCGATGCCGAGCGCATGGCCGACCGCCGTCTGCAACGCCACGTCGCGGGCAGGGAAAATGTCCGGATGGCCGGCGGCGAACAGCAGATAGACCTCGGCCGTCCACGGGCCGATGCCGGACACCGCCGTCATCAGCGTCATCGCCTCGCCGGCATCGAGCACGCACAGCCGGTCGAGGTCGAGCCCGTCGGCGACCGCCTGCGCCACCGCGAGCAGGCCGCGCTGCTTGGGCCGCGACAGGCCGGCGTCGCGGAACACCGTCTCTCCGGCGGCCAGGATCGCCTGCGGCGTCAGCGGGTCGACAAGCCGCTCGAGCCGCCCGAAAATGGCGTCGGCGCTGGCGCGCGACACCTGCTGGGCGACGATGATCGAGGCCAGGCTGCGGAACCCCGGTTCCGAGAGCCTTAGCGGCACCTCGCCCGCCATTTCGCGCACCCGGGCAAGGCGCGGGTCGATCACGCTCAATTCCTCGAGGCCGCGCCCGACGTCTTCCAGTGTCACGATGCGTTGCATGGTTTCCTTGTCGCCCCCGCCGGGGCAAAGTAGCAACCGAAAACAGCGTCGCAACCCGATTCCAGCGCATGACCCGCCCGACCTTCCGCTTCGCGCCCAGCCCGAACGGCGAACTGCACCTCGGCCACGCCTATTCGGCGTTGCTCAACCAACAACTGGCGCAGGCGAGCGCCGGACGCCTGCTGCTGCGCATCGAGGACATCGACACCACGCGCTGCACGCCGGAATTCGAAGCCGGCATTTTCCGCGACCTCGAATGGCTCGGCTTCAGTTGGGCAGAGCCCGTGCGCCGGCAATCGGAGCATTTTGCCGAGTACCAGGCAGCGCTCCAGCGGCTGGCCCGCGAGGAACTGGTCTATCCGGCCTTCATGAGCCGCGGCGACATCCGCGCATTCATCACCGAACGCGAGCAGCGCGGCGAAAACTGGCCGCGCGACCCGGACGGCGCGCCGCTCTATCCCGGCATCGACAAGACGCTCTCCACGCGAGAGCGCAACCGGCGCATCGATGCCGGTCTTCCTTTCGCCTGGCGGCTGGACGTCGAGGCGGCGATGGCGCGCATCGGCACACCGCTGTCATGGACGGAATTTACCGACGAGACACTGGGCGCGACGAGCGAGGTGGAGGCCCGCCCGCGGGACTGGGGCGACGTCGTCGTCGCCCGGCGCGAGGTGCCGACCAGCTACCATCTCTCCGTCGTGGTCGACGATGCGCTGCAGGGCGTCAGCCATGTCGTGCGCGGGCGCGACCTATTCTTCGCCACCTCGGTCCAGCGGCTGTTGCAGCAACTGCTCGGCCTGCCGAAACCGGCCTATTTCCATCATCGGCTGGTCCTGGGTCCTGACGGGCGCAAACTGTCAAAGAGCCAGGCCGCCACCGGCCTTTCCGCCCTGCGCGAAAACGGCGCGACGCCGCAGGCAATACGGCAACTGGTCGGTCTCTGACCTCAGTTCCACCAAATCGGCCATCAATTTCAATCATTCTATGAATCAGCCGTTTCGTTTTGCCAGAAGCGGCAAATCACCCTACAGGCAGTTCCGTCTCAAGCAGCCACGGTTTCGATGCCCAGCCTCAAGCGGTTCATTCCCGCCATTTTCGTCGTCCTGTGGGCCACCGGGTTCATCGGCGCGCGCTACGCCATGCCGTGGGCGGAGCCGTTCACCTTCCTTTCCATGCGCTTCGTGATCGCGGCGCTGCTGCTGCTGTCCATCGCCACCCTGCTCGGAGCCAGGCCGGCAAGCGGCGACGAGGCCCTGCATGCCATGGTTGCGGGCATGCTGTTGCACGGCGTCTATCTTGGCGGTGTTTTCTGGTCCATCCACCGCGGCATGCCCGCGGGGCTGTCGGCGCTCATTGCCGGGCTGCAACCGCTCCTGACGGCGGTGATCGCGGGCAGGCTGCTTGGCGAGAAAATCCTGCCCCGCCACTGGATCGGCCTTTGCATCGGCTTTGCCGGCGTCATCGTGGTGTTGTGGCCGAAGCTCGGTGAACTCGGCAGCGGCATCACCGCCGGCACGCTCACCGCTTCCCTCCTGTCGGTGCTGGGCATTACGCTCGGCACCATCTGGCAGAAGCGCCGTTCGGCCGGGAGCAGCCTCCTGTCCACCACCGCCTGGCAATATGTCGGCGGCGCGCTCGTGGTCCTGGCGGGCTCGTTCCTGACCGAGACGCAGACCATTACCTTCAACGGCGAACTCCTCTTCGCGCTGGCCTGGCTGGTGCTGGTGCTGTCGATCGGCGCCATCTTCCTGCTGATGGTGATGATCCGCGACGGTGAAATGTCGAAGGTGGCTTCGGTGTTCTACCTGGTGCCGGGCGTAACCGCCATCATGGCCTGGGTCCTGTTCGGCGAGCGGCTCGATCCGCTCCAGGTCGCCGGCCTGCTGATCGCCACCTTCGGCGTGGCGCTGGCGACGGTTCAACCGGCGACGCGGGCTCGGGCCTCCAGGTAACGGCTGATCGCGGCGTTGAACTCGCCGCCGAGGATGAAGATCGCCGAGACGATGTAGAGAAACACCACCGCGATCATGATCGAGGCAAGGCCCGCATAGGTGCTCACATAGGACGAGAAATGGTCGAGATAACTGGCGAAGGCGGTCGAGCCGATGAGCCAGCCGACCAGCGTGAACAGGATGCCGGGCACCAGCGACAGAAACGGCCGCCTGCCCGCCGGCAGCCAGTAATGCACGGCGAACAGGCCGCCGACGATGACCGTCGAGGCGACGACATAACGCCAGGAATTGATGGTGCCCATATAGGGCTTGATCCATTCGATATGGGCTTCCGCCAGCCGCGCCAGGATCGGCGCCAGCACCAGGAGCACGCTGATGATCAGGATGCCGATGGTGGCGATGACGACGAAGAACAGGCTCTGCGCGCGCCGGTAGAGGATGCCCCGCGTTTCGGTGACGCGATAGGCGCGGTTCAGCGAGGTGCGCAGGGCCTCGATGCCGTTCGAGGCGAAATAGGCGGCAAGCACGACGCCGTAGGTCAACAAGTCGGTGCGCTGGACGGTGAGCACGTTCCTCACCTCGGCGGCGATCGGCTTGGCGATCTGCGCCGGCCAGGTGTCGAACACCAGGTGCACGGCGGTATCGGCGAAGGCGTCGGCGCCAAGGAAGCTGGCCAGCGTGGTGGCGAAGATCAGGAACGGAAACAGCGCCATCAGGGCGGTGATCGCCAGATGACTGGACATGGCCCAGCCGTCGTCATTGTTGAAATGGCCGAGCGCGTCGTAAAGGACGCGTTTGACGGCAACGACGGTTCTCAGCAAGAAAGCGTCCTGTGATTGTTTCCCGACCGCGAATATGGGAAGGGAACTCCGCAAATGGCAAGCGTCGAAGGCGAAACGGCCCTCCGGTGAAAGAGTTGCGCACCATTCTCGTCACCGGCGCCTCTTCCGGGATAGGCGCCTATTGCGCCCGTGCGCTCAAGGCGGACGGCTGGCGCGTGCTGGCGACGGCGCGCAACCGCCAGGCCCTAGCCGCCCTTGAGGCCGACGGCATCGAGGCCTTCCATCTCGACTATACGGACAGCGCGTCGATCGAGCGGCTGGTGGCGGCGGTGCTGGAGCGCACCGGCGGACGGCTGGACGCACTCTACAACAACGGCGCCTATGCGCAGGCCGGTGCGGTCGAGGACCTGCCGGTGGAAGTCCTGCACCGGCAGTTCGAGGCGAATTTCTTCGGCTGGCACGAACTGACCCGGCTCGTCCTGCCCGCGATGCGCCGGCTGGGCCACGGCCGCATCGTCCATTGTTCCTCGATCCTGGGCCAGATGCCGCTGCCCTATCGCGGCGCCTACTGCGCTTCCAAATACGCGCTCGAGGGCCTGATGCTCAGCCTGCGGCAGGAGCTTGCCGGCAGCGGCATCCACGTCTCGCTGATCGAGCCCGGCCCGGTGGCTTCCAGCCTGCACGAAAACGGCCTGCCGCTGTTTCTCGGGTCCGTCGACCGGGAAAATTCCGTTCACCGCGCGGCCTATGAACGGCAACTGCGGTCTGGTGCCGGGCGCAACCGCGCCAAGGCCGGGCCGGAAGTGGTCTACAAGGCGCTGCGGCATGCGCTTCTGTCGCGGCGCCCGCGGCCGCATTATGTGGTAACGCTGCCGGCCAGAATCGGTATTCTATTGAAGCGCATCCTTCCTGCAGCCTTGTTTTACCGGCTTCTCGCCAAAAGCACCTGACCGAACTGGACACGCCCATGAGCACCGCTTTCAAGATTTTTGCCATCATCGTCATGTTCGCCGTGGTGGCGGTCCTGATCCGCGGCCTCATCAACATGATGAAGGGCGGCGACGGCATGACCTCCAATAAACTGATGCAGATGCGCGTCCTGCTCCAGTTCGTGGCCATCGTCCTGATCCTGCTGGCCGTCTTTTTCACGCGCGGATAAAGGGGGGCCGACATGGTCAAGCTGAACAAGATCTACACCCGCACCGGCGACAAGGGCACGACCGGCCTCGGCAGCGGCGAGCGGCGGCTGAAATCCGACCTCCGCATCGACGCCTACGGCACCGTCGACGAGGCCAACGCCTGCATCGGCATGGCCCGCATCCACACCGGCGCGAGCCATCCGGCCATCGACGCGATGCTGAGCCGCATCCAGAACGACCTGTTCGACCTTGGCGCCGACCTCGCCGTGCCAGACACCGGCAAGCCGCTGAAATACGAGCCCCTGCGCATCACCGCCTCGCAGGTGACGCGGCTCGAAAACGACATCGACCTCATCAACAAGGACCTCGAGCCGCTCAAGTCCTTCGTGCTGAACGGCGGCTCCCCGGCGGCGGCGGCGCTGCACCTGGCGCGCACCGTGGCGCGGCGCGCCGAACGCCTCATGGTCGGGCTCGCCCAGAATCCGGCCGAGCACGTCAACCCCGAGGGCATCAAGTACATCAACCGCGTCTCCGACCTGCTGTTCGTCGCCGCGCGCGCCGTCAATGACAACGGAAACGCCGATGTGCTATGGGTGCCGGGCGAAAACCGCTGACCATTCCGCCGGCGGGCGGGGGAGTACCCGATGTTCATCCCGCTCTACGACACCAACCACCTGCGCACCATCCGGCTGCAATATGTGACGATCGCCCTGATCGTCCTCAACGTGGGCGCCTACCTGGCGACCACCATCGGCGGCGAAAGCTTCGCCAACGCCGCCGTGCTCGGCCTGAGCTTCATTCCCTCCGTGGTCCACCACACTGCGGAACTGGCCCCGCAATTCGTCATCATCCCGGAAAATCTCAGCTACCTGACCTATTCCTTCCTGCATGCCGACATCTTTCATCTCGGCGGCAACATGCTGTTCCTGTGGGTGTTCGGCGACAATGTGGAGGACGCGCTCGGCCACTTCCGCTATTTGTTGTTCTATGTCGCCTGTGCCATCGGCGGGGCTTTCTTCCACGGGCTGGTCGCGCCGGATTCGCAGGCCCCGCTGATCGGCGCCTCCGGCGCCATCGCCGGCGTGGTCGTCGCCTATCTCATCCTGTTCCCGCGCGTGAAAATCTGGATCCTGGCCTTCGCCCGCATACCGCTGCGCATCCCCGCCTACATCCCGCTGGCGCTGTGGATCCTGCTCCAGTTCACCATGTTCGCCATGGGTGGCGAGGACCAGATATCGTGGGCCTGCCATATCGGCGGCATCATTTCGGGGGCGGTGCTCGTGCTGCTGCTCCGGCGCCGCAACGTCCCCCTGAGCGACGAGGCCATGCTTTCGCCGTTGCCGGCCACGGCCCCGCCGCGCAAGATCGCCGAGCCGGCCGACGGCGCGCCTCCCCCGCCTTGGGACAGGGTCTGATTCAACCGATTTTGCCGAATTTTGATCCAGCTCGTATATTGACGCGGAAAGGACCCGCAATTACGGTCCGCGCGCTTGTGGAAGCCGCTCCGCCACCACTGAGACGGCTGAACAACGGAATCTCCATGAAAAATGTCGGCTTTCGACAAATTCTTGGGAGCGCGTGCTGCTACGGCTCGCTCCAAACCATCGTAGAGGTGTCAAGCAGATGAAAGTTCTGGTTCCCGTAAAGCGGGTAGTCGATGCGAACGTGAAGGTTCGGGTTAAGGCTGACGGGTCGTCGGTCGAGCTGGCGAACGTGAAGATGGCGATGAACCCGTTCGACGAGATCGCGGTGGAAGAGGCGATCCGGCTGAAGGAAGCCGGCAAGGTGGAAGAGATCGTGGTGGTCTCGATCGGGCCGCAGCAGGCGCAGGAGACGCTGCGCACGGCGCTGGCCATGGGCGCGGACCGGGCGATCCTGGTCAAGGTTGACGGCGAGGTCGAGCCGCTCGGCGTCGCCAAGGTCCTGAAGGGCGTGGTCGAGGCCGAGCAGCCCGGCCTGGTCATCCTCGGCAAGCAGGCGATCGACGACGATTCCAACCAGACCGGCCAGATGCTGGCGGCGCTGCTGGGCTGGGCGCAGGGCACCTTTGCTTCCAAGATTGAGCTTGGCGGCGACAAGGCAAAGGTGACGCGCGAGGTCGACGGCGGGTTGCAGGTGGTGGACCTGAAGATGCCGGCGATCATCACCGCCGACCTTCGCCTCAACCAGCCGCGCTATGCCTCGCTGCCCAACATCATGAAGGCCAAGAAGAAGCCGCTGGACGAGAAGAGCCCGGCCGATTTCGGCGCCGACGTTACGCCGCGGCTGAAGGTGCTCAAGACCGAGGAGCCGAGCGGCCGCAAGGCAGGCGTCAAGGTGGCTTCGGTGGCCGAACTGGTCGACAAGCTCCGCAACGAAGCCGGCGTGCTTTGATCAGCAGGAATAGGAGATAAGAACATGGCCATTCTTCTGATTGCCGAACACGACAACGCAACCCTTTCCGACCAGACCGCCAAGGCGCTGTCGGCCGCACTCGAGATCGGCTCCGATGTGCATGTGCTGGTGGCCGGCAAGGGCGCCAAGGCTGCCGCCGATGGCGCCGCCAAGCTCAAGGGCGTGAACAAGGTGCTGCTGGCCGAGGCCGACGAGCTGGCTGAGCAGCTGGCCGAGCCGCTGGCGGCGCTGGTCGTATCGCTGGCCGGTTCCTACGACACCATCGTGGCACCGGCCACCGCCGTCGGCAAGAGCGTTGCCCCGCGCGTGGCGGCCCTGCTCGACGTGGCGCAGGTGTCGGAGATCATCGAAGTGGTTTCGCCCGATACCTTCAAGCGTCCCATCTATGCCGGCAACGCCATCCAGACGGTGCAGGCGACCGACGCCAAGAAGGTCGTCACGGTGCGCACCGCCGGCTTCCAGGCAGCCCTCGAGGGCGGCTCGGCCGCCGTCGAGGCGGTCAAGGCGGCGGCCGATCCCGGCCTGTCGAGCTTCGTCGAGAACCGGCTGTCGGAAAGCGACCGCCCGGAACTGACCTCGGCCCGCATCATCATCTCGGGCGGCCGTGCGCTCGGCTCGTCGGAAAAGTTCCAGGAAGTGATCCTGCCGGTCGCCGACAAGCTCGGTGCCGCCGTCGGCGCAAGCCGTGCGGCCGTCGACGCCGGCTATGCGCCCAACGACTGGCAGGTCGGGCAGACCGGCAAGGTGGTGGCGCCCGACCTCTACATCGCCTGCGGCATCTCCGGCGCCATCCAGCACCTGGCCGGCATGAAGGA
This sequence comes from Aquamicrobium soli, assembly GCF_042646345.1. NCBI lineage: Bacteria > Pseudomonadati > Pseudomonadota > Alphaproteobacteria > Hyphomicrobiales > Phyllobacteriaceae > Aquamicrobium > Aquamicrobium soli. The sequence goes on along the minus strand of NZ_JBHRTK010000012.1, from coordinate 870,736 downwards.
CTCGAAGGTCATCGTCGCCATCAACAAGGACGAGGAAGCCCCCATCTTCCAGGTCGCCGACTACGGCCTCGTCGCAGACCTCTTCGTCGCCCTTCCGGAACTCCAAAAGGCGCTTTGACCTACATTATCGACCCGTATTAGACTGGTGCCGAAAGGCGGGGAGACCAACGTCTCCCCGCCTTTCTGATTTGCGCTGCACAAAAAATCAGCTAGGTTGCACTGCACAAAAAGCAGGCGAACAGCGTGGAACGGGATCGGTCATGAGTAAGATTGAAACGATCGGCATCATCGGGGCTGGCCAGATGGGCGGCGGCATCGCCCACGTCTCGGCGCTGGCCGGCTACAACGTGCTCATCCATGACGTTTCCGTGGACCGCATCGAAAAGGGCATCGCCACGATCAACGGCAACATGGCGCGGCAGGTCGGCGGCGGCAAGCTGGAAGAGGCGGCCCGCCAGCAGGCGATGGGCCGCATCGCGACGGCGGCTTCGATGGCCGACCTCGCCGGCGCCGATCTCGTGATCGAGGCCGCGACCGAGGACGAGACCGTCAAGCGCAAGATCTACGCGCAACTTTGCCCGCAACTGAACCCGGAGGCGATCCTCGCCACCAACACCTCGTCGATCTCGATTACCCGCCTTGCCTCGCAGACAGACCGGCCCGAGCGCTTCATCGGCATTCATTTCATGAATCCCGTCCCGGTGATGAAGCTGGTCGAACTGGTGCGCGGCATCGCCACCGAGGACCAGACGTTCGAGGCGGCGAAGGCCTATGTGAACCGGCTGGAAAAGACGATCACGGTGTCGGAGGACTTCCCGGCCTTCATCGTCAACCGCATCCTGCTGCCGATGATCAACGAGGCCATCTACACGCTTTACGAGGGCGTCGGCTCCGTCGAGGCCATCGACACGGCGATGAAGCTCGGCGCCAACCACCCGATGGGGCCGCTGCAACTGGCCGACTTCATCGGCCTCGACACCTGCCTGTCGATCATGCAGGTGCTGCATGAGGGCCTGTCGGATTCCAAGTACCGGCCCTGCCCGCTGCTGGTGAAATATGTCGAAGCGGGCTGGCTCGGCCGCAAGACCGGCCGCGGCTTCTACGACTACCGCGGCGAGCATCCGGTACCGACCCGCTGAACCCTCTTCTTATTGGGACAGCACGTCCGCCCATTCCTTGTGGCGCCGGAACTGGGCGGCCGCGAACGGGCAAAGCGGAATGATCGTCTTGCCGGCCGCGCGGGCATCCTCGACCGCGCGCGCCACCAGCCTCAGGCCCGCGCCCTGCCCCCGGAAAGCGTCCGGCACGCCGGTGTGGTCGATGATGATCTTTTTCTCGCCAACCCTGGTGAAGGTCATTTCCGCCTCGGCCCCGTCCGGGCCGCGCAAAACATAGCGGCCCTTCGCACCCTGGTCCTCGAGTTCGATTTCCGGCAATTCGCCCGTCATTGTTTGTTCTCCCTGCCGTCGGCGGCAAGAAACAGCCGCGCCGCCTCGATTTCGTTGGGGCGCACCTCATGGCCGCCCTCGTGCCACTCCAGCATGACATCGGCCTGCGCTGCCCGCAAATCGCCAGCCAGGCGCTCTGTCAACGCCGGCGGGCAGATCGGATCATGGCCGCCGGCCGTGATCAGGATGCGCCGCCCGGCCAGGTCGCCGTTCACCTGCGGCGAAAACGGGATCAGCGGGTGCATCAGCACCGCCGCATCGAACAGGCCAGGCTCGGCGAAGATCGCCGAGGCCAGGATGTTGGCGCCGTTCGAATAGCCGAGCCCGAGCACGCGCGACGGTTTCTGCGCCTCGACATGGGCGGCCACGAAGCCGGTCATCTTGGCGGTCGCCCGCGCCAGGTCCGCCATGTCGTAGACGCCCTCGCCGGTACGGCGGAAGAAACGCGCCGCGCCATATTCCGAGACATCGCCGCGCGGCGAAACGATGGTTGCATCCGCCAGCAGTTCTCGCCCAAGTGAAACAAGCTGGGTTTCGTCCGCGCCGGTGCCGTGGAAGACGAAGAACAGCGGCCCGCCCGGCGAACCGGGCAAGGCCTTGTGGATGTAAGCGTCAATAGCCATCGTCGTCACTCCCCGAGCGGCTGGAGATGTTTTTCGAGATAGGGCCGCAGGTGCTCGTGCTGCTTCGGCAGCTTGAGCGCCTCGCCGAGATGGGCGGTGTCCTCGTCGCGGTCGAAGCCCGGCTCGTTGGTCGCCACCTCGAACAGGACCCCGCCCGGCGTGCGGAAATAGATCGCCCAGAAGTAGTCGCGATCGATCACCGGCGTCACCTGGTAGCCCGTATCGGCAAGCGCCTTGCGCACTTCCAACTGCTTGGCGCGGTCCTCGACGGCAAACGCCACATGATGGACGGAGCCGGCCCCGAGACGGGCCAGCGGCGCGCCGGGCAAGGTCTCGATGTCGACGACATCGGCGCCGTTGCCGCCCGGGATCGCCAGACGGCGGATTGCCCCGGAACGATCCACTTCCTGGTAGCCCATATATTTCAGCAGCTCCTCGGTCGCGCCGCCGTCGCGCAGGCGCAGCGACACCGAATGGAAGCCGCGGATCGCCTCGTCGGCCGCCACGTCGCCCTTGCTCCACGGCGCGCGGTTGTCCGCCTTGTCCTCGACAAGGGCAAAGCCGTCGCCGTCCGGCCCGGAAAAGGCCAGGCGCTTTTCGCCGAATTTCTCCTCGCGGGAGACGCCCGAGACCGCCTTGTCGGCAAAGCGCTTTTCCCAATAGCCCAGCGTGCCCTCGGGAACGGAATAGACGGTGGTGCCGACCTCGCCGACGCCGGGATGCCCCTTGGCGATATGCGGGAACGGGAAATAGGTCATTACCGAACCGGGCGTGCCGCGCTCGTCGGCGTAATAGAGGTGGTAGACGTCCGGCGCGTCGAAATTGACGGTCTGCTTCACCCGGCGCAGGCCGAGCGTGTGCGTGAAAAAGGCGTTGTTCTGGCGCGCGTCCGCCGCCATCGAGGTGACGTGATGCAGGCCCTTGATCTGGTCGAGCATGATCCTTGCTCCTTCCTGTCTTGCGCGGCCCTTGCCGCTGTCCACGCCAATATGGGCCCACTCCCTGGCGCGGCAAAGGCCGCAAACACAGCAAGGACTGTGCTCTATTGGTGAACGACGCGTGCTTCATCGTTCACTTCGCTCTATGCAAAAAGAACCCGCGCCGGTCGGGGCGCGAGTTCCACAGTCCAGCGAAGCCTGGCAGGGGGCTACTGCACCATCATGCGCTGCTCGTCGCGCTTCTCGGTGTAGCTGCCCTTGTCATAGGCCGCCTGCTTCTCGAGCTGGTCCTTGGTAAGCGACGTGTAGAGATACTTCTTGCCGTTCTTGTCGGTCATGAACTTGAGGTGATCCATGGCCACCGCGACTTCCTTCGCGCCGATGCCGAGGAAGCCGCCCACGTCCACGATCACCGCATCGACCTTCTGGTCGGCCGACAGGGCGACATCGCCGATCTCGCCGATCTTGACGTCGTCGGCGCCATAGACCGTGGTGCCGACCAGATCCTGACTGCGGATGTCGCCGACCGGCATCTCGGTCAGCGTGGACTTGTCGATCGCGGCCGTCTTGGTTTCGTCGGTCCCGGCCTCGGTGCCGGTGGTCTCATTCGTAGCCGTGCCTGTTCCGGTCTCGGCCGGCGCATTTCCGGCCGTATCGGTGGAAGGAGCCGCCGGCGACGCCTCGGCCGGGGCAGCTGCGGTAGGCGCCGGGGCAGCCGTGTCGTTCGACGCGGCGGCCGGCGTGCCGCCCGGATCATAGGCCTTGCGGTTGAAGTCAGGCAGTTTCTCCAACTGCTCCTTGGTGGCTTCGACCACCAGCCAGCGGTCGCCGTTCTTGGTCGCCCACTGGGCCTTGTCGTAGTCGAAGGCGACGCTTTTCTGGCCCATGCCGAGGAAGCCGCCGACGCCGATGATCAACGACCGCGCCTGGTTGTCCTTGTCGAGCAGGATGTCGTTGACGTTGCCGATGTTCTGCGCGTCGTCGCCGGTGCCGTTATAGACGTTCTCGCCGATGATCTGGCTGGCGAGGTTTCCTTCCGCTGCGCCGGCAGGAGCCGGGGCCGGTGTCGACTGGGCCGTATCCGAGGAAGGCGCCATGGTACCGGCCGGGGCCGTTCCGTCATTGGGCGCCATCGCGTTGTCGCCCGCAGCCTCGCCGGTTCCGGCAGGCTGGTAAGGCGCCGGATCGAACTCGGGCTGGGCCTGCAGCGCCTCCTTGGTGGTGTCGGCGACCAGCCAGCGGTCGCTGCCCTTCTCGGCCCATTTCAGCTTGCTGAAGTCGTAGGCGACCTTCTTGTCGCCGACGCCGAGGAAGCCGCCGACGCCGATGACCAGCGACTTGGCCTTGCCGGCATTGTCGAGGATCACGTCGCTGACCTTGCCGATGCTTTGGGCGTCGTCCGCCGTGCCGTTATAGACGGATTCGCCGATGATGTTGGTGACGATGCTGCCATTGTCCAGCGTCACGATCTTGGTGGGGGCGGATTGCTCCATCGTCGGGGCGGCCGGGGCCGGTGCGGTAGCATCCTGCGCATAGGCGCCCGAAACGAGAAGCGTCGCCAGTGCCGTTGTAGCCATAAGTTTCCGCATCATGGTACTCTCTCCTTGTGCAGGTAAAAATGCACGCCGCGCCCGGCTGACCTGTAGCTGGGGATGTCGGACACGGCATCGGTGTGTTCACAACGTCGCGATTGGCATCTTGTTCCGAACGCAAAAGAGCGGTTTCGGAAAGCCAGCTCGGACCTCTTGCAGGCAGAGATAAACGCCCGTTGCAGCCAAGAGCGGCGTCAGGCCGCCCTTGGCACGCGCGCCGAAAAGATCGGCATCCGTGGGCTATTCCGGCTTTTTCGAGCCGGAATCCCCGTCAGGCTTGGTGTTTTCCTTGTAGATCGCATAAGCGGCCGCAGCCAGCGCCGGTGCAAGCAGCGCGCCGAGGCCGCCCTTGCCGCGCAACAGCGTCGGCAGCAGCGTGAGCGCGGTGGTGACCACGATCGCGGTCATGTCCGCCTTGCGCCGCTTCGACCGCTCGGCCTCGCGGCTGCCGGCCGAAAGCTTGTAGACCAGCAGGACAAGGCCGCTCAGAACGAGAAAGCCGACGCCGAAGCCCAGCGCCGCATGCATGGAACCATAGCGGTACGACGCCGCAATGAAGGCGGCGCCGACCAGGAAGCCGACGCCGCAAAGTGCGGCTGTACCCGCGAGCAGATAGACGATCGCGGCCACGCGCGCCCGGCGGATGGCGGCGGCGGTCTCGCCGGATGCGAGCCCCGCGATCAGCGATGTGAGCGTCCCCATTCCTTCTGTTCCGCTATGGTCAGCGACGGGACAGGAGCGCGAAAAGGTAGCCGACGGCCGCGGCGATCGCCAGCGAGGTGATCGGCTTCTCGCGCACATGGGCGGTCACCTGCGCCTCGATGTCCTCGGCACTGCCACGCAGCCCGCCCAGCGCCGCCTCTCCACGCGCCCGCAACTGCTCCACCCCTTCCGCTGCCGCCCGGCGGGCCGCGCCATAGCCGTGCTCGCCGGTCGCCGCCAGTTGCGCGGCAAGCTTTTCGATATCCGCCTTCAGCTGCCGGATATCGGCTTCGAGGTCCGGGTTGACGCCATTGTCGGGGGTCATCTTGCCTGCTGCGGCCATTGCCTGCTCCCTTGGTAGGCATGTCTTGCCGGAGCCTCGACGTGAGGAAGACATGCGCGAAATCACAAAAATGAAGCGCATCGCCGATCGGGAAGATGGCGACACGCTGGCGGTCGGTAGGAACGCACCGCACGCGCGAAAGTTCCAAGGCCGGCCGGCCGACGCCGGACTCAGCGGCGCTTGTTTCAGATTGAAGCAACTTGTGATCCGCCTGCGACAGTTTTATCGGACGCCTCGCGCGTTATAGGCCATGAAGGAGTTTGGCAAAAAGGAGACGCCCTTGGCCCTATTGCTTGACGGTCTGCGTGTCCTCGTCCTCGAAGACGAAGCCTTGATCGCGATGGATGTCGAACAGCTTTGCCTGGAACATGGCGCAAGCCATGTTACCGTTCTCGGTGATCTTGCCGAAATCGATGCAGAGGCTGCCGCAGCCGGCTTCGATGCCGCGATCGTGGACCTGATGCTCGGCGGCGTCTCGACGCTCGATTTCGCCCGGCAGCTACGCGACCGCAAGGTCCCCTTCGTCTTCGCCACGGGACATTCCGAGACCGAGGAGATCAAGCAGGCGTTTCCCGGCGTCATCCTGGTGGGCAAGCCCTATTCGGGCCTCGACCTCATCGAGGCGGTGGCGAGGAGCCGCGGCGCCCCCGCGCCTCAGGAATTCGGCGACGCCATCACCTGAGTGGAGATCGCGTCCGGGCCGTACTCGTCTTCGCCGGAAATTTCGAGGATTTCCTGCAATTTGGCCCGCGCGCGGCTGACCCGGCTCTTGATCGTCCCGACGGCGCAGCCGCAGATTTCGGCGGCTTCCTCGTAGGAAAAGCCGGATGCGCCGATGAGGATGATCGCCTCGCGCTGGTCCTCCGGCAAGCGCTCGAGCGCGGCGCGGAAATCCTTGAGGTCGAGCTGTCCCTGCTGGGCCGGATGGACGGCAAGGCGCGCCGTCATGATGCCCTCGCTGTCCTGGACCTCGCGGCCGCGCTTGCGCATCTGCGAATAGAACTCGTTGCGCAGGATGGTGAACAGCCACGCCTTCAGGTTGGTGCCCATCTGGAAGCTCTCGTGCTTGTCCCACGCCTTGACCAGCGTTTCCTGCACCAGATCGTCGGCCCGGTCAGCGTTCTGGGCCAGAGAAACCGCAAACGCTCTCAGGCTTGGAATGGCGCCAAGCAAATCCGTCTTAAACCCCTGGGAAACGGCCATCGCTACCCCTTTTTCGCAGATGGCTCGGCCTGTTCCAACTGCGCTAGCAACTGGGCGAAGCGGTCCGGTACTTCATCGGATACCAGATCATCGTAATATTGCTTGAGCTTGCGCCCGACTTCCGAATTCACGCCCAGTGGATCGCCGGTTCGCCGTTGCCTGACAACGTCGTCCGCCGATTCCCGCTTGTTTTTTTCCTTCATGATCTCCCCAACCACCCCGGCTTCCACTTTTTTTCACGCCACCTGCCGCGGCAGGCCTCCTCGTCCAGCCACCGATCGCCTTACAACGCCGTCGCCGGAAATTGGTTCCGGCCGCCCGGAACTTTTTCCGGAACTCGACGTTTATGCCGTCGGGGCTTGCATTTCGTCCAGCCTGCATCTTATGCAAAGACGTCATCTGAGGGAGATGGTCATCATGGGTTTGTCCGCAACAATCGCGCCGCATCTGCCGTACCTGCGCCGCTTCTCGCGCGCCGTCTCCGGGTCGCAGGAAAGCGGCGACGCGCTCGTCGCCGCAATGCTCGAGGCGATCATCGCCGACGTGGACATCTACCCGCAGGCCTCCAACGACCGCATCGCCCTCTACAAGATATTCGCCAAGCTGTTCACCTCGGTGGCGATCCGAGTGCCGCAGGAAGAAGCGCAATCGGCATGGGAGCAGCGCGCGGCCGCCAACCTGAATGCGCTGGCGCCCTTGCAGCGGCAGGCTTTCCTGCTCGTGGCCGTCGAAGGCTTCAGCGAGGAAGAAGCGGCTGAAATCCTCGACGTCGACGAGAACCGTTTCTCCGACCTCCTGGCGCAGGCGAGCAACGAGATTTCGCGACAGGTGGCAACCGATGTCCTCATCATCGAGGACGAACCGCTGATCGCCATGGATATCGAGGAAATGGTCGAAAGCCTCGGCCACCGCGTCGTCGGCACGGCCCGCACCCATGCCGAGGCCGTGGCGATGTTCGGCAAGGCCCGCCCGAAGATGGTGCTGGCCGACATCCAGCTTGCCGACGGCAGTTCCGGCATAGATGCCGTCAACGAGATCCTGGCCTCGACGCCGGTGCCGGTGATCTTCATCACCGCCTTCCCGGAACGCCTGCTGACCGGCGAGCGGCCGGAGCCGACCTTCCTCGTCACCAAGCCTTTCAACCCGGACATGGTCAAGGCCCTGATCAGCCAAGCCCTGTTCTTCGAGCGTCAGGCAAAAGCGGCCGCCTGACGGCTCTTCTTTCCATGAAAAGCGGAACCAACGACGCAACGTCGCGTTTTCCGGTCCGAAGGGAGTTTGGCGATGCTTTACTGGACGCTTGTATTCCTTGTGGTCGCGATCATTGCCGGCGCCTTGGGCTTCGGCGGGATCGCAGGCGCATCTGCCGGGCTGGCGAAGATCCTGTTCTTCATCTTCCTGGCCTTCCTGGTGATCTCCCTCATCGCCGGCATTTTCAGGCGAACGTGAGAAGGGCCGCCCACAACTCGCCCTTCGCTGGAAACCGCCTCGCGCAGACGGTTTCCAGGTACCAAGCGCGTTCCATGAGCACCTCGCTCGGCAAGCTTCCGTCCGGATCGGCAGGGACGGAGCCTGGTTTTCCCGCAGACTCCCGCATCGATTCCAAAGCATCAGGCCCCGTGGGGACCAATGGGTTGGCTGGCCAATGAGTCCCGCAGACAGCAAAGTTCCGACATCACGCGCCGCCAGGACGGACATGATAACCCCGCCGGCCGGCAGCAATGCCCAGGTCGGCCGCGCCTTGCTGCACGCGCTACGCAATGCCGGCATTTCCGTGCTTTATCAGGACAGGACGCTCAAAACCGTGTGGGCCCGCAACATGCGCGCTCCCTGGGAGGACAACGCCGGGGACGACGAGGGCGCCGCCCTGCCCCCCCTGCAGGCAGAGCGGCTGGACGCGGCCCGCCAACGCGTGGCCAGTTCATCCAACCCCGAACGGCTTGAACTCAACGTTCCCGGTCCGAACGGCATGCGCTGGTTCGAAGTATGGGTCGACGCCGATGTCGACGAGGACGGTGCCATTCTAGGCGTCGTCACGACCAAGGTCGAAACCACGGAGCAGAAGCGCCGCGAGCAGACGCTGAAGACGCTGCTGCGCGAGGTCAGCCACCGGTCGAAGAATCTCCTCGCCATCATCCAGAGCATCGCCACGCAGACCGGCCGCTATTCGGGGACGCTGGCCGACTTCCTCGTGCGTTTCCGCGGCCGCCTGCACTCGCTCGCCTCCTCGCAGGACCTGGTCACCTCCTCTAACTGGCGCGGCGCCAAGCTGCGCGACCTCGTCTCCAACCAGGCCGAGCGCTACCTGGCCAACCCGGAACGCAGCCTGCGCTTCGACGGCGACGACCCCTACCTCAACCCCAATGCCGCGCTGCACATCGGCCTGGCCATGCACGAACTGGCCGTCAACTCCGTCAGCTACGGCGCGCTTTCGCAGCCGCAGGGCTTTGTCGAGGTGACTGCCCGGATGATCCAGCCTCCCGAAGGCGACAAGACGCTGCTCCTGATCTGGGCCGAGAACATCGGCGCCCAGCACGTGCGCCAAAGCGCCAAGCGATTCGGCAGCGTCGCGCTCGAGCGCGTCGTGCCGACCTCCCTCAATGGGCAATCGTCGCTGGAAATAAAGGACAGTCGCCTCGAATACAGGCTCAGCGTGCCGCAGAGCAATTTCGAATCCGACTGAACCGGAGAGCCTGCATCGGCATCTGCGATGGAACCATGAGCGCCCCTTGGCCGTTTCCGCACGACAAGGGACCCCGCCATGGAACATATTGCAGCCCTGCTTTTGATCGTCGGATGCAACAACGGCCTCGACCAGTGCCGCGAGCTTCCCGCGCCGGTTGCCGTGTTCGAGACCGTGTCGGAATGCGCCGCGCAGCGTCCGAAAGCCATCGCGAGCCTCGCCCATGTCGAGCCGCGCCTTTTCAGTCGATGCCTGGTGGTCGACCCGGCGCTGGAAGACGACTACGACCAGATCACCTGGAACGTGCGCGCCGACGGCACATTCGAGGCCGCTATCAGCGTGACGGGCGCCGTGGTGGCGTCGAACGGCTACCCGTCCCGGCAACGCCACGCCGACTAGGGCGGTGTCTAGGCAGCGTCACGGCTCCCATGATATAGGCGAGACGGGACGTTAAACGAGGAACGTAAAGTGAGAGGAACAGACGAATGAAAAAAGTGGCTCTCGCGCTGGTCGCGGTGCTCGCGCTCAGCGGCTGCACGACGACCGAGCAGGATGTCGGCGTCGGAACCGCTGCCGGTGCCGTGATCGGCGGCATCGCAGGCGGCTGGAAGGGTGCGGCGATCGGTGCGGCCGTCGGCGCCGGCTCCGGCCTGCTGGTTCGCAATCTGCGCAACGGTTATTGCCAGTATCGCGATCCCGACACGCGGCGCATCTACACGCGGCGTTGTAACTGAGGCGAAAAACCCACGGAAAAGGCCGGCAAACGCCGGCCTTTTTTGTTGGCCGGCATCAGGGTTTCAAACGGCAGGGTTACCCGGCAGCGGAATCCTGATCCTGACCTTTAGCCCGTCGGGGCGATAATCGCGGCTGATCTCGCCGCCCAGCTCGCGGACGATGTTGAGATCGATCAGCTTGGTGCCGAACCCGGTCCCGGAGGGCGACTGCAGGTCCGCCTGCCCCGTCTCATGCCAGTCCAGCGCCAGTGCGCGGCTACGGGAGCGGCCTTCCAGGCGCCAGCGAATCCGCAGGGAACTCACCAGGCTGCCCACCTTCCCGTATTTCAAGGCGTTGGTCGCCAGTTCATGGAACGTCAGGCCCAGCGCCTGCGTCGTCGTCTCGTCCAGCAGCACCTGCGGCCCATCGAGCAGGTCTTCGGGCAGTTCCTTGCCGAAAACCTGGCCAAGCTCGATGCGCAGCAAGTCGCCGAGATCCGCCTTCTGCCAGCGCGAACGCGTCAGCATGTCCTGCGAGGCGGCCATCGCCTGCAGGCGCGCGGAAAAGGACGAGGAGAACTGGCCGATGTCGTCCGCCTGCGCGGCGGTCTGGCGGGCGATGGCCAGCACGCGGGCAATCGAATTCTTGATGCGGTGCTTCATTTCCTGAAGCATCAGCTCTTTCTCGAGCAGGCTTTTTTCCGTCGTCTCGTGCAGCGTCGATGCCGCTTCGAGGGCTTTCTGCTGATAGCGCAAAAAGAGCGCAATCGCTCCGGCCAGCATCAGCCCGAACAGGCCGAGCAGCAGCGGCACGGCGCGCGACGACGGCGAGGCGAAGGCGCTGGTGGGCCTAAACAGGACCGTCCATTGCCGGCCGGCCATGGTGAACTTGCGGACGGTGGCGAGGCTTTCCGCCAGCGGGGAGGCAGGCGGCGTTTCGGAGCGGAACATCAGCGAATCGTCGCCCACGTCGCCGTCGTAGACTTCGACGCTGACCGGCAGCAGCGGCGTCTTGGCGAGCGCCGTCTGGAACAGGTCCTCGGCGCGAAACGCGTTGTAGACCAGCCCCGTGCCCGGCAAATCCGACGCCGCCTGGCGGGTCAGGCGGGTGAAGACCAGAAAGCCGGCAAAGTTGCGGCTGGCCCCGGTCTTGTCGCCCATCAGCACGCGTCCGGTCGCGTGGACCCCGTTGTCGTCCAGGGCCTGCTCGATGGCTTCCCGACGCGCCGGGTCCACCATCATGTCGAAGCCGATGACGGGATCGCTGTAGCCGTCATGCGGCTCCACCAGGACGGTGATGGCGCGCTGCGGCAGACTGGACGGCGGATGGACCTTGCGATCACCGCCGAGATTGTCGGTCAGTTCGCGCTCGACGGCCGCTTCCTCTCCCGCCTTCACCACCCGGATGAAACCGATGCCGTGCAGGCCGGCGAAATGATCGGACACGTCCAGCGCCTTGTAGAAGGCCGCGTATTCGCTGGGGGAAACGTCGCCGTCCTGCGATTCGAACAGCGCCTTGGTTGCCCGAAGCAACGACAGGTGCAGCTCCATCCGGCTCTCGATGCGGTCCTGCGCGTCGTTGACCGCCGCCACGAACTTGATGCGCGCGGCTTCCTGCGTCGCGAAATAGGCATAGCCGGCCATTGCCAGGCTGATCAGGGCAACGGCGACGAAGGCAGCGATCGGATGTATCTTCTTCAAGTCATTCCGCAACCTGGACGAGACCTGACCTTCTTAGCGCGTTCGCGCGCCAACACAAGCAGGCGCGGCACCAGGGCGGCCCGGCTGCACAGGCCGTGATTCAGGTGATGCCGGGCCGAGGCAGCCCGGATGCCCGTCAGGCGGCAATCTTCAGCGCGCCGGGACCGGGAACGGCGCCGGGCGGGCATTTGCCGAGGATGATCATGCCGAGGACCTCGTCCTGCGTCACGTCGGTGGTGCGTGCGGTGCCGACCACCTGGCCGTTCTTCATGACGCAGACGCGGTCGGCGAGATCGAAGACATCGTGGATGTCGTGGCTGATGAGGAAGATGCCGATCCCCTCCGCCTTCAGCTGCTTGACCAGTTCGCCGACCTGCGCGGTTTCCTGCGGGCCGAGCGCCGCCGTCGGCTCATCCATGATCAGGATGCGGGCATTGAACAGGATCGCGCGCGCGATCGCCACCGACTGGCGCTGGCCGCCGGAGAGCTTGATCACCGGGTCCTTGAAGCGCTGGAAGCGCGGGTTCAGCCGGCCCATGACTTTGCGCGCCTCCGCCTCCATGGCGGCGTCGTCGAGCGTGCCCCACTTGGTCATCAGTTCGCGCCCGAGGAACAGGTTGGCGGCGGCATCGACATTGTCGGCGAGCGCCAGCGACTGGTAGATCGTCTCGATGCCGTACCGCTTGGCATCGCGCGGGTTGGAGATCGAAGCCTCCTCGCCGTTGACGAAGATATGGCCGGCGTCGCGCCTGTAGGCGCCAGACAGGATCTTGATCAGAGTCGATTTGCCGGCGCCGTTATGGCCGAGCAGCGCCACGACCTCGCCGGGATAGAGATCGACCGAGGCATCGTCGACGGCCCGGATGCCGCCGAAAGCGATCGAGATGTTCTTCATGTCGACCAGCGGAACGGCGCCGGCATATGCCATGTTCTCAGCCATTTCCTGCCTCCTAGACCCGCTTCCGGTAGACGGTGTCGAGCCACACCGCGATCACCAGCACCGCGCCGACGACGATCGATTGCAGCGGCGAATCGATGCCGAGCAACACCATGCCCGATTGCAGGGACTGCATCAGGAGCGCGCCCAGCATGGCGCCGATGATGGTGCCGGAGCCGCCGGCGAGCGACGTGCCGCCGATGACGGCCGCGGCGATGACCAGCAGTTCGTCCAGCGTACCGAGCGCATTGGTGGAGGCGTTGAGGCGGGCCGACGAGATCGCCGCGCTGACGGCGACGAGCGCGCCCATGATCATGAAGACCTTGACCGTCACCCAGCGCGTGTTGATGCCGGCGAGGTTGGCCGCTTCCGGGTTGCCGCCGATGGCGAAGACATAGCGGCCGAAGCGGGTCCGGTTGGTGACGAAGGTCATGACGATGCCGACGGCCACCGCCATCAGAACCGGAATGGCGATGCCATGGGCGATGAACAGGCCGCCCTCGGGGATTTCGATGCCGTTCTGCTCGGCATACCGGCGAACGATGCCGACCGGCCACGGATAGGAGTTGGCGATCCACACCGCGCCGACGATAACCGCGCAATTGACCGCGCCGATGAAGGTTTCGGCCCATACCGGCCGCAGCGGGAACTTGAAGCGCTTGCGCTGCGCTCGGCCGTTGATGAGCATCAGCACGACGGCGAGGCAGGCCACGGCGGCGGCGACCCAGCTCCATGTCGCGCCGATGGAGCCGCGCGGTCCGCCGCCCATCAGTTGGAAGGTCGCGTCGAGCGGCGCCACCGTCTGGCCGCTGGTGACCCACCAGGCCGCCCCGCGCCAGACCAGCAGGCCGCCCAGCGTGACGATGAAGGACGGTACTTCCATGTAGGCGATGATGAAGCCCTGGAACGCGCCGACGATCAGGCCGGCGGCCACGCCGCAGGCAAGCGCGATGACCCAGATCCACGGATCGCCCGTCTGGATGCCGAAGACACGGATGAGGATGTGCACCTGCATGACGCCCATCACCATGCCGATGACGCCTTCCAGCGAACCCACCGACAGGTCGATGTGGCGCATGACGATGACCAGCACCATGCCGGTGGCCATGATGGCGACCGAGGAGGTCTGCACCGACAGGTTCCACAGATTGCGCGGCGTAAGGAACAGGCCGCCGGACAGGCCGTGCAGCAGCATCCAGATCAGGATCAGCGCCGCAACCATGCCGAGCATGCGGGTATCGAGTTCGGTCGCCTTCAGGAACCGGCCGACCGGTCCCAGTTCGGAGGCACGGGCGACCTCGGCCGAGGCGCTGGACGTCGTGGTGTCGGCCATGATTTCCTCCCACCGCGTTGGCTGGCTGCGATGTTATGCGCTTTTCGATTTCAAATGAAGTCGAACGATGCCGCCGCACCCCGTCGGCGCGGCGGCATCGGGATTACCGGAGGCCGGGCGCCTAGTTGCAGACGGCGACGCTGCCTGCCTTCACGCCGGCGCAGACCTCGTCCTTGCTGATCCAGCCCGCGTCGATGACGACGTTGAGGTTGTCCTTGGTGATCGCGACCGGCGTCAGGAACACCGACTTGACGGTGTTGCCGCCGGGCGTCGTGAAGTCCTGCACGCCCGCGATGTCGGTCATGGCCTTGCCGTCGGCCAGTTGCGAGGCGATCTCGGCGGCGTTCTTGCCGAGGTCGCGGGCATCCTTGAACACCGAGACCGTCTGCGTGCCGAGCGCGATGCGGTTGAGGGCCGCGTGGTCGGCGTCCTGGCCGGAAACCGGCACGGTGCCGGCAAGGCCCTGCGCCTGCAGCGCCGCGATGGCGCCGCCGGCGGTGCCGTCATTGGCGGCCACCACCGCGTCGACCTTGTTGTCGTTGGCGGTCAGGAACTGCTCCATGTTCTTCTGGGCGTTGGCCGGCAGCCAGCCGTCGGTATAGGCCTCGCCGACATTCTTGATCTTGCCGCTGTCGATGGCGTCCTTCAGCACTTCCATCGAGCCGGCGAACAGGAAGTCGGCGTTCGGGTCGGCGCCCGAGCCCTTGATGAACACGTAGTTGCCTTCCGGCTTGACCTTGTAGACCTCACGGGCCTGCATGCGCCCGACTTCCTTGTTGTCGAAGGTCAGGTAGAATACGTCCTTGTTCTCGATCAGGCGGTCGTAGCCGACCACCGGGATGCCTTCGTCCAGCGCCTTCTGCACGGCCGGTCCGATGGCGGAAGCATCCTGCGCCAGGATGATCAGCGCGTTCGCGCCTTGCGAGATCAGGCTTTCGACGTCGGTAAGCTGCTTGGCGGCCGAAGACTGGGCATCGGCGGAAATGTATTTGTCGCCGTTGGCTTCCAGCGCCTTCTTGATCGCCGCTTCGTCGGTCTTCCAGCGCTCTTCCTGGAAGTTCGACCAGGAAACGCCGATCACCTTGTCCTTCGCCTGCGCGACCGACACCAGCGTCATGGAAAGCGCGGCACCCGCCATGATGGCGGCAGTAAACTTCTTCATGATTTCCTCCCTACGCCCTCGTGGGACGCGACCATCATGGCCCGGACAAGCCCGGACCCTAAAGTGAAGCTTTTATTTCGAGCTTCGAAAAAATACTCACCCAACGCCCCCGGCCTGTCAACAGGGATTCGTCCCGTTCCATAATTTTTTCGAAACCCGAAATAAACAATGACAGGGCGAAAGGCTTTCACTAAGGATTAGGCTATTGCCAGTGTCCCACAAAGTCACGAAACAGCGAGGAGCGCGGGGGCCGGCAAGGTGGAGGAATAGGCAGGATGGCAGCCGGAGTACGCCACGACGATCTGCGCCGGCGCAACCGCGCGCTGGTGCTTTCGGCCGTTCGCCGTTCCGTCGGGCAGGTGTCGCGCACGGCGATCGCGGCGGAGACAGGGCTCAGCCATTCGACCATATCGGCGATCTCGGCCGACCTCATCGCCGAAGGCATCCTCAGCGAAAGCAGGGACAGCGTCCCTTCCGCCAAGCGCGGGCGCCCGCAAGTCGGGCTGGCGCTCAATCCGCAGGCCTCCTTCGTGCTGAGCGTGGTGCTGTCGCTGAATTTCCTGTCGCTGGCCGTCATCGACTACACCGGTGGCGTGGTCGCGCAGGACGAGCGGCGGCTGGATACGCAGTCGCTGCCGCGCGAGGACCTGATCGGCGAATGCGTCGCCTTCATACGGCGGCAACTGGAGGACCCGGCGCTCGACGCCAGGCGCGTCGCGCGCATCGTGCTCGCCGTCCAGGGCACCACCGATTCGGCGGCGCGCGCCATGCTGTGGTCGCCGATCACCCCGCAGACCGACATCCCCTTCGCCGCCATACTGGAGAAGGAATTCGGCATTCCCGTCGTCATCGAGAACGACTGCAACATGATGGCGGTGGCGCTGCGCTGGCGCGACCCCGCCCATTACCGCGACGACTTCATCGCCGTGCTTTTGTCGCACGGCATCGGCATGGGCATCGTGCTCAAGGGGCAATTGTTCACCGGCACGCATTCGTCGGGCGGTGAGTTCGGCCACATGGTGCACAAGCCGGAGGGCGCGTTGTGCCGCTGCGGACGGCGCGGCTGCATCGAGGCTTATGCCGGCAACTACGCCATCTGGCGCAACGCCCGCCAGCATAACGATAACGAAGAACCTTCCGCCGACGTGACCGATGCCGACATCCGCGCGCTGGCGGAAATCGCCCGCGAACGCGACGGGCCGGAGCGCGAAGCCTTCCGCAAGGCCGGCGAGGCCCTCGGCTTCGGCCTCGGCAGCCTGTTCGCCCTCATCGATCCGGCGCCGGTCACCATGGTCGGGGTGGGCGCGAGCGCTTTCGATCTCATCGAGCCGGCGCTGCGCGAGGCCATCGCCAAGACCGCCGGCGGCCACCACTCGAAATCGATCAGCTTCGATACCGAAACCAACGAACTGCTGCTGATCCGCGAAGGCTGCGCCATGCGCGCGCTGGTGTTCGTCGACCAGGAGATTTTCGCGCCGGGGCGGCCGATGCCGCCGCCGGTCGGCGGTCAGGCTTCCCTGATCGCGTAGCCGGCGCCGCGGATGGTGCGGATGACGTCCTCCGCATGGCCGCCATTTACCGCCTTGCGCAGGCGCCCGACATGGACGTCGACGGTGCGCTCGTCGACATAGATCGACTCGCCCCAGACATTGTCCAGCAACTGCCCGCGCGAGAACACGCGGCCGGGCGAGCGCATCATGAATTCCAGCAGGCGGAACTCCGTCGGCCCGAGCTTGATCTCGCTGTCGCTGCGGTAGACACGGTGGGTCTCGCGGTCGAGCACGATGTCGCCGACCTTCAGCACGGAGGACAGCACCTCCGGCTTGGCACGCCGGAGCAGCGCCTTCACCCGCGCCATGAATTCCGGCGTCGAGAACGGCTTGACGAGGTAGTCGTCGGCGCCGGTCGAAAGCCCCCTCACCCGGTCGCTTTCCTCGCCGCGCGCCGTCAGCATGATGATCGGCAGGCGCTCGGTCTCGGGCCGCATGCGCAGGCGCCGGCACAGTTCGATGCCGGAAAGCGCCGGCACCATCCAGTCCAGCACCAGAAGGTCGGGCACGCTTTCCTGCAGCCTGATCTCGGCTTCGTCGCCCCGGGTCACCACTTCGACCTGGTAGCCTTCGGATTCCAGGTTGTAGCGCAGGAGCACGCCCAGCGGCTCCTCGTCTTCCACCACCATGATACGCGGTGCGATCATGCAATCCACCTTCCTGTCTACCCGCTCACGCGGTCGGCGCTGCCATCTCGTCCGCCTTGGGGCGGTCTGCCGGGAGTTGTTCGCCGCTCAGCACATAATACGCGTTCTCGGCGACATTGGTGACATGGTCGCCGATGCGCTCCAGATTCTTCGCGCAAAACAGCAGATGCGTACAGGCCGTGATATTGCGCGGGTCCTCCATCATATAGGTCAGCAACTCGCGGAAAACCGCCGTGTATTTGACGTCGATGCGCTCGTCGTCGTTGCGCAGCGCCGCGAGCCCGGCGGTATCGCCTGCGGTGTAGCGCTCGACGACGCCGCGAACCTGCTCCAGGACCAGTTGCGCCATACCGTCGATCGAGTGCGAGAGCGTGCGCGGGATGGCGTCCTGCCCGACCGCGCCCACGCGCTTGGCGATGTTCTTGGCAAGGTCGCCGATGCGCTCCAGGTCGCCGGCCATTCGGATCGAGCCGACAACGGCGCGCAGGTCGTCGGCCATCGGCTGGCGCTTGGCGATGAGCGTGATGGCCCGGTCGTCCAGTTCGCGTTGGCGCGAGTCCATCAGGGCATCGTCGGAAACGACCCTCTGCGCCAGCGCGTTGTCGCCGGCAAGCAGCGCATGGGTGGCGCTGTTCACCATCGCGCCGGCAAGTTCGCCCATGCCGTTGAGCAGGCCGCCGATCTGCCCCAGTTCCTCGTCGAAGGCGGTGACGGTATGTTCTTTCATGGTGCTGTCCGTATCCCTATGGCCGTGGCTGCGGCTCAACCGAACCGGCCGGTGATGTAGTCCTGTGTGCGCTTGTGGCCGGGCGAGGTGAAAATCTTCTCGGTCTTGTCGAACTCGATCAGTTCGCCGAGATACATGAAGGCGGTCTGGCTCGACACGCGGGCCGCCTGCTGCATGTTGTGGGTGACGATGACGATGGTGTAGTCGGCCTGCAATTCGTCGATCAGTTCCTCGATCTTGGCGGTGGACAGCGGGTCGAGCGCCGAAGCCGGCTCGTCGAGCAGGATCACCTCCGGCTTCACCGCCACGGTGCGCGCGATGCACAGCCGCTGCTGCTGGCCGCCCGAAAGGCTGGTGCCGCTGGCGTCGAGCTTGTCCTTGACCTCGTCCCACAGGGCCGCGCGCCGCAGAGCCTGCTCGACGCGGCCGTCCATCTCGCTCTTGGCGATGTTCTCGTAGAGCCGCACGCCGAAGGCGATGTTCTCGTAGATCGACATCGGGAACGGCGTCGGCTTCTGGAACACCATGCCGATCTTGGAGCGCAGCAGGTTGAGGTCCTGGGAGCGGTCGAGCACGTTGTAGCCGTCGAGCAGGACCTGCCCCTCGGCGCGCTGCTTGGGGTAGAGTTCGTAGATGCGGTTGAAGACGCGCAGCAGCGTCGACTTTCCGCAGCCGGACGGGCCGATGAAGGCGGTCACGCTGCGCTCCGGCAGGGACAGCGTGATGTTCTTCAGCGCCTTCGACTCGCCGTAGTAGAAATTGAGGTTCTTGACCTCGATCTTGGTCTTGGCGGCCTTTTCGGCAACGCTTTGCGTCATGGTCATCTCGGAAGCCAACATCTGTGCCATCCTGTCTTAGGTCCTGCGTCCGGTGAGGCTTCTGGCGAAGATGCTCAGGGCCAGAACCGTCAGGGTGATGATGAGCGCTCCGGTCCAGGCCAGTTGCTGCCATTCCTCGTAAGGGGAAAGCGCGAACTGGAAGATGGTGACCGGCAGGCTCGCCATCGGCGCATTGAGGTTGCCGGACCAGAACTGGTTGTTGAGCGAAGTGAACAGGAGCGGCGCCGTCTCGCCGGAGATGCGGGCGATCGCCAGCAGGATGCCGGTGACGATGCCCGACATGGCGGCACGGTAGCCGACCGAACGGATGACGATCCAGCGCGGCGCACCGATGGCGGTGCCTGCCTCGCGCAGCGCATTCGGCACCAGGTTCAGCATATCCTCGGTCGTGCGCACGACCACGGGGATCACCAGGATCGCCAGCGCCATGGCTCCGGCGAGCGCAGAAAAGTGCCCCATCGGCCGCACCATCAATTCGTAGACGAACAGGCCGATGACGATCGACGGCGCCGACAAGAGGATGTCGTTGATGAAGCGCACCACCGTGGTCAGCCGCGAGAAGCGCCCGTATTCGGCCATGTAGGTGCCGGCGAGGATGCCGACCGGCGTGCCGACGAGAACGGCGATGATCGTCATGACGATGCTGCCGAAGATGGCGTTGGCGAGGCCGCCCGCGTCGCCCGGCGGCGGCGTCATCTCGGTGAAGACCGCCAGCGAAAGGCCGGCCGTGCCCTTGTAGACGAGCGCGCCGAGGATCAGCGCCAGCCAGGCGAGGCCGACGCCGGCAGCCCCCATGCACAGCGTCATCATGACGGCGTTCCTGGCCTTGCGGCGGCGGTGAAGCGAAGAGGATACGGACATCTTTCAGGCTCCCGCGCGCTTTTCGATCCGCGCCAGCATATAGCGGGCGATGGCGAGGATGATGAAGGTGATGACGAACAGGATCAGGCCGAGCGCCACCAGCGAGGAGGTATAGAGCTCGCCGTCGGCCTCGGTGAACTCGTTGGCGATGGTGGCCGAGATCGTCGTGCCGGGCGCAAACAGCGAGGCCGAGATGCGGTGGGCGTTGCCGATGACGAAGGTTACCGCCATCGTCTCGCCCAGCGCGCGGCCGAGGCCCAGCATGACGCCGCCCATGATGCCGACGCGGGTATAGGGGATGACGACGCGGCGCGTGACCTCCCAGGTGGTGCAGCCGATGCCGTAGGCCGATTCCTTCAGCACCGCCGGCACCGTGTCGAAGACGTCCTTGGTGATCGAGGTGATGAAGGGCAGCACCATGATCGCCAGGATCAGGGCCGAGGTGAACAGGCCGATGCCGTAGGGCGGCCCGGCAAACAGGCTCGACAGGCCCGGAACACCGTGGAACAGGTTGATGACGAAGGGCTGGACCGTCGTTTGCAGGAACGGTGCGAAGACGAACAAGCCCCAGATGCCGTAGATGATCGAGGGAATGCCGGCCAGGAGCTCGACCGCGATGCCGATCGGGCGGCGCAGCGGCCGCGGGCACAATTCGGAGAGGAAGACGGCAATGCCGATGCCGATCGGCACCGCGATCAGGATGGCGATCGCCGCCGTCACGATGGTGCCGTAGATCGGCGCCAGCGCGCCGAATTTCTCGGTGACGGGGTTCCAGGACTGGGTGACCAGGAATGAGCCGCCGAACGCCGACAGGGCCGGCCACGCGCCGACCACCAGCGAGATGCCGACGCCGCCGAGGATGAGCAGGACCAGGATCGCCGCACCGCGGGTAACCGCGCGGAAGACCGCGTCGGTAAGCGCAAAGCGCCTTACGGTGGCAGCCCTGGCCCGCATCTGTTCCGACAACGGCATGGCTTCTGAAGCAATCGTCATGGGCGTTCCATTCGCTGGGGAAAGGGGGCGCCGGGGCACCCCCTCCAGACCTTACATGCCGTTATAGAGCGGCTTGCCGTCGCTGCCGACGATGTCCTTGGTCCACATCGCCTCCACGCTCTTGACGACGCTGTCGGGCATCGGCACGTAGTCGAGCTCGGCGGCCATCTCGCCGCCCTTCTCGTAGGACCAGGCGAAGAACTTCAGCGCCTCGGCGGTGGCGGCCGCGTCTTCCGGCTGCTTGTAGACGAGGATCCAGGTCGCGGCCGTCATCGGCCAGGTCTCGGCGCCGGGCTGGTTGGCGAGGATGACGCCGTAGCCGGGCTGCGAGGACCAGTCGGCGTTCGCGGCGGCGGCCGAGAACGAGGCGGCGGTCGGCTCGACCTTCTTGCCTTCCTTGTTGATCAGGTCGGTGTAGGTCAGGTTGTTCTGCTTGGCATAGGCGTATTCGACATAGCCGATCGAACCGGCCGTCTGGGCGACGTTGTTGGCGACGCCTTCGTTACCCTTGGCGCCGATGCCGACCGGCCACTCCAGCGCCGTGTTGACGCCGACATTGTCCTTCCAGTCGGCGCTGACGTCGGCCAGGTAGGTGGCGAAGTTGAAGGTCGTGCCCGAGCCGTCCGAGCGGTGGACGACCGCGATGGCCTGCGAAGGCAGCGCGGCATCCGGGTTGAGCTTCTTGATCGCCTCGTCGTCCCAGCTCGTGATCTTGCCCTGGAAGATGTCGGCGAGCGTCTTGCCGTCGAGGACCAGTTCACCCGGCTTGATGCCTTCGATGTTGACCACCGGCACGATGCCGCCCATCACCATGGGGAACTGCGCCAGGCCGATCGACTCGAGGTCTTCGCCCTTCATGGGCGCATCGGAGGCGCCGAAGGTCACGGTCTTGGCCTTGATCTGCTTGATGCCGCCGCCGGAACCGATCGACTGGTAGTTGAGGCCGATATTGGTTTCCTTCTTGTAGGCGTCGGCCCACTTTGCGTAGATCGGATAGGGGAAGGTGGCGCCCGCACCGGAGATGTCGGCGGCAGAGGCAGCGGAAAGGGTGAAGCTGGATACTGTGGCCATTGCGACGGCAACGACAGCAGAGCGGAGGAAATGTCTCATGTGGCCTGCTCCTGTTCGGATTTGTCTCGCGGCACCGTTTTCCGGCGCCCGGCAAGCCCATAGCCGGCGTTTGTAACAGTCACATGACAGCTTCGTGACGCTTCCATTACGATGCGGGAAGGCAGGCGGCGTCACCGCGCCTGCAAATGGCCCCGAGAGAAGGCCGATTCCGTTCAAACGGAGCTAGGCCCTCGCGCCCGCCTCGTAGCCGGCGTCATCGCCTTCCTCGCTTAGCCAGCGCCGAAGCTTTTCCAGCAGCGCCTTGGGGCTGATCGGCTTGGACAGGTAGTCGTCCATGCCGGCCTCGATGCAGCGCTCGCGGTCGCCCTTCAGGGCGTGCGCCGTCACGCCGACGATGGGTACATGCGTCCCCGTCCCTGCTTCCAGGCGGCGGATTTCGGCCGTTGCCTCATGGCCGTTCATCTCCGGCATGGATACGTCCATCAGGATCATGAGCGGCTTGGCGCGGGCATAGGCTTCCAGCGCCTTGCGGCCGTTTTCGACGATCTCGAAGGCGTATCCCGTCTCCGACAGTATCTGGGTAAACACCATCTGGTTCACCTCGTTATCCTCGGCGACCAGGATATCGAGCTGGCGGCCGTCGCCCGGCACGGCGTCGCCGCGCGGACGCAGCGGCAGCGGCCTCGACGGCAACATCACGGCAGATTCCACCGCCTCGGCCGCCGCTTCCGCCCGGCCAGCCGGTTCCGGCCCGGGCAGCGCGAGCGCCGGCGGCTCATGCGGTCCCGACTTGGCGCGATGGAACTGGATGGTGGTGACCAGCGCCTCGAGCAAGGCGGAGGACCGCGCCGGCTTGATGAGGTGGGCGTCGATGGCGAGGTCGCGGTAGCTGACGCTGGCCAGCGACTGGTCGACCGAGGTCAGCATGATGATCGGCGTATCCGCCAGCCCCTCGGTACGGCGCACGATGCGGGCCATCTCGGCGCCGCTCATGCCCGGCATCTGGTAGTCGAGCACGATGCAGTCCACCGGCAGGCCGTAGGCGGCCGCGGCAACCAGCACCTGCAGGCCTTCCGGGCCGCTGGCCGCCGCGCAGGAATCGAACTTCCACGCCGCCATCTGCTCCGACAGGATGGCGCGGTTGACGGCATTGTCGTCGACCACCAGCACGCGCGCCCCGGTGATGTCGATCGGCATGGGGCGCCACGCCCCGGGCCGCCCGGCATCGGGCAAGGTGACGGAGAACCAGAAGGTGGACCCTTTGCCCTCCTCGCTTTCGACGCCGATCTCGCCGCCCATCAGCTCGACCAGGCGCGCCGTGATGGCGAGGCCGAGACCCGTGCCCTCGTGTCGCCGCGTCGACGAGGCATCGACCTGGCTGAATTTTTCAAAGACGAGCTGGCGCTTGTCGTCGGGAATGCCGATACCGGTGTCGGTCACCGAGACGTGGAACCGCGTTCCGGCAGGCACCGCCTCGCCGGTGACGTCGACCAGCACATGGCCCTCGTCGGTGAACTTGATCGCATTGCCGAGCAGGTTGGTGACGATCTGGCGGATACGCCCGACATCGCCGACGTAGGGCCCGTCGAGCCCGGGCTCGACCCGCACGATCAGTTCCAGGTCTTTTTCCTTGGCCCGCGTCGAAACCAGCGTGGCCACGTCCTCGATCGCCTCGGCGAGGTTGAACGGCGCCGGATCGAGCACCAGCTGGCCTGCATCGATCTTCGAAAAGTCGAGAATGTCGTTGATGATGGTCAAAAGCGCGTTGCCCGACTTCACGATGATGTCGGTGAACGTCCGCTGCTTGGGGTCGAGATCCGACTTCGCCAGCAGCTCGGCCATGCCGAGGACGCCGTTCATCGGCGTGCGGATTTCGTGGCTCATATTGGCGAGGAATTCGGATTTGGCGCGATCGGCAAGGATCGCCCGCTGCCGGGCCTCCCGCAGTTCCGCCTCGCGTTGCTTCAGTTCGGTGATGTCGGTGGTGGAGCCGATCAGGTAGAGCGAGCCGTCGGAGGCGATCATGGCGCCCTTGCGGGCGAACTGATGGCGCAGGCTGCCATCGATCCCCGTCACCGTTTCCTCCATCTCCTGCGTCTCGCCGGTCCGCAGCACCTCGAGGTCGCTCTCGACGAAAGCCTCGCCCTCCGCGCCGAAGATTTCGATGTCGGTCTTGCCCAGCGCTTCCTCGTAGCTGAAGCCGGTGAGCTCGCACCACCCCTTGTTGACGTAGAATTGCCTGAGGTCTGCGCGCTTGGCGTAGATCGACACCGGCACGTTATCGATCAGGCTGCGGAACACCTCGTTCTCGCGCATGCTTTCTTCAAGGTCCCGCTCGCGCGCCTTGACGTCGGTGATGTCGGCGCTGGAGCCGACCAGATGGATCGAGCCGTCCGACGCCACCAGCCGGCTCTTGCGCGTCATCACCTGCCGCACCGTGCCGTCGCGATGGGCGACCGGTTCCTCCACCTCGATGACCTTGCCGGTGATGCCGACCTGGGAATCGTTGTAGCTGTAGCCTTGCGCCGCCTCGCGGGGGAACAACTCGGCGTCGGTACGCCCCACCGCCTCGTCCTTGGCGATGCCGGTCATCGCGCACCAGGCCTTGTTGACGAACTCGACCGTCAGGTCCTCGGCCTTGACGAAGGCCGCGACCGGCAACTCGTCCATCACATGCCGGAACAGGTCGATCTGGCGCATCGAATCGCGCAGCGCCTTCTCGCGGCTTTTCAGCTCCGTGATGTCGACGCGCACGCCGATGAAGGTGCCGTCGTCCGTGCGCATGTCGTAGACCTGGTACCAGCGGCCGTCCGGATTCTGGCGCTCGGAGACGAAACTGCGCTGATGGTAGCGCGCGACCATGCCGTCGATCCAGCGTTCGGTATCGACGCCGTAGAGCTTGTCGACTTCCTTGTCGCCGCTCTCCATGAAATAGCCGCTGGCATAGCCGACCCTGAAAGCGTCGCGCAGCGTGCTTTGCGGATTCCACACCGACCTCAGGGCGGGCCATGAATCCTGCAGCTTCTTGTTGGCGAAAACGAAATTGTCGTCGCGATCGTAGATCATGACCGCGGCAGGCAGCGATTCCAGCACATAGGCCAGATGTTTGCGCGCTTCGTCGGCCTCCTTCTCGCGGCGCTTCAGTTCGCTGACGTCGAAGATCGAACTGGCGAGATAAGCCTTGCCGCTCGAAGTCCGGACGCGATTCTTGCGAACGATGCGCGCGCCCTCGACGCCGTCGCGCTCGAAGCCCACTTCGACTTCGTAGATTTCCCCGGTCTCGAGGACCTGCCGTTCCCACGGCTCGAACAGGCCCTGCTCCTCGGGCGGGACAAGGTCCTTGTCCTTCAGGCCCACGATCCGCTCGGGCGTCGTGCTGAAGAAGTCGGCGAAGGCCTGGTTGGCCATCACGTAGGTCAGATCCGAGTCCTTGACGAACATCGGATTGGGCACGCTGTTGATGACCGCCTCGGCCAGCTTTGCCTTCTCCAGCGTCACCGCCAGTTCCGCTTCGCGCGCCTTCATCTCGGTGACGTCGTAATAGGTCAGCAGCCGCTTGCCGCCCGAAAGCGGGGTGACCGAATAGATCGTCGAGCGTCCGTCGCCGCGCGTGAATTCGCGGGGCGCCACCTCTCCCGCCCGGATATCGGCCAGCCGCCGGGCGACATAGGCCTCCCAGTCGTCCTCGGCGATGTCCTCCAGCCCGTTGTTGCGGTCGAATTCGATCAGCCGGCGAAAGGGAACACCAAGCGGCACCTGCTCGGGAGACATGTCCCACGACCGATAGAAGGCACGATTGATGAGTTCCGTATTGAGGTCGGCGTCGACCACGACGATGCCCATCTCCACCGAATCGACCGTGCGCTGCAGGTCGAACAATAGCTGGCTGCTGCGCTCGGCGATGACCCGCAATTCGCTCTGCCGGTTTTCAAGCTCGGTCACATCCGTGCAGGTGGCGACGATGCCGCCTTCGGCAACGCGCACTTCCCGGTGCATGACGCAGCGCCCGTCGGCGAAGCGCAGCATTGCCGTCGATTGCAGCTGGTTGCGGCGGCGCTCGAGCCAGGCCTGCCGCCACTCGCCCGGCGGGAGGCCCTGCGTATCCCACATCCCGCGCGCCAGGCCGGCGTCGAGCAGGTCCTCGAAACGGGCGCCTGGGGCGAGCGCGTCGCCAAGGTCGGCATACATGGTACGCATGGCCTCGTTGTGAAGGACGAGGACATCGTTCGCATCGTAGTAGCAGAAGGCGTCGTTCATGACGTTGAGCGCGGCCATCATCTGCTCGGCATGCGGCTCCTCGCCTTGCGAGGAAGCCTCTTCCAGCGCTTCCACCGAGGCCGCGATCCCGGTGACGTTGCGGCCGACGCCGCGATAGCCGATGAAGGTCCCGTCCGCATCGAATCGCGGAAAACCCGTCGTGGAGATCCAGCGACACCCCTTGCGGCCGTCCTTCAGCTCATAGACGAAGTCGCGGAACGGCCGATGCGCCTGCAGGTCGTCGAGATGCGCGGCGATGGCGCGGCTGCCGTCGAGCGCCTTGCGGAGGAAATCGAACCGGAACCGGCCGATGACCTGCGCCGGATCGATGCCGGTGACCTTCTGGTAGGTGTCCGAAAACCACGAGAAGCGCAGCTCGGAATCGGTTTCCCACAGCCAGTCGGCGCCGGCCTCGACCAGGGCAAGCAGTTCTTCGCCGGACAATTCCGCAAGCGGTCCGGCCTTTGCCGCCGGCTCTCGGATGTTCGCGTCCCCCGCCGGCGCGTCACCCGGTTCTCCTGCAGTCACCACAATCGCTTCACCCCAGGCAGTACCACCCCGAACCTCTTGACGGCTCGCCGCAGACAATAGGCATGCAAGCATTAACGAGCTGCTAACCTTAACAAAGCTGGAAGCGCCATAATTAAGCCCAACCTCTGCCGTTTCACCGCCGCATTGCCTTGATCCGGCCACCCTCCTTGGCCAAGGTCCGGGCAACGGAGGTTGGTGGATGCCGAGACGGTTCTTTCCAGGTTTGGTTTTCGTGACGCTGGCGCTGGGCGGTTGCGCCAGGACCGACGACGGAACGGTGGTGATCCCCGAACCCCTCGACATACGGCGCGTCGACCTCGGCCCGCTGGACATGCGGCATCCCGGCCGCATGCGCCCGGTCGAAAGCCGGCCGAACGTCGTCGCCACCGTGCCCGAGCCTTTCCCGGTATCGCCGCACGCCGGAACGAGAACGGCGAGGAAGTCAGCGCGCCGGCTGTCCAGTGCCCGCCCGCCCGCCGGCGAGGCCTCATCGGGGCTGGCGTGCCGCTCCGTCACGCGGTCGGGCGAGCGCGTCCAGGTGGTGTGCGACTGATCGCCGAATCGTCCGCCGCCACCGGCGGTTCATTCGGCTGAAATTGCCCAAAACCGTTGCGAAACGCACAAAGGGCGTTTATACAGGCCGCACTTTTTCCCATATCGGTGGCTCTAAAACCACCGCCCGCGCGGGAACGCGGGCGAATAAAAGGACTGTATCCGATGGTCAATACGCTGCTCATGCCCAAGGCGACCGCCGTCTGGCTGGTCGACAACACCGCGCTCTCCTTCGAGCAGATCGCGCAGTTCTGCGGCCTGCATCCGCTGGAAGTGAAGGCGATCGCCGACGGCGAATCGGCGCAGGGCATCAAGGGCATGGACCCGATCATGACCGGCCAGTTGACCCGCGACGAGATCGCGCGCGGCGAAAAGGACGAGAACTACCGCCTCAAGCTCTCCGAGCCGAAGGTCCGGGTACCGGAATCCAAGCGCAAGGGCCCGCGCTACACCCCCCTGTCGAAGCGCCAGGACCGCCCGAACGCGATCCTGTGGCTGGTGCGCAATCATCCCGAACTGAAGGATGCGCAGATTTCGCGCCTGGTCGGCACCACCAAGTCGACCATCGAGCAGATCCGCGAGCGCAAGCACTGGAACGCCGCCAACCTGGTGCCGATGGACCCGGTGACGCTCGGCCTGACCTCGCAGATCGACCTCGACATGGAAGTCAACCGCGCCTCGCGCGGCAAGGAGCCGGCCGCCCCGGTCGGCGATACGCTGTTGCCGGCATCGGTCACCGAGCGGCTCGTGCCGCCCACGGAAAAGCCGCGGGACGAGGACGAGGAGCTGGACGCCGATGCCGTGTTCGCCAAGCTGTCGGCGCTGAAGTCGAAGGACGAGGACGAAGACGGCGAGGAATAGCAGAGCGGCGTACGCCCGGATAAATCCAGGCTGCCGCTCTGTCTTTCTATTTCAGCCGCATTGGTGCGACGCCAGACGATTCCGTCTGGCTGCAAAATGCTCCAGCGGACCGCCTTATCCGCCCCGGGCCGTCCCGTTGAGGATGGCTT
The DNA here is from genome assembly GCF_042646345.1 of Aquamicrobium soli. Classification (NCBI taxonomy): domain Bacteria; kingdom Pseudomonadati; phylum Pseudomonadota; class Alphaproteobacteria; order Hyphomicrobiales; family Phyllobacteriaceae; genus Aquamicrobium; species Aquamicrobium soli. The sequence goes on along the minus strand of NZ_JBHRTK010000012.1, from coordinate 842,320 downwards.
GGTCGCCGCTGCGTTCCACCGTGCGGTAGAAATCGGCGAGCTGCTTGCCCCGCTCCGGCCGGAAGGTGCGGCCGGCCACGATCACCGATCCGATGCGGTCGATGCGGAAGGCGCGGAAATCGCCCCGCATCTCGCACCAGGCGATCAGCGTCCACACCTTGCCCCAGAACCATAGCCCGAGCGGACGAATGTCGCGCACGCTGCCGCGGCCGGCCTCGTCGGTATAGTCGATGGTCAGCACCTGCCGCTTCTCCACCGCCCGCTCGATCAGGTCGATCGCCTCGCGGGCGGCGTCGCTCACCACCCACATCGGTGTGTGGATTTCCGTGCGGGCGATGCGATCCTTCTCGGCATCGGGCAAGACGGCGCCGATCTTGACCAGCGCTTCCTCGGCCGCCCGCGCCATGGCGGCGCCGCCGAAGGCGCGCACCATGCGGGCGCCCGCGACCAGCGCGACGATCTCGTCACGCGTGAACATCAGCGGCGGAAGGTCGAACCCTTCCCTCATCATGTAGCCAACGCCCGCCTCGCCGTCGATCGGCACGCCGGTCGACTGCAAATCGGCGATGTCGCGGTAGATCGTGCGCTCGGAAACCTCGAGCCAGGTGCCAAGCTTCTGCGCGGTGACCAGCCGGCCGCCACGCAGGTGCTGCACGATCTGGAACAGTCTGTCGGCGCGTCGCATCGTCGTTCCTCTCCGCCGTCCACCCAGGGTTCGCGGATACTATCGCACGGGCCTGCTGACAGCATAGTGTCAGGAGGCCCGTGCCGCGGCCGCCGTCCGGCCGGAAGCGATCGACGGGCATCATGGCGCCGGAATCAAGGCTATTTATGGCGTTGCTGCCAGCCTTCGTGCAGGTCCGGCCAGCCGATATCCATGCGGACCTCGGCCGGCAGGGAATTGAGCAGGCGCTCGGTGCGGATTTCGTTGCGGAGCGTGCGCACCTTGCCGATATAGCGCTTGACGCTGTGCAGGATGGTGAGCTGGTTCATCGTGGGCCTCCTGATTTGACTGGAGGCCATTGTCTCACACCCCTGCTGCCAGCAGCCTGTCAGCAGGGGTGCAGGGGGCTCGAATACCCTCAGCCGAAGCGGCGCGCCGCGTCGATGGCAAGACCGAGGCCGACCGATCCGAAACGGTCGGAGCGGGAGATGCGCGCACCGGCAAAGCGCTGCGTCGCCGCCCTTTCCACGGCCGGAACCTGCACGCCGCCGCCGGTCAGGATGACGGTCTCTATCGCCTGTGCCTCGATCCCGGCGAGGCGCAGGGCCTCGTCCACCGAAGCGCCGATGCGCGCGACGAGGTCGTGGCTCGCCGCCTCGAACTCGGCACGCGTCACCGGAACCTCGAGCCGCAGGCCCGGCTCCTCGAGGACGATGGTCTGCGCGTCCGCATCCGTCAGCGCGATCTTGGCCGTTTCCACCTCGCCGGCCAGCCGGTGGCCGGAGCGGTTCTTGAGCACATGGGCATAGCGCGCCAGCTTCTCCGGCTCGGCCGCCTCGCGCGCCAACCGCTGGATGTCGCGTGCGTTCTGCGCGGTATAGAGCGTGTTGATGCGATGCCATGTCGCCATGTCGTTGAAGTACCAGACAGGAAGCTGGCGCTTGCCGTCGCGCGTTTCGGAGCCGAGCCCCAGATACGGCATGACCTTGGCGATGTTGAGCTGGCGGTCGAAATCGGTGCCGCCGATATGCACGCCCGTCGTACTCAGGATGTCGTCGAGGCGGTCGGCGCGCCGCGCCCGCTCCGGCGAAAGCCGCAGCACGGAAAAGTCCGAGGTACCGCCGCCGATGTCGACGACCAGCACGAGTTGCTCGGCATCGAGCGCACGCTCATGGCTGAGCGCGGCCGCCACCGGCTCGAACTGGAACTCGATGTGGCGAAAACCCTCCATGCGCGCGGCCGTCTCGAGTTGCGCCTGCGCCTGTTCGTCGGCTGCGTCGTCCTCGTCCACGAAGCGCACCGGACGGCCGAGGACGACCTGCTCGGGCGCCGCTCCGTGCTCGGCTTCGAGCCGGCCGCGCAGATGGCGCAGGAAGCGGCCGATGATCGCCTCGAAACGCAGCCGCTCGCGCCCGACCTGGGTGGTGTCCTTCATCAGGCCGGTGCCAAGGATCGACTTCAGCGCCCGCATGAACCGCCCTTCGGCGCCATCCATGTATTCGAACACCGCCGAGCGGCCGAAATAGGTCTTGCCGTCCTCGAGGCTGTAGAACAGTGCCGTGGGGATGGTCCGGTGTTCCCCTTCGAGCGCAATGAGCCTGGGCGTCTCCCCCGGCCGGCACAGGCCGACGGTGGAGTTGGTGGTGCCGAAATCGACACCGCAATAGGCTGTTTCCATGGTCGAGCGCTCGCAACAGACGGACCGCGCCGACCGGCACGGACTGCATTATGTGGGGAAGGCCCCGTCTAGCGAATTGACGCCGGAAAGGAAAGGCCGCGGCCGGGCACAAGGCCGCGCTGCGAACCTCAGACGCCGATGCCGCGGGCCGCCAGCGCCTTGCCGATTTCCTCCAGGATCGCCGGATCGTCGATCGTGGCCGGCATCGACCACTGTTCCTTGTCGGCGATCTTCTGCATGGTGCCGCGCAGGATCTTGCCCGAGCGCGTCTTCGGCAGGCGCTTGATGGTGATCACCGTCTTGAAGGCGGAAACCGGCCCGATCTTCTCGCGCACAAGGCCCACCACTTCCTTCTCGATCAGCGCCGTATCGCGCGAGACGCCGGCGTAGAGGACGACGAAGCCGAGCGGCACCTGCCCTTTCAGCTCGTCGGCGATGCCGATGACCGCGCATTCGGCAACGTCCGGATGCGTGGCCAGCACCTCCTCCATCGCCCCCGTCGAGAGCCGGTGGCCGGCGACATTGATGATGTCGTCGGTGCGCGCCATGATGAACAGATAGCCGTCCTCGTCGACGATGCCGGCATCCGCCGTCTTGTAGTAGCCGGGGAACTCCGCGAGATAGGCCTGCCGGAAACGCTCGTCCGCGTTCCACAGCGACGGCAGGCAGCCGGGCGGCAGCGGCAGCTTCAGCACCACATTGCCCAGCGTGCCGCGCGGCACCTCGTGGCCGGCATCGTCCAGCACGCGAATGTCGTAGCCCGGCATCGGCACGCCGGGCGAGCCGTATTTGACCGGCAGCAGCCCGAGTCCGACCGGATTGTGGGTGATCGGCGAGCCGGTCTCGGTCTGCCACCAATTGTCGATCACCGGCACTTTCAGGCTTTGCTCGGCCCATTTGATCGTTTCGGGATCGGCCCGCTCGCCGGCGAGGAACAGCGTCCTGAACGTCGAAAGGTCGAACCTGGCGACGAGTTCGCCCCTGGGGTCCTGCCCCTTGATGGCGCGGAACGTCGTCGGGGCGGTGAACAGGGCGACGACCCCATGCTGCGAAATCACGCGCCAGAACGCGCTGGCGTCGGGCGTGCCGACCGGTTTGCCCTCGAACATGACGGTGGTGCAGCCATGCAGCAGCGGCCCGTAGACGATGTAGGAGTGGCCGACCGCCCAGCCGATGTCGGACGCGGACCAGAACACCTCGCCCGGCTTGACGCCATATTCGTTTTCCATCGACCATTTGAGCGCGACCATATGGCCGCCATTGTCGTGGATGACGCCCTTGGGCTGGCCGGTGGTGCCGGACGTATAAAGGACATAGAGCGGGTCGGTCGCCAGTACCGGCACGCAATCGACATTGGCGCCGGCCGCGCGCTCGCGCGCCACCGCGTCGGCGAAGTCGATGTCATAGCCTTCCTTCATGTCGCAGCGAAGCTGTTCGCGCTGCAGGATGAGGCAATGGTCCGGCTTATGGCGGGAAAGCGCGATGGCACCGTCGAGAAGCGGCTTGTAGGCGAGCACACGCCCCGGCTCCAGGCCACAGGCGGCGGAAATCACCAGCTTGGGCTTGGCGTCGTCGATGCGGGTCGCCAATTCGTTGGAGGCAAAGCCGCCGAACACCACCGAGTGGATGGCGCCGAGCCGCGCGCAGGCCAGCATGGCGAACACCGCTTCCGGCACCATCGGCATGTAGATGACGACGCGGTCGCCCTTGCCCACGCCCTGGTTCTTCAGCACCGAGGCAAGGGCAACGATCTCGCGCTTCATCTCGGCATAGGTGAATTTTTGGATCACGCCGGTGTAGGCGCTGTCGTGGATCAGCGCTGCCTGGTCGGCGCGCCCGCCTTCCACATGGCGGTCGACGGCGTTCCAGCAGGTATTGCACAGGCCCCCGGCATACCATTGGCCATAGACGCCGGCCTCGGTATCCAGCACCTTGTCGAACGGCTTTATCCAGTCGATGCCTTGCGCCGCCCCGGCCCAGAACGCTTCAGGATCGCGTTGCCAGCTTTGATAGATCTCATGATAGCGCGATGCCATATTGTCTCCTCCCGGGCAGTAACCAAGCCGTTCTAGCGCCTCGAAAGGGTCTACGTCCATGGCGCTTTTGACCCAGTTCCCGCATCGGCCCGGATCGCCTATTGGCCCAGTCTCCGCATTGGCTTTGACACGCGCCCGCGTTGCTGTTCAAAGACGGCATGTCCAAGTTTCTCGCCCTCGTCATCCTCGCCATGATGATCATTCAACTGATCAAGCCACTCGGCTGGCCGTGGCTGAAGAAGCGCCGCGACTTCTGGAAGCTGGCCGTGCTGGCCCTGGCCGCCATCTCGCTGACGGCGGTGATGGGGCACTGGCACTGACCGGCGGGCCCTGGCCTCAGCCGGCCGTTTCCAACGACGGCCGCCATTGGCCGAGCGCCGCCAGGTGGTTCATGCGGGCGCGATGGGCAAACGCCTGCTGGGCCGCCGCGACATTGGCGGCCTTGCCGCCCCAGGCCTTCTGCGCCGCCTCCTGCAAGGCGCGGCCATAGGAAAAGCTGACCTTCCACGGATGCGGACCGATGGCGTTGACGGCATTGAGGTTCTCTGTCGCCTCCACCTCCGACTGGCCGCCCGACAGGAACACGATGCCCGGCACCGCAGCCGGCACCGCCTCGCGAAACAGCCCGATGGTCTTTTCGGCCACTTCCTCCGGCCCCGCCTGCCTTGCCGCCTTCTTGCCGGCGATGACCATGTTGGGCTTGAGGATGGTGCCTTCGAGCCGGACCCGCAGCCCGTAGAGCTCGCCGTAAAGCCTGAGCAGCGCAGCCTTGCTGATTTCGAAGCACGTCTCGATGGGATGGTCGCCTTCCATCATCACTTCCGGTTCGACGATCGGCACGATGCCGGCCTCCTGGCACAACGCCGCATAACGCGCGAGCGCATGCATGTTGGTGGCGATGGAGGCGCCGGAAGGAACGCTTTTGGCCACGTCGATGTCGATCACCGCGCGCCATTTGGCGAAGCGGGCGCCCATTCCATGATATTCCGCCAGCCGCTCGCGCAGCCCGTCGAGCCCCTCGGTGACCTTCTCGCCGGGAAACCCGGCCAGCGGCTTGGCGCCGGCATCGACCTTGATGCCGGGAATGGCGCCGGTTGCCTTGATGATGTCGATCAGCGGCGTGCCGTCGGCCGCATTCTGGCGGATCGTCTCGTCATAGAGAATGACGCCGGAAATGCACTCGCGCATCGCGCCGGTAGTGCGCACCATCAGTTCGCGATAGTCGCGCCGGCTCTGCGGCGTCGACTCCACGCCGATGGCGTCGAAACGCTTCTTGATGGTGCCGGTGCTTTCGTCGGCGGCCAGCAGGCCCTTGCCGTCGGCCACCATGGCGGCGGCGATATCCTCGAGACGTTCGCTCATGTTCCTTCTCCGTGACTACGGCTCAGGAAACGCTAGCGCCAAAGGAATGGTTGCCCAAACTCAAAATCGATTGAACGCCGAAGGTATTATCCCGCGCCTTACTTTTTCAGCACTTCGACGCCGGGCAGCGGCTTGCCTTCCATCCATTCGAGGAACGCGCCGCCGGCCGTCGAGACATAGGTGAAGTCGTCGGCAACGCCGGCATGGTTCAACGCCGAAACCGTATCTCCGCCGCCGGCAACGGAGGTGAGCCTGCCCTCCCTGGTGCGCGCCGCCGCATGCCGCGCCACGGCCACCGTCGCCCGGTCGAACGGCTCGATCTCGAAGGCCCCGAGCGGGCCGTTCCACACCAGCGTCGCGGCGCGGTCGATCCACTCGTTGATCTTGTCCACCGACGCGGACCCGGCATCGAGGATCATCGCATCGGCCGGGCAGGCCTCGATCGCCACCGTCTCGTTGGCGGCGCCCGCCTTGAACTCGCGCGCGACGACACCGTCCGACGGCAGGATGATGGCGCAGCCGGCGGTGGCGGCCTCGATCATGATCTGCTTGGCGGTCGCGGCGAGGTCATGTTCGCACAGCGACTTGCCGACCTGCGTGCCGCGCGCGGCAAGGAAGGTGTTGGCCATGCCGCCGCCGATGACCAGCGCATCGACCTTCTGGACCAGGTTCATCAACAGGTCGATCTTGGTCGACACCTTGGCGCCGCCGACGATGGCGACCACCGGCTTGACCGGATTGCCGAGGCCTTTTTCCAGCGCTTCGAGTTCGGCCTGCATGGTGCGCCCGGCATAGGCCGGCAGGCGATGAGCCAGCCCTTCCGTCGAGGCATGCGCGCGGTGCGCCGCCGAAAAGGCGTCGTTGACGAAAATATCGCCGTTCTTCGCCAGCGCTTCGACGAAGGCCGGGTCGTTCTTTTCCTCGCCCTTGTGGAAGCGGGTGTTTTCCAGGAGCAGCAGGTCGCCGTCCTTCATGCGCGCGACCGCGCCGGCGGCTTCCTCGCCGATGCAGTCGGCGGCGAAGGCGACCGGCTTGCCGATCATCGCCGCGACCGCATGGGCGATCGGGTCCAGCGAGAACTCGACATTGGGCTCACCCTTCGGCCGGCCGAAATGGGCGAGCAGGATGACTTTCGCGCCCTTCTTCGACAATTCGTCAAGCGTCGGCAGGATGCGCTCGATGCGCGTCGTGTCGCTGACCTTGCCGTCGATGACCGGAACATTGAGGTCGACCCGCACCAGAACGCGCTTGCCGGCAATGGCGCCGATATCGTCGAGGGTCTTGAAGTCGGCCATGTCGAGGTCCTTTCCGGAAAAAGCGAGCGGACCTTACCGTGCGTTTTGGGCGATGCAAGGCCGGCAACCGCATTCGGCCGAAAAAACCGGCGGCAACCTGTCAGGCGGCCTGCGGCGCGTCGTCTCCCATATCCGCCTCGCTCGCGGTTTCCTGCGACGGAGGCTGCCCGGTTTCGCCCACCGCTTCCGGCTTTCCCTCTTCCTTTGCCGGCGCGGGCTGCGGACCGCCGCGCTTCCTGCGCCGGTCACGCAGAAACGCGACCACCCGGTCGGCGATCTCGCCGGCGCTGAGGAAAACCGGGACGCGGGCCACCGGCGCGGTCGGCTCGAAGGAAAGGCCGACGCCGGAGATGTGGCCCTTGTCGTCGACATCGCGCACGATGAGTTCGATCGGGCCGATCGGCACGCGGTCGGCATATTCGGCATGGCCGCCCAACCGCTCGACGAGGAGTGCCGCGACGCTAAGCTTGCGCTCGGCCTCGCTGAGGCCGATGCCGTAGGCTGTCTCCAGTTCGGCCGCCGGACGCCCCGGATCGACGGCGAAGGCGCCGAAGAAATCGGCGTCCTCGGGGTCGACCAGCGCGCGGCTGGCGAACAGCTTGTCGAGCAGGCGCGGATAGCGGTCCGGCACGAAGATATAGACGTTGTCGCCGGCGGCGAGCCGGCCCATGTCCTGGAAGCGCATGGAACGCCCGTCGCGCACCACCAGCGAGGGCCTTGCCCAGCGCGGAATGCGTTCGCCCCGCGCCACCGGACTGCCCGGCGCCACCTTGTAGGCGAGAAGCTCGTGGCGGGCCGAGCCCGGCAGTTCCAGCTCGACCTTGTCGAGCGGGCCGAGGCGGGCCGGAACGATGAGGCCGAGCCGTCGCGCCAGCGGGCCGACGGTCCAGCCCTGCACCACCAGCGAGACCAGGACCACGATGAAGGCGGTGTTGAAGATCGTGCGCCCGTTTTCCAGCCCGCCGAGCAGCGGCGTGATGGCGAGCAGGATCGAGACGGCCCCGCGCAGGCCCACCCAGGAGATGAACGCCACCTCCGGCCGCGGCAGCCGGAACGGCGCCAGGCACAGCCACACCGCCACCGGCCGCGCGACGAACACTAGGAACAGGCCCAGCAGCACCGCCGGGACCAGCAGCGCCGAAAACTGCGACGGCGTGGCGAACAGCCCGAGCACGAGGAACATGATGATCTGCGCCAGCCACGACATGCCGTCCTGGAAACGCTTCAGCATGGTGACGGCGCGGATGTCGGAATTGCCGGCCACCAACCCGGCCAGATAGACGGCGAGGAAGCCCGAGCCGCCGATGGCGCCGGCCGCCGCGAATACCATCAGCGACAGCGTCAGGACGAAGATCGGCAGCAGGCCGTGGTCGAGATTGAGCCTGTCGACCAGCCGCACGATGGCGAAGCCGCCAAGCAGGCCGACGATGGCGCCCAGCCCCATGCTGAGGAAGAAGCCGACGACGAGGTCGATGAAAAGCGCGTTGGCGTGCGGGTTGCCGTGGACGGCGATGATCTCGACCAGCGTGATGGTGAGGAAGATCGCGATCGGATCGTTGGTGCCGGACTCGACTTCGAGCGTCGAACGCACGCGCTCGCGCAGATGGATCTCGCCGGCGCGCAACAGGAAAAACACCGCCGCCGCATCAGTCGAGGCAACGGCCGCCCCGAGCAGGAAGGACTCCAGCCAGCTAAGGCCGAGCAGGTAGTAGACGGCAACGCCGAACACGCCGGTGGTGACGAGCACGCCGGCCGTCGCCAGCGTCAGCGCCGGCAACGCCGCCTGCCTCAGGACCTTCAGCGATGTGGAGAATCCGGAATTGAACAGGATGATGGCCAGCGCCAGTGAGCCGGCAAAATAGGCGACCCGGGCATTGTCGAACTGGATGCCGAGGCCGTCCCCGCCGCTGACGAGGCCGATGCCGAGGAACAGCAGCAGCAGCGGAGCGCCGAAGCGAAAGGCGATCAGGCTCGAAAACGCCGCGGCCACCACCAGTCCGGTGCCGATCAGCGTCACGAGATAGATCGCATGCTCCATCTTCCCCCTGTCTCCTCCGAACCCGGCCCGGCTACGTGAAACGAGCCTGTTTCGTGCATAAGACACAGTGCGGCGAAGACAAGGCAAACCGCAAATGTTTTGTTGTGAACGCGAGGGCGGCAAGCTTTTTTTTGCCGCATGGCGCAAACGAAAACGCCCGGCCGGAGCCGGGCGTTCGATTCTGCGAAAAAGCGGGCCGTCAGGCGATGGTCTTGCCGAAGGCCACCGCCGTATCGGACATGCGGTTGGAGAAGCCCCATTCGTTGTCGTACCACGACATGACGCGCACCAGGTTGCCCTCGATGACCTTGGTCTGGTCGAGCGCGAAGGTCGAGGACGCCGGGTTGTGGTTGAGGTCGATGGAGACCAGCGGGTCCTTGGTGTAGGCGAGGATACCCTTGAGCTTGCCTTCCGAAGCGGCGACCAGCGCCTGGTTCACTTCTTCCACCGTGACCGGCTTCTTGGAGACGAACTTGAAGTCGATGACCGAGACGTTCGGGGTCGGCACGCGGATCGACACGCCGTCGAGCTTGCCCTTCAGTTCCGGCAGCACCAGGCCGACCGCCTTGGCCGCGCCGGTTGAGGTCGGGATCATCGACATCGCCGCCGCGCGGGCGCGGTAGAGGTCCTTGTGCATGGTGTCCAGCGTCGGCTGGTCGCCGGTATAGGAGTGGATCGTGGTCATGAAGCCTTTTTCGATGCCGAAGGCATCGTTCAGCACCTGCGCCACCGGCGCCAGGCAGTTGGTGGTGCAGGAGGCGTTGGAAATGACGATGTGATCCTTGCTGATCTTGTCGTGGTTGACGCCGTAGACGACGGTCAGATCCGCGCCGTCGGCCGGGGCCGAAACCAGCACGCGCTTGGCGCCGGCGGTGAGATGCGCCGACGCCTTCTCCTTGGAGGTGAACAGGCCGGTGCATTCGAGCGCGATGTCGACGCCGAGGTCCTTCCACGGCAGTTGCGCCGGATCGCGCACGGCGCAGACCTTGAATTTTTCGGAGCCGATGGAGATCTGGTCGCCGTCGACCGTCACTTCGTGCGGGAAGCGGCCATGCACGCTGTCATAGCGAAGCAGATGCGCGTTGGTCTCGACCGGGCCGAGATCGTTGACGGCGACGACCTGGATATCCTTGCGGCCGGATTCGTGAATGGCACGCAGGACGTTGCGGCCGATGCGGCCAAATCCGTTGATGGCAACTCTGACAGTCATTTGTTTCTCCTGGGGCGGAAGACGTCCGTCGTTCGCTGCGGCGGCCGCCAGGCGTGGCCAGCGATCCGCCGCGGGTTTAAATCAAATCGCTCCGGCGCGCGCCGAAGCCATCATTTGTGCAACCGGGCCTCCACGGCCTTTGCCGTCGCCTCGGCGGTAATGCCGAAGTGCGGATAGAGTTGCTCGATGGTGCCGGAAGCGCCGAAGCCCGTCATGCCGACAAAGATGCCGTCGGTGCCGATGAAACGGTCCCAGCCCTGGCGGATACCGGCCTCGATGGCGACCTTGACGCCGGCCTTGCCGATCGTGCTCGCCTGATAGTCGGCGCTCTGCTCGTCGAACAGCTCGAAGCAGGGCACCGAGACGACGCGGGTCGGGTGGCCGTGGCCCTGAAGCAGGGCGCGCGCGCCGAGCGCGATCTCGACCTCGGAGCCGGAAGCGAAGATGGTGACCGCAGCCTCGCCGCCTTCGGCCGCCGCCAGTTCGTAGGCGCCCTTGCTCGACAGGTTCTCCGCAACATATTCGGTGCGCAGTTCCGGCAGGTTCTGGCGGGTCAGCGCCAGCGTCGAGGGCGTCTTTTCGCTTTCGATGGCGACCTGCCAGCATTCCGCCGTCTCGGTGGCGTCGGCCGGGCGGAACACATGGTGGTTGGGAATAGCGCGCAGCGCCGCCAGGTGCTCGACCGGCTGATGGGTCGGGCCGTCTTCGCCAAGTCCGATGGAATCGTGCGTCATGACGAAGATGGAGCGGATGCCCATCAGCGAGGCCAGCCGCATCGACGGCCGCGCATAATCCGAGAAGCACAGGAAGGTGCCGCCATAGGGGATGATGCCGCCATGCAGCGAAAGCCCGTTCATGGCCGCCGCCATGCCGTGCTCGCGGATGCCGTAATGGACATAACGCTGGCCGTAGTCGCCGGGCGTGATGTTGTTGGTCTGGCTGGTCTTGGTGTTGTTGGAGCCGGTGAGGTCGGCCGAGCCGCCGATGGTCTCCGGCAGGAAGCCGTTGATGACCTCCAGCGCCATTTCGGAGGACTTGCGGGTGGCGACCTTCGGCTTGTCGGCTGCGAGCTTCTTCTTGTAGTCGGCGATGACGCCGTCGAAGCCCTCGACCAGCTTGCCGCTGACGCGGCGCTCGAACTCGGCCTTCTTGTCGGACTTGGCCAGTCGGCCTTCCCATTCGGTCCGCGCGTTGGCGCCGGCCTGGCCGGCCTCGCGCCACGCCGAAAGGACATCGGTCGGCACCTCGAACGGAGGCAGGTCCCAGCCGAAGAACTTCCGCGCACCGGCGATTTCGTCGGCGCCGAGCGGCGAGCCGTGCGCCTTGTTGGTGCCGGCCTTTGTCGGCGCACCGAAGCCGATGGTCGTCTTGGCCGCGATCAGCGTCGGCTTGTCGGAATGGCGCGCCGCCTCGATCGCATAGGCGATCGCCTCGGGGTCCATGCCGTCGATATGCATGGCATTCCAGCCCGAAGCCTGGAAGCGGGCGACCTGGTCGGTGTTGTCGGTCAAGGACACCGATCCGTCGATGGAGATGTCGTTGTTGTCCCAGAACACGATCAGCTTGTTGAGCTTCAGGTGTCCGGCCAGCGTGATCGCTTCCTGGCTGATGCCTTCCATCAGGCAGCCGTCGCCGGCCAGCACATAGGTGTAGTGGTCGACGAGGTCCTTGCCGAAGGCCGCGTTCATGATGCGCTCGCCGAGCGCGAAGCCGACCGAGTTGGCGATGCCCTGGCCGAGCGGGCCGGTGGTCGTCTCGATGCCGGCCGCATGGCCGTATTCGGGATGGCCGGCAGTGCGCGAACCCAGCTGGCGGAAATTCTTGATCTGGTCGAGGGTAATATCCTCGTAGCCCGTCAGGTAGAGCAGCGAATAGAGCAGCATCGAGCCATGGCCGGCCGACAGGATGAAGCGGTCGCGGTCGGGCCAGTGCGGGTTTTTCGCGTCGAATTTCAGGAAGCGGGTGAACAGTACCGTGGCGATGTCGGCGCAGCCCATCGGCAGGCCGGGGTGCCCCGACTTCGCCTTCTCGACGGCGTCCATGGAAAGGAATCGGATTGCATTGGCCATCCGGTCATGTTGTTCGCGCGAAACCATGGTTCCTCCGGGCAATGACGGTTCGGGAAAAAGATGGGGCGACACATAACAGCCGCGGGGCTTTAGTCAATAAATCGCTGTGTTTTCCTGTGTCGAAGCCATCCGCTGTCCCGCACTGTAGCCTTAGCAGGGGACAGCCCATAGAGCTTTGTTGACGCATGCTTCACCCGCCGCCTAATGTTTCGGACATAACGCTTTCTGAAAGCGAACGATTCGGTGATGGGCGGATGATGGGATAGAACCATGACCGGTGAAACGACCCTGAAGGAAGTCATCGCCAGGCTGGGCAAAGCGATCGAAGAGCTGGAAAGCGCCGTGGCGACAAGGCTCGAGAACGAGCGCGATTATTCCGAAGCCGAGGCCGAAGTGCAGCGCATGAACGCGGATCGCTCCCGCCTTGCGCAGGAACTCGACAACTCCGAGGCCCGCGCCGAGCGGCTGGAAGACGCCAACAAGGAAGTGTCGCGGCGGCTGGTGACCGCCATGGAAACCATCCGCGCGGTGCTGGACAGGTAGGCGAGGAGGCACGGGCATGGCACAAGTCACGGTATCCATCGACGGCAAGCAATACCGCATGGCCTGCGACGAAGGCCAGGAAGAGCACCTCGCGGACCTCGCCACGCGTTTCGACCGCTATGTCTCGCACCTGAAGGATTCCTTCGGCGAGATCGGCGACCAGCGCCTGACGGTCATGGCCGGCATCATGGTGATGGACGAGCTGACGGAACTCCAGAAGCGCGTGAAGGGCATGGAAAGCGAAGTGCAGACCCTGCGCAAGACGCGCGACGAGGCGCTGACCAAGGCCGACAAGAACGATGCGGCGCTGACGGGAGCGCTCGGCGCGCTGGCCCAGCGCATGGAGGACCTGGCGGTTACCTTGACCGCCGGCAAGGCCTGACCTTTCCCGCCCCCGCGAACGCCATGCCCGGCATGGCGCGAAAACGCTTGCCGCATGGCTCGGCCCAAGCTTAGATTGCCCGCACAGCGGCCGGCGATTGACCAAACGTAGCCGGGCCGCCGCGAAACCATCCATCGCCACGATCACGACAAGGAGCACGCCATGAGCCTTCGCATCAACGACACGGCGCCTGACTTCACGGCCGAAACGACTGAGGGCACGATCCATTTCTACGACTGGATCGGCGACGGCTATGCCGTCCTGTTTTCGCATCCCAAGAATTTCACGCCGATCTGCACCACCGAGCTCGGCACCATGGCCGGGCTCGAAGGCGAGTTCGCCAAGCGCAACGCAAAGATCATCGGCATTTCGGTCGACCCGGTGGAAAGCCACCATCGCTGGAAGGAGGATATCAAGACGGCGACCGGCCACGCGGTCCACTATCCGATGATCGGCGACCATGACCTCAAGGTAGCCAAGCTTTACGGCATGCTGCCGGCCGGCGCCGGCGACAGTTCCGAAGGCCGCACGCCCGCCGACAACCAGACGGTGCGCTCGGTGTTCGTCATCGGCCCCGACAAGAAGATCAAGCTGATCCTCACCTACCCGATGTCGACCGGCCGCAACTTCCAGGAAATCCTGCGCGCCATCGATTCGATCCAGCTTACCGCCAAGCACTCTGTCTCGACGCCGGCGGACTGGAAGCAGGGCGACGACGTCGTCATCGGCGGCACGATCTCGGACGAGGAAGCCATCAAGCGCTTCGGTTCGTTCGAGAAGGTCCTGCCCTACCTGCGCAAGACCAGGCAGCCCGCCGCCTGATTTTCTGCCCGCCCCAAGCCTGCCCCGGCGCCGCTTGACTGCGCCGCCGGGGAGGATAACCATGCCTGGATTCAAGGCAGGCATGGAAATTTATTCCTGCGTGAAGGGGGACGCTTTGATCGGATCATCCACCCGCCCGCTGGTGACGGGCTTCTACGACAAGCCCACCGGTTCGATCCAGTATGTGGTCGCCGATCCGGCCACGCGGCGCTGCGCCATCATCGATCCGGTTCTCGACTACGACGAAAAGGCGGGCGCGACCTCGACCGCCAATGCCGACTCCCTGCTCGACTTCGTCGACCGGAGCGGTTTCGACATCGAGTGGATCCTGGACACGCATCCGCACGCCGACCATTTTTCGGCGGCCCATTACCTCGGCCGGAAAACCGGGGCGCCGACCGCCATCGGCTCGAAAATCACCGAGGTACAGAACCTGTGGAAGGTCATCTTCAACTGGCCCGATTTCCCCGCGGACGGCTCGCAATGGGACAAGCTGTTCGAGCCGGGTGAGACCTTTTCGATCGGCGACCTGCCGGCGAAGGTGCTGTTTTCGCCCGGCCATACGCTCGCATCGATCACCTATCTGGTCGGCGACGCCGCCTTCATCCACGACACCATCTTCATGCCCGACAGCGGCACGGCGCGCGCCGATTTCCCCGGCGGCGACGCCCGGCGCCTGTGGCGGTCGATCCAGGAAATCCTGGCCCTGCCGGACGAAACGCGGCTTTTCACCGGCCACGACTACATGCCCGGCGGGCGCGATCCCGTCTGGGAGAGCACCGTCGCCGAGCAGAGGGCGACCAATAGCCATCTGTCGAAATACCTGACAGAGGCTGACTTCGTCGCCGCCCGCGAGGCGCGCGACAAGACCCTGCCGATGCCGCGCCTGATCCTGCCGGCCCTGCAGGTCAACATCAACGGCGGCCGGTTGCCGGAACCGGAAGACAATGGCTGCCGCTACCTGAAAATCCCGCTCAACGCGCTCTGACGCCTGCCGCGGCCGACCTGACGGCTACCTCTTAAGTGCAGTTTGCGCCGGGACAGCCAATGCTCGATTCTCGGCCGAGCGCGGACGGATGCGGTCGGAACGGATCGATGAAGATACTTGCCTCGGCCTACGCCTGCGAGCCCGGCGCGGGTTCCGAACAGGGAAAGGGCTGGAATCTGGCACTGGAAATGGCCCGGCAGGGCCACACGGTCACCGTGCTGACCTGCGGCAGCCACCATCGGGCGGCGATAGAGCGCTATCTCCAAAACAACGACGTCCCCGAACGGCTGACCTTCGCCTGGCACGACATACCGGGCTGGCCCGGCCCCGGCTACCAGAACCCGCACCGCATTCGCCAGCACTATTACCGATGGCAGATGACGGCCCGAACAGCGGCCGCCGAACTGCACGCCGAAAATCATTACGATGTCATCCACCACCTGACCTGGACGGTGCTGCGCTGGCCGTCCTTCCTGGGCGGCCTCGGGCCCCCCTTCATTTTCGGTCCCGTCGGCGGCGGAGAGAGCGCGCCATGGCGGCTGCGGCAAGGCTTCCCAAGGCGCGGCATGGCGTTCGAGTTCAAGCGCGACCTGCTCAACCTGGCCAGCCGGCTGGACCCGATGGCCTTGCGCTGCCTGGCGCAGGCCGACGTGATCCTGGTGACCGACGAGGCTACCCGTCGATACGTACCACCATGGTGGCAGGGAAAAGCGCATGTGGTGCCGGACATCTACGCGCCGCCCGCAGTGGGCGAGCCGGTGTTTCTATCCAAGGCATCCTCCGACGGTCCATCGATCCTGTTCGCGGGACGGCTGGAATACTGGAAAGGCGTCCAGTTCGCGCTCGGTGCCGTTGCCCGGCTCCGGGGCCACATCCCCGGACTTCGCCTGACCATCGCCGGGACAGGGCCGGATGAAGCCTATCTGCGCGCCATCGCAGAGGAAAAGGGCATTGCCGGCATGGTGCGATTCGTCGGGCAGGTGCCGCACGCGGAAATGCACCGGCTCTACGGATCGCACGACATATTCCTGTTTCCCAGCCTGCACGATTCCGCCGGGCAGGCGATCGGCGAGGCGATGGCGCACGGACTGCCGATCGTATGCCTCGATCTGGGTGGGCCAGGTGTCGCAGTGGATTCGACCTGCGGCGTGGTCATTGAAACCAGGGCGCAGGGCCGCCCGGCTGTCGAGCAGCGCATCGCCGAGGCCCTGGCGCAATTATGTTCAGACAGGGACCGGCTCCTGGCGTTGAAAGCCGGCGCGTTCGCTCGCGCGGAGCAGTACAGCTACCGGCGGCGCGTCGAAGCCATGGTCGAGCAGTTCTATCGACCCTCTCCGACAAAGCGGGTGGCCGGTTCCGCAGCCACGCCGCGAGGCCGCCCCGAAACGCCTTGACGGCATCCCACGGCTGAATACAAAAAACGCCCCGAAAGCCGGACAGCTTTCGGGGCGTTGATGATAGGTCATAAGATGGCCGCCGGGACGCGAAGGACCCGGCCGTCATTCAGGCGGCCGGCTGCGCCTCGATGGTGCGCAGGGCCTGCGCCTGCCGCTTGGCGGCGGCCTTGACGGCGTCCTGCACCTTCTCGAAGGCGCGCACCTCGATCTGGCGCACGCGCTCCCGCGAAATGTCGAACTCGCTCGACAGTTCCTCAAGCGTCAGCGGCTCATCGGCCAGGCGCCGTGCCTCGAAGATGCGCTTCTCGCGATCGTTGAGGACGGAGAGCGCGCCGGCGAGCATGCCGCGGCGGTTTTCCAGCTCGTCCTGCTCGATCAGCATCTGCTCCTGGCTCTGGCTGTCATCGACCAGCCAGTCCTGCCACTCGCCGGACTCGCCCTCGCTGGCGCGGATCGGCGCATTGAGCGAGGCGTCGCCGGAGAGGCGGCGGTTCATGGAAACCACTTCCTCTTCCGAAACGTTGAGCCGCGTCGCGATCTCCGTGACCTGCTCCGGATTGAGGTCGCCGTCGTCCAGCGCCTGGATCTTGCTCTTCACCTTCCTGAGGTTGAAGAACAGCCGCTTCTGGTTCGCGGTCGTGCCCATCTTGACCAGACTCCACGAACGCAGGACGTATTCCTGGATCGAGGCCTTGATCCACCACATGGCATAGGTGGCCAGCCGGAACCCGCGCTCCGGCTCGAACTTCTTGACGGCCTGCATGAGGCCGACATTGCCTTCGGAAATCACCTCGCCGATCGGCAGGCCGTAGCCGCGATAGCCCATGGCGATCTTGGCGACGAGCCGCAAATGGCTGGTGACGAGCTTGTGCGCGGCCGAAGTGTCGCCATGCTCGGCATAACGCTTGGCGAGCATGTACTCTTCTTGCGGCTGCAACATCGGAAAACGGCGGATTTCCTCGAGATAACGGGAAAGCCCCCCTTCGCCGGAAACGATACTGGGTAGCGACTGGGCCATATGTGCACCCTCCTCTCTTGAGTTCCTGCCCCCAGGAAGCGGCGGGCAGGCGAACCGGATGCCAACGATGAGGCTCATCCGGGACAGTCGGCTTATACTGGAACAAAACCAGAAAAGACAGCGTTAGTTCCGGCCTGAACGGAGTGTCACGGTGAAGTGAACAATGCCGGTCAGGCTTTTTTATGGGTCGATTCTGGAATTCTCAAGGCAGCTCACAGCGACCGGAACCCCTCGACAAGTTCCTCCATGTCAGGGGGCAGCGGCGCCTCGAACCGCATGGTGATATGGGTATTGGGGTGCCGGAATTCAAGAAGGCGGGCATGCAGCGCCTGGCGCGGGAAGGCCCTCACCTTTTCGCGAAGCAGCGGCGGCAGTCGATTGGCCTTGGAGGCGAAGGCGCGGCCATAATCGGGATCGCCGATGACGGGGTGGCCGATATGGGCCATGTGGACGCGGATCTGGTGGGTGCGCCCCGTTTCCAGCCGGCATTCGATCAGGCTCGCCTGGGCGCCGTCGCCCTGGCCCTGGCCGAAGCGCTCCTCGACCGAAAAATGCGTCACCGCATGGCGGGCATCCTCGCGCGTCTCGGGAACGACCGCGCGCCGCACCCGGTCGGCGGCCCGGCCGAGCGGGGCGTCGACCGTTCCCCTGCCGCGAGGCGGGATGCCCCAGACCAGCGCGGCATAGGCGCGCGCGAGGTCGCCGGTGCGGCCATGGTCGGCGAAGGCCTCCGACAGCGCGGTATAGGCAAGGTCGGTCTTGGCCGCGACCAGGACACCGCTGGTCTGCTTGTCGATGCGGTGGACGATACCCGGACGCCACACCCCGCCGAGACGCGAAAGGTTTTCGCCGCAGTGGTGGATGAGCGCATTGACCAGCGTGCCCGACCAGTTGCCCGCGCCCGGATGCACGACCAGCCCCGCCGGCTTGTTGACGACGATCAGGTCGCCGTCCTCGTAGAGGATGTCGAGCGCCAGCGCCTCGCCCTGCGGCGCCGCCGGCTCGGCGTCGGGCAGGACGATCGACACGCGCTCGCCCGGTACAAGCTTGCGCTTGCCTTCGCCGAGCGGCTTGCCGTCGATGCCGACCGCGCCCTGCCGGATCAGCCCCTGCACGCGATTGCGCGAAAGCGTGGCGCCGAGCTTGCCGGCCAGCCACTGGTCGAGCCGCTGGCCGGCGGCCTCCGGCTCGACCTCGAGCACGGTCTTGCCGCCGCCGGTCAATTCGTCCCCTATCAATTCGGGGGCCTGTTCGCTATGAGCGCTCATCGACAACCGTTCCGGATTATTCTGCCATGGCCAGGCCTGCCGCCGACGACGAAGAGACGCCGCCGCTCGACCCCGGGCTCGAGAAAGTCCGGCGCAAGCTGATACGCTTCATGGCCGTCAACCTCGGGCTTATCTTCCTCGCCCTTATGGTGGTGATTGCGGCCCTTGTCTACAAATCGCGCACCAGGACGCCGGCCCCCTCGCCCGTCGGCGAAATTCCGGCGCCGGCCGGCGCGCCGGTAAGCGGCGACATCGTGCTGCCGGTGGGCGCGAAGGTGCTTTCCCAGGCGCTGTCGGAAAACCGCCTTTCCCTCGAAGCCGAACTCGCTGACGGTTCCCGCACGATCTTCGTCTACGACATCGCCGAGCGCCGCATGATCGGCCAATTCACGATCCGCAACAAATGAGCGCTTTTTGCCGCGAAAGGCCGGTTGCTTTTTGCGAAAGGCCGGCCTATATGGCCGGTTCTTGAGCGCGCCCATCGTCTAGCGGTCAGGACGGCGCCCTCTCACGGCGCAAACAGGGGTTCGATTCCCCTTGGGCGTACCACCTTCCCTATTCATCAATAGTTTCAAACGCTAAGCTGGTCGGCGGGCGACAAGCTAAAGCTTGGTCATGTCGGGGTTGAGGACCACCATGGTCGAGGTTTCGGCCACCGACGGGATGGACTGCAGCACATTGCTGATGAATTCGCGCAGCGCCGCAATGTCCTTCACCCACACCCGCAGCAGATAGTCGATGTTTCCCGTCACCAGCAGGCATTCGGTGATTTCGGAATGCCTGGCCACCTCGCCCAGGAACTGACCCGCCCCTTCGGGACCCTGCTGGCCGAGCCGCACGGAAACCATCACGCAGACGCCGAAGCCCAGCGCCGCCGGATTGATGCGCGCCGCATAGCCCTGGATCACCCCCGTTTCCTCCAGCCGCTTCAGCCGCCGCGCGCAAGGGGTCGGTGAAAGGCCGACGCGCTCGGCCAGTTCCACCGTCGAGATGCGGCCGTCGCGCCGCAGTTCGCGCAGGATCCTGTGATCGATGCCGTCGAGGGGCGTCATGGCGTTTTAAGCTACCATTTTTCTTGTCCTTGGTGACTTTATGCGCAATTACGGCGATCACAACCGAAATTTGTCGTGAACCCGCTTCGATAAAGCGATAAGCTCGACCACAACCAAGGAGGAGGCCATGGCCGCATACATGATCTGCACCATGAGGGTCCACGACCCCGAGACCTACAAGAAGTACACCGCGCTCACCCCGGCTACGCTGAAGAGATATGGTGGCAAGTTCCTGACGCGGGGCGACCCGGTGACCACCTGCGAGGGCGAAACCTTCACCGACCGCATGGTCATCCTCGAATTCCCGGACGAGGCCGCGGCCAAGGCCTGGTACAACGACACCGACTACCAGGCGGCGTCCAAGTTCCGCCGCGCGGCGGCCGATCACGGTCGGATGATCCTGCAGCAGGGACGCGGCGAAAGCGCGGCTCCCGATCCGCTTGTCTGAGCAGCCGTAACGCGACCCCGGGGAGCGCAGCTTGCGGTCCCCGGAAAAATTCGTGCTACAAACGCAAGCGGAGCAGGGCAGCGGGGGGCTTTCCTGAAACGCCTGCCTGTTTCCGGCCGAACGCGCGAAGCAGGGATGGGCTCGGTGGAGGCCGGTCATGAGGACCGAGGATTTGCAGTTCGCGCGCGGAGCGTATGAGAGCTATGCGGAATTCTACCGCACCTCCTCCTATTCCGCCTTTCCCCAGCAGCATCGCACCATCCAGGGTAGCAGGCGATCCAGCATGATCCTGGTCGAGCAGGGAAGGCACGAGCTTGCCGACCCGGCCGTCGAGGAAATCGTCATCTCGACGCCGTTATCGGCGCCGGCCTGTTCCTACGACTGGAACATGGGCACCGGATGGGCGGGAGGAAAGTCGCGCACGGGTGACCTCATCCTCGTGCCGCCGAACGTCGAGAGCCGATGGCGCGTCGGCGGTCCGCGCAAGCTGGTCATCCTGGCCGTGCCGGTCGATCACGTCAAAAGCCTGCTCGGCCATGAGTGCCCAGACGACCTGGCGACCGCGCTCGAGCCGCTTTCGGGCTCCACCGCGCCCAACACCATGGCCATAAGCGCGCTTCTGCAGCAGCTCTGGTCGCTCGGCGACCAGGAGGAACCACTCAGCCGCATCCTGGCGGACAGCATGGTGCTGGCGCTGGTCTGCCAGGTCCTTCTGCTGGCCAGGGCCGGAACGCCCCCTCCGGCATCCGGCGCCTTTTCCCCACGCGACTGGCGGCAGGTCTGCGATTACATCGAAAGCCACCTGCAGGAAGAGATCGCGCTGCCGGACCTCGCGCAGACGGCAGGGTGGAGCGTTCGCCACTTCGCCCGCATGTTCCGCCAGTCGACAGGGCAGACCCCGCACAACTTCATCGTGCGCCGACGCATCGAACGTGCGAAGGGCCTGCTCAGGAAGCCGGACCTGCAGCTGGCCGACATCGCGCTCACCTGCGGCTTCGCCGACCAGAGCCATTTCACCACGTCTTTCCGCAAGGCCACCGGGCTGACGCCGCTGCGCTGGCGCCGCGAACTTATCTGAGCGCTTGGCGGATGCCGGCGGAGTCCGTCCTGTAAAATCCTGTCCCAAAAGGACAATACAGGCTTTTGCGCTGTCAGCACTATGCCTGCTTGGGTTGCGAACCGGGCATGGTTGGGTAACATGCGCGGTTCCCGGTGGGGGTCGCAAGCGCTGGCCTCCCCGGTTTGACCCCATATCTGCAGGCCGGGAGACTTCATGTATTCGGGACCGATCATCGATCCGCACCATCACCTGTGGGATCTTTCCATGGGCAAGCATCCGTGGCTGCTGCCGACGGACCCTTCCGTACAGGCGGTGGCCGGTCTTTCCGAGATCGCCACCAATTATCTGGTGGACGACTATGTCCGAGATTCCAGCGGGCACAATGTCGTCGCCACCGTGCATATCGAGGCGCTGTGGGCGGGCGATCCGGTCGGCGAGACGCAATGGCTCGAAACCCTGGACAAGTCCAAGGGTGTCGCCTCGCGCTATGTCGGCGGCGCTTCGCTGGGCACGCCGGCGGCGGCCGACGCCATCGCCCGGCAGGCGGCTTTCGAGCGGATGACGGGCATCCGCGGCATCCTGAGCTGGCATCCCGACCCGAAGAAATGCTTCGTGGCCGATCCCGAACTCGGCCGCAATCCGGCCTGGCGCAGCGACATCGCCCGGCTGCGCGAGCACGGGCTCAACCTCGAACTGATGATGTATCCCTACCAGGCCGAAATCGTGCGCGAGATCGCCGATGCGCTGCCCGACCTGCAGATTATCATCAACCATTGCGGTAGCCCGATCGACCGCGATCCGGAGGGCATGCAGCGCTGGCGCGACGGGCTGAAGCTGATCTCGGCCTGCCCGAACATCGCCATCAAGATCTCGAACCCCGGCGCCTACGACCACGACTGGACGCTGGAAAGCGTGCGCGACGTGGCCATGCACTGCATCGACTGCTTCGGCTCCGAGCGCAGCATGTTCGGCACCGACTATCCGGTCTCGAAGATCCAGATGAGCTACGACCAGATCTACGACACCTTCAAGACGATCGCGGCCGCCCTGTCGCCCCAGGAGCAGTCGCGGCTGTTCCACGACAACGCCAAGCGATTCTACCGGCTGTGATCGGCAGCGGCGACTGAAGCAGGAACACGCAATGACACATCTTTCCGAGATCGAACTCCTGGACCGGCTGGTCGGCTTCAATACCGTCTCCAGCCGCTCGAACCTGGATATCGTCGATTTCATCAAGACCTACCTGGCCGGCTTCGGGGTGGAGAGCGTCATCATCCCCGACGCGACCGGCACCAAGGCCAACCTGTTCGCCACGATCGGCCCCGCCGACCGGCCGGGCTACGTGTTGAGCGGCCATACCGACGTCGTGCCGGTCGACGGCCAGAACTGGTCGCGCGACCCGTTCGCCATGTGGCGGGAGAACGACCGGCTCTATGGCCGCGGCACCTCCGACATGAAGGGCTTCCTCGCCTGCATGCTGGCGGGCGTTCCCGCCATGCTGAAAGAGCCGCTTGCCGCTCCCATCCACTTCGCCTTTTCCTATGACGAGGAGGTCGGCTGCCTCGGCGTCTACGACATCGTCGAGCACATGACGAAGGCCCTGCCGCCGCAGCTTGCCGTCTTCGTCGGCGAACCGACCGGCATGGGCGTCGTCGGCGGCCATAAGGGAAGCACCGGGCTGATCACGACGGTGACGGGCAAGGCGTGCCATTCCTCGCGCCCCGACCTCGGCGTCAACGCCATCTTCCATGCCCATGATCTCATCGGCGAGCTGCACGGCTATGCGGCCGAACTGCGCGCGGCGCCCGAGGCCGGCTCGCCCTTCGAACTGCCCTACACGACGGTCAGCGTCGGCGTGATCCAAGGCGGCACGGCGCGTAACGCCATTCCCGGCGACTGCGCCTTCCAGTGGGACATCCGCGCGACCAAAGCCGGCGTCGTCGAGGCGTTGGTCGAAAGATTCCGCGCCTTCTCCGACGAGAAGGTCGTTCCCGCCATGCGGCAAGGGTTCGCCGATTCCACGGTTGCGACCAGTTTCGCCTATGACGTGCCGCCGCTCGTGCCCGACGCGGGCTCGCACGCCGAGACCTTGGCCAAGCGCTTCGCCGGCCGCAACGAGGTGACGACCGTGAACTACGGCTCCGAGGCCGGCATCTTCCAGGCCGCCGGCATGCCGACCATCGTCTGCGGGCCGGGGCGCGACAGCGAGGCGCACATCACCGACGAATGGATCGCCGTCGAGCAGCTCGAACGCTGCGTCGGCTTCATCGACAAGCTGATCGACCACGCGCGGCACGCCTGAAGCCGGCAGGCCGCGCAATTGAACCGTGCAAAATGGGGGAATGATCCGGTGCACAAGCAGGGACTACTGAAAAGGCTGCTTCTCGTCGGCGCGCTCGGCGCCTCGGCGCTCGGCGTCGCATTGGGCGCGGCAGCCGCCGACGTCGTCAAGATCGGCGTGCTCGCGCCGCTTTCCGGCCCCTCGGCTTCCGACGGATCGGATTTCGTCAAGGGCGTCGAACTCGCCGTGGAGGAACGCAACGCCAAGGGTGGCGTCGCGGGCTATACGTTCGAGATCGTCTCGGCCGACGTCAAGGACGGCTCGCCCGACAACGTCAGCAGCGCCGCGCAGCGGCTCATCAACACCGACGGCGTCGAGGTCGTTCTGACCGGTTTCGCCAGCCTGTCGCTGTTCGAGGTCGACCTCTTCGCCGACGCGAACATGCCCTACATCTCCTCCGGCCCGTCCGGCTCGTTCTCCGGCATCGTCGCCAAGGACCCGGACAACTACAATTGCTGCTGGTCGCTCTCGCCCTCCTATGCGGGCTACGAGACCGACGTCCTTCCGCTGGTGGACGGCCTGGTCGCCGACGGCAAGTTCAAGCTCACAGCCGGCAAGAAGCTGGCCATGATCTCTTCCGACAATCCCTATTCCAAGGTCATCTCGGAGGGCATGAAGAAGTCCTTTTCGGCAGCCGGCTGGACCGTGACCGTGGACGAGATGGTGCCGTTCGGACCGGTCAACGACTGGCGCGCCATCCTCGCCAAGGTGCGGCAGGACCCGCCGGACCTCGTCGTCAACACCGACTTCCAGCCGTCGAACTCGGCGCTGTTCCTGAAGCAGTTCCTCGAACAGCCGACCCAGAGCCTGGTGTTCCTGCAATACGCGCCGTCGGTGCCCGAATTCGTCGACCTGACCAAGGATCAGTCGAACGGCGTGCTCTACAACCTGATCGGCGGCGCCATCGACTCGCCCGGCTGGCCGCGCGGGCAGGAAGTACTGAAGAAGTTCAAGGACAAGTACGGCGTTTCGCCCGGCGTCTACGGCTCCGCGCTCTACGAGGAGGCGGAAATGTATTTCGCGGCGCTGGAGAAGGTCGGCGACCCCACGGATCACGACGCGATCGGCAAGGCGCTCGGCGAGACCAAGCTCGACACGGCTCCCGGACCTGTCGAGTTCGACCTGGCGACGCACCTCGCGGTGCAGGACGACGACCATATCCCCGTCACCTTCTACCAGATCTGGGACGGCAACCGCGTCCTCGTCGGGCCGAAGAAATACGCGACGGGCGAGTTCAAGCTGCCGCCGTGGATCAAGCAGTAGCATAATCCTGCCGGCGGGCACAGAAGTG
>NZ_JBHRTK010000012.1:594363-817316 GCF_042646345.1 Aquamicrobium soli | reverse complement strand
TGCGGAAAGCGCCCGGCGCCCCGCCTTCGCTAAAGCAGTCCCGCATGATCCTTACGGCTGAAAACCTCTCCAAGTCCTTCGGCGGATTGCGCGCCGTGGATGGCGTCAGCTTCACGCTCGCCAAGGACGAGATCCTTGGCGTCGCCGGGCCGAACGGCAGCGGCAAGAGCACGCTGTTCAACATCCTCACCAGCATCCCCTTCCCGGCCGACAGCGGCCGCGTCGTCTTTGACGGCCGGGAAATCCAGCACCTGGCGCCGGAGGAGATCAGCCGTTCCGGCCTCGCCCGCACATTCCAGCGCGAAAGCATCTTCGCCTCGCTGAGCGCGATCGACAACGTGCTGGTGGCCATCGAGCACAGCGGCAAGCGGCAGGGTCAGAAGGAAAACGAGGCCGCCGCGATCCGTGTGCTCGACATGGTGGGCTTTCCCCAGACGCTGCACAACGCGCAGACGGCCACCCTGCCCGTCTTCTTCCGCAAGATCCTTATGATCGCCAGCGCGCTCGCCATGTCGCCGCGCGTGCTCCTGCTCGACGAACCGGCCTCCAGCCTCACGCCGGGCGAGATCGAGCACATGAAGGCGCTCATCCTCGGCTTGCGCCAGCGCGGCATCGCTATCCTCTTGATCGAGCATGTGCTGCCGCTGCTGATGTCGGTCTGCGACCGCCTGATCGTGCTCGACCAGGGCCGGATGATTTCTCAGGGCCTTCCTTCCGAAGTGGTCGCCGACCCCAAGGTGGTTGAAGCCTATCTGGGGCAAGCGCGATGACCGACACGCTTCTTCTCGACGTCAAGGGCCTCGACGGCGGCTACGAGCCCCTGCAGATCTTCCGCAAGATCGACCTTTCGCTGGCTCACGACGCGAGCGTCGGCTTGTTCGGCCCGAACGGCCACGGCAAGACCACTTTCCTGAAGACGCTTTCCGGCCTCATCGATCCTTGGGGCGGGGACATCTTCTTCGACGGCGTGCGGCTCAACCGGCCGGGTGCACGCGGCAGCCGGCGCTGGCGCAACTTCAACTACGACGCCGTCACCCGCCGCCGCATGGACCCCAAGGCCGTCGCGCGGGCGGGCCTTATCCACGTACCGCAGGGTAACCTGCTGTTCCCCGACATGACCGTGGCCGAGACGCTGTCGATCGCGCCTTATGCCTCCGGCGGCCGCGCCAACGCTGCCGAGACGCTCGACAAGGTGTTCCGGCTGTTTCCGCGCGTGCATGAGCGGCGCAGCCACAAGGTCCGCTTCCTGTCAGGTGGCGAGCGCCAGATGGTGGCGATCGGCGTCGGCCTGATGGCCGCGCCCAAGCTGCTCATCCTCGACGAGCCGACGCTCGGCCTGTCGCCCAAGATGCGCGGCGAACTGGCGGCCGCGATCCAGGTCATCCGCGGCTCCGGCGTGCCGCTGATCGTGGTCGACCAGGACATCGCCTTCCTCGGGGAACTGATCGACACGCTCTACCTGTTCGATCACGGCCGCATCTCGCGGCGCATCGAGAAGGCGGACATGCCCACGCATGAAGAGATCATGAAACTGATGTTCGGCGAGGATCACCATTGACCCTTGAGACGCTCAACCTGATCCTGCTCGGCGGCGTCGTGCTGGGCGCGCTTTATGCGCTCATGGCCACCGGCCTCGCGCTGGTGTGGACGACGCTCGGCATCTTCAATTTCGCCCATGGCACCTTCATCGCGCTCGGCGCCTATATCGCCTGGCAGGTGGCCAGCACGGAAGCCGCCGGTGCCGGCCTGCTGGTCGGCGCGGGAGCCTCCATAGTAGGCATGTTCGTCATCGGCATGCTGATCTACTACGTCCTCATCAAGCCGTTCGAGCGAAGTGCCGACATCGTCGTCAAATCCGTCATCACCACGCTGGCGGGCGCGACCATCCTGGAAAACGTCATCAACCTGGTCTGGGGACCGCGCAACAAGCAGCTTTCCCCGCTGCTTGGCGGCGACATGTCGGTGTTCGGCATGACGATATCGCGCAACGAGATGGCCGTTGTAGCGCTGGCGCTGATCATCCTGGTGGCGCTGGGCTTCTTCCTCCAGCGCACGTCGCTCGGCCGCGCCATGCGGGCGGTCGCGCAGAACCGCGAGGCGGCGCAGTTGATGGGCATCGACGTCGAACGGCTCTTTGCAGTCGCCTTCGGCCTCTCCGCCGCTCTCGCCGCCCTTGCCGGCATCCTCATCGGCTCCACCCGCTTCATGAACCCGTCGATGGGCTCCGACCCGCTGATGAAGGCGCTGATCGTGGTGATCTTCGGCGGCATCGCGCGCTTCACCGGCCCCATCTACGCGGCCTTCATCGTCGGCCTGCTGGAAGCGGTGATGACCTATTTCGTCGGCCTCTACTGGAGCCCGACCGTGCTCTTCGCCATCATGATCGTGGTGCTCGTCGCCAAGCCAGAAGGCCTGTTCGGCCGCCACAGGAAATCCGTCTGATGCGGTATAACCCGTCCTTCGTCCGCGGTTCGGGGTTCATCCCCGTGCTCCTCGCCCTGGCCGTGCTGGCGCTCCTGCCGCTGCTCACGTCCAGCATGTATCTGCGCCACCTGCTGGTGCTGGCCTTCGTGTTCGGCATCGTGGCGTCGAGCTGGGACCTCAGCCTCGGCTATGGCGGCCTGTTCAATTTCGCCCATGTGGCGCTGTTCACCATCGGAACCTACGCTTTCGGGCTGATAGGCCAGACGCTCGGGCTTTCGCCATGGCTGGGCATCGCGCTTGCCGGCGTCGCCGCCGGACTGGTCGCGGCCGTCATCACCCTGCCGATCCTCAGGCTTTCAGGCATCTACATCGTCCTGGTGACGATCGCGGCGTCACAGGTTCTCTACCAGATCGTCATCAGCCAGTCCGACATCACCGGCGGCACATCCGGCATGGTCAGCCTGCCGGCACTGAACCTGTTTGGCTACCGCTTCAACCGCGGCGGCAAGATCGGCTACTACTACCTCGCGCTGATGATGCTGGTGGGCTCCACCATCATCCTCTACAAGATCACGCGCTCCCGCTACGGCCGCGCCATCGTGGCCATGCGCGACCACAAATACTACGCCATCTCGCGCGGCATGTCGGAAACCCGCATTCGCCTGTTCACCCTCACCGTCAGCGCCGCGCTGAGCGGCATGGCCGGCGGCTTCTACGGCTCCTACATGCGCGTCGCCTCGCCCGACAATTTCGGCCTCGGCCTCCTCGGCCTGCTGCTTTCCATGCTGCTTTTGGGCGGCGCCGGCACGATCTGGGGACCGATCCTGGCCGCCTTCTTCGTCACCATGGTGTCGGAGGTCTTCGCCGCCTACGGCGCATGGCGCAACATCATCATGTCGCTGCTGCTGATCGTCATCCTGATCTTTTATCCCGGCGGCCTGTGGGCACTGCTGCAGACGCTACGCGAAGCCTTCGCCGTCGCCCGCTCGCAGGCAACGGCCAGCCTGCGCCGCCGCTTCGGCCTGCAGAGCCGCGAGGCGATGACGGGCGCGCGCGAAACCCTGATACCCACGCGCCACGGCCGGATCGCCGTCGCCGACACCGGCGGCGACAAGCCGGCGCTGCTCCTGATCCATGGCAACTCCTCCGCCAAGGAAGTATTCGCCAACCAGTTCAAGGCGTTCTGCGGCCGCTACCGGGTCGTCTCTTTCGACCTGCCCGGGCACGGCGTGTCCGACAACGCCGATCCGGAAAAGGACTACAGCGTCGAAGCCTTCGCCGACGTGGCCGAGGACGTGCTCGAAGCGCTCGGCGTGCAGAACCCTTGCGTCTTCGGCTGGTCGCTTGGCGGCTACATCGCCATCGAACTGGCCGCGCGCGGCTATCCGGTGCGTGCGCTGGCCATATCCGGCACGCCGCCGCTCAGGGTCGTGCCGGAGGACGTCGGCCGCGCCTATGACGCGACGAGCCATTTCGTGCTCGCCAGCAAGCTGTTCCTGTCGCCGGCCGAGGCGCGCGACTTCGCCACCTCGACCACTGCGGCGAAGGGGCCGGAGACGATCCATCTCCACCGCGCCGTGCGCAGGACGGACGGGCGCGCCCGCGCCTACACGCTGGGCAAGCTCCAGATCGTCGACTGGCCTCGGCAGATGCGCTTCCTGCGCTCGACCGCCACGCCCTTCGCCATCCTCAACGGCTCGAACGACCCGTTCCTGAACCACCGGTATTTCCGCGACCTCAAGCTCGAGCAGTGGACCGGCGAGCCGGACGACATCGAGGACGGCAAGCACGCGCCCTTCCTGCTGAAGCCCGAGATCTTCAACAAGAAACTCGCCGCCTTCCTGCACGCCACCGAAGCAGCAAGCCGGCGCGACGCCGACGTGGTCGCGTAGACTGGGCCGCAAGAAGCCGGCGGGTTTCGATCCGCGCCCGCGCGTGGCGGGCGACCCCGACACATAGCCGGAGACGATCATGCCAGCTTTGTTTCGATCCGCGCCCGCGCGTGGCGGGCGACCGACAAGGAGAAGGTCTGGGCGCTGCCGGCTCATGTTTCGATCCGCGCCCGCGCGTGGCGGGCGACTCGCCTTCGCGTTGCAGGCAGTTAAGATCGAGGATGTTTCGATCCGCGCCCGCGCGTGGCGGGCGACATGGCGGCGAGAGCGCGCTCGATTTTCTTATATGCGTTTCGATCCGCGCCCGCGCGTGGCGGGCGACCGGTGGACGGCGCGACATCCGGGTGGTGCAACGAGTTTCGATCCGCGCCCGCGCGTGGCGGGCGACTTGTACTTGCGGCCGGGTATGCGCTGGCTCGGCACGTTTCGATCCGCGCCCGCGCGTGGCGGGCGACATGGCCCCAGTGATCACGCCGGCGAGCACAGCCTGTTTCGATCCGCGCCCGCGCGTGGCGGGCGACGTTCGATGCCGCCTATTTCGTGCGCTGCATGGCCGAGTTTCGATCCGCGCCCGCGCGTGGCGGGCGACAGACAACACTCTTTCCCCCAGCCCATCATGGTCAGGGTTTCGATCCGCGCCCGCGCGTGGCGGGCGACAAGGACTGGCGCGGCGGCGTTGCCGGCGACGTCATGTTTCGATCCGCGCCCGCGCGTGGCGAGCGACACCGCTTTCCAGGTCGCCAGTGTCGCGGAAGCACTAG
Organism: Aquamicrobium soli; assembly: GCF_042646345.1. NCBI lineage: Bacteria > Pseudomonadati > Pseudomonadota > Alphaproteobacteria > Hyphomicrobiales > Phyllobacteriaceae > Aquamicrobium > Aquamicrobium soli. Next base: position 812,239 of record NZ_JBHRTK010000012.1, on the reverse strand, counting down.
TTTCGATCCGCGCCCGCGCGTGGCGGGCGACGCCGCGAGACGGAAGCGGATGCCAGCCTGATGGAGTTTCGATCCGCGCCCGCGCGTGGCGGGCGACACTCTGGAAGCTCGGCCGACCGCTGTATCTGGCAGTTTCGATCCGCGCCCGCGCGTGGCGGGCGACATTTCGCGAGTTGCAAAGTGGTCACTATGCAAGGTTTCGATCCGCGCCCGCGCGTGGCGGGCGACTGCGCGGCCAGTCTCACTACTGGAAGGTGATGCGCGTTTCGATCCGCGCCCGCGCGTGGCGGGCGACGAACTTCCCGCCGCCGCAGCGCCGCGAGCAATAGTTTCGATCCGCGCCCGCGCGTGGCGGGCGACGTGGTCGTAGCGTAGGCAAACGCCGGATTAACCAAGTTTCGATCCGCGCCCGCGCGTGGCGGGCGACTCGTTCGAGATGATGGAAACCGCGGAAGTCCTCATGTTTCGATCCGCGCCCGCGCGTGGCGGGCGACCATGCACCCCGAAACGCAACACGCATAAACGGAGAGTTTCGATCCGCGCCCGCGCGTGGCGGGCGACGGCGGGCGACATGATCCTTCAGCACGTGCGCAAGTTTCGATCCGCGCCCGCGCGTGGCGGGCGACAGTTGGAGCACCGCCGATCGCGAGCTTGTAAGGCGGTTTCGATCCGCGCCCGCGCGTGGCGGGCGACCAGGGCGTGATCCGCGCCTGTGTCGAATATTGGCAGTTTCGATCCGCGCCCGCGCGTGGCGGGCGACTTGCAGACGGATGCGGCGTTCAACTCTGCCACCGGGTTTCGATCCGCGCCCGCGCGTGGCGGGCGACATCGTGACATCCGGCTCAATCCAGCGCCCAACGTGGTTTCGATCCGCGCCCGCGCGTGGCGGGCGACATGACCTTGCCGCCGACGATGCGGTAGCGCAGGCGTTTCGATCCGCGCCCGCGCGTGGCGGGCGACCCAGTTGCTTATTCTGCCAGCCCGAGTAGAGCCAGTTTCGATCCGCGCCCGCGCGTGGCGGGCGACAGCCGCCCCTCCCCTTCCCTTTATCCGGCAAGCTGGTTTCGATCCGCGCCCGCGCGTGGCGGGCGACATTTTGAAAAGCGCAGGCCGAGGCGGTTGCGGGAGTTTCGATCCGCGCCCGCGCGTGGCGGGCGACCTGCAAGCCTTGCAGGAACGTCAGCAGCGCCGCGTTTCGATCCGCGCCCGCGCGTGGCGGGCGACCAATATACACGGCTAGCCCCCTCAGAAACGACAAGTTTCGATCCGCGCCCGCGCGTGGCGGGCGACAGGCGCATATCGTCACCGATGACGACCTGCACGCCGTTTCGATCCGCGCCCGCGCGTGGCGGGCGACGGCGCACCAGTTCTGCCGCCCGCTCGCTCTTGTGGTTTCGATCCGCGCCCGCGCGTGGCGGGCGACCGTGTCTCGAATGTGGAAGCATATCGCCAGTGGAAGTTTCGATCCGCGCCCGCGCGTGGCGGGCGACAATTTCGCCTTTGGTCGGGCTGAAATGCGTCTGCGTTTCGATCCGCGCCCGCGCGTGGCGGGCGACTGCTGGCTGGCATGGGCATTCGACCCGAATCCCATGTTTCGATCCGCGCCCGCGCGTGGCGGGCGACTCGTAATCGTCCGTCGCCTCGACGAGGTGTTCGCCGTTTCGATCGCGCCCGCGCGTGGCGGGCGACAACGACGCCTCGTACCTGCCCTGTCACTGCCGATGTTTCGATCCGCGCCCGCGCGTGGCGGGCGACGTTCTGATCTTCCGGGCTTCGCATCGCGCAATGCGTGTTTCGATCCGCGCCCGCGCGTGGCGGGCGACTGTCCCTACATGCAGCACGTGAGCCTGACGCAAGGTTTCGATCCGCGCCCGCGCGTGGCGGGCGACGGGGTCATTCCAGACGACAGGAAGCCCGAGGAAGTTTCGATCCGCGCCCGCGCGTGGCGGGCGACCTTTCGCCCCACCTGGCCTTCGAGTGACCGGCGACGTTTCGATCCGCGCCCGCGCGTGGCGGGCGACCCGGCATCCAAGTCGTTCAGCGAGTGCAGCCAGGTTTCGATCCGCGCCCGCGCGTGGCGGGCGACCGATGCAGCTGCTCTATGACGACAACCTTGGGCTGTTTCGATCCGCGCCCGCGCGTGGCGGGCGACGCGGCTTTGGATTAGCGACCGGCGCGCGCTGATCGTTTCGATCCGCGCCCGCGCGTGGCGGGCGACCCGCGCGCGCGGCTTCCAACGAGCGAACGCCGAGTGTTTCGATCCGCGCCCGCGCGTGGCGGGCGACATGGCGGCGGTCGAGATCGTGCCGGCCATCCACCAGTTTCGATCCGCGCCCGCGCGTGGCGGGCGACGCTCCCAGAACGCCGAGCGGAACATCATCTGGCGGTTTCGATCCGCGCCCGCGCGTGGCGGGCGACGCGGAGGATTTCTACCTCTGCACCCAGCTACACGCGTTTCGATCCGCGCCCGCGCGTGGCGGGCGACCACCGCGAGAACTGCGATTGAAGGAGAATGAAGATGTTTCGATCCGCGCCCGCGCGTGGCGGGCGACAAGTCGTGGGAGACGATTGGCCATGTCGGCAAGGTTTCGATCCGCGCCCGCGCGTGGCGGGCGACCCCGGTCCTCGCGCGTTGCAGGTCGGAATTGGAGCGTTTCGATCCGCGCCCGCGCGTGGCGGGCGACGGATCCTCGCTGGGTGCCAACGGCCGGTAGGGAACGGTTTCGATCCGCGCCCGCGCGTGGCGGGCGACGCTAGCGGCGGCAATTCCTGCCGGGTGTCCGCATAGTTTCGATCCGCGCCCGCGCGTGGCGGGCGACTGTCAGGCTGTAGCTGCCCCCGCTTACCGGTCGAGTTTCGATCCGCGCCCGCGCGTGGCGGGCGACAATGATTGACGCGCGCGATCGCAGCGCCGCGCGGGTTTCGATCCGCGCCCGCGCGTGGCGGGCGACAATGATTGACGCGCGCGATCGCAGCGCCGCGCGGGTTTCGATCCGCGCCCGCGCGTGGCGGGCGACCCGAAGACGTTCTGGCCCAGATCGACGCTTTCGCAGTTTCGATCCGCGCCCGCGCGTGGCGGGCGACACTGGTACGCCATCGCCATCGTTCTCGCCGCTGGTTTCGATCCGCGCCCGCGCGTGGCGGGCGACACCGATCAAACCGAGCATATCCACCTGGTCATCATGTTTCGATCCGCGCCCGCGCGTGGCGGGCGACATGAACTTCGTGAGGGCCAAGGCTCTCTTTTCAGGTTTCGATCCGCGCCCGCGCGTGGCGGGCGACCTCGCGCGCGGCCCATAGTCCCCCTGAAAGTCTGGTTTCGATCCGCGCCCGCGCGTGGCGGGCGACCGTTGCGAAGGCGCTCAAGATCGTGCGGTATCCAGTTTCGATCCGCGCCCGCGCGTGGCGGGCGACTCCGCCCGAACGGCTTCCGGTATGCCTTGCAGCGTTTCGATCCGCGCCCGCGCGTGGCGGGCGACAAGCGGCTGACGGCGCGCTTGGACCCGAGCCGGAATGTTTCGATCCGCGCCCGCGCGTGGCGGGCGACGGCAGCTTCGACGCGGCGCGCAAAGTCTTCGTCGTAGTTTCGATCCGCGCCCGCGCGTGGCGGGCGACACCTTCGCGCGCGGCTGGAACGGCGCGGGCTACAAGTTTCGATCCGCGCCCGCGCGTGGCGGGCGACTCGAGTTCGCCAGTGCCAAGCGAGATGACCTTGTGTTTCGATCCGCGCCCGCGCGTGGCGGGCGACCACCGTCCTTCTGTCGCTGTTCTTCCTCGGCAAGTTTCGATCCGCGCCCGCGCGTGGCGGGCGACTTGCGCTGGTCACAACGAGGATGCCCTGGCAGAAGTTTCGATCCGCGCCCGCGCGTGGCGGGCGACCGCGCGAGGCCAGGAGGGCGGCGCGATGAAGGGCGTTTCGATCCGCGCCCGCGCGTGGCGGGCGACAGCGCTGGACCGGAATAGGCGTGGTCGCGGTACGGTTTCGATCCGCGCCCGCGCGTGGCGGGCGACGCGGATGCCGGCGTCGCCCAGGGCTTCGTCGAAGTTTCGATCCGCGCCCGCGCGTGGCGGGCGACATGCCAGCACCGCGAGCCAGATGATTCCGGCGAACAGTTTCGATCCGCGCCCGCGCGTGGCGGGCGACACGGCGCGACCCGTCATTAGCAGGCGCATGTCGGGTTTCGATCCGCGCCCGCGCGTGGCGGGCGACACATCGTCTGTCGCTCGATCTCATCGAGGTAGAGGTTTCGATCCGCGCCCGCGCGTGGCGGGCGACTCACCTCGAGGCGTTGGGTTGGGTCCAGATCGCGTTTCGATCCGCGCCCGCGCGTGGCGGGCGACCCGGTCCTCGCGCGTTGCAGGTCGGAATTGGAGCGTTTCGATCCGCGCCCGCGCGTGGCGGGCGACGGTCCGCCTTTGCGGACCAACCCATAGGCGAAATCGTTTCGATCCGCGCCCGCGCGTGGCGGGCGACCAGCAGGCCGGGACCGCAATGGATCAGTTCGGCGAGTTTCGATCCGCGCCCGCGCGTGGCGGGCGACTGCCTTCCTCTAAATCAGCGGAAGGCTTTGGAAAATAGCCGGCCCGTCGCGAAGGGTGCGGGCAAATGTGGCCTGGGCGCGGCAAGCCAGCCTTGCCGGTAAAAATTCTTCACGATTTCAAAGAGCTGGGCTCGGTGCGAACGTGCCGGGAAATACCGACACGTTTGGGGTTCGCGCTCGCTTCTCCCACCGTTTCCTGTCGGGCCGGATCCAGTCAGACGATGAGGGTGCCGCCGAGGTCCGCCGCCGGCTTGGCGCCGACATGCTCCACCTTGCGCTGCCAGTTTGCACCAAGATGATAATAGCGCAAGCTGTCCGTTGCCGGATCGATGATGCCTTCGAGCCGGGCTTTCAACCTCGTCCACTGTGCCGTATCGACCTCGATCTCGAACACCGAATACTGCACCCGCTGGCCGTAATCGCGGCAGGCCTTGGCGACGGCGCGCAACCGGGCAGCGCCCTTGTTGGTCGAGGTGGCGACGTCATAGGTCACGAGCACGAGCATAAACTACTTCCAGAACCAGGGCGGATAGGCGTCGAGGTCGCCGCGCAGATGGCGCGCCAGCATCTGTGCCTGCAGGTAGGGAACCAATCCGAGCGGCGCTTTTTCTTCCAGGAAGGCGTGCTGGCGTTCTTCGCGCTTGCGCTCCTGCCATGCGCTGAGCACGGTCTTGCGCGCGTCGTCGGTAAGCAGCACCGCGCCGCTGTCGCTGCGGCTGAAATCGCGCGCCCGCAACTGGCGCCGGTTGATCAGCGACAGGGCCAGCCGGTCGACGAGTACCGGGCGCAACTCTTCCATGAGGTCGAGCGCGAGGCTCGGCCGGCCGGGCCGGTCACGGTGCAGGAAACCGACCGAAGGATCCAGGCCGACGCACTCGCAGGCGCTGCGGCAATCATGCGTAAGCAGCGTATAAAGGAACGAAAGCAAGGCATTGAGCGGATCGAGCGGCGGCCGGCGCGAGCGCCCGGTCCAGCGCAGCTCAGGGTCCGGCGCGCGGATAAGATGATCGAAAACGGAAAAATAGAGATTGGCCGCCTCGCCTTCCGAGCCGCGCAGCCGGTCGATGTCTTCGCCGGCCAGTTCGACGCGACGCATGATCTGCGCAAGCCGGCCGACAACGGTGGCAATGGCGTTTCGAACATCGTCCTCCATGTCCCCGCCATAGTCGCGCAACCCGCGCATCAGCACCGCGCGCTGGTTGGACACCTTGCCGACGACCAGCGAGCGCACGATGTCGTCCGGCCGGTCGGACATCCGGTACTGCGCCCGCCGCAGCAGCACATTGCCGGAAATCGGACCCTCGACGCGGGCCTGGAAGCGGCCGTTGCGGTCGAGGAGGGCGATGCAGATGCCGGCGCCCGCGCAGGCGGCAATCAGGGCCGGCGACAGCAAGATCGGGCCGAACACAACGACCGCAGAGAGCATATGCAGCGGCACGCGGGCTTTCTCCTCGCCCTCCACCTCGGCGACCAGGTTCTCGCCGTCCTTGCGCAGCGCCGCGTTTTCAGTGGTGACGTAGACGGTATTGAGCAGCTTCTTCATGGAGCCTCCGCCTCGGTGGCTGCAAGGCGTTCCACCATGCGCGTTCGCCACGCCTTTGCCGGGCGCGAAACGGCATCGGGCCGGCAGATCTCTTTCAGCGAACACGCGCGGCAGCGTTCGCGCCTTGTCGTGGGCGGCGGCGTGACGCCGGAAGCGAACACGGCCGCGAAAGCGGCTGCGGTGTCCTCCGTCAGGCGGCGCAGTTCGGCATCGATCGGCACCACGACCCGCCGCCTGGTCTCGGCGTAGAACAGCGCGCCTTCCGACACCGATTGGCCGGTCATTTCCTCCAGGCACAGCGCCTGCGCACAAAGCTGCACCTCATCGGCACGGTGCAGCTTTGGCTTGCCGCGCTTGTATTCGACGGGGTAAGGCGTCTCGCCGCCATCCGGGCGCGGGTGAAACTCGACGAGGTCGGCGGTGCCGGCAAAGCCCAGCCGCTTGCAGGAAAGCGGCAGCGTCATGACACGGCGCACGCCGCGCGCCTTGCGCGACCCGCCCTTGTCGGCGACGGCATGCAGCACGTGGCCTTCCGCCGTGTAGCGGTTGTCGGCCCAGGCACGCTCGATATGGATCAAGGCGGCCTGGCGCAGGCAATAGACGGCGTGCTGCAGCGCAGAGAGCGGAAAGGGCTCGCTCTCCTGTTCCGCAACGCCGTCGCCGCTCATGATGTCAGCCGCAAGGTTCGATGATCTCGACCCCTTCCGGCAGGTTGTCGCGATCGATGGTGACAGCGTAGTCGGAGAAGGCGCGGGCCGGCGGATAGTTGTCGATATTGCGGTCGATCGGCTTGAAGTCACCGTCGATGCTGCGGCCGACGCTGATCCGCTCGAAGAGGGCGTGAGCCGGCGCGTTGCCCATGGCGTTGCCGTGCTTGAAGACGATCAGCTTGCGCGTGGCCATCTCGCCGCGCGCGGCGGAATGGTCGTGCTCGAACATGCTGCCCAGCGCCTCGAACAGAAGGCGGAGATCGGCATCGGAAAAGCCGGTGCGCTCCGCCAGCTTGGCGGAAATGAAACCGTGCGCGCGATAGAGCGCATAAGGCACGATATATTTGCGGCCCATGGTACGGTTGTCGACGCGCTCGTTGCCCTCTTCGCCGCCTTCCGCCTGCTTTTTCTTCTCCGCCTCGTTGGTCGCCGCCATGCGGGTAATGGAGATTTCCTGCGGCAGGATCGGCTCGATCGAATTGGCGAAGGTCATCTGGACCGGGCCGCGAACCTGGCCGGCATTGATGCCCGTGGACATGACGGCGCCGAACGTGCGCACGTCGAAGAAATTGCGGCACATGAAGTCGCGGATCTGCGTCGCTTCCGCATCGTCTTTCGGATTGAGCTTGGCATCCTTCTCCACCTTGGCATCGCCGGGCCGCAGCGCCTTGTAGGCCTGCCTATGCTTGTCGTTGAGGATCGCGCCTTCCTCGACATAGATATGGTGCCCCTCAATGCCGGCCTTCGCCAGTTCGACATAATTGCGCACCTTGCGCTTCAGGCTGACGTCCGACACCAGCCCGTGGTTGGTCTCGGGATCGAGGCGCGGCAGGTTGCCGGCATCGGGGTCGCCGTTCGGGTTGCCCTTGGCGACATCGAACAACAAGACGAAGTCGTAGCGGTTAGCGATGGCGGTCATTATGCAGTCTCCCCCGAAGCATCGGTCTGGTTGCCCTTGCGGGATTTGAAGAAGTCGCTGTGCTGGTGGTGATAGCCGAGGCCGAATAGTGCCTGCTCGGTGGTGTTGAGCGATGCGGGAAATGGATCACTACCGGGTTCCATAGCTTCCATGATCGTGCCGATTTCTCTCTCCAGATTGTACCGGTGGCCGGGTTTTTCCTTTCCGATCTTCGACAGATGGTTGGCCGAACCTCGCTCCAGCGCCGCAAACACATTGCGCGGAGCGGCCGACGCCGAGCCGTAGAATTTGTCCTTGATTGTCGCGTTGATCTTGTCGCCAAGCGCTTGTCTTTGGACACGCTCATAAACGGCAAAAAGCCGCCCGAGCAGATAGCCCTTGTTCCTGTTTTCAGGGTCTAGCGACACAGGAGCCTCCCTTTTCTTGTCACCGTTGTTCGGACGCATCCCATAATTGCGTACCAGCAATGCGCGCAGGATGCTGGCACGCAGCGCGTTGATTTCGCCATCGGCGCGGATGCGCGCGAGCACGCTGGAGAGTAAGCTTAGCGGATAGTTGGTTCCCGTTAAGATCGAACGCATCCATTCGCCGGCGAGATTGGGCGGAATGTTCTCACGCTTGCCCAGCACCGCCGTTTCAACCAGATAGCGCCAGAGCGGCGCGTAGGGATCGCGCCACGGCGGCTCGACGCGCATGTCGTCGATGAAGCGCCGGTAGTTCGCCGCCAACTCGCGAAAGTCGTTCTCGTAATAAAAACGAATGGAGATGCGCGCAGCGTTGGGTGCCAACCCGAGCACGTGGAAGCGCACGCCCTTTTCGACCCTGCGGGCGAGTTCGCTCGATTTCAGCGCCAGTTCCTCGCCGAGTTGCTGGTCACCCTTCCGCAAGCGCTCGAGCAGAATTTTGACGTCCGTCGTAGTCTCAGCCTCGACCGCGGCCGAATCGAACAACCCGGGAAATGCGGCTTCGGCCAGGAGTGCCGCTTCCGCGTCTTCGGAATCGGCCCAGAACACGGTGGAGGCGTCGCCGATCTGCAGGCGATGCTTTCTGTCCGCCAGGAAGGTGTTCAGCGCGGTGGTGTAGGCAAAGGCGGCGGCTTCCGAGACGGGGGCGTTGTCGCCCTGCTCGTGGCCATAGGAGGTAAAGGCATTTAGATTGAAGGAAACAATGGATGCCCCGGCCGTTTGCCCGCCCCACACGCCCTTGATCGAAGGATGCAGCCTCGCAACCGGCCCGGGCTGCCCTGTAACAAGGCAGATTTGTCGGTTCTCCCCATCGCCTCCCGACACTCGCGCCCAAAGCTCCTTGGCGGCCGGGCGATCATGCAGCCAGAGGTTCTGAAGACGATCCGACTCGAGAGCGAAGACGATATTCTGGTCTCTCAGTTCGTCACTCCACAGGGGCGTGCTGAACTGCTCCGGAGACCATTGTTTAAGAAATAGGAGGAAAGCCTTCAGTCCGGGGTCATTCGTGCCCGCCAATTCCTTTTCATGACGCTCAATGAAAGCGGCGTGTTCGCGCGCAGTTCGCGCTCCTTCTCCGGCAGTCACCCCGAGCGAATATGCCGTTTTGTCCCACAAGAAATTGGGCGCGATGTTGGAGGCTCTCTTCACCGGTTGCGGCACCAGCATCAGGCGCGGCTTACGCTTCTTTCCCTCACCGTCGAACCAGGGCGAGACGCTCGCCACCGAGCCGTCCCCGTTCAAGCCGACGATCACGCCGATCTTCTCCAGGGAGTACCCGAACGGCGGTGCGTTGGGCAGCCGCGTATAGGCGCGGGCAAGCGAAGCGAGAATGCTCATCTGCGTATCTCCGGCGAGCCGGGTTTCGGCACTTGCATCACGCCGTTGCGCAGCACGGCATCAAAGAACATCGAGGGCCTGCCCTTCGCCTGATGATCGATGTCCCAGAGCATGAAGCCCAGCTTGCGCTCGGTGCCGAAGCCGAGCTGCGCGGTCCTCTCCTCCGGTTCCGGCTCCGGCGTCGGCCCGTCCGGCTCGACTAGTTCGAAGCTCGCCGCGAATTCGCGCGTGCCGAGGCAGGGCTGGTGAAAACACTGCCCCCGCCGCGCCCGCCGATTGAAGATGTCGAGATGCTTGCCCTCGCTGTCGTCGGCCTCGGCCTTCGCGGTCAGTTCGAAATGCGCGGCAATGACGTAGCAGGGCTTTACCAGCACGGTCGAGGCGCGCTGCTGGCGATCCTCGTCGACCAGAAGTTGCAGGCACTCCAGATCGCCGCGCTTCATGGCGCTCCTGACCTTGCCCGCCGGCACCTTAGAGCCGACCTCGTTGCGGCGGATGGACTGGAATTGCGGCTTCTTCAGCACATGGATGGCATCCACCACCCAGCGGATCGCCGGCTTCCAGTGGATCGCCTCGAGAATGCCGCGCGCGGCCGAAGGCGTCATCACGTCATAGGAGACGCGCTCCACCTTCATTTCCGGCCGCGTAAAGCAGCCATAGTCGCCCCAGACCTTGAGCCGGATGCCGTAAGCCATCTTTTCCCGCCCCTCGGATCCCTTGCGGCCGCATGCGCAGGCCAAAAGCGATCATATCACTGTGTTCTCCACCGCCAGGTATTCCGGCGTCTCCCAGAGGAGCCCCACCTCCGGGTCGTACAGGCTCCTCGTCTTCAGCAGGGCAAACTGATCCGCTCGCAGCTCGGGCGATTCGAACGCGACGTGGCCGTAGCGAACCAGTAGGTCCCGCGCCTTCTTGGGAACCTGCACGACATAAGTCTGCAACTTCCGCGCGATTAAGCCAGACGGGATTTTATCGATCCCGAGTTTATCCACCGCATCCTGGGCCTTCTCTTCCCAAGGTACGATAACCGGAACCATGTCGCTTTCGATCATGCGGAATTTCTGCCCGACTTCGCGGAAGGCGAAATCGGTGCCGTTGCCGCCAAATTTGAAGGCGGGAACAATCTCCTTCTGATCCAGATCGGGCCCCGCGCGCCAATAGACTTCGCCGAAGAATGTTCGAATCACCGCAAGCGACTGCGTGTTGCCCTGAAAATCCTTCAGAGCGCGTGTCGTGTCGCCGATCAGAGATTTGATCTCGCGCGGCGGCGGATAGTCCGGCGCCGAAAACACGGTGACAATGCTGTCATCCAGCGGTCGCCTGCCCTCACGATTGCACCGTCCCGCCGCCTGCATGACCTGGTCCCAGCCGGCTTCGGCACGCCAGACTCTCGGAAAATCCACGTCCACGCCGGCCTCGATCAGGCTGGTGGCGATAACTCGGCAAGGCTGCCCATCCCTGAGCCGGCTGCGCACATTGGCCAGAATCTCCCGCCGGTGCGCCGCGCATTGCCTTGTGGTCAGATGAATGAGCCCGCCCAGCCCCGCTTGCTCAGCCTGCCGGTAAAGCTCCAACGCATGCTTGCGGCTGTTGACGATGACGAGCGCCTGCGGCTCACCTGCGAGCGCGATGACCAGTGCATCGTTATCCAGTTCGCCGCCCGGCACGATGCGGGCACGGCGCAGCCGCGCGGCGAGTTCTTCGGGGTCCGGCGCCAGTTCGCGGCCGGGATGGAGGTCGAGTCCGTCCGGGAAACCCGGCTCGCCGTCCGCCCCTGTCTTGCCCAGCGCCGGCTGGGTGGCGGTGCACAGCACGATCGTGCAGCCGAACAGGCGGGCGAGCGAATCCAGCATCCGCACGCAGGGTTTCAGCAACGGGCGCGGGATGGTCTGCGCCTCGTCGAGGATGATGATCGAGCCGGCGATATTGTGCAGCTTGCGCGCCCGCGAGGTTCGCGCCGCAAACAGGCTTTCGAAGAACTGCACATTGGTGGTGACGACCACTGGCGCCGCCCAGTCTTCCATGGCAAGCTTCAGCTTGTCGCGGCTGGCCGGCCACTCGCGCCCTTGGCGGCGGGCCTCCGCCTCGTCTTCCTCGATGGCCGAATGGTGTTCAAGGACAACGTCGTCGCCGAGCATCCTGCGAAAAATATCGGCCGTCTGGTCGATGATCGACGTAAACGGGATGGCGTAGATGATGCGGCGGTGTCCGTGTGCCGCCGCATGGTCCAGCGCGAAGCCGAGCGAGGCCAGCGTCTTGCCGCCGCCGGTTGGCACCGTCAGCGTGAACAGGCCAGGCGGCAGGCCGGCCTTGCCACGCACATGGGCAAGGATGTCGCGGCGCAACCGGTTTAGGTCGCCGTCCTGGTCCAAACCGGCCATGTGGGCATCGAAACGGCTACGAAACGCCGGCAGCAGCGCCTGCAGCGCCGGCCATGCGCGGTCCGCCTCGCGCTTTTCCAACTGGCTATAGAATTCCTCCGTATTCTTGAAATCGGCATCGACGAGGCACGAAAACAGCATGCGGCCGACGACCGAAAGGTCGAAGTCGAGATGCGGATTGTCGGGCAGGATCATCGTCTTCAGCCAATCCGGCGCGATGTCGTCGAGATCGACTACGATCTCGCTCTTCCAGACAGGGTCCAGCCGCCCGTCGTGAAACCCCTTGATGCGCATCTCGTAGCAGGAAGGTTCCGAGCTGTTCCGGTCCGGCAGCCCGGCATGATGCCCCAAAATGGCGTAGGCGGCCATTTCCGCCATGAGCCGGCTGTATGGGTCCATTCCTTTCGCCAGGTCGCGCAGGACGACGGCGCCGGCCGTAGAATGGTCGACCCGGATGTCCTTGCACGCCAAACGCTCCTGAAAGCGCGGATCGTATTTGCCGAGATCGTGGAACAGCGCGGTTATGAAGGCCAGCCGTTCAAGCCCAAAGGGAGCGCCGAACTTCGCCGCCAGACAAGCGGTCTCGTTCAGGTGAACACAAAGAAGTTGCCCGTCACCTTTTCCGGGAGAGCCGGAATGGGCCAAATAGGCCATATGCAGTCCCTACAAAACATAACAAAAAATACTTCGCAGCCCGTTCTGTCGGCCACGTATATCTACTGTATTCAGACTTATCGTATTGGAAAGAGGAATTCTTTGCACCAATACGCAAAATTATTGCGTATGGAGCGAATTTCCGCGTGCAGTCGGCCTGGCCAAATTTTCAAAATACACGAAACCAACCGGCAAAGACCACTTCCGCATCAGGGCCGAGGCGGAAATGCCGATGGGTAAAATTCTACGAAAGGGGTGGTAGTCTCATGATGGCGGAGAGGGAGGGATTCGAACCCCCGATAGGCTTGCACCTATGCCGCATTTCGAGTGCGGTGCATTCAACCACTCTGCCACCTCTCCGCGGGGTCATGGTCCACCCTAGGGGCGCGGCGCACTAGATAACGGGTCACCGCCAAGGTTACAAGGCCCAATCCCGGCCGTTTTGCCGGTTTCTTGGCTTGCCTGGCACTGCGAGGTCCCGGCAAACCGCATTTTCCGAAATGCGCGCCACCTCGAGCCGATCAGCCTGCCGCGATTTCCGGCGAGCGCGCGGCGTCCAGGCTGGCTTCGATCAGCAGGTCGGCGTTCCTCGCCACCGACTTCGCCGGCCCGCCCTTGCCGAAAAGCTGGCCGGAAATATAGGCGCCCTCGATCAAGAGCAGCAGGCCATCGCCCAGCGTTTCGGCATCGCCGGCGCCCATGGCGCGGGCCATGGCGCGCAGGCGCCGGCGCAGTTCCTTCTTGTTGTCCTCGCTGACCACGCGCGCCGGATGCTCGTGGTCCGGATATTCCACCGCCGCGTTGGTCATGCCGCAGCCGCGATAGCCGGGCTTTTGCGTGCGCTTGCCGACGCGGGTGAGGAACGCGACGATCTGCGCGCGCGGATCCCCCGGATGCGCCGCCACCGCCTCGTCGAAACGGCCCCAGAACTCGCGGTCATATTGCTTCAGGTAGCAGGCCGCCAACTCGTCCTTGGAGGCGAAGCTGCGGTAAAGGCTGGGCTTGGTGACGCCCGCCGTCCGGACGATCTCGTCGACGCCGATCGCCCTTATGCCCTGCCGATAGAACAGCTCGCGCGCAACCTGCATGATCTTTTCGGCAGCACGCGGAACCGATCCATCGCCACTCTTGGTCCTCGCATCAATATTATTGTCACCTGTCATTCGCGGGCTCGCTTGACAATGTTACCGATCGGTACGCATTATGCATCATCCGAAACGTACCGGTCAGTAACATGATAGCCCGTTCCCAGCCATTTGGCCAGCGCTATGCGCTCGTCGTCGTGGCCGTCATCTTCCTCGCGCTGCTGGTATCGGCGGGACTGCGCTCGGCGCCCGGCGTCATGATGCTGCCGCTGGAATCCGAGCTTGGCTGGCGGCGCGACGCCATCTCGCTCGCCGCCGCCGTCGGCATCTTCCTTTACGGGCTGACCGGGCCGTTCGCCGCCGCGCTGATGGAGCGTTTCGGCCTGCGCAAGATCCTGCTCGGCGCGCTGGCGCTGATGGCGGGTTCCACTGCGCTCAGCCTGTCGATGACCGAGCCGTGGCAGATGGTGGCGACCTGGGGCGTCTTTTCCGGCGTCGGCTCGGGCGCGGTCGCCACGGTGCTCGGCGCCACCATCGTCAACCGCTGGTTCAAGACCAACCGCGGCCTGGTGATGGGGCTGATGTCGGCCTCGAGCGCCACTGGCATGCTGGTGTTCTTGCCGGCGCTGGCGTGGCTGGCGCAATCGGGCGGCTGGAAGCCGGTCGCCATGGCCGTCGCCATCGGCTGCGCGGCGATACTGCCGCTGGTGTGGCTGCTGGTGCCGGAGCGGCCGTCTTCCATCGGGCTCGTCCGCTATGGCGCGGACGCCGACGACGTGCCGCCGGTTTCGCCCGCCGCCCAGGGCAACTTCATCGCCCACACGCTCGGCACCCTGCGCCGCGCCGCCGGCACGCGCGTGTTCTGGTACCTGTTCGCCACGTTCTTCGTCTGCGGCTTCACCACCAACGGGCTGGTCGGCACCCACCTCATCGCCTTTTGCGGCGACATGGGCATCCCCGAGGTGCAGGCCGCCGGGCTGCTGGCGCTGATGGGCGTGTTCGACCTCATCGGCACGACCATGTCCGGCTGGCTGACCGACCGCTTCGACCCACGCAAGCTGCTCGGCATCTATTACGGCATCCGCGGCCTGTCGCTGATCTACCTGCCGCTGTCCGGCTTTTCCGGCACCGCGCTGACCATCTTCGCCGTGCTCTACGGCCTCGACTGGATCGCCACGGTGCCGCCCACCCTGCGCCTTGCCAACGAGGCCTTCGGCGACAATTCGGGACCGATCGTGTTCGGCTGGATCGTTGCCGGGCACCAGGTCGGGGCGGCCAGCGCCGCCTTCTTCGGTGGGGCGCTGCGCGAAATGCAGGGCGACTACACGCTGGCCTTCCAGATTGCCGGCATGACGGCCATCATCGCCGCCTGCCTGTCGCTGCTGATCGACACCAGCAAGCCGGCCTTCGAGCCGGAGAGCCAGCTGGCCTGAACCGCTACCGGCCCTCCTGCCGGCGGATCGCACTGGACGAAAGCAACGAGCGCGGGCCGTGGATGAACGTCCACGCCGGCGCCCGCATATGCGCGAGGCGCGGCGCATAGGCCTCGTCGACGCGGGCATGGTCGAAGGCCTTGGCCACCACCGAGGACAGGAACGACAGCGTCGAGCCCGGCCGGTCGATCACGGCGATGGGGAACGTCATCATGATCTCGCGCCAGCGCTGCCAGCGGTGGAAGTCGCGCAGCGAATCCGCGCCCATGATCCAGACGAAATCGACGCCCGGATTCTTCTCGCGCACCAGCGCCAGCGTGTCGGCGGTATAGCGGACGTGATAGGCGGCCTCGAAGGCGGTGACCTTGATGCGCGGGTTCCTGGCGATGGCCTCCGAAAGCCGCAGCCGCTCGGCCAGCGGTGCGAGTTCACGCACGCTTTTCAGCGGGTTGCCGGGCGTCACCATCCACCACAACTGGTCGAGCGCCAGCCGCCGCAGCGCAATGTCGGCGACCAGCGCGTGGCCCGCATGCGGCGGGTTGAACGAGCCGCCGAACAGGCCGACCTGCATGCCGCGCTCGACATGCGGCATGCGCAGGTAGCGGGAAGCAGGTTTGCTGTTCGCCGAGAAAAGCACGCGTCAGACGCCCCTCTCTGATCGGCCAGCAGCACAGGATATGGCCACCCCCCACTCCGTCGCGCTTCGCGCGCCACCTCCCCCCCTCAAAAGGGGAGAGGAACGGCGCTGCAATTGGCGTTTCCTCTCCCCCGTCGAACGGGGGAGAGGTGGTTTGCGAAGCAAATCGGAGTGGGGGTCGAACCTCATGCGCACCTAAGCCCGACCAGCCGCTATCACGGCCGCACCTGGCCGCTTCCACGCACGCGGTACTTGAACGAGGTGAGTTGTTCGACGCCGACCGGCCCGCGCGCGTGCATCTTGCCGGTGGCGATGCCGATTTCCGCGCCCATGCCGAACTCGCCGCCGTCGGCGAACTGGGTCGAGGCGTTATGCAAAAGGATGGCGGAATCGATCTCGTTGAAGAATTTCTCCACCGCCGAAGCATCTTCGGCCACGATCGCCTCGGTGTGGTGCGAAGAAAAGGTCTCGATATGGTCGATGGCCGCCGCGACCCCGTCCACCAGCTTTACCGACAGGATGGCGTCGAGATATTCGGTGGTCCAGTCGGCGTCGGTGGCCGCCACCGCCTGCGGAAAGGCCTGCAGCACCTCGGCGTCGCCGCGGATTTCGCAGCCCTTGTCGTGCAGGGCGGCAAGCACCGGCACAAGGTGCGTTGCTGCCACGGTGCGGTCGACCAGCAGCGTCTCGGCCGCGCCGCAGATGCCGGTGCGCCGCATCTTGGCGTTCACCGCCACTTTCACCGCCATGTCGAGATCGGCCGAGCGGTCGATATAGAGATGGCAGATGCCTTCCAGATGTGCGAACACCGGCACGCGCGCTTCTGTCTGCACCCGCGAAACCAGGCTTTTCCCGCCGCGCGGAATGATGACGTCGAGATTGCCGGAAAGCCCCTTCAGCATCTCGCCGACGGCGGCGCGGTCGGTGACCGGCACTAGCTGGATCGCGTCCTGCGGCAGGTTCGCCGCCCTCAGGCCCTCGACCAGGCAGGCATGGATGGCGGCGGAAGAATTGGCCGAATCCGAGCCGCCGCGCAGGATCACCGCATTGCCGGCCTTGAGGCAGAGCGCGCCGGCGTCCGCCGTCACGTTGGGGCGGCTTTCGTAGATGACTCCGATGACGCCGAGCGGCGTGCGCACCCGCTCGATATGCAGGCCGTTCGGCCGATCCCACTCGGCGATCACCTCGCCGACCGGGTCGCGCAGTTCGGCAATGGCGCGGATGCCGTCGGCCATGGCGCGGATGCGGGCCGGCGTCAGCTTCAGCCGGTCGAGAAACGAAGCCGCGAGGCCGCCTTCCTCGCCATTGGCCATGTCGATGGCGTTGGCGTCGAGGATTTCCTGCTCCCGCAGCACGATCGCCTGCGCCATGCCTACGAGGGCGGCATGTTTGCGTTCGGCCGTGGCAGTGGCCAGCGGTCGGGCGGCGGCACGGGCGCGCCGGCCGATATCGGCCATCAACGCCGCGACGTCGTGTTCGGAATTGTCACGCTTGGTCAGCATGGTCATCCTCCTTGGTACTCGCCGGCATCGTCGTTCACCACGAGGTCGTCGCGGTGGATCATCGCCGAGCGCGCCTCATAGCCGAGCACCGCTTCGATCTCGGCCGTCTTAAGGCCGGCAATTCTTACGGCATCGGCGGCATCGTAGGCAACCAGGCCGCGCGCGATCTCGCGCGCCTCCGGCGACAGCACCGCCACCGTGTCGCCGCGCGAAAAATTGCCGCTGACGAGCTTGACGCCGGCCGGCAGCAGCGACTTGCCCGACAGGAGCGCGCGCACCGCGCCCGCATCGATGGAAAGGCGGCCCGCCGGCTCCAGATGGCCGGCGATCCAGGTCTTGTAGCCCTTCACCGGGTGGCTGCTCGGCTTGAAGAAGGTCGCGCGTTCGCCGCGCTCGACCGCCATCAGCGGCGACAGCCGCGCCCCGGCCGTGATGATCATGGCGGTGCCGGCCATGGTGGCGATCTTGCCGGCGTCGAGCTTGGTGCGCATGCCGCCGCGCGACAGTTCCGAGGCCGCTGCCCCGGCCATCGCCTCGATATCGGGCGTGATGTGTTCCACCAGCGGGATGAACTCCGCCTGCGGGTCGCGCGCCGGCGGCGCGGTATAGAGCCCGTCGATATCGGACAAGAGCACCAGCAGGTCCGCGCCCATCATGGTGGCGACGCGCGCCGCCAGACGGTCGTTGTCGCCATAGCGGATTTCGGAGGTCGCCACGGTGTCGTTCTCATTGATGACCGGCACCGCCTTCATCTTGAGCAGGGTGGAAATGGTGGCGCGGGCGTTGAGATAGCGGCGGCGCTCCTCGGTGTCGCCGAGCGTCAGCAGGATCTGGCCGGACTTCAGGCCATGGTTGCCGAGCGCCTGCGACCACGCGCCCGCCAGCGCGATCTGGCCGACGGCGGCGGCCGCCTGGCTTTCCTCCAGCTTCAGCGCGCGCTTGCCGAGCCCCAGGATGGTGCGGCCGAGCGCGACCGCTCCGGAAGAAACCACCAGCACTTCCACGCCGTCTTCGGTGAGTTCGGCAATGTCGTTTGCCAGCGAGGCCAGCCAGTCGTGCTTCAGCCCCTTGGAGCGGTCGACGAGCAGCGCCGAGCCGATCTTGATGGCGATGCGCCGGTATTTTTTGAGCGATAGCGTCATGCGAGCCAGCCAGAAATTCCTTCGCGCGGAAGCAGCGTCACGGTCAGCTCTCCCACCGCGCATCGACCGGTGCGGCGGGCGCGCGCGCCTCTTCCACCACCGCCATCAGCGCCCGCAGAACCGTCTCGACCCCTTCATGGGTCACGGCCGATAGCAACAGCGGCGCGCGGCCGGCCGCACGCTTCAGCGACGCCGCCTTCTTCTTGCGTTCGTCGGCGTCGATCGTATCGACCTGGCTGAGCGCCACGATCTCCACCTTGTCCTCGAGCCCGTTGCCATAGGCTTCCAGTTCGCCGCGCACGGTCTTGTAGGCCTTGCCGGGGCTTTCCTCCTGCGCCGACACCAGATGCAGCAGCACGCGCGTGCGCTCGACATGGCCGAGGAAACGGTCGCCGATGCCCACGCCCTCATGCGCGCCTTCGATCAGGCCGGGAATGTCGGCCAGCACGAATTCGCGCGCATCGATGCGGGCGACGCCGAGGCCCGGATGCAGCGTAGTGAAGGGATAGTCGGCGATCTTCGGCTTGGCCGCCGTGACCGCCGCGAGGAAGGTCGACTTGCCGGCGTTGGGCAGGCCGACCAGCCCGGCATCGGCGATCAGCTTCAGCCGCAGCCAGACCGTCATCTCGATGCCCGGCAGGCCGGGATTGGCGCGCCGCGGCGCCCGGTTGGTCGAGGTCTTGAAATGCTGGTTGCCGAAGCCGCCATTGCCGCCCTTGGCCAAAAGAAAGCGTTGGCCGACCTCGACCATGTCGCAGATCAGCGTCTCGTTGTCCTCCTCCAGCACCTGCGTGCCGACGGGCACTTTCAGCGTCACGTCCGCGCCCTTGGCGCCGGTCATGTTGCGGCCCATGCCGTGCATGCCGGTCTTGGCCTTGAAATGCTGCTGGTAGCGATAGTCGATGAGCGTGTTGAGCCCGTCTACCGCCTCGACCCAGACGTCGCCGCCGCGCCCGCCGTCGCCGCCGTCCGGCCCACCGAATTCGATGAACTTTTCACGCCTGAACGACAGCGAACCGGCGCCGCCGTCGCCGGAGCGGATATAGACCTTGGCCTGATCGAGGAATTTCATCGGATCTGCGGTTTCTGCCGTTGGCGGGTTTCGGGCGAGCCATGCTCTACCCTATTGCGCGGGCAAGGGCGAGTGGACACGGCATGTTTTGCCGTGCCCGTCGCCACAAGCCCGCTGGCGCTCACGAGCGCGCCCAGTTGCGGAGGCTGGTCCAGGTCTTGCGGTCGAGGCGGTAGCGCTCGACCGGAACCTGGCCGGCGACGATCGAGTTCAGCATGCCCTGCCCCGCATACTGGAAGCCGCACTTGTGGATGACGCGGCGCGACGCGGGGTTGATGACCCGGCAGGACGCCTGCAGCACCTGGATGTCGGTGCAGCGGAAGGCGAGGTCGACCAGCGCGTGCGCAGCCTCCGTCGCATAGCCCCGCTTCCAGTACGGCTCGCCGATCCAGTAGCCGAGTTCCAGCCCGCGCTCGGTCGAGTCGAGCCCGGCGCAGCCCACCAGCGTATCGGTGCCGGCAAGCGTAAGCGCGTAGGTGGCCCCGCCGCGCCGCGGCGCCCGTGCCATGGCGAGGAAGGCACGCGCCTCGGCCTCGCCATAGGGATGCGGCATGCGCGCCAGCATCTGCGCGACGTGGTGGTTGTCGGCGAGCGCGACGAGCTGAGCGATGTCGCTCTCCTGCGGCGCCCGCATCACCAGCCGCTCGGTCTCGAGCACGGGGCTGGCAATGACGATACTCTCGTAGTCGCTGTCTTCCGCTTCGGCAACCATGTGGAAATTCCTCCAGGCAAAGAAAAAGGGAGATGGTGCGTCCCATCTCCCTGATCCTTTTCCTGGCATGGCCAGACACCGGTTCCCGAGATGGGAGCCGGTTTAAGTGCGGAACCGGCTACTCCGCGGCCTTAAGCATCGGGTTTACCGACACGTAGGTTCGGCCATTGGCTTTTTTCGTAAAGGTGACGGCGCCGGCTTCCAGCGCAAACAGGGTGTGGTCCGTGCCCATGCCGACATTGACGCCGGGATGCCACTGGGTGCCGCGTTGACGGATAATGATGTTGCCGGGAATGACGGCTTCGCCGCCGAACTTCTTCACGCCAAGGCGCTTGGAGTGCGAATCGCGACCGTTGCGCGACGAACCGCCAGCTTTCTTGTGTGCCATTTGTCAAACTCCTTTGCGCCGCAAGGGCGCCTCGAATCCTTATGAACGCGCTTTGCGTCCGTTTCAAGTCCGATGTCGGCCCCTGGTGACAGGGCCGGCAGCTTACTTCTTCGCCAGTTCCTTGGCCTGCTCGCGCCAGTCCTTGATCTGGTCGGCGCTGAACGGCATGTTGGCGTCGATCTTCTCCACGTCGGCGTCGGAGAGCGCGGCGATCTGCGCAAAGGTGACGATGCCTTGGGCGTTCAGGTCCTTCGCCGCGACCGGACCGATGCCCTTGATCACGGTGAGGTCGTCGGCGTCGCCCTTCGGTGCCTTGAACAGCGGCGCGGCCGCGGCGGCGGCCGGAGCGGCTTCCTTCTTCGCGGCGGCCTTGGCGGGCTTGGCTTCCGCCTTCTTCGACGGCTTGGCACCATCGGTCAGGATTTCGGAAATCCGAACCGTGGTCAGCAGCTGGCGGTGGCCGATTTTGCGGCGCGAATTCTGCCGGCGGCGCTTCTTGAACGCGATGACGGTGCGGTTCTTGCCCTGTTCGACGACTTCGGCGGCAACCGTGGCGCCGGCCACGAAGGGCGCGCCGAACACGACGTTCTCGCCCTCGCCATGCGCGAGCACGCTGTCGATGACGACGATATCGCCGACGTTGGCTTCCAGTTTCTCGATCTTCAGCAGATCGTTGGCGGCGACGCGGTACTGCTTGCCGCCCGTTTTGATGACTGCGAACATTTTTAGCCTTTCGCTGTTCGGTCGGCCTTGATGGACCGCTGGTGTTCCACGAAGGAAGGGCGGCCCGACCGTCTTTTTGTCAGTCTGCGGGTTTCAAAGACAAGCGGCGCGGAAAAGTCTCCACGCCGATTGCGCGCCGTCCCTAGCCGAAGGCGGGCGTCAAGTCAAGGATGCGCCGTCTCACACCAGACCGCGCTTTTCCATCATCGCTTCGGGCGAGGGCATCTTGCCGCGGAAGGCGGTGTAGAGCGCCTCGGGGTCCCGCGAGCCGCCGGCGGCGTAGATGTTCTGCTTCAGCCGCGCCGCCAGTTCCGCATTGAACGGATCGCCGGTTTCCTCGAAGGCCGAAAAGGCGTCGGCGTCGAGCACTTCCGACCACATGTAGGAATAATAGCCGGCCGAATAGCCGTCGCCGGCAAAGACATGGCCGAAATGAGGAGTGCGGTGGCGCATGGCGATGGTGTCCGGCATCGACAGCGCAGCCAGCGTCTCCGCCTCGAAGGCAAGCGGCTGCGCCGGCGCATCGGCCCGCGCGTGATAGGCCATGTCGACCAGCGCCGAGGCGGTGAACTCGACCGTGGCGAAGCCCGCGCCGAAGGTGCGCGCCGCCAGCATCTTGTCGAGCAGCGCCTTCGGCATCGGCTTGCCGGTGGTGACATGCAGCGCGTGCTTTTCCAGCACCTGCGGCACCGTCAGCCAATGCTCGTAAAGCTGCGACGGCAGTTCGACGAAGTCGCGGCTAACCGAGGTGCCCGAAACCGACGGCCACGTCACTTCGGTCAGCATGCCGTGCAGCGCATGGCCGAATTCGTGGAACAGCGTCTTGGCCTCGTCCACCGAAAGCAGCGCCGCCTCGCCCTTCGGCGGCTTGGCGAAATTCATGATGTTGTAGATGACCGGGGTCGAGCCCGCGCCAAGCTTGTAGCCGGATTGCAGCGAACTCATCCACGCGCCGGAACGCTTCGTCGGCCGCGCGAAATAGTCGGCCAGGAACACGCCCCGTTCCGAGCCGTCGGCATTGCGCACCACGAAAGCCCGCACGTCCGGATGCCAGGCGGCGATGCCCTTCTTTTCCTCGAAGCCGATGCCGAACAACCGCGTCGCCACGTCGAAGCAGGCTTCGATCACCCGGTCGAGTTGCAGATAGGGCTTGAGTTCGGCTTCGTCGAAGGCGAATTTCTCGGCCCGCAGCTTCTCCTGGTAGAAGCGCCAGTCCCAGGCGGCAAAGGTTTCGTTGCTGCCGGCTTGCGTTGCCAGCCGCTCCAGTTCCTTCTGGTCGGCCGCCGCCTTTTCCCGCGCCTTGCGCCAGACCGGATCGAGCAGGTCATGGACGGCCTTCGGCGTCTTGGCCATGGTGTCGTCCAGCTTCAGCGCCGCATAGGAGCCATAGCCGAGCAGCGCCGCCTTCTCGGCGCGCAACTTCAACAGGTCGCGTACCACCTCGGTGTTGTCGCTGGCGCCGCCGTTCTGGCCGCGCATGGTGAAGGCGCGCCAGGCGATCTCGCGCAGGTCGCGGCGCTCGGAAAAAGTGGTGAACGGCTCGTAGATCGAGCGCGACAGGGTGACGGCGTAGCGGCCCTTCTGGCCGCGCGTCTCGGCCGCCTCGGCCATCGACGCCTTCACGAAATCCGGCAGGCCGGCAAGGTCGGCCTCGTCGAGGAACAGCGCCCAGTCGCTTTCGTCGGCCAGCACGTTCTGGCCAAATTTCGTGCCGAGCGACGACAGTTCCTCGTTGATGGCGGCGAGCCGCTTCTTGCCCCCGGCATCGAGCTTCGCGCCGGAGCGGACGAACCCCTTCCAGGTCTTTTCCAGCACGCGCAGCGTCTCGGCGTCGAGGCCGAGCGAAGCGCGCTTCTGGTAGAGCGCGTCGATGCGGGCGAACAGCTTCTCGTTCATCGAGATGGCCGAAAAATGCCGCGCCATCTTCGGCGACACGTCGCGCTCCAGCGCCTGGATGTCCTTGTTGGTATGGGCGCCGGCCCGGCACCAGAAGATCGAGGACACCCGGTCGAGCGGCTGGCCCGCCAGTTCCAGCGCGGCCAGCGTGTTGTCGACGGTCGGTGCCTGCACATTGCCGGCGATCGCCTCGATCTCGGCCGCGTGCGCCGCCAGCGCGGCATCGAACACCGGCCCGAAATCCCCGTCTTCGATGCGCGTGAAGTCCGGCAGGCCGAGCGGCCCCTTCCATGCGGTCAGGGGATGCGTGGCAAGATCGATATCGGACATGGGGTCATTCTCGCTGAACAGGAGAGGGCAAGGCGTGCCACCGCGATGTAGGTCGCAAACCTGCGCCGCGCAACGGCTGGCGGAGAACCCCGGTCAGGTGGGTCGCGTCAATCCAGCGAGGGCCGCTCGAAATCGCCGGTCTCGCGGTTCATCGCCCACAATTCGCCGGCCGAGATATCGAACCAGGCGCCATAGAGTGTGAGTTCGCCCGCTTCTTCCCGAGCCTTGATCTGCGGGAAAGTCCGCAGATTGTTGAGCGAGTAGCGCACGGAAATGCGCTCCAGCGCGGTCTCGCGCTCGGTCGCCGTCATCACCGAGGTCGACGCCACCGCGGCGGCCGCGGTGTGGATCAGGCTCATCCACTTGCCGATGAAGTCGCCGGGCTTCAGCGGCTTGCCGCCCTGCGCCAGCGCGGCCCGGATGCCGCCGCAGCGGCCATGGCCCATGATGACGATGTTCTTGACCTTGAGCACGTCCACCGCGAATTCGAGCGCCGCCGACGTGGAGTGGAACTCCTGGTCCGGCTCGAAGGGCGGGATCAGGTTGCCGACATTGCGCAGCACGAACAACTCGCCCGGACCGGAATCGAAGATCGTCTCGGGCGCCGATCGCGAGTCGCAGCAGGCGATCAGCATGGTTTCGGGAGCCTGCCCTTCACGCGCCAGCGAGACATAACGCTCGCTCTCGGCCGCGTAGCGGCCCTTCATGAAGTTGCGATAGCCGACGAGGAGATGTTCTGGGAGATGGGACATTGCGGCCGCAATTAACGGCAAAGCCGGGGCGGTTTCAACGAAAATCGTATAGCTGTCGCTCTTTTGGCGGAGCAGCCATTAGAGATGGCGCAGGCTTACCGCGGCCGACGGATGGGCGAGGCTGCGGGCATCGGTTTCCAGTTGCAGCTCGTCGCCGCCACGTCCGGCCGTGCGCATGAGTATCTCGTAGACGGTGGCGGTTGTGGATTGCAGAGCCTGCGTTGGCGCTGATCCGCCGAGCACGCGGGCGAGGTAGACGGCGGCCGTCAGGTCGCCGAGGCCGTTCGGCGGCCGCTCGACCGTGCGATGTTCGGCAAGCACGACCTCCCTCTCCTTCACCAGGAGGTTGCCGATCGAGCTGTCGGCCAGGGCCGGCGCCGAGGTCACCAGCATGGTGCGGGGTCCTGCCCCGCGCGCCGCCGCCGCGATCTCGCCGAGGTCGGCCAGGCGGCGCCCCGCCAGCCATTCCAGCTCGTAGCGGTTGGGGGTGGCGATGTCGGCGATCGCGACCAGCCGGTCGCGAATGGCGGTGGCCGTCCTTTCGGGCACGTAAAGGCCGCCGGCATCGCCGATCACCGGATCGCAGACATAAAGAGCATTCGGATTCCTGGCTCGCACCGCGCCGATCAGACCCGCGATGGCAGCGGCCTGGTCGGCATCGCCGAGATAACCGGTGAGGACCGCCCCCACTTCCCCCAGCCAGGGCGCGCGTTCGAGGTCGGCCATCAGAGCGGCAAACTGGTCGGGCGAAGCGACGATGCGGGTCGCCGGCCCATGGCCCGGATGCCAGGCAAGGGTGACGGTCGGCACCGCCCATACCGGGAAACCTAGCGTTTCGAGCGCGAACACCGCCGCCCGGTTGCCGACCGTTCCGCGCACGACATGGCTGGAGAGGACGATGACCGCCGGCGGCGTGGTCCTGCTATCGGTGCCCATCGGTCCTCACATGCCCCGCGTAAGATAGACGACGAGCCACACCACCAGCCCGACCGCGAGCAGGAAGCCGAGCGTGCGGCCGATGCGGGTGCCCCAGTAGTCGAGCGGGTCGGTGCGGTCGGCATTCCTGGCCGAAACGCGATCAAAAGCACCCTTGGCGGTGCGCGCCAAGAGCGAATTTCGGCCCGCTTCCTCCTCGTCGGCGAGCCGCCTCAGGATTCGCCTTGATTCGGCCTGCCGGTCGTCTCGCCGTTGCGGCATTGCGGATATCCTGTCTCACGAGCGAGGTTGCGGTCGGAACCAATTGAGGGCTTCGGCATTGTTCACGCCCCACCAGCCGACGCAAGCCGTTTCCTTGGGCAGCGTTTATGCTAGATTTCCGCTTCCTCCTCCTGATTCAGGAACCGCCCATGTACGCTGCCAGCCTGCCCCGATCCCGTTTCACGCGCCTGTTGCCTGCCTTTCTCGTCATGGTGTTCATGGTGCCGCTGCTTTCCGCCTGTGGCTTCAACACCATCCCGACCGCCGAGGAAAACGCCAAGGCCGCCTTCAGCGAGGTGCAGAGCCAGTACCAGCGCCGCGCCGACCTCATCCCCAACCTGGTCGAGACCGTCAAAGGCTACGCCGCGCACGAACGCGAGACGCTGCAGGCGGTGGTCGATGCCCGCACCAAGGCGACGCAGATCACGGTGACGCCGGAAACGCTGAAGGACCCGGCAGCGTTCAAGGCCTTCCAGGACAGCCAGGCCGGACTGACCAGCGCGCTGTCGCGGCTGCTCGCCGTGGTGGAAAACTATCCCGACCTGAAGGCGAACCAGAATTTCCTGGCGCTCCAGGCCCAGCTCGAAGGCACCGAGAACCGCATCGCGGTGGCAAGGCGCGATTATATCCAGGCGGTGAAGGACTATAACCTGTCGCTGAGGACCTTCCCGTCGATCCTGTGGGCCAAGTTCTGGTACACGTCCAACGAGCCGATGCCTAACTTCACCGTGCCGGAAGACAAGCTCGAACTGCCGAAGGTGAATTTCGGCACCAAACAGGGTGGATAAGATTTTCGCGCGGCAAAACGGAGCAGGCATCGCAAGACTGTCTGCTCTTCTCTTCCTTGCCCTCTGCCTGCCCCTCTACGCCCTTGCCGCCGACTTTCCGGCGCTGACCGGGCGCGTGGTCGACAACGCCGGCCTCATCGATGCGGCCAGCGAGGTGCTGCTTACGCAAAAGCTCGCCGACTTCGAGAAGAAGGGCTCCGACCAGATCGTGGTCGCCACCGTCCCCTCGCTCGGCGGGCAGGACATCGAGACCTACGCCAACGGGCTTTTCCGCTTCTGGAAGCTCGGCCAGGCCGGCGAGAACAACGGCGTGCTGCTGCTGGTCGCGAAGGACGACCGCAAGATGCGCATCGAGGTCGGCTATGGCCTCGAAGGCACGCTGACCGACCTGCACACCAAGCTGATCATCGAAAACGACATGGTGCCGGCCTTCCGCAACGGCGACTTTTCCGGCGGCATCGACAAGGCTGTCGACGACATGATCTCGGTCCTGGAAGGTCATCCGGAAGAACTGGAGGCACGCGGAAAGCGCAACCAGACTGGCGTCGGCGGCAACATCGAGGACTGGGTGCCCATCCTGTTCATGATCGTATGGGCGACGCTGTTCTTCGGCGGCTTCGCCATGGCGATCCTGCCGCCGATCTTCGGCCAGAAAATCGGGCCGCACCGCTATCGCTGGCTGGGCATGACCTTCGACACCGGCCGCTCTTCCGGCTCGGGCGGCGGCTGGTCGGGCGGGGGCTTCTCCGGCGGAGGCGGGTTTTCGGGCGGAGGCGGCTTTTCGGGTGGCGGCGGTTCGTCCGGCGGCGGCGGTTCGTCGGGAAGTTGGTGAGGCAGGCCATGGCAAGACATCTCATCAGCCCTCAGGACCATGCCCGCGTGGCGGCAGCCATCGCCGCCGCCGAGAAAAAGACCGACGGCGAAATCTACTGCGTGGTGGCGCATGCCAGCGACGCCTATTTCTTCCCCGCGGCCCTGGTGGCGATGCTCGGCATCCTGATCTCCGCGCTTGCGCTCGGCTTCGCGCTGGAAAGCTGGTGGCTGTCTCTGCGCCTGCCGTGGTTCGCCGCCCTGCAATTGCTGGCGGCGGTCGCGGTGCTGGCGCTGCTATGGCTGGTGCCGTCGCTGCGCATCCATCTGGTGCCGCACCGGCTGCGTTTCGCGGCCGCCCACGCCAATGCCTCGCGGCAGTTCCTCGCCCATAACATCCACCTCACCCAGGCGCGGACCGGGGTGCTGATCTTCGTGTCGCTGGCCGAACGCTATGCCGAGATCGTCGCAGACAGCGGGATCGATGACCGCGTCGACCAGTCCGTCTGGGACAGCGCCGTGCGCGGCCTGACGCAAAGCGCTGCCGACGGCCGCCTTGTCGATGGCTTCATCCAGGCGATCGGGACGGTGGGGTCGGTGCTGGCAGAGCATTTCCCGGTGTCGCCCGGCGATACCGACGAACTGGAAAACCGGCTGGTGGAAATCTGAGGCGGCTGGGCGCCGGTCAGTTGGGATAGCAGGCAGCCGGGATCTTCGGCCAAACCGCCTTGTCGCAGCCGGCTTCGGCCTGCTGCTGCCTGAACGATGCGCTCACCGGGCCGGTCACGACCGGATCGACGCCGTCCGGCGCATCGGCGAACATCGCGGCCGCATCCGGCATAGCGGCTACGTCGCCGTGCAGCGGCGCGATCCGGGTTGCCGCCGACTGCGCCCCGCCGGTCGCCAGCGCGACGGTCACCAGCACGCCGGCCAGCGGCAGGAAAAGACGCGAAAGGGAAGCGGAACGGATCATTCGCAGTGAACTCGCGACGGGAGCCCAGGTTCCCGATTGGTTAATAAAATCATTTCGACTCAAATGTCTTAATATTCGGTAACGATCGATTTGATGACCCCCCTCCCCTTTCGCATTTGCGAAAAAACCTGTATGAGCCGCGCATTAAAACGATGCGGCGCCCGGCTGCGACATCTGGGCTTGCTGCCCAAGCAACCCAGAGAACCCAATGACACTCCGCAATATCGCGATTATCGCGCACGTCGACCATGGCAAGACCACGCTGGTCGACGCGCTGCTCAAGCAGTCCGGCTCGTACCGTGAAAACCAGCGCGTGGCAGAACGCGCCATGGATTCCGGCGACATCGAGAAGGAACGCGGCATCACCATCCTCGCCAAGGCCACCTCGGTGGAATGGAAGGATACCCGCATCAACATCGTCGACACGCCCGGGCACGCCGATTTCGGCGGCGAGGTGGAACGCATCCTCAACATGGTCGACGGCGCCATCGTGCTGGTCGACTCCGCCGAGGGCCCGATGCCGCAGACCAAGTTCGTGGTCGGCAAGGCGCTCAAGGTCGGCCTGCGCCCCATCGTCGTCATCAACAAGATCGACCGGCCGGATGCGCGCCATGTCGAGGTCGTCAACGAGGTCTTCGACCTGTTCGCGGCGCTCGACGCCACCGACGAGCAGCTCGACTTCCCGATCCTCTACGGCTCCGGCCGCGACGGCTGGGTCTCCGAAAATCCGGAAGGCCCGAAGGACCAGGGGCTGGCGCCGCTGTTCGACCTGGTGATGAAGCATGTGCCGGCGCCGACCGTCCATCCCGGCCCGTTCCGCATGATCGGCACCATCCTCGAAGCCAATCCGTTCCTTGGCCGCATCGTCACCGGCCGCATCGAGTCCGGCACGCTGAAGCCCAACCAGACGGTGAAGGTGCTGCACCACGACGGCACACTGCTGGAAAACGGCCGCGTCTCCAAGATTCTCGCCTTCCGCGGCCTCGAGCGCCAGCCCATCGAAGAGGCGCAGGCGGGGGACATCGTCGCCATCGCCGGGCTGTCGAAAGGCACCGTCGCCGACACCTTCTGCGATCCCTCGATCACCGAGGCGATGGTCGCCCAGCCGATCGACCCGCCGACGGTCACCATGAGCTTCCTCGTCAACGATTCGCCGCTGGCCGGCACCGAGGGCGACAAGGTGACCAGCCGCGTCATCCGCGACCGCCTGCTCAAGGAGGCCGAGGGCAACGTCGCGCTGCGCATCGAGGAATCGGCCGAGAAGGATTCTTTCTATGTGTCCGGCCGCGGCGAACTCCAGTTGGCCGTGCTGATCGAGACGATGCGCCGCGAGGGTTTCGAACTCGCCGTGTCGCGTCCGCGCGTCGTCATGCAGAAGGACGAGGCCGGCAACCTGCTCGAACCGGTCGAGGAAGTCGTCATCGACGTGGATGAGGAACACGCCGGCGTGGTGGTGCAGAAGATGTCGGAGCGCAAGGCCGAGATGGTCGAGCTGCGCCCCTCCGGCGGCGACCGCCAGCGCCTCGTCTTCCACGCCCCGACGCGCGGCCTGATCGGCTACCAGTCGGAACTGCTGACCGATACGCGCGGCACCGCCGTCATGAACCGGCTGTTCCACTCCTACCAGCCTTACAAGGGCGAACTGCCCGGCCGCACCAACGGCGTGCTGATCTCCAACGAGCAGGGCGAGAGCGTCGCCTATGCGATGTGGAACCTGGAAGACCGCGGCCCGATGATCATCGACGCCGGCGTCAAGGTCTATCAGGGCATGATCGTCGGCATCCATTCCCGCGACAACGACCTCGAGGTCAACGTGCTCAAGGGCAAGAAGCTGACCAACATCCGCGCCGCCGGCAAGGACGAGGCCGTCAAGCTGACCCCGCCGATCCGCATGACGCTGGAGCGGGCGCTGGCCTGGATCCAGGACGACGAACTGGTCGAGGTGACGCCGAAGACCATTCGCCTCAGGAAGCTTTACCTAGACCCCAACGAGCGCAAGCGCTTCGAGCGCTCGAAGGTCGCCGCAGCCTGACCTGAATTTTTACCGACCCGGAACGCGACGGCACTGTCCATGCCGTCGCGTTTTGCGTTATGGTTTCGGGATATCCTCCCGGCCCGGAGCCGTCCCATGCACCTTGCCTCTCTCCTGATCTTCGCGGCAGCGCTTTTCGTGGCCGCCGGCTCGCCAGGCCCCTCGGTGGCCGCTCTGGTAGCGCGGGTGATCTCGAAGGGCTTTCGCGACGTCTTTCCGTTCCTCGCCGCGATGTGGATCGGCGAGGGCATCTGGCTTTCCTGCGCCGTGTTCGGGCTGGCCGTCGTGGCGCAGACGTTCCACGTAGCCTTCGTCATCGTGAAATGGGTGGGCGTCGGCTATCTGGCCTACCTCGCCTGGAAGATGTGGACGGCACCGGTCGAGGCCGGCGAAGGCGAGATGCCGCGCGAGGATTCGCCGTTCAAGCTGTTCCTCGCCGGCATGGCCGTGACCCTCGGCAACCCCAAGATCATGATGTTCTACCTGGCGCTCTTGCCGACCATCATCGACCTCGCCTCCGTGACCGTCACCGGCTGGGCGGAACTGACGCTGACCATGGCCGTGGTGCTCGCCTGCGTCGACCTCACCTGGGTGCTGGCGGCCTCGCAGGCGCGCAAGCTCCTGAAAAGCCCGCGCGCCATGCGCCTCGCCAACCGCCTCAGCGCCGCCACCATAGCCGGCGCCGCCGCCGCCATCGCGGCCCGGTCGTAAAGTTACCGCGCGATGGCGTGGTAATCGTCGTTCGGCCGCATGTCGACGGCGGCGGCCACCCGGTTCGACATATTGAAGAAGCCGACGGTCGAGGCGATGTCCCAGATGTCGCGGTCCGAAAAGCCCGCCTGCCGCAGCGCCGCGCGGTCCTCTTCCACCATCTTGTCCGGGTTTTCCGTCAGCTTGACGGCGAAGTCCAGCATCGCCCGCTGGCGCGGCGTAAGATCGGCCACGCGAAAATTCATCACCATCATCTCGCCCAGCTTCGGATCGCCCGAAAGCTGGCGCACCGCCGCGCCATGGGCGACGAGGCAATAAAAGCAGTGGTTGATCGAGGAGACCGCCACCGCGATCATCTCGCGCTCCAGCTTCGACAGCCCGGACTCGCCCAGCATCAGGTCGTTGTACATGTCGGTGAAGGCGCGAAGCTTCTTCTCGTCGAAGGCATAGGCAAGAAGCACGTTGGGCACGAGGCCGAGCTTTTCCTCGCATTTGGCGAAGTAGGCAGTCGTCGCGTCGCTGAGTTCGGCCGGAGCCAGATCGAGCGCGGTAATCTTTTCAGCCATGGTTCTTTCCTTCCCGTTCCGCCTGCCCGGCGGCTTCACAACTGTGCCAAATCAAATCGTTATATATTTCGGGCCAATGTCAAACCTTGTCGCCAAATGCCCGTCATCTGGCTACGATACCGCAAAGCACATACCGGGAGGGAGTATCCAGCATCATGGCAAACCCGAAAGCCGCGAGCAAAACGAAAAAGGCCGTGGGGATCCGGAAGCCTCCCGTAAAGCAGGCGGAGAAATCCGCTTCCTTCGCCGACTACCTGCTCGCGCGCGCGCCCGCCGAAGACGTCGCCGCCTATAGCGCGGCCGACCTCGCGCGCGCCGCCGACCTCGCCCGCAAGGCCGTCGCCAGTCACAAGAAAGGCGAAAGCGTCGTTGCCGTCGACGCGGATTCGGGCGTCTTCCGCGACGGGCGCCCGGTGACCGTCGTCACCGTCGTCAACGACAACATGCCTTTCCTGTTCGATTCCATCCTCGGCGAAATCACCGAGGATTTTTCCGAACCCTACCTGGTCACGCATCCGGTCATCGTCGCCAGGCACGGCAGGAACGGCGTCGAGGAAATCCTCGGCGATGCCGGCCTGGCCCGGGGCAACCAAGCCCACGACCGGCTGAGCGTCATCCACGTCCATATCGGGCGACTTACCCAGGAACAGGCGCAGGCGCTGGCCGAACGGCTGGAAAAAGTGCTGGAACAGGTGCGATCCGCCGTCCACGACTGGAAGCCGATGCTGGCCCGGCTCGACCAGGCGATCTCCGAATTCCGCTATGCTCCGGTCCCCCTCGACAAGGCCCATGTCACCGAGGCCATCGCCTTCCTGGAATGGTTGCGCGACGACAACTTCACCTTCCTCGGCATGCGCGAATACAAGTATAGCGGCGGTGAAAAGAGCGGCACGCTGGAGCGCGACGACGGGCCGGGCCTCGGCATCCTCACCGATCCCGACGTGCTGGTGCTGCGGCGCGGCACCGAGGCGGTGACGACGACGCCGGAAATCCGTGCCTTCCTGCATGGGCCGGAACCGCTGATCGTCACCAAGGCCAACGCCAAGTCGGTCGTGCACCGGCGCATCTATCTCGACTATATCGGCATCAAGACCTACACCGCCAAAGGCGCCCTTTCAGGCGAGTTGCGCATCGTCGGCCTGTTCACCTCCACCGCCTACACGCGCTCGGTGATGCACATTCCCTACCTGCGCTCGAAGGCCGAATGCGTCATCGCCAAGGCCGGCTTCGATGCCGGCGACCATTCCGGCAAGGCGCTGATCAACGTGCTGGAAAGCTTCCCCCGCGACGAACTGTTCCAGATCCCGGTGCCGACGCTGCGCAGGCACGCTGAGGCCATCCTCGCGCTGACCGACCGGCCGCGCGTGCGCGCGCTGGTGCGCGCCGACCAGTTCGACCGCTTCGTCTCCGTCCTCGTCTTCGTGCCGCGCGACCGCTACGACAGCGCCGCCCGCGACAGGATCGGCAGCTACCTGAAGACGGTCTTCGACGGCCGCGTTTCCGCCTACTACGTGGCATTCCCGGAAGGCGGCCTGACCCGCATCCATTTCATCATCGGCCGCACCAACGGCAAGACGCCCAAGGTGGACCAGGCGACGATCGAAACGGCCATCCGCGACATGATCCGCACCTGGGAGGACGCGCTTGCCGACACGGCCGAAATTTCCGGCAGCGCCCCCGGCCTCCGGGAGATCGCCACCCGTTTCCCCGGAAGCTATCGCGACAGCTTCACCGCCGCCGTGGCGCTGGTCGACGCCGAGCGCATCACCCGGGTCGACGCCGACCATCCGATCAGCATCGACTACTACCGCGACACCGGGCAAACCGCGACCCAGGCCTCGCTCAAGATCTATCACCATGGCGCGCCCGTGGCGCTGTCGCGCCGGGTCCCGATCCTCGAGAACATCGGCTTCCGCGTCATCAGCGAGCGCACCTTCGAGATCGGCAGCGCGCCGTCGGGCAAGGTCTTCATCCACGACATGGAACTGGAAAGCGCAGACGGGCGGCCGATCGCGCTGGACGACGGCGGCGCCCTGTTCGACGACGCCTTCCTGGCCGTGTGGAACGGCGACGTCGACAATGACGGCTACAACCGCCTCGCCCAGACCGCCGGCCTGTGGGCGAACGAGATTCTAGTGCTGCGCGCCTATGGCCGCTACCTGCAGCAGGCTGGCATTCCGCAAAGCCAGGACTTCATCGCCGCGACGCTCAACCGCTATCCCGATATCGCGCGCGGCCTGCACGCCCTGTTCGTGGCGCTGCTCGGTCCGGACGCGGCCAGCGAGGGTGCGGTGGAGGCCAAGCACCTCAAGGCCAAGATCAAGGATGCGCTGGACGACGTTCCCAACATCGACGACGACACCATCATCCGCCGCTTCCTCAACCTGATCGAATCCTCGCTCAGGACCAATCACTTCGTGGCCGGCAAGAAGGATCGCGGCCAGTCGCTGGCGATCAAGCTCGACCCGCGCGCCATCGACGGCCTGCCGGAACCGAAGCCATGGCGCGAAATCCTCGTCTACGGCTCTGAGGTCGAGGGCGTGCACCTGCGCTTCGGCCCGGTGGCGCGCGGCGGCCTGCGCTGGTCGGATCGCGCCCAGGACTACCGCACCGAAGTGCTCGGCCTGGTCAAGGCGCAGCAGGTCAAGAACGCCGTCATCGTGCCGGTGGGCGCCAAGGGCGGCTTCTACCCGAAGCAACTGCCGGTGGGCGGCAGCCGCGAGGCCGTCTTCGAGGCCGGCAAGGCCGCCTACAAGAACTTCATCTCCAGCCTGCTGTCAGTCACCGACAACATCGACATCGATCATGTCGTGCCGCCGGAAGGCGTCGTTCGCCGCGACAGCGACGATCCCTATTTCGTCGTCGCCGCGGACAAGGGCACCGCGACGTTCTCCGACACCGCCAACGCCATCAGCCAGGCGCACGACTTCTGGCTGGACGACGCCTTCGCTTCCGGCGGCTCGGCCGGCTACGACCATAAGGGCATGGGCATCACCGCCCGCGGCGCCTGGGAAGCGGTAAAGCGGCATTTCCGCGAAATGAACCGCGACATCCAGACGACGCCCTTCACCATGGTTGGCGTCGGCGACATGTCGGGCGACGTCTTCGGCAACGGCGCGCTGCGCTCCGAGCAGACCAAGCTGGTAGCGGCCTTCGACCATCGCGATATCTTCATCGATCCCGACCCCGATCCGACTGTCTCCTTTGCGGAGCGCGCGCGCCTGTTCAAGCTGCCGCGCTCGAGCTGGCAGGACTACGACAAGTCGAAACTGTCGAAGGACGGCGTCATCGTTTCGCGCAACCAGAAGTCGGTGACGCTGCCGGCGGCGGCAGCCGCCGCCATCGGCCTTTCCAAGACCACCGCCTCGCCGACCGAAATCATGCGCGCCATCCTGTCGGCACCCGTTGACCTTCTGTGGTTCGGCGGCATCGGCACCTATCTCAAGGCCTCGACCGAGACCAACCAGGAGGTCGGCGACCGCGCCAACGACGCCATCCGCATCACGGCGGCCGAGGTGCGCGCCAAGGTGATCGGCGAGGGCGCCAACCTCGGCGTCACGCAACGCGCGCGCATCGAGTTCGGGCTTGCCGGCGGGCGCAACAACTCCGACGCCATCGATAATTCCGGCGGCGTCAACTGCTCCGACGTCGAGGTCAACATCAAGATCGCGCTGGCCTCGGCCATGCGCAAGGGAACGCTGACGCGCCCCGCCCGCAACAAGCTCTTGGCCGACATGACCGACGAGGTCGCCCACCTGGTGCTTGCCAACAACTACCAGCAGACGCTGGCGCTGTCGCTGGCCCGCCAGCGCGGGCTGGCCGACATCGCCCACCAGGGCCGCTTCATGAAGGCGCTGGAGGACCGAGGCCTGCTCAACCGGGCGGTCGAGAACCTGCCGTCGCCGGCGGCGCTCGCCGAGCGGCAGGCGCGCGGGGAGCCGCTGACCCGCTCGGAGCTCGGCGTGCTCCTGGCCTATGCCAAGATCGCGCTGTTTTCCGACATTGTCGCCTCGGACGCGCCCGACGATCCGCATTTCGACCGCGACCTGATGGGCTACTTCCCCGAACGCATGGCGAAGAAATATGCCGGCGAAATCCACGGCCACCGCCTGCGCCGCGAGATCATCACACGCGTCGTCGCCAACGATCTCGTCAAC
Organism: Aquamicrobium soli; assembly: GCF_042646345.1. Lineage (NCBI taxonomy): Bacteria > Pseudomonadati > Pseudomonadota > Alphaproteobacteria > Hyphomicrobiales > Phyllobacteriaceae > Aquamicrobium > Aquamicrobium soli. The sequence goes on along the minus strand of NZ_JBHRTK010000012.1, from coordinate 776,783 downwards.
CGGGGCGGCCCGTCCTTCGTCAACCGCCTGCAGGAATCGACCGGCCGCAACGCCGCCGACGTGATGCGGACCTTCGCGCTGGTGCGTGACGGCTTCGCCCTGCCGGCGCTCTATCGCGAGATCGATGCGCTGGACAACAAGATCGACGGCCAGGTCCAGCTCGACCTCTACCAGACCGTCAGCCGGCTGATCTTCACCACCTGCAACTGGTACCTGAAGAACGACAACGGTACCGAGCCCCTCGGCAAGCGCATCGACGCCCTGCTCGAGGTCCGCAAGGCGCTGGAACCCAGGCTCGCCTCGCTGCTGCCGGAATTTTCGCGGCAGCGGATCGAAGAGCGGCGCCACGGCCTGTTCAAGGGCGGCGCGCCGGAAAAGCTGGCCGAGCGGCTGGCGCTGACCGACGCCGCCGAACTCATTCCCGACATTGCGCTGACCGCCGGGATGGCAGGTGCCGACATCGCGTCGGCGGCCAAGGCCTTCTTCCATGTCAGCGAAGCCTTCCGCATTCCCCGCATCGAGGAGGCGGTGCATTCCCTCACCCCGTCGGATTATTACGACCAGCTCGCCCTGTCGCGCGCGCATGACACGATCGGCGCGGCACGACGCGGCATCGCGGTCGCGGCGCTGACCGCGCATGCGGGCGCGGCCGACCCGGTCGCGGCGTGGCTGGAGGCCGGCGGCGAGGCAATCGCCCGCGTGCGCGAACGCCTGAAGGCGCTGACGGAAGGCGGCGACCTCACCGTCTCGCGCCTTTCGGTGGCCTCGGGCCTGATGAGCGACCTGACGGGAAGGTGAAACTCCCCGACAAGGAGGTAGCGTCTATGGTAGCCGGAACGACGGATTCGGTTTCGGAAATGTTGATATCGACGGCGCTTCAGATCGCCGGTGACTTCGATTGCTCCGATACATGCTCGGCCGGTGGCGTGGCGGCTGCGCTGCTGACCGCATCCGGGAGCATTCACACCGGGATATGCATCGACACGGCCTCGAGCCTGGGCTTCTGCGCCGAGCATGCCGCCATAGCCGACATGCTCAAAAGCCGGCAAACCCGGATCACGGCCATCGTAGCCGTAAACGCCGATGGGAATATCATGCCTCCTTGCGGCAGGTGCCGGGAACTCATCCGCCAGGTCGATCCGGAAAACTGGCATACTTCCGTCGTCGTGGCGAAAGACACGGTGACGACATTGGCCGCCCTGATCCCCTATGGCGAACCGGCAGCGCCGCCCATGGGCTCGCTTTGACGTTTCTGCACAGCCCCGGGAAACCGCCCAGACACGCCGCCCCTGTCGGGAGGCCGGAGGAACCATGACCGACACTACCGTCCAGCGCGCGTCCGGGCGCGGCATATGGGGGTGGATGCTGTTCGACTGGGCGGCGCAGCCCTTTTTCACGGTCGTCACCACCTTCATCTTCGGCCCCTATTTCGTCTCGCGCATGGCGGCCGACCCGGCGCAGGGCCAGGCGGCGTGGGGCTACGGGATCGCGGCCGCCGGCCTCGCCATCGCCGTTCTGTCGCCGGTGCTGGGCTCCATCGCCGATCAGACCGGCCCGCGAAAACCCTGGATCGGCTTCTTCGCCGCCATCCAGATCGTCAGCCTTTGCCTGTTGTGGTTCGCCGCACCCGGATCGAGCCTCTGGCTCGCCGTCCTGTTCTTCTCGCTTGCTTCGGTGGCGGCCGAATTCTCGATCGTCTTCAACGATTCCATGATGCCACGCCTGATGCCGGCCAGCGAGATCGGCCGGATCTCAAACGTCGCCTGGGGGCTCGGCTATCTCGGCGGCATGATCGCGCTGATCCTGGTCGTCGGTTTCATGGCCGGCTCGCCGGAAACCGGAAAGACCCTGCTCGGACTCGACCCGCTGTTCGGCCTCGATCCGAAACTCGGCGAGGACGCGCGCGCCACCGGGCCGCTGTCGGCGCTGTGGTATCTGGTCTTCGTGCTGCCGATGTTCCTCTTCACGCCGGACGCGGCGAAGGGCATTGCCATAGGCCCGGCCGTGCGCGCCGGGCTGGCGGAACTGAAATCAACGATCGCCGAGGCGCGGCGGCGTGGCGCGATCTTCCGCTTCCTCATCGCCCGCATGCTCTACCAGGACGGCGTCAACGCGCTGCTGGCGCTGGGCGGGGCCTTCGCGGCAGCGATGTTTTCCTGGTCGATCACCGAGATCGGCGTCTTCGGCATCATTCTCAACGTCGTCGCCGTCTTCGGCTGCCTCGCCGCCGCCCGGCTCGATACCGTGCTCGGCTCGAAGAAGGTGGTGATGACGGCGCTCGTCCTTCTCATGGTCGCCACCGTCGGCATCGTCTCGACCGGGCCGGGCTACACCCTCTTCGGGCTGTGGCAACTGCCCGGCGAGGATTCGGGCGGCCTGTTCGGCACGCCGGCGGAAAAGGCCTACATCGCCTTCGGCCTGCTCATCGGGCTTGCCTTCGGCCCGGTGCAGGCCTCCTCGCGCTCCTACATGGCGCGCAGCGTCACGGCGGAGGAAGCAGGGCGCTACTTCGGCATCTATGCGCTGGCCGGCCGGGCAACGAGCTTCGCAGCCCCCTTCCTCGTCGCCACCGTCACCGCGGCCAGTGGCTCTGCCCGCCTCGGCATGGCGGCGATCATCCTGTTCCTGGGGGCGGGCATGTGGATATTGGCCGGCACGCCCTATCCCGCGAACCGGCCCAGGGAATAGCACCTACACTTCCTGAACTTGCGCCGGACTTGGCGAGGCCACCCCCCACCCCTAACCCCTCCCCACCAGGGGGAGGGGAACTCTACCGGTACCCACGTCACGGTCGTGGCAATTGGCGTGACGGTAAAAGAATCCCCCTCCCCCGGGGTTAGGGGTGGGGGTATTTCTTGCGATGGTAGGCTTGCCCTCAGTGCCGGAAGTGGCGCACGCCGGTGAACACCATGGCGATGCCGTGCTCGTCGGCGGCGGCGATCACCTCGTCGTCGCGCATCGAGCCGCCCGGCTGGATGACGGCGGTGGCGCCCGCTTCGATTGCCGACAACAAGCCGTCGGCAAACGGGAAGAAGGCATCCGAAGCGACCACCGACCCCTTGGTCAGCGGCTCCGGATTGCCGGCGGCCTCGGCGGCGTCGAGCGCCTTGCGCGCGGCGATGCGCGATGAATCGACCCGGCTCATCTGCCCGGCGCCGATGCCTACGGTCGCGCCGTCGCGCACATAAACGATGGCGTTCGACTTGACATGCTTGGCGACGCGGAACGCGAACTTGAGATCGGCCAGTTCCGCGGGCGTCGGCGCGCGCTTCGTCACCACCTTGAGGTCGAGGTCGTCGACCACCGCGTTGTCGCGGCCCTGCACCAGCAGTCCGCCGGCCACCGACTTCACTGTCGTCGCGGCAGCGCGCGGGTCGGGCAGGCCGCCGGCCGTGAGCAGGCGCAGGTTCTTCTTGGCGGCAACGATGCGCACCGCTTCCTCGCTGGCTTCGGGCGCGATGATGACTTCCGTGAAGGTCTTGACGATTTCCTCGGCCGCCTCCGCGTCAAGGATGCGGTTCATGGCCACGATGCCGCCGAAGGCCGAGATCGGATCGCAGGCCAGCGCCTTGAGATAGGCTTCCTTCAACGTGCCGCCTTCGGCGACGCCGCACGGATTGGCGTGCTTGATGATGGCGATGGCCGCCGAGCGGGCCGGGTCGAATTCGCCGACCAGTTCGAAGGCCGCGTCGGTGTCGTTGATGTTGTTGTAGGAAAGCTGCTTGCCCTGAAGCTGCTTTGCCGTGGCGACGCCGGGCCGCCGGTCGCCGGTGACGTAGAAACCCGCCGACTGGTGCGGGTTCTCGCCATAGCGCATCACCGTCTCCAGCTTGCCGCCGAACGCGCACCAGCCCGGATGCTCGATGGCGAGCGCCTCGGCGAACCAGCCGGAGATCGCCGCATCGTAGGCGGCGGTGCGCGCGAACGCCTTTGCCGCGAGCTTCTGGCGGAAATCGAACGACAGCGAGCCGAGGTTCATCTCCAGCGCATTGAGCACCGAGGCGTAGTCCTCCGGGTCGGTGACCACGGCGAGATAGGCGTGGTTCTTGGCCGAGGCGCGCACCATGGCAGGGCCGCCGATGTCGATGTTCTCGACGATGGCCGCGTATTCGCCGCCGGAGCGGCGAACTTCCTCGAACGGGTAGAGGTTGACGACGACGAGGTCGATCGGCTCGATGCCGTGCTGGTGCATCGCCGCCGCATGCTCGGGGTCGTCGCGCACGCCGAGCAGCGCGCCATGCACCGCCGGATGCAGCGTCTTGACGCGGCCGTCCATGATTTCGGGAAAGCCGGTCAGTTCCGAAACGTCGCGCACCGCGATGCCGGCCGCAGCGATCGCCTTGGCCGTGCCGCCGGTGGAGACGAGCTCGACGCCGGCCTTGGCCAGCGCCTGCGCGAATTCGACCAGCCCCGTCTTGTCGGAAACCGACAGCAGCGCGCGCCGCACCGGAACCAGGTCGGGCGGAGGGATCATTTTCGAGGCGACAGCCATGGCACAGGACCTTTCGTGGAATTAGGAACGGGCCGTAGCATATGACGAGCGGAAATCAATGCGACACGACCGGCCCTAAGCATGTCTTTATCCCGAAACCGGGCCACTTCGGGAGACATGCTGTAGGGCTAAGCTTCCCCGGAAATCTTCGTGCGGATCAGCTGCCAGCGCACTTCCGGCATCTCGCAGGCCCTGAAATGCAGCACGATCTGGCGGCTGCGGCGCGGGCCGCCGAGCCCGGCGAAATAGATCGATTCCTCCACCTCGGGCTCCACCTCGGGCGAGGTGAAAAGCCAGTGGTCGCCGGCCTCGGCCGCCAGCACCAGCCGCTCGCGCTCGTCTCGCGCCAGAACGATGTCGGGATGGACATGGAACCGCACCGCGACCATGTCCTCGCCATTGCGGACCGTCCGGCCCTCGGCCGGCACGAAGCGATCCCGGCCGGACAGCACGTTGCCGTTGCCGGTCATCGCCATCTGGCGCTCGTGCAGCAGCCCGAAGCGCGCCGCATAGCCGTCGTGGCGGGCCACGAACCCCTGGCGATCCTTGTCGTCGATGCGCTGGCACGGCACGGCGCGCGGCCCGCCGATCAGCGGCGAGCCGAGCACGTCGCTGACGCGCGGCGAATAGCTGAAGCGGGCCGAGGAGGTATCGTTGAGCGTCGCCGTCGAATGGGCGGCGGTGGCGCGCGCCAGCGGCCGGAACTCGGCGGCGCCATAGGTGTCGATGCCGGCATTGACGATGAAATGCTGGCGACCCGAGGACAGTTCGAATGACAGGCAGCCGGCATGGGCCGAAGCCGATACGGCGACCGGCGGCGGCGCGCCGGTATCGGCGATGACGGTGACGTCCCCCATCGACAGGCGCTCATAGCCCGAATGCGGCGCATGCAGCAGCGGCGAGCCGGCGGTGTCGTCATGGCGCAGGATGGCGACGATGCGGTCCTGGATGGTCGCGCCCATGCCGTTGAAGCGGGCGACGCTGCCGTCCTGGTGGCGAAAGAAGCGCAAGGCCGGCAGCATGCGGTCGATCGCGCCCATCAGCGCCGCCGGCGGGGTTTCCGCCTGGTTGGCGTAGGTCTGGCGCAGCGGCAGGAGGTCGGCGAGGATTTCGAGGACCACCATCGGGTTGCGCGAGATATGGCCGCCGTCCGGCAGGATCTGCCGGTCGAGTTCGGCGCCCAGATTGCGGGTGGCCGTGCGCAGCGCGCTTGCCGGAGCCGGCAGCGACAGCGCGGAAAAGGCCAGCGCGATGCGGGCGCGCAGCCTGTCCTTGCCGTCTGGCATCTCCGGCGCCATCGAGCGCAGGTAGCGTATCTGCACGGCGAGCGATTTCAGGAACGAGCGGTAAAACGGAAACTCCGCCCCCTGCAGCACGACCGAGGAATGCTGCAGCCACGAGATGATGCGCTTGGCCGTCGTGCCCGGTTCCCAGGCGACGCCGTCGATGCGCCCGCCATGCATGGCGATCCAGTCGCCCACCAGCGCCCGCGCATTGGCGGCGGCGAGCTCCGTGCCGGCGGCACGCATGTGGCGCAGCCAGCGAAAGCCGTGCAGGCTCTTTTTCCAGCCGCGATCGTTGACCTGGATCTGGAACGGCGACTGGCCGCCGGTCTCGACCATGTGCCCGGACAAGGGGTAGCGGCCGTAATAGATTTCGAGCGCGATCTGCGGATCGGCGAGCCGCAGGTCCGGCGGCGCGATCAGGACGCGCTCGGGCGTGCGGCCCGAATAACGCCATCGGTAAGCGGGGCCGGACCGCAGGCGCCGGCGCGTCTTGCGCCAGACTTCCTTCGCCACGAGCATGCCCACGCGCATCCTGTTGCCTGCCTCGATTGTCAATGCACCCCCGGGGAATCGCCCTTGCAGACCGCGCAAGGTAAGCCATTCAGGGATTCATGCGAAGGCGCTTTAACCCGATGCCCACTGCTTCGTTCAGCCAGCCTTGCGCAGGCGGGCGGCAAAGAAGCCGTCGAGCCCGGAAATTCCGGGCGCGCCGAGGTCCATGCCGGCCGGCGTGCTGCGCAGCGTGCCTTCCGGCGTGAGGTAGGGATCGAGGCCGGCAAACTCGCCGGGCCGCACCGGATCGTCGGCGACACCCGGCGCGTGCGCTAGGAAATCGCGGTAAAGGTCCTCGCCTTCGAGCGGGTCGAGCGAGCAGTTGGAGAACACGATGCGCCCGCCCGGCTTCACCAGGGTGACGGCGTGTTCAAGAAGCCTTGCCTGCAGGGCCGCCAGCTTTTCGATGTCGGCGGGCGTTTTCGTCCACGGAACGTCGGGATGGCGGCGCACCGTGCCGGTGGAGGAACAGGGCGCGTCGAGCAGCACCGCGTCGAAAAGCGTTTCCGGCTTGTATTCGAGCAGGTCGGCCTGGACGGTTTGCGCATCGAGGCCGAGCCGCTCCAGGTTCTGCCGCAGCCGCGCAAGCCGGTTCTTCGAAGTGTCGAGCGCCGTCACGTCGGCGCCGGCAAGCACAAGTTGCGCGGTCTTGCCGCCGGGTGCGGCGCACAGGTCGGCGACGCGAAGGCCGCGCACCTCGCCCAGAAGCCGCGCCGGCAGGCTGGCGGCGGCATCCTGCACCCACCACGCGCCGTCCTCGAAACCGGGCAGTTCGGCGACGGGAGCCGCAAGCCGCTCCACCCGGACCGTGCCGGTCGGGGTGACGATGCCGCCAAGCTTCTGCGCCCACAGGGCCGGATCGGCCTTGACGGAAAAATCGACCGGCGCTTCATGCCGGTGCGCCTCGAGGATGCGCCTTGCCGTATCGACCCCGTAGGCGGCCTTGAGCCGCTCCACGAACCATGGCGGCGCCTCTTCGGTTCGCGCCAGCGCATCGGCGAGTTCCGCCTCCTTGCCGCGGGTAATGGCGCGCAGCACCCCGTTGACGAGGCCGGAAAACCGTGCGGTGCGCGGATCGGCCTTGGCGTGGGTGACGGCGAGGTCGACGGCGGCGCTATCCGGCACGTCGAGGAAGAGGATTTGCGCCGCCGCCACATGCAGGATATGCGACAGCGCGGTGGCGTTGGGCGGCAACGGCTTTTCCAGCCGGCGCCCGATCAGCCCGGCAATGGTCATGCGATGGCGAAGCGCCGTCACCAGGATGGCGCGCACCAGCGCCCGGTCGCGCAGGTCGAGCGTCCGGTACTGCGGGTGGCCGTGCTCGTGGTCCGTCAGGCCGTCGAGCGGCGTGCGGGCGTCGATGACCGCCGCCAGCAGCCGCGCAGCCGCCTTGCGGGCGGCAAGCCCCGGCGCGGCCGCCTCGTCGGCAGGCCTGGGCCGCCGGTGGGGCTTTCCCGGCTTGCGGTGAGCGTTCCCGTCCAAGATCAGGACCACGGGCCTTTAGGCCCGGTCGGGCTACGACCCCACGGACCTGCCTTCGGCGCTTCGCGCTCGCCCCGCGCCTGCGGCGCGGCGGCTGCGCCCCACGGCCCGCTTTGGCTCGGCGCCGCCTCGCGGCCGCCGCCCATCTCGCGTGCCATCGCCTGGAGGGCGGCGATGCGATTTTCCGTCGCCGGGTGGGTGGAAAACAGATTGTCCATGCGCTCGCCGGAAAGGGGATTGATGATGAACAGGTGCGCGGTCGCCGGATTGCGCTCGGCATCGGGGTTGGCAATGCGTTCGGCTCCGCGCGCGATCTTGTCAAGCGCGGAAGCGAGCCAAAGCGGGTTGCCGCAGATTTCCGCGCCGCGCCGGTCGGCCGAATATTCGCGCGTGCGGCTGACCGCCATCTGCACGATCATGGCCGCGAACGGGGCCACGATCATCGCCACCAGCACGCCGATGAAGCCGAACGGATTGTTGTTGTCGCGATTGCCGCCGAAGAAGAAGGCGAAATTGCCCAGCATCGAAATGGCGCCGGCCAGCGTGGCCACGATCGTCATCGTCAGCGTGTCGCGATGCTGCACATGGGCCAGTTCATGCGCCATCACCGCCGCCACTTCCTCATGCGAAAGCCGGCGCAGCAGTCCGGTGGTGGCGGCGACCGCCGCGTTCTGGGGGTTGCGGCCGGTGGCGAACGCATTCGGCTGGTCGTTGTCGATCAGGTAGACCTTCGGCATCGGCAGGCCGGCGCGCTGGGCAAGGCCGCGCACGATCGAAAAATATTCCGGCGCGTTGCGCTCGTCGACCTCGACGGCATGGTGCATGGAAAGCACCATCTTGTCGGCGTTCCAGTAGCTGAACAGGTTCATGCCGGCGGCGATGACCAGCGCGATCATCATGCCGCCCGATCCGCCGATCAGGAAGCCGACGCCCATGAACAAGGCCGTCATGGCAGCAAGAAGCATGGCGGTGCGAAGGGTATTCATCGTCTGCTCCGTGTCTGGCGAGCGTCAATTCATGGCTGCGATCTGCGCCGGGTTCCGGTATAGGATGGGGAATAACGGGTCCCGTTTCAATCCAGGGAAGGCTCGCATGGCCGACGAAAATAAAGCTCCCGCAGCCACCGACAGCGCATCGAGGGATTTGCCGGCCGCCGCCAGGCGCGCCCTGGCCGAGGCCGAAGCCCGCCGGCAGGTCTATCGTGAAAAGGAAGCCGCCCTGCCGAAGGAACACGGCGGCCGCGGCGGCAAGGAACCCGGCCGCTACGGCGACTGGGAGGTCAAGGGACTGACCAGCGACTTTTGAATCCTGCCCCCCGCGATCGCTTGCGCGCGACGCAGAATAGGAATAAATGCCTTGGCATGGATTCGTTTCGCCGCCCGCTTTGCATTGCCCTTTTCGGCACCGCCGTCGCGCTGGCCGCACTCACCCCGGTCCGGGCGGGCGGGGGTTTTCGCGGGCCCGTCGAGGCCATCGTCCTCGATGTTCTGGACGGCGACACCTTTGTCGCCGACGCGCTGGTGTGGCCGGGCCAGTCCGTGCGCGTCAACGTGCGCATTCGCGGCATCGACGCCCCGGAAATGAAAAGCCGGTGCGCGGCCGAACACCGGGCCGCGCTGCGCGCCCGCGACGAGCTTGCCCGGCTGATCGGCGAGGGTAGCGTTTCGATCTCCAATATCGGCGGCGCGAAATATTACGGCCGCGTCCTGGCCGACGTCGAAACGCAGGACGGCGTGCCCGTGGCCGAGGAAATGCTCGGCCAGAGCCTGGTCCGGGCCTACACCGGCGGGCGCCGGAAAAGCTGGTGCGGCTGAGCGCTCCAAGCCGACCCCTTGTCCCGGATCGGCACACAATGGCCCTGCCGCCGACGGGCATCGGCGCCGCCGGTCAGGACCCGGTAAGCATATTGCGAACTGGCGCCGCGCCATTCATGTTTCATTTAGCACGCCCCCTCAAAATCCAAGCCAAAACAACATTTTGAGGCAGTTCAAGCAAGTCCGGCGCTCTTGCCCGGGCGATCAGGGGGAAAGCCTGCATCGCCGCATGAGAGGCTTCCGGGGGCGTGGCGGCGGAGACAGGGCGAATGTGGGGTCATGGGGGTTTCTGGCAGGCGATCGACAGGTTCGCCCGCCATCGCGGCGGCAATTTTGCCGTGGTCTTCGGCATCACCGCTTCGGCGCTGGTGCTGGGCGTCGGCTTTGCCGTCGACACGGTGCAACTCATGAACGCCAAGTCGGCATTGCGCGCGGCGGTCGACGCCGCGGTCACCTCGACGGCGCGCAGCATCACCATCGGCGACATCACCGAAGAGGACGCCCCCGACACCGTTCGGGCGTTTCTCAGCGCCAACAGCACCGGCGGCCTGCTCGCCTATGACGAGATCGTCCTCGACAGGCTGACCATCGACGACACGGCCAAGACCGTCGAAGCCGAGGCTCATGTCGACGTATCGCTGTACTTCCCGCTGTTCGGCATGCCGAACACCCGCCGCGTCTCCAACATCGGCGCCGCGATCTATTCCGACAGGCACATCGAAGTGGCGATGATGCTGGACGTCACGGGATCGATGGGCGGACAGAAGATCAAAGATCTGAAAAAGGCCGCCCAAAGCGCCGTCGAGGCGTTGCTCGCTGGAAACAAGAATCCAAACACTCCCCGAGTGCGCGTGGCAATCGTGCCTTATGCGGAAGCAGTCAACACCGGCAAGTTGGCCGACACGGTTTTCGTCGAGCAAAAGAACGGTCCCGACCTGCCTCCGTCGATCGCGACTCCCGTATCGGCAACAACACACCCGGACAATTGCGCCACGGAACGCAAGATGCAGGACGGCAGCGCCGATTTCTCGGATGACGCGCCCGACACGATCCGGATCGTTCGCCGTAACAACAAGGATGAACAGTACTACGCCAAGGTCAACCGGGATGACCGCGTCGGCACCTGCCCCCAGGCCGGTCTGGTACCGCTGACAGCCGACAAGGATGCGCTGCTGGCCGCCATCGAGGGCTTTAGTGCCAACGGCGTCACTGCCGGCGGCATCGCCGCACAGTGGGGATACTACATGCTGTCACCCAAATGGCGTTCGGCGATCAGCAGTGCCGGGGCCGGCGACGGCCCCGCCGACATCAATCCCAAGAAGGTAGGCAAGGTAGCGATCCTGATGACGGACGGCGCCTTCAACACGGCATTCGCCGGCGTGCCGGTGAGCAAGGACAAGAACAACCAGCCGCAAAACGACCAGGGTCAGAAATCGCGCAGCTACGCCGAAAGCATCTGCGGCAATATGAAAAGAGACGGCATCGTCGTCTTCACCATCGGGTTCGCGCTCCCCAATTCCGAATCCAGCCAGGCGCGCAGCGTGCTCAGGAACTGCGCCAGCAACGATACGTCCTCGATGAAGCACTTCTACGATGTTTCGACCGGCCCCGAACTGGACGCCGCTTTCAAGGACATCGTCGCCAATACCGAGCAACTGGCGCTGACCAAATAACGGTCACTACACCCGGTTCACAAAAAGCGAGGGCCGCCCCGGAAGGGCGGCCCCGTGCTTTCGCTGCTGGCGCGGCTCATGGCGACATTCCCAGGCGACGGCCCGGAGGCGTCAGCCGCGCGTCACGCCGATTTCAGGAAGGCTGCTTCCCGAAAGGACGATCCGCCGAGACCACGCAACGCAAAACGAAATCACTCGACATCGGATCACCTCCTTTCGATTGGTTGAACACGGCCTTATGATGGGGTGCTGGAACTCTATTTGCAAGGAGCAGACCGTGACCGCCAAGTATGCGCCAAGCTTGGTGTGTGCCACGAGCGCGATTGTCCTGTTCCTTTTGACCGCAAATGCTTTCGCGAACTCCGTTTATGCGCATCCGGCGGCTTTTGAACATACCGAGGTCATCCTCGCAGCCGCCAGTTGCAAACGGGCCGCCTCCTGCGAAGAGGCCGTTCAAATGTGGTGCGGTGGTTATTCGCGCGCCGATGGTGACAACGACGGCATCCCTTGCGAAAACGTCTGTCGCTCTCTGGAAGAAGTCCAGAAAATCAAGGACCAGATCGGCTGCTAGGCCATTGCCCTGCAAAAGCGTGAAACGGTTTTGCGTCCAGAAATGCGGTTAAAATAAAGAGCAGAGCGGCTTTTCGCTCTCACAAAAACCGCAGCGGCGCATCGAGCAGAACATCGCCCGGCCGGTCCACGGTGCAGTAGACGCCGATATTGTGCGCGTTATGGCGCACCAGCGTCCGCAGGATGCCGGGGTCGTTGTCGAACCCCTCCTGCGCGATGATGGTGAAGCCGCAGCGGCGGCACGGGGCCGATACCGTCAGTTCCACCTCGCCGACGGCGATGCGCCGGCCGAGCCACTCCGATTCCGGAAATATCCCCTCGACTTCCGGCATGTCGACGAGGATCGTCGGGCGAAAGCGCCGAGGGTCGGGGTCGCCCTGCGCGTGCAGCGCCTTCAGCCGCGCCAGCGACGCGGTGGTCAGAAGATGCACCGGCGCCTTTTCATAGCGCGGCAGCACGAACGAACCGTCGGTCAGGGATGCCCCCTCGGCCGGGAACGGCCGGATCGCCGCCTCGAAGCCGAGAAAGGCGGAAACCGCCCGGTCGCAAGCCGCGCCCGGGGCCGACACCCAGTCCCCGCCGGGAACCAGGATTTCCAGGCCGCCGCCCGCCGACAGGCGGGTGCGGATGCGGGGCACCGGATGCCACTTGGCATTGCGGTCGGGAGCGGCAACCTCGCCGCTCGCAACCTCGACCAGCCCGTAGAGCCGGTCGCCGTCGGCCCCGCCTTGCCCGAGGAAAATCGCCGACATGGGCTCTCCGGCGAGCGAACTCACCGGATAGCGCCACAGTCCTTTCACCCGCCCGAGCACGGTCATCGATCCTCCCGGGCGGTTTGCCTCATGCCCGCTTGTTCTGGCGGTTGGCGATCAGGTCGTCGACGACGCTCGGATCGGCCAGCGTCGAGGTGTCGCCCAGCGAACCGAACTCGTCCTCGGCGATCTTGCGCAGGATGCGGCGCATGATCTTGGCCGAACGCGTCTTGGGCAGGCCTGGCGCGAACTGGATCTTGTCGGGCGCGGCGATCGCCCCGATTTCCTTGCGCACATGCGCGATCAGTTCCTTGCGCAGCGCATCGCTGCCGCTGACGCCCTCGGCCAGCGTGACATAGCAGTAGATGCCCTGCCCCTTGATGTCGTGCGGGTAGCCGACCACGGCGGCCTCGGCCACCTTGTCGTGCGCCACCAGCGCCGACTCCACTTCCGCCGTGCCCATGCGGTGGCCCGACACGTTGATGACGTCGTCGACGCGGCCGGTGATCCAGTAATAGCCGCCGGCATCGCGCCGGCAGCCGTCGCCGCTGAAGTACCTGCCTTTGTAGCTGCTGAAATAGGTCTGGATGTAGCGCTCATGATCGCCGAACACCGTGCGCGTCATGCCCGGCCACGGCTCCTTGATGCACAGATTGCCGCTGCCTTCGCCCTCGATGGTATTGCCGTCGTTGTCGACGATCTCCGGCACGATGCCGAACAGCGGCCGCGTCGCCGAACCGGGCTTGAGGTCCGTCGCGCCCGGCAGCGGCGCGATCAGGATGCCGCCGTTCTCGGTCTGCCACCAGGTATCGATCACCGGGCACTTCTTCTCGCCGACGACGTTGAAGTACCATTCCCAGGCTTCCGGGTTGATCGGCTCACCGACCGAACCCAGGATGCGCAGCGTCTTGCGCGAGGTCTTCTGCACCCATTCGTCGCCGACGCCGCGCAGCGCGCGGATCGCGGTCGGCGCGGTGTAGAAGATGTTGACCTTGTGCTTGTCGACCACCTCCCACATGCGCGACGGCGTCGGGTAGTTCGGCACGCCCTCGAACATCAGCGTGGTCGCGCCGTTGGCGAGCGGCCCGTAGAGGATGTAGGAGTGGCCGGTCACCCAGCCGACATCAGCCGTGCACCAGTAGATGTCGCCGTCATGGTAGTCGAAGACATACTGGTGGGTCATCGACACATAGACGAGGTAGCCGCCGGTGGTGTGCAGGACGCCCTTGGGCTTGCCGGTCGAGCCGGACGTATAGAGGATGAACAGCGGGTCTTCGGCCTTCATCTTTTCCGGCGGGCAGGCCGGCTTCACCGAGGCGGCCTCCTCGTGCAGCCAGAAATCGCGGCCTTCCATCCAGTCGATCTTGCCGCCGGTGCGGCGCGTCACGATGACCTTGTCGACCTTGACGCCATCCTTGGCGGCGATCTCGATGGCCCTGTCGGTGTTTTCCTTCAGCGCGATATGCTTGCCCGCGCGCAGGCCCTCGTCGGCGGTGATGACGAAGTTCGACTTGCAGTCGACGATGCGGCCGGCCAGCGCGTCGGGCGAGAAGCCGCCGAACACCACCGAATGGATGGCGCCGATGCGCGTGCAGGCGAACATCGCATAGGCCGCCTCCAAGATCATCGGCATGTAGATGGTGACGCGGTCGCCCTTCTTGACGCCATGCTTCTTCAGCACGTTGGCGAAGCGGCACACATGCTCGTGCAGCTCGTTATAGGTGACCTTCTTCTCGTCGTAGGGATTGTCGCCTTCCCAGATGATGGCAATCTGGTTGCCGCGCTTCTTGAGATGCCGGTCGATGCAGTTGTAGGAAACGTTTGTGGTGCCGTCCTCGTACCACTTGATCGAGACCTTGCCCTCGAACGAGGCGTTGCGCACCTTGGTGTAAGGCTTGAACCAGTCGATACGCTTTCCATGCTTGCCCCAGAACTTGTCCGGGTTCTTCACGCTGTCGGCGTACCACTTCAGATAAGTCTCGTTGTCGATCAGCGCATTCTTCTTCCACGCGGCCTGTACCTTGTGGACGTAATCGTCTGACATTGCCTGATTTCCTCTCCCTGCTCGTTTGCCGGCATGCGGCACGCGGCGGCGCGGCTTACGGTCGCGCGCGTCCACTGTATTATTAACACTTCGGCCCCGACGGCAACATCAGACCTTCGACGGGCAGCGGCGTGATGACGCACTCGTGCGATGATCGGCAATCAAAGCGGGCGTATCCTGTGTCCCGATGCCGTTAAGCATCGATTAACCATGCGGGCGCAGACTCCTGATCTCAGGACAGGGCTCATAAGCTTGCGAGGGCGATCATGAGAGACCAATCCGAACTCGACCTGATGCTGAAGGGGTACGGCCTGACCACGGCCAACATCCTCTACCATTACCCCGACCATCCGCACCTGCTGCAAAGTTTCATCTGGCAGGATTACGATCTCGCCCCGAGGTTCCCGGTGCTGGTGAAATTCATCGAATTCTGGCGCGAAAAGCTCGACGGCCCGCTCCACTCGGTGACCTACACGCACCGCACCCTGATCGCGCCCAACGAGTGGCGCAAGGTCGACGGCGAGTTCCTGCTGCACTGAGCCGGCTGTTCCTCCCGATACGGTCCTGCCCCTGAGGAAGCCTCGCCTCGTTCTCCGGGCACCGCGCGCCCGGCGGGCCGCCAGCATCCGTTCCGTTTGCCAACGAGGCTGCGAAGGGCTATGGGCAAGGTTCCCCGCCGACATATATTGCCGGCCATCTGAGGAGTAACGCTCATGAAGTTAAAGTTGCTTGCCGGTGTTGCGTTTGCCGCTTCGCTGGCTCTCACGCCGGCCGCCTGGGCCGATATCACCATTGGCCTCGTGGCGCCCCTCACCGGCCCCGTCGCCGCCTATGGCGATCAGGTCAAGAACGGCGCGGAAGCCGCCGTCGACCAGATCAACAAGAACGGCGGCATCCTCGGCGAGAAAGTCGTGATCAAGCTGGCCGACGATGCCGGCGATCCCAAGCAGGGCGTGTCGGCCGCCAACCAGCTCGTCGGCGACGGCATCCACTATGTCGTCGGCCCCGTCACGTCGGGCGTCGCCATGGCGGCCTCGGACGTCTTTGCCGAAAACGGCGTGCTGATGGTCACGCCGACCGCGACCGCGCCGGACCTCACCAACCGCGGCCTGACCAACGTGCTGCGCACCTGCGGCCGCGACGACCAGCAGGCGGAAGTGGCCGCCAAATACGTGCTCGACCACCTCAAGGACAAGAAGATCGCCGTCATCCATGACAAGGGCACCTACGGCATGGGCCTGGCCAACTCCTTCAAGGCGGCCATCAATGCCGGCGGCGTCACCGAAGTGATGTATGAAGGCCTGACCGCCGGCGAGAAGGACTACACCGCTCTGGTCGGCCGGCTGAAGAAGGACGGCGCCGAGGTCATCTATTTCGGCGGCTACCACCCCGAGGGCGGCCTGCTGGCGCGCCAGCTCGCGGATGCCGGCGTGAAGGCGCAGATCATCGGCGGTGAAGGCCTGTCCAACACCGAGTACTGGGCGATCGGCAACGAGGCGGCCGCCGGCACGCTCTTCACCAACGCCACCGACGCGCTGAAGAACCCGGATTCGGCCGAGGCCGTCGCGGTGTTGAAGGACAAGGGCGTTCCGCCGGAGGCCTTCACGCTCAACGCCTATGCAGCCGTGCAGGTCATCAAGGCCGGCATCGAGAAGGCCGGCAAGGCCGACGACACCGCGGCCGTGGCTACCGCGCTGAAGGACGGCCAGCCGATCCAGACCGCCATCGGCAAGCTGACCTATGGCGAGAATGGCGACCTGTCCTCGCCGAGCTTCTCGCTGTTCAAGTGGGAAGGCGGCAAGATCGTCGCGGCCGAGTAAGGCTGGAGCCAGTCACGTATCCGAAGGCCGGGGGAAACCCCGGCCTTCGCCGTTTCAGGCGGCCACTCGCTCAGCGGCTGCCGAAGATCGCCGACCCGACCCGCACGCTGGTCGCGCCGAAGGCCACCGCCGTCTCGAAATCGCCCGACATGCCCATGGAGAGCTTTTCGACGCCGACCTCGCGCGCCAGCTTTTCCAGGAGCGCGAAATGCGGGCCGGGATTCTCGTCCGCCGGCGGAATGCACATCAGCCCCTCGATGGCGAGACCGTGGACCTCGCGGCAGCGGTCGACGAAAGCCACCGCCCCGCGCGGCCCGATGCCCGCCTTCTGCGGCTCGGAACCGGTATTGACCTGCACGTAGAGCCGCAGCCGCCGGCCCTGCCTGCCCATCTCCCGGGCGAGTTCGGCCGCGATCTTCTCGCGGTCCACGGTCTCGATGACGTCGAACAGCGCCACCGCCTCCTTCGCCTTGTTGGACTGCAGGGGACCGATCAGGTGCAACTCCACGTCCGGAAAATCCGCCTTCAGCGCCGGCCACTTGCCCATCGCCTCCTGCACCCGGTTCTCGCCGAACACACGCTGGCCGGCGGCGACCACCGGGCGGACATGAATGTCGTCGAAGGTCTTGGAGACGGCGACCAGCGTCACCGCGCCAACGGCACGCCCCGCCGCCCGTTCGGCAGCGGCGATTTTCGCCTTCACGGCCGCAAGGTGTTCGACGGCGTCGCCCATGGTCCAATTCCTTCGTTTTCGCGGCCCATCGCCGCCCTTTCGGTTGACGGGTCCGCCAAACCGTGGTGAAGACCCGAACCACGGTCTTCACACACGCAAATCCCGGGGTTTTCCCCGCCTTCTTTAAGTGAAAAACGGATCATGGCAACCGAACGATACAACCCGCGCGCGGCCGAGCCCAAATGGCAGAAGGCCTGGGACGCCAAAAAGCTGTTCGAAACCAGGAACGACGATCCGCGCCCGAAATACTACGTGCTGGAGATGTTCCCCTACCCGTCGGGACGCATCCACATGGGCCATGTGCGCAACTACACGATGGGCGACGTGGTCGCGCGCTACCACCGCGCCAAGGGCCAGAACGTGCTGCATCCGATGGGCTGGGACGCCTTCGGACTGCCGGCCGAGAACGCCGCGCGCGACAACAAGGTCAACCCGCGCGACTGGACCTATGCCAACATCGAGACGATGAAGGGCCAGTTGAAGACGATGGGCCTCTCGCTCGACTGGTCGCGCGAGATCGCCACCTGCAACCCTTCCTATTACCGCCACCAGCAGAAGATGTTCCTCGACTTCTGGAAGGCAGGTCTTGCCGAGCGCAAGTCCGCCAAGGTCAACTGGGACCCGGTCGACATGACCGTGCTCGCCAACGAGCAGGTCATCGACGGCAAGGGCTGGCGCTCCGGCGCCCCGGTCGAGCAGCGCGACCTGACGCAGTGGTTCCTCAAGATCACCTCGATGGCGCAGGACCTGCTGGACAGCCTGGCCACGCTCGACCGCTGGCCCGAAAAAGTCCGCATCATGCAGGAGAACTGGATCGGCCGTTCCGAGGGCCTGCTGCTGCGCTGGCCGCTGGTGCCCGCCACCGCGCCTGCCGGCGAAAGCGAGTTGGAAGTCTTCACCACTCGCCCGGACACCATCTTCGGCGCCTCGTTCATGGCGATCGCCGCCGACCATCCGCTGGCGAAGAAGGCGGCCGAAGGCAATCCCGAGCTCGCCGCCTTCATCGAGGACGTGCGCCATCGCGGCACCTCGGCGGCCGAACTGGAAACGGCGGAAAAGCGCGGCTTCGACACCGGCATCCGCGTCGCCCACCCCTTCGATCCGGAATGGACGCTGCCGGTCTACGTCGCCAACTTCGTGCTGATGGAATACGGCACCGGCGCCATCTTCGGCTGCCCGGCACACGACCAGCGCGACCTCGACTTCGCCAACAAATACGGGCTGCCGGTGATTCCGGTGGTCAAGCCCGAAGGCGTCGATGCACCCGCCTTCCAGGTCACGGAAGAAGCCTTCGTCGAAGACGGCTTGATGATCAACTCGCGCTTCCTCGACGGCATGACGCCCAAGGCCGCCTTCGAGGACGTGGCCACGCGCCTTTCCGGCGCCACGCTGGGCGGCCGGCCGCAGGCGACGCGCAAGGTGCAGTTCCGCCTGCGCGACTGGCTGATCTCGCGCCAGCGCTACTGGGGCTGCCCGATCCCCGTCATCCATTGCGACGCCTGCGGCGCGGTGCCGGTGCCGGAGGCTGACCTGCCGGTGCTGCTGCCCGACGACGTGACCTTCGACCGGCCGGGCAACCCGCTCGACCATCATCCGACCTGGAAACACGTCGCCTGCCCAAAATGCGGCAAGGACGCGCGGCGAGATACCGACACCATGGACACCTTCGTTGATTCGTCCTGGTATTTCGCCCGCTTTACCGATCCGTGGAACGAGAGCGAGCCCACCACGCTCGCCTATGTCGACGGCAGGAACGGCTGGCTTCCGGTCAACCAGTATATCGGCGGCATCGAGCACGCGATCCTGCACCTGCTCTATTCGCGCTTCTTCGCCCGCGCCATGAAGGCCACCGGCCACCTGAACGAGGTGAAGGAGCCGTTCCAGGGCCTGTTCACGCAGGGCATGGTCGTCCACGAAACCTACCGCGGGCCGAACGGCTGGGTGACCCCCGCCGAGGTCGCCATCGAGGAGGTCGACGGCAAGCGCCGGGCGACCCTCATCAAGGACGGCAGCAGGATCGAGATCGGCTCGATCGAGAAGATGTCGAAGTCGAAGAAGAACGTGGTCGACCCCGACGACATCATCGCCAGCTACGGCGCCGACACGGCGCGCTGGTTCATGCTGTCGGATTCGCCGCCCGAGCGCGACGTCATCTGGACGGAAGCCGGCGTCGAAGGCGCGCACCGCTTCGTGCAGCGCGTCTGGCGGCTGGTGTCGGAAGCGGCCCCGCATGTCCGCGACGTCCGTCCCGAGCCGGCACGCGACGGCGCCCACGCGGCGATCTCGCGCGGCGCGCACAAGATCCTCAAAAGCGTCGGCGAGGACATCGAGACGCTGCACTTCAACCGGGCCGTCGCGCGGCTTTACGAACTCACCAACCTGCTTTCGCCACAGGTGGCCGAGATCGCCGGCGGCGAAAGCGGCGGCAAGGCCGCCGTGCGGCAGGCGCTCGATTTCCTCGTGGTGATGATCGCGCCGATGATGCCGCATCTGGCCGAGGAATGCTGGGCGGCCCTTGGCGGCCAGGGCCTCGTCGCCGAACAGCCATGGCCGACCTTCGATCCGGCGCAGATCGTCGAGAACGAAATCACCTATCCGGTGCAGCTCAACGGCAAGAAGCGCGGCGATTTGACAATTGCCCGCGACGCGGATCAAGCTGCGATCGAACAGGCCGTTCTGGCTCTGGACTTCGTGCAGAAGGCGCTCGAGGGAAAGACGCCGCGCAAGGTAATCGTCGTCCCGCAGAGGATCGTCAATGTCGTTGCCTGAACCCCGGAAGTTCCAAGCAGGCCTGGCCGCGCGCGCCATCGCACTTTCGGGCCTGATCGCGGCGGCCGCCATATTGTCGGCCTGCACGGCCCGTCCGCTCTATTCGAATGCGCCGCTGTCGGCCGGCTCGCAGGTCGGCGCCGCGACCGAACTGGCCTCCATCGCCGTCAAGCCGGTCAGCACGCGCTATGCGCAGCAGGTGCGCAACAACCTGATCTTCGCCCTGTCCGGCGGTGCGGGACAACCCGCGACACCGGCCTACTCGCTCGACCTTGGCGTTACCGAGCGGCTCTCGACCGCAGCCCTGGTCCAGACGACGCGCAACGAGGACATCCCCACGGCCGGCACGGTGACGCTGACGGCCGCCTACACGCTGAGCGATACCGCGACCGGCAAGACCGTGGCCTCGGGCAAGCGCTCGATCACTTCTTCGTTCGATCGGCCGCTCCAGGAGTTCGCCGCCTACCGGGCGCAACGCGACGCCGAGGACCGCGCCGCGCGGGAACTGGCCGAACTGTTGCGTCTGGCCATCGCGCAGGATCTGGCCAGACGCTGAAAGCCAGCCTGCGTTCAGCCGATCTTCTGGCCGGTCTTGGCCCAGTCGGCGAGGAACTGCTCCAGCCCCTTGTCGGTCAGCGGGTGCTTGACCAGGGCCCGCAGCGTCGCCGGCGGCACCGTCGCCACGTCCGCGCCGATGATCGCGGCCTGCTTGACATGATTGGTGGTGCGCACCGAAGCGACCAGGATTTCGGTGTCGAAATCGTAGTTGTCGTAGATCTGCCTGATCTCGGCGATCAGTTCCATGCCGTCGATGCCGGTATCGTCGAGACGGCCGACAAAGGGCGAAATGAAGGTTGCGCCCGCCTTGGCGGCGAGCAGCGCCTGCGTCGCCGAAAAGCACAGCGTCACGTTGACCATGTGGCCTTCGGAACGCAGCGCCTTGCAGGCCTTCAGGCCGTCGAAGGTGAGCGGCACCTTGATGGCGATGTTGTCGGCGATCTTGGAAAGCACGGCGGCTTCCTTCATCATCTCCGAATATTCGGTCGCGGTCACCTCGGCCGAAACCGGGCCCTCGACGATCTCGCAGATTTCCCTGGTCACGTCGATGATCTTGCCGCCCGACTTCAGGATCAGCGACGGGTTGGTGGTGACCCCGTCGACCAGGCCGAGTTCGTTCAGTTCACGGATTTCCTTGACGTCAGCAGTGTCGACAAAAAACTTCATGGCGGTCTCCTTCGGATTTTCCGGGTGTCGGGAGGGGCATGCCCGGTGTTGAGCCTAGCTCCAACTGTCGGGCTTTGCTCTAGACCAAAGTCGGGGCAAGGTCACGCGCGATGATCAAAGATTCGCCTTTTGATGCGGCGGCCCCGGTGTTGGTTCCCATGCCGGCTGAACGCCCCTACACCTATGCGGTTCCGCCCGGCATGCGCGTCGTGCCGGGGTCGATCGTGCGCGTGCCGCTGGGGCCGCGCCAGGTCGCGGGAATCGTCTGGGACGGCACGGTCGAGGCGGTCGAAGCCCGCAAGCTGCGCCCCATCGAGCATGTCTTCGATTGCCCGCCCATTCCCGAGCCGATGCGCCGCTTCGTCGACTGGGTATCGCAGTACACGCTGTCGCCGCCCGGCATGGTCGCGCGCATGCTGCTGCGGGCGCCGGAAGCCTTCGACCCGGAGCCCTGGATCGAGGGCCTGCAGCGCACCGCCGCCGAACCCGACCGCATAACGGCTGCCCGCGCGCGCGTGCTCGACATCGCCGAGGGCGGACTCGCCTGGACGCGCTCCGGGCTGGCGCACGCCGCCGGCGTATCCTCGACCGTGATCGACGGGCTGAAGGCGCAGGGCGTATTCGAACAGGTCATGATCCCGCCGCGCCCGGTGGTGGCCGCACCCGACCCCGGATATGCCACTCCCGCCCTGATGCCGGACCAGCAGGCGGCCGCCGACACGCTGCGCGCCGGCATGGAAAAGGGCACGTTCGGCGTCACGCTGCTCGACGGCGTGACCGGCTCCGGCAAGACGGAGGTTTATTTCGAGGCGGTGGCCGCGGCGCTCGAACAGGGCAGGCAGGTACTGATCCTCCTGCCGGAAATCGCGCTGACCCATGCCTTCCTCGAACGCTTCCAGGACCGCTTCGGCACCAAGCCCGGCGAATGGCATTCCGACCTGCCTCCGCGGATGCGCGAAAAAGTCTGGCGCCAGGCGGCGGAAGGTTCGCTGAAGGTCGTTGCCGGTGCACGCTCGGCGCTTTTCCTGCCTTTCAGGGATCTGGGCCTCATCGTCGTCGACGAGGAACACGACCCCGCCTACAAGCAGGAGGACCGCGTCTTCTACAACGCCCGCGACATGGCGGTGGTGCGCGGCCACATCGGCAATTTCCCCGTCGTGCTGGCCTCCGCCACGCCCTCGGTCGAAAGCCGGGTCAACGCCGACCAGGGCCGATACCGGCGCGCCGTGCTTTCGGCCCGCTTCGCCGAGGCAGCCCTGCCCGCGCTCAGGACCGTCGACATGCGCCGCGCCCCGCCGGCGCGCGGCGGCTTCCTGTCGCCGGTGCTGATCGGCGCGATACGGCAGACGCTGGAGAAGCAGGAACAGGCGCTGCTGTTCCTCAACCGGCGCGGCTATGCGCCGCTGACGCTGTGCCGCGTCTGCGGCCACCGCTTCGGCTGCCCGGTCTGTTCCGCCTGGCTGGTCGAGCACCGCTTTCGCGGGCAGCTCGTCTGCCACCATTGCGGCCACAGCGAAAAACGGCCAGAGGCCTGCCCCGAATGCGGCACCTTCGACCATCTCGTCGCCTGCGGTCCGGGCGTCGAGCGCATCGCCGAAGAAGTCGTCGAACATTTTCCCGACGCCCGCACCATCGTCCTTTCCTCCGACATGCTGGGCGGCGTGCGGCGGCTTAGGCTCGAACTGGAGGCCATCGCCAACGGCGAGGCCGACATCGTCATCGGCACGCAACTGGTCGCCAAGGGGCACAATTTCCCCAACATGACGCTGGTCGGCGTCGTCGACGCCGATCTCGGCCTCGCCAACGGCGACCCGCGCGCCGCCGAGCGGACCTTCCAGCTGCTGTCGCAGGTCACAGGCCGCGCCGGCCGCACCGGCAAGAAGAGCTCTGGCCTGCTGCAGACCTTCCAGCCGGATCATCCGGTGATGCAGGCGATCGTCTCCGGCAACGCCGAGACCTTTTACGAGCGCGAGATCGCCGAACGGGAACGGGCGGCCCTGCCGCCATTCGGCCGCCTGAGCGGCATCATCGTCAGCGCCGCGAGCCGCGCCGAGGCCGAAGGCCACGCGCGCGCGCTGCGCCGCGCGGCACCCGAAGCCGCCGACATCTTTGTCCTCGGCCCGGCCGAGGCACCGCTGGCGCTGATTGCCGGCCGCCACCGCTTCCGCCTGCTGATCCACGGGCAAAGGCGCGCCGACATGCAAGGCTTCGTGCGCGCCATGCTGGCGGCCGGCCCCAAGGTGCGCGGCTCCGTGCGCATCCAGGTCGACATCGACCCGCAAAGCTTCTTGTGACCTCGTGGCAGAACCCCTCATCCGCCCCTCGCTGCGCTGCGGGCGACCTCTCCCCTGGGGAGACGAAAGGGCCGGCTCCAACCGTCCCTTCTCCCCTCGGGGGAAGGCGGCTGCGCAGCAGCCGGATGAGGGGCCTCACACCAACACCCTCCCGCTTGACTTCCCCGGCCCAGTGCCTTCAATGCGCGAAACTGTCGAGGGGACCCTATGGAATATTCCTTTCCGTGGCCGATGAGCCAGGGCGAATGGCTGGCCTGGACAAGCGCCGCCGTCACGGTCCTCCTCGGGCTTGCCTTGTTCCTGGCGCCGGGCCTTTCCTTCCACGTCCTTCGCCTGCAGGCCAAGCCGGAAAAGCCGGCGGCGATCGCCGAGGCGCGCGGGCGCATGGCGGGCTTCTACCTTGGCGTCGGCCTGTGCTGCATGCTGCTGGCGCAGCCGCTGCTTTACATGGCGCTCGGCTTCTCCTGGCTGTTCACCGCCTTCGGCCGCCTGCTGTCGATGATGTCGGACGGCGCCAACACGCCTTATAACTGGGCCTCGGTGGTGGTCGAGCTGGTGCTGGCAGCGCTGCCGCTGGCTTTTGCCTTCGGCTTTTTGCCTTGAATCGCCCGCCTGCGGTTGAACTCGCCCGCCGGATGCGACAATAGTGCCGTGAAACCGGCCGGACGGTGCATTGCGGTCTGAAAAGGCCTGTGCTAGACGGCAATCGACTTTCGGCAGGGGGATGCGGAGGCCGCGCCCCCTCGCTTGGAAAAATCGAAGCAAGGCCAAAGATTTAGCCAGAGTTTTCACTCGCGCCACAATCTGCGGCCTGTCAACTGAGAGAAAAGACGGTCCGTGGCTCAATCGTCATCGCCAATCTCGGGTGTCGCTGAACGCTATGCGCGGTCGCTGTTCGAGCTTGCCCAGGAATCGAATTCCGTCGCCAAGGTGGAATCCGACCTCGACAAGTTCGATTCCATGCTGTCCGGCAGCGACGATCTCGACCGCCTCATCAAAAGTCCCGTCTTCTCTTCCGAAGACCAGCTCAAGGCCATCTCGGCCGTTGCCGACAAGGCCGGCATCAAGGGCCTGGCCGGCAATTTCCTGCGTGTCGTTGCCGCCAACCGCCGTCTGTTCGCCGTGCCGGGCATGATCCGGGCCTTCCGCAGCATCGCCGCCGAACAGCGCGGCGAGACCACGGCGGAAGTCACCACCGCACATGCGCTCACCGCTGCGCAGCAGACTGAACTCAAGGCGGCGCTGAAAAGCGTTGCCGGCAAGGACGTGGCCATCTCGGTTACCGTCGATCCGTCGCTGCTCGGCGGGCTGGTGGTCAAGATGGGCTCGCGCCAGATCGACACGTCGCTCAAAACCAAACTCAATTCGCTCAAGCTTGCACTTAAAGAGGTCGGCTGATGGACATCCGCGCCGCGGAAATCTCCGCAATTCTGAAAGACCAGATCAAGAATTTCGGCAAGGAAGCCGAAGTTTCCGAAGTTGGCCAGGTTCTGTCCGTCGGTGACGGTATCGCCCGCGTCTACGGCCTCGACAACGTCCAGGCCGGCGAGATGGTCGAGTTCCCCGGCGGCATCCGCGGCATGGCGCTGAACCTCGAAGCCGACAATGTCGGCGTCGTCATCTTCGGTAACGACCGCGACATCAAGGAAGGCGACACCGTCAAGCGCACCGGCGCCATCGTCGACGCGCCGGTCGGCATGGGCCTGCTCGGCCGCGTGGTCGACGCGCTCGGCAACCCGATCGACGGCAAGGGCCCGATCAAGGCGACCGAGCGTCGGCGCGTCGACGTCAAGGCCCCCGGCATCATTCCGCGCAAGTCGGTGCACGAGCCGATGTCGACCGGCCTCAAGGCCATCGACGCGCTGATCCCGGTCGGCCGCGGCCAGCGCGAGCTGGTCATCGGCGACCGCCAGACCGGCAAGACCGCCATCATCCTCGACACCATCCTGAACCAGAAGTCGGTGCACGAGACCGGCCCCGACTCCGAGAAGCTCTACTGCGTCTACGTCGCCGTCGGCCAGAAGCGCTCCACCGTCGCCCAGTTCGTGAAGGTACTGGAAGAGCGCGGCGCGCTCGAATACTCGATCGTCGTCGCCGCCACGGCTTCCGACCCGGCGCCGATGCAGTTCCTGGCGCCGTTCACCGCCTGCACCATGGGCGAGTATTTCCGCGACAACGGCATGCACGCGCTGATCGGCTACGACGACCTTTCCAAGCAGGCCGTCGCCTACCGCCAGATGTCGCTGCTGCTGCGCCGCCCGCCGGGCCGTGAAGCCTATCCGGGCGACGTGTTCTACCTGCACTCCCGCCTGCTGGAGCGCGCGGCCAAGCTCAACGACGACAACGGCAACGGTTCGCTGACCGCCCTGCCCGTCATCGAGACGCAGGCCAACGACGTTTCCGCCTACATCCCGACCAACGTGATCTCGATCACCGACGGCCAGATCTTCCTTGAAACCAACCTGTTCTTCCAAGGCATCCGCCCGGCCGTGAACGTCGGCCTGTCGGTGTCGCGCGTCGGTTCGTCCGCGCAGATCAAGGCGATGAAGCAGGTTGCAGGCTCGATCAAGGGCGAGCTCGCGCAGTACCGCGAAATGGCGGCCTTCGCGCAGTTCGGTTCCGACCTCGACGCTTCCACGCAGCGCCTGCTGAACCGTGGCGCGCGCCTGACGGAGCTCCTGAAGCAGCCGCAGTTCTCGCCGCTCAAGACCGAGGAACAGGTTGCGGTCATCTTCGCCGGCGTCAACGGCTACCTCGACAAGCTGGCGCTGAACGACGTCGGCCGCTTCGAGCAGGGCCTGTTGTCGCACATGCGTTCGGCCGGCAAGGAAATCCTCGACCAGATCCGCAAGGAAAAGGCCCTGTCGGACGATCTTCGCGCCAAGCTCAAGGCAGAGATCGACTCCTTCGCCAAGACCTTTGCCTGATCGGGCATAGAATAGGATCCGGTTGAAGCATGGCTTCGTTAAAAGACCTTCGAAACCGCATCGCCTCCGTCAAGGCGACGCAGAAGATCACCAAGGCGATGCAGATGGTCGCCGCGGCGAAGCTGCGCCGCGCGCAGGAAGCCGCCGAGGCGGCGCGCCCCTACTCCCAGCGCATGGGAACGGTGCTCGCCAACATCGCGCAGGCGGTCGGCGGCGGCGGCGATGCCCCGGCGCTGATGACCGGCACCGGCCGCGACGACATCCATCTTCTCGTGGTCTGCACGGCCGAGCGCGGCCTGTGCGGCGGCTTCAACTCGCAGATCGCCAGGCTTGCCCGCGAGCACGCCCGCAAGCTGCTCGCCGACGGCAAGCAGGTGAAGATGATCTGCGTCGGCAAGAAGGGCTACGACATCCTGCGGCGCGACTTCGCCTCGCATATCGTCGACCGCGTCGACCTGCGTGAGGTCAAGACGCTCGGCTTCGTCAACGCCGACGCGATCGCCAAGAAGGTGATCCAGCTCTTCAACGAGGGCGGCTTCGACATCTGCACGCTGTTCTACTCGCAGTTCAAGTCGGTGATCAGCCAGGTTCCGACCGCGCAGCAGATCATCCCGGCGGCGGTGACGCAGGCCGGCGAGGACGACTCCAATGGCGGCGCCGTCTACGAATACGAGCCGGAGCCGGGCGAAATCCTCTCCGACCTCATTCCGCGCAACATCGCGGTGCAGATCTTCCACGCGCTGCTCGAAAACGCGGCCGGCGAGATGGGCGCCAAGATGAGCGCCATGGACAACGCCACCCGCAACGCCGGCGACATGATCAACAGGCTGTCGATCACCTACAACCGCCAGCGGCAGGCGCAGATCACCAAGGAACTGATCGAAATCATTTCGGGCGCCGAGGCGCTCTAGGCGGGATTTCCGGGGGCCGACGCCCCCGAGATCACGCAGGACAAGAACACGGACGAAAAGGGTAACAACGATGGCGAAAGCAGCGACCCCTCAGAAGGCGCCAACCAAGGCAACGGCGGCCAAGGCCGCTCCGGCGAAGAAGGCGGCTGCGCCCGCCAAGGCGGCAGCGGCAAAGACGGCAACCCCCTCCCGCACGGCATCCGCCAAGGGCGCTGCGGTCGGCAAAGTGCGCCAGGTCATCGGCGCCGTCGTCGACGTACAGTTCGACGAAGGCCACCTGCCCGCGATCCTGAACGCGCTCGAGACCGAGAACGTCGGCCACCGCCTCGTCCTCGAAGTGGCGCAGCACCTCGGCGAAAACACCGTCCGCTGCATCGCCATGGACTCCACCGAAGGTCTGGTGCGCGGACAGAGCGTGACCGACACCGGCGGCCCGATCTCGGTTCCGGTCGGCCCGGGCATGCTCGGCCGCATCATCAACGTCATCGGCGAGCCGGTGGACGAAGCCGGCCCGGTCGAGGCGACCGAGTATCGCGGCATCCACCAGCCGGCCCCTGAATATGTCGACCAGTCGACCGAGGCGCAGATCCTCGTCACCGGCATCAAGGTTCTCGACCTCCTGGCGCCCTACGCCCGCGGCGGCAAGATCGGCCTGTTCGGCGGCGCCGGCGTCGGCAAGACCGTTCTGATCCAGGAACTGATCAACAACGTCGCCAAGGCGCACGGTGGCTTCTCGGTGTTCGCCGGCGTCGGCGAGCGCACCCGCGAGGGCAACGACCTCTATCACGAGTTCATCGAGTCCGGCGTCAACAAGAAGGGCGGCGGCGAAGGCTCCAAGGCGGCCCTCGTTTACGGCCAGATGAACGAGCCGCCGGGCGCCCGCTCGCGCGTCGCACTGACCGGCCTCACCGTCGCTGAATATTTCCGCGACCAGGGCCAGGACGTGCTGTTCTTCGTCGACAACATCTTCCGCTTCACCCAGGCGGGTTCGGAAGTGTCGGCTCTGCTCGGCCGCATCCCCTCCGCGGTGGGCTACCAGCCGACGCTCGCCACCGACATGGGCGCGCTGCAGGAACGCATCACCACCACCACCAAGGGCTCGATCACCTCGGTGCAGGCCATCTACGTGCCGGCCGACGACCTGACCGACCCGGCACCGGCCACGTCCTTCGCGCACCTTGACGCGACGACCGTGCTCAACCGCGCCATCTCGGAAAAGGGTATCTACCCGGCCGTCGACCCGCTCGACTCGACCTCGCGCATGCTCGACCCGCTGATCGTCGGCGAGGAGCACTACCAGGTCGCCCGCCAGGTGCAGTCGATCCTCCAGCGCTACAAGTCGCTGCAGGACATCATCGCCATTCTCGGCATGGACGAGCTGTCGGAAGAGGACAAGCTGACGGTTGCCCGCGCCCGCAAGGTCGAGCGCTTCCTGTCGCAGCCGTTCTTCGTGGCCGAGGTGTTCACCGGCTCGCCGGGCAAGCTGGTCGACCTCCAGGACACCATCAAGGGCTTCAAGGGCCTCTGCAACGGCGAGTACGACCACCTTCCGGAAGCTGCCTTCTACATGGTCGGCGGCATCGAGGAAGCGGTCGAGAAGGCTCAGAAGCTCGCGGCTGAAGCTGCCTGATCAAGGGCAGTAAGGCAGTAAGGCAGTAAGGCAATAAGGAGAGAGTGGAATAGGGAACAGGTGGTCTGGTCCAAGGAGAGCTTTCTCCTACTGCCCTACTGCCCTACTGTCCTATTCCCCTGGACACATGGCTGAAGCTTTCAAGTTCGAACTCGTTTCCCCCGAGCGCCTGCTAGTTTCCGAGCAGGTGGAATCGGTCGTCATTCCCGGTGCGGAAGGCGAGATGACCGTCATGGCGCAGCACGCGCCGGTCATGACCACCATCAAGCCGGGCGTCGTGACCGTGAAGGCCGCCAGCGGCCAGGAAGAGCGCTATGTGGTGTTCGGCGGCTTCGCCGACATCCTGCCTTCGGGCTGCACGCTGCTCGCCGAATCGGCGGTGTCGGTCAAGGACATCGACCGCGCCGACGTCGCCCGCCGCATCCAGGAAGCGAAGGAAGACGTGGCCGATGCCAAGGACGACGCCAGCCGCAGCAAGGCCGAGCAGTTC
The DNA here is from genome assembly GCF_042646345.1 of Aquamicrobium soli. NCBI lineage: Bacteria > Pseudomonadati > Pseudomonadota > Alphaproteobacteria > Hyphomicrobiales > Phyllobacteriaceae > Aquamicrobium > Aquamicrobium soli. Next base: position 747,320 of record NZ_JBHRTK010000012.1, on the reverse strand, counting down.
CTGCATCAGCTGACCACGCTGGAAGGCGCGATCCTGCCGGCTTAAGGCGCTTCGCCGAGGTTAAAGAAAAAGCCGGGTTCGCCCGGCTTTTTTGTTGCCTGCATTTCCCCCACCCGCTGCCGTCGAGACATGAAAAAACCCGCCACGAGGGCGGGTTCTTCAAAACACGCGAGAACGCGGCTGCCTACAGCCCGAAGCCCTCGAAGCGCTTCTTGAACTTCGACAGGCGGCCGCCGCGGTCGACCAGGGTCTGCTGGCCGCCGGTCCACGCCGGATGGGTGGTCGGGTCGATATCGAGGTTCATCGTATCGCCTTCCTTGCCCCAGGTCGAACGGGTCATGTACTCGGTGCCATCGGTCATGACGATCTTGATGGCGTGGTAGTCGGGGTGGATAGCGTCTTTCATCGATCTGGTCCTGGGTTGAGGGCACGGCCACGGCCAGACGGCCTGCGTCGAAGCGCCCCTTTTTAAAATTCGAAGCCGCAGCTTATTGATGGGCCACGGCTTCTAAAACGGTCGAGGAGCCTATACAGCACTCGTAAGCGAACCACAAGGCCGCAACCGGCCATTTCCGGCTCGCTGTCCAGGAACCGCACCGGCAACGGCCCAGGAAGACAGCCCATGGCGCAAACCCCAGGCGCAGACAGGCGCAAGCGCTCGCTCAGGCCGCTTCAGCACCTGTTTCCCTTCATCGCCCGCTATCGGGGGCTGGTGATTGGCGCGCTGTTCTCGCTGACGCTCGCGGCGGCGACGACGCTGGCGCTGCCGGTGGCCGTGCGACGCATGATCGACCACGGTTTCTCGACCTCCGATTCCACGCTGATCTCCAACTACTTCATCATGCTGATGGCAATGGCGGCGGCGCTCGCGCTGGCTTCGGCCGGCCGCTACTACTTCGTCATCACGCTCGGCGAGCGCGTGGTAGCCGACATTCGCGAAAAGGTGTTCTCGCATCTGACGACGCTTTCGCCGTCCTTTTTCGACACCGCGCAGACGGGCGAGATCGTGTCGCGGCTCGCGGCCGACACCACGCAGATCAAGTCGGCGGTCGGCGCCACCGCCTCGGTCGCGCTGCGCAACGTCATCCTCGGCTTCGGCGCACTGGCGATGATGGTCGTCACCAGCCCGAAACTTTCCGGCCTCGTCATCGCGGCCATCCCTGTCATCGTACTGCCGCTGGTGGCCTTCGGCCGCTCGGTGCGTCGCAAGTCGCGGCAGGCGCAGGACACGCTCGCCAGCGCAAATGCCTATGCCAGCGAGCAGATCAGCGCGGTGCGCACGCTGCAGGCCTTCACCAACGAGGCGCTGGTCACCAGCCGCTTCTCGCAGGCGGTCGAGACCGCCTTCCAGGCGGCACGCACCTCGATCTTCGCGCGCTCCTTCCTGACCTTCTTTGCCATATTCACCATCTTCGCCTCGGTCGTGGCGGTGCTGTGGTTCGGTTCGCGCGACGTGCTCAGCGGCACCCTGTCGCCCGGCACGCTCGGCCAGTTCCTGCTCTATTCTGTGTTCGCCGCCGGCGCGCTCGGCGCGCTGTCGGAAGTATGGGGGGAACTCGCGCTCGCCGCCGGCGCCGCCGAACGGCTCGCCGAGATCCTTGCCGAGGTACCCGGCATCCAGCCGCCGCGGAACCCGAAGCCGCTGCCGGCCACCACGAAGGGCGCCGTGCGCTTCGACAACGTCTCCTTCGCCTACCCGGCCCGTCCGGGCCACGCCGCCGTGCACGGCCTCAGCTTCTCGGTGAAGCCCGGCGAGACGGTGGCCATCGTCGGCCCCTCCGGCGCCGGCAAGAGCACGGTGTTCTCGCTCATCCTGCGCTTTTACGACCCCGATGCCGGAACCGTGCAGGTCGACGGCATCGACGTGCGCGAGGCCGACCCGAAGGCGGTGCGCCACCGCATCGCCATCGTGCCGCAGGACGTCAACATCTTCGCCGCCAGCGCCGGCGACAACATCCGCTTCGGCCGCCCGGAGGCTTCCGCAGCCGAGATCAAGGCGGCCGCCACCGACGCGCTGGCCGACGAATTCATCACGCGGCTGGAACACGGCTACGACAGCCCCGTCGGCGAACGCGGCGTCGCACTGTCGGGCGGCCAGCGCCAGCGCATCGCCATTGCCCGTGCCATTCTGCGCGACGCGCCGATCCTGCTCCTGGACGAGGCGACCTCGGCGCTCGACGCCGAAAGCGAGACGCTGGTGCAGACGGCGCTGGAGCGGCTGATGCGCGGGCGCACCACCCTCGTCATCGCCCACCGGCTGGCGACCGTGCTGAAGGCCGACCGCATCCTCGTGATGGAAGAAGGCCGCATCGTCGAGGAAGGCACCCATGCCAGCCTCGTCGCCCGGGGCGGCACCTATGCGCGGCTGGCCAAGCTCCAGTTCGACGCCGGTGCGGAAGCCTTCAAGGGCGCGGCTGAATAGCGCTCAGGGGTTGCCGTAGCGCTTCTTCAGGTGCGCGATGAAATAGCCGGCGTCCAGCTCGCCACCGGTGGCCCGCTCCATGAGCTGCTGTGTAGACCAGCGGGAACCCTGCGACCAGATGTTTTCGCGCCGCCACGCATTGACGGCGGAGAAATCGCCCCTGGCGAGATCGTCGTCGGCCGAGGGATGCTCCCTCACCAGGGCCGCCCATTGTTGCGCCGCCATCATCGCGCCCAGCGTATAGGACGGGAAATAGCCAAAGGCGCCGCTCGCCCAGTGCACGTCCTGCATCGGCCCGTCCGCCGGATCGTCGATGGTGGAAAGTCCCAGATAGGCGCGCATGCCGGCGTCCCAAGCCTCCGGAAGATCGGCCACCTCGAGCTTGCCGCCGACCAGGTCGCGCTCCAGTTCGAACCGAAGGATGACGTGCAGCGGATAGGTGACCTCGTCGGCATCGACGCGGATCAGGCCGCGCTCGACGTGATGGACGTGCGGCAGGATATCTTCCAGCATCCAGCTTTCGCCGAGATGCTTTTCCACCACCGGCAGCGCCCAGCGCCAGAACGCCGGGTTGCGGCCGATCTGCTTTTCCACGAACAGGCTCTGGCTTTCGTGCACGGCCATGCCGCGCGCCTTGCCGAGCGGCCAGTGCGCCCAGGCCTTGGGCAGGTTCTGCTCGTAGAGCGCATGGCCGGTCTCGTGCAGCACGCCCATCAGCGCCGACAGGAATTCGCCGGTCCGGTAGCGCGTGGTGATGCGCACGTCGGTAGGCACTCCGCCGCAGAAGGGGTGATGCGATACCGACAGGCTGCCATGGCTGAGGTCGAAGCCGACCGCCGCCATCATCGCCAGCCCGAGCTCACGCTGCTTTTCGACCGGATAGGTGCCGGACAGCGGCTTCAGCGGCCGCGTCGCCAGCCGTTCCTCCTGTGCCGCCAGCGCCTCGGGAACGAAATCCTTCAGGAACCCCTTCAGTTCGGCGAAGACCACGGAGATTTCGGCTTCCCGGTTACCGGGATCGAATTGCTCCATCAGCGCGTCATAGGGTTCGAGCCCGAGCGCGTCGGCGCGCATCGCCGCTTCCTCGCGCACCATGGACAGCACGCCCTCCAGCGCCGGCAAAAACCCCGCCCAGTCGTTTTTCGCCCGCAGGTCGCGCCATAGCTGCTCGCAGCGCATGCGCACGCCGGTCTGGCGCTCGACGAATTCGGCGGGCAGGCAGGTAAGGTTGGTATAGTGCCGCCGGAACTCGAATAGCGCTGCCGCCTGCTCCTCGTTCAGCGCTTCCCGCTCGGCCGCTTCGATCCAGTCGGCGATCTCGGGCGCGGTGGCCCGGGCATGGTACATGCCCGCCAGCGACGCCATCGCTTCCGCGCGCTTCTCGCCGCCGCCGACCGCCATATGGGTCGCCTCGTCGGCCCCCAGGATGGCCAGCGCATGCTCCAGCGCTTCCAGCTTGTGGCTGAGTTCGTCAAGTTTCTGGAAAGACATTGCGGCCCTTTGGCGATTCCCTGTTGCGGCGAGAGTGGCAGAGGACACCAAGGGGCGGGTAATCGCAAGCCCGCCGAGCAAGAGAACAGCCGCCCCCGGGAAGCCCGGAGGCGGCTGCCGTCACCAAGCCTGCCAGCCGTGCAGGCAGGTCGTCAGCTGCCGCTGCCCATCGACGATTGCCTGCCCGTGTCGTTGAGCAGGTTTTCGTTCAGATGGTCGACCCTGCGCATAAGGCGATTGTATTGCGCCGACGGCACCCGGCCATGATCCACCGCGGCGGTCCGCTCGGCAGTCCTGATGATGGAAGCGGATTGCCGATCCATGCGATTCGCCTGCGCCGGCGTAATCAGCTTCTCCTGCCGCCCCTCGGCGATACCCTGGTCGATACCCCTGACTTCATTGACGATGCTGTCGATACGCGGGCCTTGGAAAAGAGGCGACGGACTGACATCCATCAGGCCGTCATGGTTACCCTGCGCGGCATAGGCGCCGGCGAAGGGCACCGCCAGTGCGGATGCGGTCAAGGCAACAAGCGTAAGGGAGGTCTTCAGGTTGAAAGAGCGCATGATCGTTCTCCCTGGATGACGAAGCCGGCGCCCTTGCGCCGCGACTCCGAAGCGCGGACCGTCCAGACCCGTCGCGTCGCGATGTTGGGAGCATCGCCGGCGGTTCTCGGTCCGCATCGGAAGAATTAGGCGGGTGCACCGGCGAAGTGTAATTACAAAAGGGTAATGACGCTCACTTTGCCGTGTGGCTGCCGTGTCTTGGCAGATGCGAACACTCCCTCCGAACCTTCGCGTGAGCCTATCGGCAAGGGACGAAAACGGTCAGCGTTCAGTCAGCTTGAGTTCGATGCGCCGGTTCTTGGTGCGCGCTTCGTCGGTATTGGATGGATCGAGCGGCTGGAATTCGCCGAAGCCGGCCGCCACCAGCCGGTTGGCCGGAACGCCGTTCTCGATCAGGAACTTCACCACGGAAGTGGCGCGCGCCGACGACAGCTCCCAGTTGTCGCGGTACCGGCCGGTGCCCGACAGCGGCACGTTGTCGGTGTGGCCGTCGACACGCAGCACCCAGTTGATCTCCGGGGGGATTTCCTTCTGCAGCTCGATGATGGCGCCGGCCAGCTTCTTCATCTCGACCTTGCCGGCATCGTTGATCTGCTCCGAACCGGTCGGGAACAGCACCTCCGACTGGAAGACGAAACGGTCGCCGACGATGCGGATGTTCTCGCGGTCCGACAGGATCTCGCGCAGCCGGCCGAAGAAATCGGAGCGGTAGCGGTTCAGTTCCTGCACGCGCTGCGCCAGCGCCACGTTGAGCCGCTTGCCGAGATCGGCGATCTTGGCGTTGGAATCGCGGTCGCGCGCTTCCGAGGCGTCGAGGGCATCCTCCAGCGCGCCGATCTGCTTGCGCAGGGCCGCGATCTGCTGGTTGAGCAGTTCGACCTGCGACTGCGCCCGCTGGCTGAGCTGGCGCTGGTTGTCCAGTTCCCTCGAAAGCGCCTCCGCCCGCGCATTGGCCGCATCGCCGGCACCGGCGCCTTGCGCCAGGAGCTGCTCGAGCCGGCTTTTCTCCGCCTCGCTCGCCGACAGCGAGGCCTGCAGGTTGGCGAGCGCATCCTGCGCATCCTGGCTGTTGCTCTTCTCCAGCGCCAGCAGCGAGGTCAGCTCGTTGATCTGCGAGTTCAGCCGGTCGAGCACGGCATCCTTGCCGGAAATCTCGCGGCTGAGCAGGAACTGCACCAGCACGAACACCGACAGCAGGAACATGATCGCCATGAGCAGCGTCGACAGAGCGTCGACGAATCCTGGCCAGTAATCGATGTGGCGATCGCCGCGCCGTCCTCTTGCCAGCGCCACGTCAGCGCGCTCCCGGCTTCTTCAGCGCCTCGGCGATCTTCTCCAGCGTATCGCGCATCGCGCGCTGCTCGTCCGACTGCGCCTCGACCCAGTCGCGCATGATCTGCTGTTCGGAGCGCATGTTCTTGACCAGCCCGGAAATGCCGTCGGCCAGGTTGGCCATCGCGGTGGCGACACGCGGATTGGAGCCGCCGGCCTCCTGCATCGAGCGCAGCCGCTCGGACAGAAGCCGGATTTCCTCGGAGGACTCGCTTCTCTGCGGCTCGGGGATCGAAAGGTCCGACGACAGGTCCGTCACCGAGGACAGCCAGTTCTCCAGTTCGGTATAAAAGCGGGTCTGCGCGCGGCCGGCCTGCACGTCGAGGAAGCCCAGCACCAGCGAGCCCGAAAGGCCGAACAGCGAGGAGGAGAACGCCGTGCCCATGCCGGCCAGCGGCGCCGCCAGCCCAGCCTTCAGCGCCTCGAGCACCGCCGCGGAATCGCCGGTGCCGGGGTCGAGCGCATCGATGGTGTCGCCGATCGAGGCGATCGTGCCGAGCAGGCCCCAGAACGTGCCGAGCAGGCCTAGAAAGATCAGCAGGCCGACGAGATAGCGCGAGGTATCGCGGCTTTCGTCGAGGCGGGTGGCGATGGAATCGAGCATGGAGCGCATCGACGTCGTCGAGAACGCCACCGACGACGAACGCCCGATCATCGCCTTCATCGGCGCCAGCAGCACCGGCTCGACGCTTTGCGACCCGGCCCTAAACGAATTGACCCAGCGGACTTCGCGGAACAGCCGCGTAACCTGGCCAAAGGCCAGCAGGATGCCGACCGCCAGCACGCCGACGATCAGCCCGTTGAGGCCCGGATTATGGGAAAAGGCGGCCGAAATCTGCCGCGTCAGGATCGCGGCGATGAAGGCGACGATGGCGAGGAACACCACCATCGAATAGAGGAACACCTGCGGGCTGGAAATCTTGTGCGGATCGTAGCTCATCACATCAGAGCGTCCGCCTCTCCCGAACGATTTAAGAAACGCCATGCTTTTCCTGTTCCGATGAGGCGCTGCCAACGCTGATGCACCCGGCCCGGAGTCTAAGCGGAAATGTGACTAAAATGAAAGGCGTTTGGCAACTGCGATGCGCGGCCGGCGCGATTATCCCTTGATGGGCCGCTTCAGCGTTTTCGCCAGCCCGCGATGGATAGCCTCGTTGCCGGCGACCAGCGAGCCGCTTTCCAGCATGTCCTGCCCGCCGTCCATGTCGGACAGGAAGCCGCCCGCCTCGCGGATCAAAAGCATGCCGGCGGCGATATCCCAGGCCGACAGACCCACCTCCCAGAACCCGTCCATGCGACCGGCGGCGACATAGGCAAGGTCGAGGGAAGCCGCGCCGAGGCGACGGATGCCGGACACCTCGCCCATGACGTTGCGCAATTCGACGAGGAACTGGCCGTGCAGCGGCCGTCCGAGATGCGGCACGCCGCAGCCGATCACCGCATCGGAGAGCTTAGTGCGCGCGGCCACGCGCAGCCGGCGGTCGTTCATGAAGGCGCCGCCGCCGCGCTCGGCGGTGTAGAGCTCGTCCATGGCGGGGTTGTAGACGACCCCGGCCACCAGTTGGCCCTGCCGCTCCAGCGCGATCGAAACGGCGAAGATCGGGATGCCGTGCAGGAAATTGGTGGTCCCGTCGAGCGGATCTACGATCCAGCGATGCTGGTCGTCGTCACCGGCGACCGCGCCGCGCTCCTCCATCAGGAAACCGTAGCCGGGCCGCGCCTTGGACAGTTCCGTGAAGATGATGTCCTCGGCCTTGCGATCGGCCTGGCTGACATAGTCACCAGGCCCCTTCATCGAGACCTGGAGGTTCTGCACCTCGCCGAAGTCGCGCGATAGCGAGCGGCCGGCCTTCATGGCGGCCTGAACCATTACGTTGAGGAGGGCTGAACGGGCCATGTTGCAAAAGCTTCCTGCCGCCGCCAATCAGTCGGCGCGGCGCATGTAGATTATTTCGTTGGTGTCGACGACGATCCGCTCGCCGGCATCGATGAAGGGAGGAACGAGCACGCGAATGCCGTTTTCGAGCAGCGCCGGCTTGTAGGACGAAGCCGCCGTCTGCCCCCGCACCACCGGATCGGCCTCGGTGATGGTCAGGGTCACGTAGTCCGGCAGCGAAACGCCGATCGGCTTGTCGCCGTAAAGCTGCACGGTGACCTTCATGCCGTCCTGCAGGAAGGCGGCGCGCTCGCCGACGAAATCCTTGTTCAGTTCGAGCTGCTCGTAGCTTTCGGTGTCCATGAACACCAGCGCATCGCCCTGCTCGTAAAGGAAGGTGAAGTCCTTGAGGTCGAGTTGCACCCGCTCGACGGTCTCGGCGGAGCGGAAGCGCTCGTTGAGCTTGGTGCCGTTGAGCAGGTTCTTCAGTTCGACCTGGTTGTAGGCGCCGCCCTTGCCGGGCTTGACGGTGTTGGTCTTGACCGCGACCCACAGGCCGCCGTCGTGCTCGACGACATTGCCGGGGCGAATTTCGTTGCCATTGATCTTGGCCATGATGGATGAGGTCCGCAAACGGAGGGCGGCCCCGAGGGCCGTTTCGGCGCTTCCAAGACCACAAAATGCCTGAAGAGGCAAGAGAGGCTTGCCCTGGCGCCCCAGGCAGGAACAGTCAGGGCAGCCGGTTGGCCCGCTGCAGCGCCTGTTTGACCTGCTCGTCGGTCAAGCCGTCCAGGAAGTCCTCCATGCCGGCATCGACCAAGCCGGCCCGCCGGGCAAGGATGTACCAGGCGCCGGCGAGGATCGGGTCGGCATCGACACCGATGCCGCCGACATAGAGCCTAGCCAGGCGATTGCGCGCCGCGACATTGCCGCCGTCCGCGGCGCGCCTGGTCCAGTCGAAGCCTTCCTTGAGGTCGCGCTTGCCGCCGCGTCCCTCGATCAGCCAGGCGCCGAGATCGAGCTGGGCGGTATCGTAGTTCTGGAGCGCGGCCTGCGTCAGCAACTCGCGCGCACGCGCGTCGTCCTTGGGCTTGCCGCCGATGCCGTTGGCATAGACCTGCGCCATGGCGTATTGCGCATCCGCGAGCCCCGTGGCGGCGGCCCGCTCGTAATAGGGGACCGCCCGGGCGAACCCGGCCTCGCTGTCGTCCTCCTCGACCAGCAACTGTGCGAAGTTGAACTGCGCCAGCCGGTTGCCGGCCTCCGCCGCCGCCTGCATCAGCGCATGCGCCTGCTTCTGGTCTTTCTTGACGAAGCGGCCGTCGAGCAGCATCAGCGCATACTGGAACTGCGCTTCCGGCATGCCCTGTTCGGCCGCCGCCTGATACCATTTCGCCGCGGCACCTGCATCGAGCTTCACGCCGAGGCCGCGCGCGAGAATCTCGGCGACAAGCACCTGCGCCGCCGGATCGCCGTTTTTCGCCCGCGCCAGCGCGAGATCATAGGCGGTCTTGTAGAGGCCGCGCTGGAAGGCGCCGTAAGCCTCGTCGGCGGGCCTTGCGCCGAAGCGCTTGGGGTCGACGGTATCGGCCGAGGGCAACGGACCGAGCGGTGCCGTGGTGGCCGGCTGCGGCAACGGCGTGGCGATGGGCTTGTCGGCCCCGGCCGCGGCTTGCGGCTTGTCCTGCGGCAACGCGGCCGGATCGGCCAGAGCCGAGGCGGCGACGAAGATCGGCAACACGAACAAAAACCGCCGCGGCATGGTCAATCCTCGAAGCGGGGCGCCGTTTCGTCGAGCAGCGCGTTGGCCCGGGCGACGGCCTGCGCCGGATCGACCCCTTCGGCGAACACGGCCGCCGACAGTGCCACGAACTCGCATCCGGTGGCGGCGACCGCCTCGACGGAGGCGAGTTCGGAACCTGCCAGCACGATGCAGGGAATCTCGACCATTTCCGCCCACCACTGGCCGAGCGACAGGTTGCGTGAATGCGCCTCCGGCTTGGTGTCGTAGCCGAAGCGACCGAAGAAAATGTAATCCGGCTGCGCCTCGCCCAGTTCCAGCGCGTCGTCGCGCGTCTTGGCGCCGCCGCAGCCGACCATCATCCGCGCCTGGAAATCGTCTATCGCTTCCAGAAGCCCCGCCTTGCCCGTCTCGACATGCAGGCCGTCAGCCTTGACGCGGCCGGCGATACGGGTATCGCCCGCGATCACCACCGCGACGCCCAGGGCCTGCGCGGTCGCCGCGATCGGCTCCACCCAAGCCTGGAAAGCGGCCTCGTCCAGGTCGTATTGCGGCAGGATCAGCGAGGCGACGTCGCCGCCGGCGAGCGCCGAGCGGACGCGGTCGGCGGATACGCCCGACGGCGCAATCAGGACGATACGGCAGCGGTTGGGGGGCGTGGTGTCGTTCATCGGTCTCCGATCCCGGTTTCGCCTCTTGACCGGCGAAGATGGTTGCATTGCGGCATAGAGCAATGCGCTACGCTTGAACAGGCTCGCCGGCGGGTTCAAACAGGGGAACGAGCGAAAAGGCCGGCAACCGGCCCCTTCCGACCAAAGACAGGCACATGGCACAGAACATCTACGACCGGCCCGACTTCTTCGCCAACTACAGCGCACTCGCCCGATCCGTGAAGGGGCTTGCCGGCGCGCCGGAATGGCCGGCGCTGCGGGCCATGCTGCCGCCGATGGACGGCTTGCGCGTGGTCGACCTCGGCTGCGGCTTCGGCTGGTTCTGCCGCTGGGCAAGCGAGAACGGGGCATCCGAAGTGACGGGCATCGACCTGTCCGAAAACATGCTGGCACGCGCCCGGGCGCAAACGGCGGACTATGCCGTCACTTACCTCCAGGCCGACCTCGAACAACTCGACCTGCCGCAATCCGCCTTCGACCTCGCCTATAGTTCGCTGGCGCTGCACTATGTCGAGGACGCCGGAAAGCTGTTCCGGACCGTCCATCGGGCGCTAGCTGCGGGCGGGCGCTTCGTCTTTTCGACCGAGCACCCCATCTTCATGGCCCCAGCCAGCCAGGAATGGATCGCGGATGCCTCCGGGCGCAGGACATGGCCCGTCAACGGCTATGCGCTGGAGGGGCCGCGCACCAGCGGCTGGCTGGCCAAGGGCGTCGTCAAATACCACCGCACGCTGGGAACGACCCTCAACCTGCTCGTCGCGGCAGGGTTCGTCATCGATCATGTCGAGGAATTTTCTCCGACCGAGGCCCAGGTCGCCGACAATCCGGCATTGGCGGAAGAACGCGAGCGGCCGATGTTCCTGCTGGTGGCGGTGCACCGCTGACGACGCGTCAACTCTTCCAGATGACGCCGCCCGCAAGCTGTGATTAGAAGGTTCAGGACATAATCGGAGGGCCGGGATGATCAATCCCTATCAGCAGGACCTGGACAAGAATCCCGCCAACTATCAGCCGCTGACGCCGATCACCTATCTCGAGCGCGCGGCCAAGACGTTTCCGGACCATGTCGCCATCATCCACGGCAGCCAGCGCATCCCCTACCGCACCTTCTGGCAGCGCTCGCTGAAACTCGGCTCGGCGCTGGCGAAGAAGGGCATCGGCAAGGGCGACACGGTCACCGTGATGCTTTCCAACACGCCGCCCATGCTGGAGGCGCATTTCGGCGTTCCGATGGTCAAGGCGGTGCTGCATTGCCTCAACACCCGCCTCGACGCGGCGGTCATCGCCTTCCAGATCGACCACGCCGAGACGAAAGTCCTGATCGTCGATCGGGAATTTTCCGGCGTGGTCAAGGAGGCGCTGGCGCTGGCCAACGCGAAGCCGCTGGTGATCGACTACGACGACCCCGACTACGCCGCCGACGCCCCCTACCCCAAGGGCGAGCGCATCGGCAGCCTCGACTACGAAGCTTTCGTCGCTTCCGGCGACGAGGATTTCGCCTGGTCGATGCCCGACGACGAATGGGACGCCATTTCGCTCAACTACACCTCCGGCACCACCGGCAACCCCAAGGGCGTGGTCTACCACCATCGGGGTGCTGCGCTGATGGCCTACACCAACACCATCCATGCCGGCATGGGCAAGCACTGCGTCTATCTGTGGACGCTGCCGATGTTCCACTGCAACGGCTGGTGCTTCCCGTGGACGCTGGCCGTGCAGGCCGGCACGCATGTGTGCCTGCGCTGGGTGCGGGCAAAGCCGATGTACGACGCGATCGCCGACCACGGCGTCACCCATCTGTGCGGCGCGCCGATCGTCATGTCGCTGCTCATCAACGCCGCCGAGGAGGACCGGCGCACCTTCGACCAGCTGGTCACCTTCAACACGGCGGCCGCCCCGCCGCCGGAAGCCGTGCTTTCGGGGATGGCCGACGCGGGCTTCGCCGTCACCCATCTCTACGGCCTGACCGAAACCTACGGGCCGGCCGTCGTCAACGAATGGCACACCGAATGGGACGGCCTCGACAAGGGCGCGCGCACCGCGAAGAAGGCGCGCCAGGGCGTGCGCTACGCGGCGCTGGAGGGCCTGACCGTCATGGACCCGGAGACGATGACGCAGACGCCGGCCGACGGCGAGACCATCGGCGAGGTGATGGCGCGCGGCAACATCATCATGAAAGGCTATCTCAAGAACCGGAAAGCCTCCGACGAAGCCTTTGCCGGCGGCTGGTTCCATACCGGCGACCTCGGCGTCATGCATCCGGACGGCTATATCCAGATCAAGGACCGCTCCAAGGACATCATCATTTCCGGCGGCGAGAACATCTCCTCCATCGAGGTCGAGGACGTGCTCTACAAGCACCCGGCGGTGCAGGCCTGCGGCGTCGTCGCTCGCGCCGACGAGAAATGGGGCGAGGTGCCGGTCGCCTATGTCGAACTGAAGCCCGGCAAAACGGCGACCGAGGCCGAGATCCTCGATCACTGCCGCTCGGCGCTGGCCCGCTTCAAGGTGCCGAAGGCCGTTATCTTCGCCGAGATTCCCAAGACCTCGACCGGCAAGATCCAGAAATTCCGGCTGCGGGAAATGGCCCGCCAAGGCTGATAAGGCCTACCATCTGACGGCTTCGATTTCGTGGTGAATTGCCTCGCCGCGCCATCGACCTTCGATTGCCTTCTGCTAATATGGCGGCCGGCAGAAGGGGGGAAAGCCGCGACGTGATCTTTCAGACATTTGCCGAAGCATAAGGCTGCGCTCCACCGGACGCGGCCGATTTTTTAATCGCAACCCATTCCCGGACCGGGAAGAGGCATATCGGAGGACTGCCATGCAAAAAGTGGCACGGAATTTTTTCATACTGGCGATCATCTACGCGCTCTGCGGGATGGCGCTTGGACTGCACATGGGCATGAGCGGCGACCACGGCCAGGCGCCGACGCACGCGCACATCATGCTGGCCGGGTGGGTGACCTCGGCGCTGTTTTCCTTCTTCTACCACCTGTTTCCCGCGGCAGGCGAAAAGGCGCTGGCCACGGTTCATTTCTGGCTGGCCGCGTTGAGCGGCATCGGCCTGGTCGTCAGCCTCTATTTCCTCATGAGCGGAAACGAAGCCATGGAACCGCTGCTGGGCATCGCCTCGATCGGCTATTTCCTGGGGATGGTCCTGTTCGCCGTCATCGCCTTGCCGGCGATCAGCCGCAAGTAAGGGCGGCGCGCGGCCGAAAACCCGTCTAAATTGAATAAAAAGCCTGCCTGTTAACCGTCCATTAAGCTTTACAGGTGTTTACTACGTTCATCCAGTTATCTGGATTCTTACCAAGTGGTTGGAGCCACTTTGTTTGACGCCTCCCTGTTAAACTCCTGAGAGCCGCCTCATCCGCGGCTCTTTTTTTGTCTAAAGCGTTGATTTTATTGGATTCTGCCTTTTCTACCATAAAGCCTAACATAAATCGATTGGCGGATGCTTTGACCAATAAAAAACCCCCGCCGTTAGGCAGGGGCTTCGGCGCGCTTGTGGTGGTTCCTGTGGCTGGCTGCGCGCCGGGTTAAGTCAGCGGTCAATCAACTCGTCGTAAACCCTGATCGACTCATACAGGGCTGCGATCAGTTTCGGATCGTCCGCGGTCTGTAACCTCAACCGGGCAACTTGCCGGCGAACGCGAAGGAAGGTTCGATCGGCAAACTGCTCCGGGCTCAGGTAGGGATGCGCCCTGCTGTTCCGGTTGGCGTGTGCCGGGAACTTCGGACTGTGAACAGGAACCTTTTTGTAGGGTCGGCTCATGATGCTGGTCTACCTTCCAGGGCATCATAGTAGTCGGCGTGCAACTCAAGCATCAGTTCGTTCGCCGCCCGTACGAGATGGCGCACCTTGGTGTCGACATCGCCACCTTCGCCAGGGCTCATGTTGGACAGTTCGTCCCATGCCGCTTTCAACATCCAGCGGACGCGACAGACGAGATCTTCAAGATCGGCCAGTTCGAGCGGGGCGGCGGGTTCAGGGGTTACATGCGCGTTCATTGCAGGGCCCTCCATCAGCACGGGATCAGCCTATATGTGCCGACCCATTCCTCGCCGTCAGCCTCGCGCCAATGGATAAGCCACCTCCCATCGCTATCCCATACGGCCCGCACTGCACCGCGGCCTCTGGTTGTGTCTCGCATCTTGCACGGCACGTCTTCGGTGTTACGCTCGCCCTTACCCGCCGCACACACGCACGGCAGTTGTTTTCTGTTAGCCATAATGAAGTCTCCTCGTTGCTCTTGCGCGACAAAATGATTACAGTGTGCTTATAGTGGCACGACGTAAGCACGTCAAGCGCAAATACGCACAGGGTAACAAAATGAACGCAGCGCAATGCAAGATGGCCAGAGCGGCGACAGCTTTGGGCGTGCGTGAACTCGCAGAGCTTGCAGACGTTTCACCGGCAACGATCACGCGCCTGGAGCGCGGCGAGGAACTAATGCCTCGTACCGTTCAGGCCATCCGCTCCGCGCTTGAACAGGCAGGCGTCTCGTTTTTGGAGGATGGCCAGCCGGCCGTTGGCTCCGGGGTTTCAAAGCGTTAGGCGCATTTCCGGTGCGGTAGCCCCTCAAACGGACGGCTCTTGGAATGCGTGACAAGTTGTGACGCATAGAAACACACCGCAGCAAGATCGGGCGGCCCGTGGAAGCATCCCGATCAAAGGCAAAATTTTGCCTTTGGCGCGCCGACCTGACGGTGCAGCAGCGCGGCGATCAGCTCGAGCGGATGGCTCAACGCATAAGGGCAAGAGCCATCCGGCGCGCCGGTGAGTTACTGAAGCAGATCGAGCCGGGGAAGACAGGGCCTAAGCCTGAATTAAGTATCGCTGCCGACACTCAATTTAACCGCACCCAAGCAGCCGACAAACCTGTACACGGTGTACAGTTTGTCGATCCTCTCTCCCCCTTGACTCCCCTACAACTACGGCGCGAAGCTGGCGGCGGGTTTATTGGGGGCGATGATGGTTATCGTAGACGGGACGTATTCTATATGTGCGGGTGCCATTGCTGGCACGTCTTTGGCGGTGTGCACAATCAAAGACGGCAAATTGATCGGCAACGATATAGCGGGTGGAAAGTATAGTGGAACCGTGACTCATGCAAACGGCAGGATATCTGTTGATGCGGACTTCACTCTACCACCGGGTCTAATTGCTATTTGGGGATCCAGCCCGTCCGATGCCTGGACGACTCGAAAGATTCAACACACAATCCCGGAGGAGAGATGGTGTGACGGGCACCCGATACATCTAGAAAGCGAACAGATGTATCTGTATTTGACAAGAGTTCCGGATGAATGGTCGCCGGCGGCTGGTCCGGATGGGTTCAAAATACTGGCTGATATGTTGCAAAGGGCGGACGCCGCATGGTCTGCTAGGGGCGCTTGACTTTGTGTATCCCGCGGCGGGTTTATTGGAGGAGAAGATGGACGAGGAAGGCACAGTCAAAACTAGGTGCGTCAACCCCGAATGCGGCGAGCTAATTGCAATCGGCAATGATGTAACCGACGAGGCGATGATTGTATGCCCGGCCTGTCAAACCGCCGCTGGAGCCGCGGGAATTTTGCGTGCGGCGGCGGCCGTCGATAGCCGCAAAAATAAAATTCGTGCCGCCGTTAGGTTGGCAAAGAAGGAGATGGGCCTTCCGAAGAAGGTCAAGATTAAGATCTGAATTAGGCGACCTGGCATCGTCGTGGAAGGGGCGGAAGCTATGAAACTCAGCGTCATGGCGGCACTTCTGTGCCTGTCCTTTTCAGCACCTGCGGTGGCAGATAATCGGACGGTCGATTATGCATATGCCTTGTGCTCGGTGGTCGACAATACAGGCTTGGCAAGCGCCCCGTGTGAGGTAAGCGGATGGAACCAATCCGTTACCGCGACTATCGACATGAACAGTGGAGAGGCCCGGAAGCTTTGCACTCAGGTTGCCGGGCTGATGGCGTCCAAGGGCGCCCATTTCGACAGCGGCTGGACCTTCCAGATCAAGTCGCCGTACAGCGGCGACAACAGCATCGCATACTGCAATTTGCCTCGATAAGGCCGGAGGAGGCCATAGGCCCGCGCTACTTGTAGCCCGGCCTTTCCTCGGCCTCATGCATCCTCGGCGAGGGTGCAGTGAGTTATTAATTCGCGTGCCCTCCGCCAGAACGCAAATACAATGCCTTCAAGATCAAATATAACGCCTTGCGTTCACAAGCACCACTTAAAAGATAATTGAGTAGATCATGCCGCATGTCCTTAGTCAACCTTTGCCTGTAGGGTTCAAAGCGGTCAATTCTATTTCGTTCAAACCAATCTATGATCATAATACAAAAGTCCATCGCCAGTACAGATTCACGGCCATCGATCAAATCACGTCGAGCCTCATACTTTTGCTGGTCTGTGCCTTTAAATGTGTACTTTTCTTCTTCATCATAGTCATGGTTATATAAGTTACCGAGAAATGACTCGGAGCTTAGATTATAAAGAAGAAGGGAGAGTATCTTCACGTGGGACAGCGTAGTCGTGGCCTCATCCGCTTCTTCTGTAAGCCACTGGTTGTTATCGCTCACCCACTGCTCATGAACTTGACGTATTACGTTCGGAACGAAGTCAGCATGCACGTTATGAACGCGAAAATGCGCAAAGCAAAAGGCTCTAAAAGCATAGTTGAACTCTTCGTAGCTATTTAGCCACTCGTCCAGCTTACGTTCGTCGATCCGAATCATTTCTCACCAATTCTGCCAATAAAAAAGGCGAAGGGTTAATCCCTTCGCCCTTATTGGTACGAATTTCAACCACAAACTAGTGGCGAGTCTTATCCAACACCAACTCAGCAGTGGAAAGGAACGCAAGCGTGGTATCAGCGTCTTCACGGATCACGGCACGCCCGTTCGGATACAGCCGCTTGAAACGCGAGATATCACGAGGAAGAGCATTGCTCTTTTCGTCGATTTCACATCTTTGCATTCTAATTCTCCCGCTTAATGATGCGTGGCATCTCCGCAATTGCGCGCGCCATACATAACGCCAGCATATTTGTCAATTTTCTCTCAATCCGCAATACGCATATTGTCGCTAACGCGACTGGCTAAAAAATGTTTCGCACCCGGCGGCAACAACGGCTCCATCGTCATCCCCCCCCTTCCCGTATCCACTCCCACAACTCGTCCCTCTCGGCCTCGGACAGCCCGCCGCTCTTCGAAGTAAACGCCTCGACGGCAGCCAGGAACTCGCGCAATGACATTGCGTCGACGTCTGCCGGCCGCATACCCATGGCAAAGCCGCTGCGGTAAGCTGACTTGCGGTTGAACGGCTCACCCTCGCCGCCGCCCTTGGCCTGGGGTGCGTCCAGCGCGTTTGCGAGCACCGCGATGCATAGAGCGACAGCGGCCGCTACCTGGCCGCCAGAACGCCGTGTATCATCCAGCACGGCAGCGGCTTCGGCGATCGACATGCCGGCGCCTAAGAGGCCATGGAACAGCACGGCCTCAAGTTGCTCCATGCGCACCCGACCGGCCAGCATGTCACCCAGCACTGTCCAGGCCGGCTTGCCGCACTCATCTTCGATGGCAAATATGCCGCCGAGGGGAAGGCGGAACGTATGCCGCCTTCCCAGCCACTCAGCAGTCACGGGGCGCATCACGCCGCTTCTGCTGCCACGCGAAAGGGATCGATCGGTTCGCCGATCACGTCAGGCCACTCACGTATCCGCTCTACTGTCACACCGCCGGGTCGCACGACAGTCAGATCGACGTGGCCGCCGATGCCGTGGAGCGGCGGCGAATCCGGAGCGGTTGGATTCGGGCCGCGCACACGGCGCATCCTTTCAAATATTTCGGCACCACAGGCGCGCAGACCGTCTGAAACATCGATGCCGGCTGGGTCGATCGGCACACCGCCTCCAAACTCGCTTCCGGCCTCGACCAATGTAAACGGTACATAGCCGGCGCCGTAGCAATCCGCGCTGGAGGCGTAAAAAATGACCGGCCCGCGCGTCTCCGAGATGGCCGCAATGACGATCTCGAAATAGCCCGGCTTCGCACCGCCGTGCTGTTTCGCAGCCATCTTGTCGAGCAACCCGGGCACGGCTTCCAGCACCCTGTCAGTGCTTCCGTACGCGTCGGGCAGGAGAACGGCCATGGCCAGCAACTGGACCGCGCTCGCATTCCCCCGGCCCGTAACGGCCATAGGAATGCGCTCAGAATGCCAAACCTTCCGGCGGATAGCCGTCAACGTACCGTCGTCATCGTACACCGCGCCGTCCGTCAGCAACTCGATGCGATCGCCGTAATTCAGTGCGTAGAATGCGCTCATCGTGCACCTCCCAAATTGAGTGTGAATAGCCCCCCGAGCAGCGCACCACCGCCGCCACCACCAATGCCAAAAAGCTGGTCTAGACCGCTGTTGAGCAGCCGGCTGGCAAGTTGCTTCAGCGCGTCTGACAGCGCGTCTGCCGCAGACTTGCCGTCCATCATCCCTTCGATGAACGTGCCTGCAAAATCACGCGCCGTTTCCTTGGCGTCTTCCGCGGCCTGGCGCACCTTGTCTTGCGCCTCTGCCAGGCGACCAGCTTCTGCGCTGGCACTGGCATAAGCATCAGCAGCATTCTCGATCTCCGCAGCAAGCTGGGGCGTGATCTCCTTGCCGGCCTTCTGTGCGGCGGTCAAAAGCTCCTGCTTCGACCGGGCCTTCTCGACCGCATACCCGTAATCGTCGACCAGCGGGTTGATGCCCGCCATCGCCGCAGTTTCAGCTTGGATGGCCGCAGTGCGCTCTTTGATTTGCTCGATTTCGCGCTGGTAATCGTCGCGGCGAGCGCGACCACCACGACCGCCCCCGCCGCTACCGCTGCCGGTGACCGGATAATCCGCCAGGCTGATCGGTTTGGTGACCGTGCCGTTGTTGACCGTGACTTCGGTTGGCTTCCGGCCGCTCTTAGGCGTCGTGTAGGTGGTTCCGGCGAAGGCATCGTCGATGCGTGACTGAATCCTCCCCGGCCCAATATACGGTTTCGCCCCAAACGACTCGCCGACTTTCGCGAGCCCGGTTGCCTGCCCGATATCGGCGGCAGCCTGGACCGTGGCGTCGACGGCCTTGTTGATCCAGCCGATGAAACCGGCAATCGGACCATCACCAACACCCGCGAAGACGCTACCGATTTCTTGTATCGCCTTCGTTAGAGGGCCGTTCAGGAAGTTGGCGAGTATCTCGCTGGCGTCGGTGCTGTCGTTGATGCGGGTGGCGGTGTCGATCAGGACGTTTTGAAGCCGCACGAACGCGCCGGACACGGTTTGCTCAGCCCCGGCAAGTCGCTGATCTATGACGGACGCACCCGCTGCAATGCCGTCGAAAAACGCTTTCGAAGATACCTGGCCCGACTTGACCAGCGCCGTGAGTTTGGCAACGGAGCCGCCGGCCTCTTTGATGCCGGCAGCAGCAGCTTGCAGCAGGCCGGGCATTCCGTCGATCAAGCTGTTGTATTCTTCGGCTTGGATTTTTCCGCCGCCGAGCGCCTGAGACAACTGCAGCAAGGCGCCGGATGCCTGTGCAGCATCGCCGCCGGAAAGCCGGATAGCCTTGCCCACGGTGTCGACTAAGCCAACGATCTGCTCGCTGGTGACGCCCAGTTCCTTTTGCGCGAGCGATACGCGACTGTACAACGTAACCAAGCCCTCCAACGGCGCCTGGTTCTTCTGTGCGCTGGCGAAAAGCCGATCATAAACCTTGGTAAGGCCCTCGCCGGCCAGCCCCGCGGCCCTGAGGGCATTCTTAATGCCGGTCGCGCTGTCGAGTAGGTTCTTGATGGCACCAGCCGAGAATCCGGCCGCGATACCGCCCAGCAACCCGCGGCCGAGCCCGACGTTGAACTCGCGCTGAATGCCCCCGAGCGATTTCCGGAGGCTGGCGCCCAAGCCGGCAGCCTGGGCTTTGACCTGGTTGACGCCGCGCTGGAAATTCGCCGAATTAAGGCCGATGTCGACGAAGATACCACCCAGACTAGTTGCCACGGGCCAGCCCCACCGTCACGAAGTATTCGCGCAAAGCCTTGCCGACTTCGAGTGCCACAGCATCGACGCCGCGCTGATCGATCAGCCTGCCGGCTTCGGCCTCGTCCATGGCGACAGTTACGAAGTCGCCCCATTTCGCGGAGGCAATGCCGGCGGCGAGCAACGCACGCAGCGTCGACAACGCTGGCCCTGCTTCCGATTCCAACTCCGCGATGATTGCGGCGAACGGCTGTTTCAATGCCCGCTCGACCGCGCAGAGTGCGTTTGCGTTGAATTTCAGGTTCATGATTTCCCTTTCTTTGCGGCCCGCGCTGCAATGCGCCGGGCGGATTTTTCCATTTCGATCTTGAGGTCGGCAGCGATCGACCGCGGCACAGTCTGCTGGCCTTCCAAAAATGCCGGCCCCATGAAGGGGTGCGCAGCAGAGTGCTTCGTTCCCCATTCCGCAAAATGCGCATGTGGCGCCGCCGCCTGGACCCGCACCAGCGCGGATGGTCCGCTGCCGACCGCACGCGCCGCGCTGTTGGCTTCCCGCGCAGCGGCCGCAGCCTCACTCTTGCTACCGCCGCCCTTCATGACAGCGGCAAAGGCGGCCTTCCCAGCGTTGTTGCGGACGACCTTGGTGGTGATTGACCTTTTGAGCGCACCAGTATCGACAGGAGCGAGCGTCTTGGCCGTCTCCATTACGGGCTTAGCCGCCCGCTTCACGGCCCGCTCGAGGATGCCGCGCTGTGTGGACTTTTTGAACTCGTCGAGACCCTTGAGAAGCTCTGAAAGGCCTTCGATTTTTACGGTGTTGGGCATGGCTACGTCCCCAGCACGCGGTCGACTTCCTCGGCGACCACAGGATCCACCACCCGGACGTCGACCGCCCGCGGCCGGCCGTCGACCGTCGCCATGTTGAACCGCACGTCATCGCCGCGCCGGATATTCGCCGCATCGCCCGCTATGAAGTAAACGTGCTCCCCGCCGCTATCGATAAAGCCGAAATGGCCGGTGAAGCTGATCACGCGCCCTAACACGACAGCCCTCGTTGCCGCATTGCGGCTTCCGCACGGCGGCGAGCGGCGTTGTTATTGTTGCTGCGGGTGAGCGAGGCGGAGGTGGTCGGGTACGCCGGGAATGCAGTCAGCGTAATCTCGTGCAAGTCGACGTCGGTGATAATGCGGAGCGGCAACCGATCGCCGCCGTCCTGCCACTCCTCGGCGCGGACTCTAAACCCGAAGCTGCAACCCTTGATGTCTTGCCGACCGACAGTGCCCAGGGCGGTCTGCCCTTCCGGCGTGGAGGTATCGACGTCGAGATTGAACCACAAGCCAATCCGATCTTCCCGCAACGCAAGCGTGCCGGCGCTGGTGCGGCCAAGGACGCGGCCGCTATCGTGGTCGAGCAACATCACGACGTCTGGCTTTTCACGCAGCGTCCGGGCAAAAGCACCCGGAGCCAGTTTCTCGCGGAACTCACCGGCGATGACGGTTTCGTCACCAAAGCGGGCCGCGTATCCAGAGATGCTATCGCCCAAGCTTTTTCTCCGCCGCGTCCAGTTTCGCCTCGCGCCGGCCCAGCTTGGACTTGCTGCGCAACACGCGGGCAATCGCCTCCGGCGAGGTGTCGGCGTATCGAACCTCGCCGCCGGGCAGCTTGATGCTGCGCTTCGACTTGCCGCGGCGTTCGGTGGCCTTCTCAATCTGCATAGCCGGCCTCCCGTGCCTCACGAATAAAACGCGCTATCCTTCGATCCGGCTCGTTTGAACCGCCCAGAAATGCGGGCGTCATTGGCCGCAGTGACGTCCAGGCGATATCTTCCGCCTCGAACTGGAACCGCAGATCGTCATAGTCCTTATGCGCAGCGTCGAGCGCTTGCATGGCCACGACCATGGCCTTCACACGGCGCGCGTACTCCATGCGAGATGCTGCCACGACCGCCGTTGAGGCTCGACCACGGGCATCCTGAAGGCGCTGGCGCAGCACACCGAGCGCCTGATCGATGTCGGAAAGTTCGCCTCGGATTTCGGAAAGGCGGCGGCGGTTGAGTGCCTTCGAGCCGGGCTCATCACCGAGCAATTCCGCAATCTGCGGGCGCACTTCAGGACTTGTGTCGGCGGCGATCGCCTTCTCGACCAAACGCCGTTCGCGCTCAAGTTCGCCCTGTTTCGCCGTGAGTGATGCCTGCTTTTCCAGCAGCGCGGCGTATTCGGTATCGACCTCGGCTAGAGACGGTACGCGGAAGGGTGCTGTCGCGGGGGCGGATTTCTTACCGATCATGGGTTTCTCCGAAAAGCGAATGAAGGCAGTCGACCAAGGCTGCGCCGTTGATGGTGACCGATCGACGATGACCGGAATCGCGCCAATGGGCCGCCAGGGTTCCTGCCGGGACGAAGCGGCTCACAACATCGCCGGTTTGGATGGCGATCTCGCCCCAATTCGCCACGACCTCGATCAAGTCGTGCCTCAGGACATCGCTGTCGCCGTAAATGGCAACGTCGGCCCAGATATCCAGCGCATCACCTGCGGTTCGAACGATGCCGGCCGGGGCGGTGTCGAGGTTAGCGCCGCCCGGAAGCATTGCGCGATAATGGCCGACCGCCGGTGCGATGGCGCGCAGCGGTGCGTCAACAGCGCAGCCGAGCACCAAGTCGATAACATGATTGGGCTTGAGTTCCGGAGAGCGGCCGGGCGCACCGGCAGGCAGCGCGCCGTCTTCTGTGAGTGATCGCGCCACGGCCTTGGCGCGGTGAGGATCGAAGCCGAGATGACGCGCAACAGCGTCGACGGCCTCCAGTGTTGAAGGCATGGAGAATCCTTTCGATTTTCGAAGTTGTCGGATTGTGTGGTGAAAAGAAAACCCGCCGAGAGGCGGGTCTAAGGTGAAGGGAAGGTTTTGCCTTCCTGCTAAATAGCGTTGGCGCGGCGCGGAATGGCACACCGCTGCGAAATATTATGCGGCTATTGCCTCGGGCTCGCCGCGAAGCTTGGCCAAGTGCTCTTCCCAACCCGGCGCACGCTTCGGAGCGGGAAAGATCGCCTTGATCGCCTCGACTGCCGACAGGAACGCGCGCTTGCCGGCACGATCGGCATAGCCGCCGCCGTAGCCACGCTCGATACCAATCTGCTCATACGTCGCCCGCGCCAACGCCATCTCCAGTATCACGGCGACATCATCTGGCACAGCTGGCCGGTCAGGCATCGGGGCGGGCATCTGCGCAGCAGGCTTGCCCTTAATAACGCCGCCGAGCCAGTGCGCGCCCTTGGCCACCGCGGGCGCATAATAGCCGAACCGGCAAGCGGTATGGAACGGCATATCAGGCCTCTGCTCCTTCAGGGGCGGGCGGCCGTCGCAGGCATACGGCGCGGGCATGGAGGGCGGCATGGGCGTGCCGCCGAGATCGAGATAGCGCACCGACCTGTCCGGCTGCTGGCGCTTGGCTGCCGCACCTTCCACAACACGCGGCGCCCATAGATGCGCCGTCGCTATGCTTGACTGGCGCGCCTGCTTGGGCTTCTCCGCAACCACCTGCGCGGCCTGCGTCTTGCCGTTGGCGTCCTGATAGCTGAATAGATTCCCTCCGGCCGGGGCGCGGCGCATGCCGTGGCGTAGATGGAATACCATGCTGCCGAGGAGAGCGACGTCGCCATCGAACTGAACGTCATCCGGCCCGGCATGCCGTGTGATGGTGCCGTCTATATGCCGGACCACGCGAGGGCGAAGGACGTCGGCCAGCATTTGCAGGATCGACGGTTTCGTCTCGTGGCGACAATCCATACCAAAATCGGCCGTATCACTACCGGCCCGCTCGTCGTCATCGTGGCCGCCGGGGTCAACGGCAAGTTGCGCGTCGAAAGTTTTCCCGAACTCCAGCACGCTCCAAGCCCCTTCCGGATCCACCTTCGCCAACTTGGCGATACAGGGCGGTAACCCGCCGCGGAAACGGTGATGTCGGTTGTCATTTGCTGCGGTGAGTTTGCGGTCAGTCATCATACCCCCCCCATATTTTGAATTGTGGTTTTGTGCGCGATGGGGGAGCGCCGGTCCCCGGTCTGGCGTCGTCGGAGAGATCGGAAGTACCCCCTGCCGGGTGGTTATCGTTAGCCCCGATCAGCGCCAAAACGGATTTCCGTGTCGGTTCCAAGAAGGAATGCGGGCGCCTGCCGGCGCGGTTCGTGCCGTTCAATCGAGCGAGGCGCTGATCGAAATACGGTACGCGCGCGTCGTGCTCTGCCCATCGAGCGGCGCGGGCACGGATTGTTGCGGTGTCGGTCATGTGAACCTCCATTGAAAACCTCCTGAAAACCTGCGGCATTTAACGCGCGAGGAACGGGCCGGTGCGCGCTGGCCGCAGGTGGCAACTTTGACGGCACCCCTAGGGGGGGGCGCTCCAAATCTCCGTCGCGTTTCCTCCCCGACCCGCGCCCCCCAGGGCAGAATCCTATCCACAAAATTGTAAATTCGGATTCCAAGTTTTTCCTCCCATTTTGCACGCGCGGACAGACGCCTAGGGGCGCCGGCCCCCGGGTGTGGCCGGGAGAGATCGGACCCGCCCCTCCCGGTCAGGGGAGTTTCTTCCTCAATCCAAAAAAGAAGAAACTACCCTCCGTTTCATATGAATAATCAATGCCTTAGCTCCAAAAAAGGAGTTTCTTCTTTTTTCCTAGGGGTAGAAGAAAAATGGAATCTCCCCCAACTCACAAAGAACAAGAAGAAACTACCTTTTTAGAGACATTATCGTTGATTTCATTGAGCTTTTTGCAGTTAGTTTCTTCTTTTTTGGGTTAGGAAGAAACCGGAAGAAACTACCCCTGCCACACAAGTCGGAGCTTCTTCCGCCCCCCTCTGGTGTTCGCTGCGGAAGGTAGTTCCACCTCCTTGACGCGGCGGGATTCAATCATGTCGGCAATGACCTCCTCACGAAGTTGCCGGCTGAAACGCTTCGGCAGCTTGTCGATCACCACGCTACGGGGCAGGCCGGCACTTCCAGCTTTGCCCAATAGACTGGAGATGCGCTTGTAGATTTCCTCGCGCTCGTTGTCGGCCACGTACTCGGCAACCGCCCGAACCATGTCACCGACGCAAACTACCGCCAGCCCAGAGGCCCACCGCCATTTGGCTAGGTCAATGAGGGGCCGCGTCCTGGTCTTGCCCTCCCGTTTCGTCGAGGCGATTGCAACTATCAGCGCCAGCTTGATGGCGTGTTCCGTCAGCCGGTGAATGAACGGCGCAACAAGATCGTTTGCCTCCCGTGCCGCAGCGACCTCCTTTTCCTTGAAGGCCTTCCGCGCCTCTTCCGCATCAGCCGTCCAGTGAACAACGGTAGCGGGAAGGGGCTTCTTCCCACCCTCCTTGTCGGCGTCATCCAGAATGCGGCCCAAGCTGCGAGGGCTATCGACCTTGGACTGGATCCCGGCGATCGGGTACAGTCGTTCAACCAATTCCCGCGGTACGTCATCAACATGGCGCTGCGGCTCCACCATGTCGGACTCACCGACGACGTTGAAGAGCAGGAGGCGAGGCAGCAGGCCATCTTCCGACGATGCGGAGGACAGTGCCGACCAGAACTGACCGGGTGTTGCGGTGCCGTAGATGTTCAGGTTCGGGTTTTCGATGCGAACCGCTTTCATCTTCGCGTACTCTGCACCGGCAAAGCTGGTGCTGGAGGCCGAAAAGAAATCGCGCAGGTCGACGGAAATGCCCCGCTTGTGCTCGCCCGCCCGCTTGTCGAGGATGTCTTTCATCAATCCACCGAACTCGTCGACAAGACAGATCAGCGACGGCCAGCGTTCCAGCGCACTACGAAGTGCCGATGCAGACATGATGCGGGCTGGACCAAAATAGCGGTCCAGGTATCCATCGGAGTGCGTCCGGATCCGATCGAGTTGGTCGCGGGCATGTTGCTTCCCGAAGCCGGATTCCGCCAAGGCCACGATATAGCTGTTGGCGCGGGTATCGCGGGCAGTCGTGCTATATCGCCGGCCACCGAGCGCAGCGATGAACGCCAGAACCGCGCCGAGGGCAAGTTCTCGCGATGGCTGCTCCGCACTGGACACGATCCAGTCCACCATGTCCTCGACCAGGCCGCCTGGATGAGTGAAATCGGCAAGCTTCGCAGTGGTCTGGATGATCGACGGGAGGGAAGTGTCGACCAGTTCTGGCGGCTCGTCATCGTTGTCGGCAACGGGAGGCGTTGATGTGGTGCCGAATTTCACCGAGACTGGTTGCCGGACTTCCCAGCCAAGCGCAGCGGGATCGAGCCCAAGCTGTTCGCAGAGCCACAACGCCGCGTCCTTGGTGGTGGGTGCGGCGCCGTATTCCACGACCAGATTGATCGCAGTTTCCGCCTGCTCGCGCCCGAAGTCCTGGATTCCATCCGGGTGGATGCTGATATCCTCCTGAAGCGGCCGGCCAAGTTCCTTTGACGATACGCGCCATGCGCCCGTGCCCGCCTCCTTGTGAGCGCCGCAAAATAGAACTGGCACCCATGCGTCCGTGTTGGCTAGGGCTGCCGTGTTGACGCGCTGCCAGAAGGTTTCGCCGACCTGCTTTGGCTGGCGCTGGACGGCTTCCTTCTTGGGTAACCCGGCCTCGGCCAGGATAGCGGTGGCGTCGGCCAGATATGCGTCGATTGCTCCGACGTCGATCACCGGTAGGTCGGCCAACGGCACAGTCAGCGGATCGCCGCCAGTCCAGCTGTAAGGCTTGCCCGTGGTGTCGTGAATCCCATACGCGACGAACTGCTGGCCTAGTCCGAGCACCTCGATCTGGCAATCAAGCCCGTTGACGATATAGAAGGCAGTCGACCGCTTCCTGCGCGGCTCGGATGCTCGGAAGATAAAGAGGCATTTGGGTGCGCGGCCAGTGCGACATGGTGCTGAAGTCGCTCCTGGAATTTCCATCAGCCGTGCGATCAGTTTTTCGGCTACGGCAGGATCCGGTGCATCGACGTCGATGGCAACGACGTCACCTGTGAGAATGCCGGTGCTGGGGTGGTCGCGGTGCTGACGGGCCTTCTGCGCTACGTCGGCAAGGTCTTGGGGGAAGTTCGGCCAGTCAGTGATCTTGGGGCCTTTTCCCTTCACCGGGACATATCTGTACCCATTCTGTATCATAGCGACGCGAAGGTCGATGATCGGGTCGGTCTTAGCGGCGGCTGCGGTCATTGGGCAAACTCTCCAGGGCAATGCGGGCCGCTGCGACGATCTCGGCGGCGATTTCATGTGTGAAGGTGGCAGCGGCGCTGCCGAAGGCCGAAGGCGCAAATGCTCGCCAGCCTTGCGTTGTCTCTTTGATAGCGACGTTGAAAAGGCGGATGCCTGCAGGTGTCTCTACGTCGACACGCGCACGCAAACTCCCGCCTCCCGGCGACGCCGGTCGGATTGATAGGATTTTCAAGGGATGGTCTCCCGTTAGGTGGTCGTGGTGAAGCCCGTTGCCGGGTCTTGGTTGGCGGTTATGCGGCCGCCTTCGACAGCCATTCTTTCACTAGCGGAAGATCTTCGTCGACATGTGCGGCATGTGCGGGCTTCATCATATTGACGACGTTCCCAACGGCGCTGAACACCTCGAAGAACCGGACCGGCTTGAGGCCGAAATATGCGAAGGCTTGCCCCTGCGGGAGACCGGGTCCGCCCGGCCGGGTTGGGCTATAAAAGGGGATGCGGCCCTTCACAAAGCAGACGGCCGTCGAATGGTTGAACAGGCTGTTGAACCATCCAGTGTCCGTGTTGTTGTTCACGAGAGCGATGGCTTCAGTTGTCCGACCAGACCCGTATTCCTGCACAAGTTTATCGATGAAGAGCGCGATAACGCCCCGCCCGAAAGGCGGGTTCATCCAAACCGTGCCGTTCCACTCCTTGTCCAAGCCGTTTGTCTCGGCCGTGTAGTAGGTCGCCGCCTTCACAGTTTTTTGCGCGTGGTCGTTGCTGGCCGGGTCAACATCGATTTGCCCCAAGACAGAGCGGGCCATCTCGACGAACCTGGCTGGCGTATACCACTCGTTGTCGCCGGAGTAGTCTGCCCGATGTGGTCTTGAGCAGGGGGCATTCCGATTTGCGGCAACCGGGTCGCTCTGTTCACGGCCGCCGGCGAGTGAGTCCGCTGCCTCAGCCCTCCACTGGTCCGTTATACCTGACGGTGGGGCTTTCCCGATATTCGCGACCTGCATCGTGGCGACCGTGCCGTGCTTGGTCGTATAGGTGCGCTCTGACTGTGGCTCATCCACGGTGACCGCTTTGCGGAGTCGAGACACGAAGCTGTTGTCAACACCGCAGCGGCGGGCGATTTCCCGGTCCGACCATTTTCCCCACTCTTCATCTTCGAGCAGGGTCTCGACGGCGCGACGTTTGTCCGCGTTGGTCCGGCGCAGGCCGTGGGATGCGTTGGCGCCGACGCTATATAGTACCGCATCTCGGCAGGTGCCTTGCCGCACCTCGGCCTCGATATTCGAGACCCGCCGCATGATATGGGCATGAACGCGGTGGAATCCGTCCGCAAGCCAGTAGTGCGAGCCATCATAGAAGACGGTCACCGGCGGGAACGTCGCTCCGGCCTGAAGTGCGTCCCGGTAATCGTTGATGGTGTCCTGGTCGAGAGTGGCGCGAGACTGTGTGCCACCGGAGATGTTGATCTTGTCGATGGGGACGAGGTCGGTCATGCTGCCCTCGCGGCGATGCGGTCGGCAATCCACGCGGTCACTTCCGTCTTGATAAACGCGATGCGCCGTTCGCCCATAGGCACGGCGGCAGGGAACCGTCCCTCGGCGCGGTATCGATTAATCATCGACCTCGAGAGCGAAGTCATGCGGGCGGCGTCGTTCAACGAAACGAGCACCGCGTTATCGTTAGCGGGCGTCATAGGACCTCCTTCCAGACAGAATCCGGACGTGGCAAATTTTCGGTTGTGGTGAAGATCCGCCATTTGGCGGTGAATGCCGCTGGCGCTACGGCTGGCGTCCGGTTCCCACCGGCGGAGCTAAGAGGCTGCTAAAGAACGGCAGCGCGGGTACTTCTTACAGTTTGTATTATGTGAATAATGGCCGCCATTGTCAATCAAAATATACACCCACCAGAAACATTCCTCTGTCAAGCGTTATTTTTTGCCAGCGACGTTTTAGCACAAAAGGCCGACCAATCCTGCATCAACTGCCGTCTCTTCTCCAGGGCATCGCCGCGGCGGTAGGCCCGCTCGACAGCACTGCCAACCTTGTGGCCTAGCGCCCACTCGGCGATCTCGCGCGGGTAGTCTGTTTCTTCGCCAGCCCAATCTCGGAAGCTGGACCGCAGGCCATGGATGACGAATCCGGGTGCATGCTGTTCCAGGATGGCGCCCATTGCGGCGTGCCCGAATGGCCGGCCTTTCCTCGCGCCGGGGAAAACGTAACCAGTGGATGGCTCGCCGATCAGCGCCAACATCTCGTCGGTGAGCGGGACGGCAAGCGCAGTCCGGGTCTTCGTCCGCTCGGCTGGGATGTTCCAAACCTTGTCGACCAGATCGAACTCCCTCCAGTCGGCAAGCCTCGGTTCGCTCAATCGCGTAGCCGTCAAGATCAGTAGTTTCAGGCATCGATCCTCAACGGCATCGCTCAACTTGGCAAACAGCGCTGGCACTTCTTTATATGGCAGGGCAGCATGGTGCTTCCCCGTGACGCGATCGGCACTGGCGAGCACATGCTCCAGATGCCCCGTCCATCGGGCAGGGTTGTCGCCTGTGCGCATCTTCTTCGCGGTCGCGTAGTCGAGCACCGCCTCTATCTTGCCGCGCACACGCTGGCCTGTGGCCGGGCGCTTTGCCCATAGCGGGCGTAAGGTGGCCTCGATCAATTCGACGTTCACGTCGGCGATGGCGACGTTTCGGAGCTTCTCAGCGTGGTGGGTCAGGTGGTGGCGCCACTCCTTTTCTGTCTTTGGCGTCCAGTCGTTCTTGGCTTTTAAGTAGCCGTCGACGACATCAGCGAAGGTTGCATGGGACGCCTTGCGCGCCAGTCGTTCGGCGTAAGGATCGCGACCGTTCGCCAGTTCGTCGCGAAGCTCGTCCGCCTTCCTACGCGCCGTAGCCAGTGAAACAGGGGCGATCCCCGCGAAGCCGCCGAGACCAAGCTCACGCCGGATTCCGTTTCGCTGGTAGACAAAGAACCACGACTTGCTGCCGCCGGCGTGTACCCTTAAATAAAGGCCAGCGCCGTCGCTATACATACCCGGTTTGTCTAAGCCCTTGATTTTGGCGTCGGTTAGGCGGTTTCTTACCATAATCCCTACCATAAGTTTGGTGGTGGATACTATGGTTATTTTGGACGCTTATGACAAGCTAATTCATTGAAAAAGAACGGATATTTTTGCAAGTCTATGATGAAGCAAGTAATTTTTCCGCCTCATCCGCGGCTCTTTTTTTGCCCGCGGGCCGCGTTAACCCTTTATTAAACATGTCCTTGCCAACGCCGCTCGGCGGGCGCATTTTTCCGGCCCTGGCTGTATAGGGTACGGCCATGCCGGCTAAGCGAGTCGGCCCATGAAACAGGGCATGAAAATGAACGAACCGTCGTGGGAAGGCGCGAAGACCATCAAGCTGGCCGAACGCCGCGTTTTCTCCCAGTCCTTCAAGCCGCTCTATGACGAGGGCATGGGGCTGGTCGAGAGGACCGCCGAATATCTCGACGGCAGGGGCCGGGTCGAGGCGAAGAAGCTGTCCCGGCTGGGCGCCACCCTCTACGCCGCCGAATCGATGCGGCTGACCACCCGCTTGATGCAGGTCGCCTCCTGGCTGTTGCTGCAGCGCGCCACCAATTCCGGCGAAATGACCCGCGACCAGGTGGCCGCCGAGAAATCGAAGGTCCGCCTCGACACCGCCTCGGCCAATGAAGACGCGGCCGGCTGGAGCGAACTTCCGGCGGAGTTCCTCGATCTCGTCATCCATTCGCTGCGCCTGCAGGCGCTGGTGCGGCGCATGGACGAGGAAATCTACGGCTCCGAAACCCTACCGCAGGCGGCGGCGTCCGGACGGCGCCTCAACCCGGTGTCCGACCAGATTTCGCTGCTCAACACCGCCTTCGCGCGCGGCTGAATCGCCAAATCGTTTCCGGTTTGTTCACTTTTCGCTGGCATCTGTCGCCGCGAAAGGTAGATTTTCCCCATGGCGGAAGCGATTCGCATCATCGGCATCGACCCGGGCCTTCGCCGCACCGGCTGGGGGATCGTGGAAAGCCTCGGCAACGCGCTGCACTTCGTCGCCTCGGGCACCGTCGCCTCCGACGACAAGGCGACGCTGGCAAGCCGGCTTTGCCAACTGCATGACGGCCTTGCCGACATCCTGCACCGGACCATGCCGCACGAGGCGGCGGTGGAGCAGACCTTCGTCAACCGGGACGCCGTCGCGACGCTGAAGCTCGGCCAGGCGCGCGGCATCGCCATGCTGGTTCCGGCGCGCGCCGGGCTGCCGGTCGCCGAATACGCCCCCAACGCCGTCAAGAAGGCGGTGATCGGCGTCGGCCACGGCGACAAGAAGCAGATCCACATGATGGTGAAGGTGCTGCTGCCCAAGGCGAGCTTCGACAGCGAGCACGCCGCCGACGCGCTGGCGATCGCCATCTGCCACGCCCACCACCGCCAAAGCGCCGCCTACCGCCTGGCCATGGCCGGCTAGCCATGTTCTTGACTTGTTCCGGGCATTCCCGTAAGTAATACCCACGAGGTATTACCATGCGCGTGACGGAAAAAGGCCAGGTTACCATCCCCAAGGAGATTCGCGACCGGCTGCGTATAGGGCCCGGCAGCGAGGTCGATTTCGTGGAGCGGGAGGCCGGCGTCGTGATAGAGAAGCGGGAGCCCGCGCCTGAGGCAAGAAGGCAGACCTTCGAGGAATGGGCCGCGGCCGTCGCCGGTACTTTCGATACCATGGGCATGGACGGCAAGGCCTATGTGGATTGGCTGCGAGGACCGCGTGAAGATCTCGACCCTCGTTGACACCAACATCCTGATCGACGTCCTGGGCCCGGCGGAGGCGCCAACGCGGCGTTGGTCCCTGGCGGCCCTGAAGCAGGCGCTCGGCGAAGGACCAATCGTGTTCAGCGCCATCGTCTGGGCGGAGCTGTCGAAACCTTCGTTCGGCGAAGAAACGCTTGCACGCGCGTTCGAGTGGCTTGAGCCGCTTCGTGAGGATTTTCCCTTCGGCGCCGCCTTTCCGGCAGGCACTGCCCACATGCTCTACCGCCTGCGTGGCGGGAAGCGGGAAAGAACCCTGCCGGATTTTCTCATTGGCGCCCATGCGCTGGCTGGCGGCCATCGCCTGCTCACTCGCGACGCGGCGCGGTATCGCTCCTATTTCCCCGGCCTCAACATCGTGAGCCCCGAGACATATGCCCTGGAGAACGAATAGATGATCGGCAAGCTCAAGGGCACGCTGGACGAGATCGAAGAGGACCATTGCGTGGTCGACGTGCACGGCGTCGGCTACGTCGCCTTCTGCTCGGCACGCACGCTGGCCGGCCTGCCCTCGCCCGGCGAGGCGGTGGTGCTGTTCATCGAGACCTATGTGCGCGAGGACATGATCCGGCTTTACGGCTTCCAGTCGGCGCTGGAGCGCGACTGGTTCCGCCTGCTCATGGGCAACGTCCAGGGCGTCGGCGCCAAGGTGGCGCTGGCGGTGCTGTCGACGCTGTCGCCGGCCGACCTCGCCAACGCCATCGCGCTGCGCGACATCGCCATGGTGAGCCGCGCCCCCGGCGTCGGCAAGAAGGTCGCCGAGCGCATCGTCACCGAACTGAAGAACAAGGCCCCGGCCTATGCCGGCGCGGCGTCCGGCACCATCGGGCTGAAACAGGAGATCGGCGAAGGCGTCGCCGCAGCCCCTGTCGCCGACGCGGTATCGGCCCTGACCAATCTCGGCTATTCGCGCGACACCGCCGCCAACGCAGTGGCCAGCGCGATCAAGCTCGCCGGCGAAGACGCAGACTCGGCCAAGCTCATCCGCTTCGGCCTGAAGGAACTGGCGCGGTGAATTCCTTGATTGCGGCACGTTTCCTTACTATGTTTCGAAGGTAAGGAGAAATCCCATGGGCATGATCGGCAGCGTAACCTCCAAGGGTCAAACCACCGTCCCGAAGGCCGTGCGCGATAAACTCGGGCTGGAGCGCGGCGCACGCATCGAATGGACGCTCGAGGAAGGCAGAGCGATCGTAAGACCCCGCAAGCTGCGAGCCGTCGATCTTGCCGGCATCCTGCACCGCCCGGGCATGAAGCCGCTGACGATCGAGGAAATGGACGAAGCCATCATGGAAGCGGTCGCCGAGGACGACGCGCGCATTCAGCGCGAGTGGCATAGCGGCATTATCGAGGACGACCGGGATTGATCGGCGTCGATACGAATGTACTGGTGCGCCTTCTGACGGCCGATGACGCCGCGCAGCACGCCGTAGCCCTGCGCTTCTTCCAGGACCGGTCAGCCGATGACCCCGCCTTCGTCAGCGCGGTCACCATGGCGGAGACGATCTGGGTGTTGCGCTTCCGCTATCGCCTGCCTCACGCCGACATCCTCGACGCCGTTTCGGGCCTTCTGGACACGGACGATTTTATCATTGAAGGCAGGGAAATGCTTTCTGTGGCACGTGACGGCGACCTGCCCGCCCTGTTTACCGATTTCCTCGTCGCGCAACTGGGGCAGCGGGCCGGCTGCTCAGGCACCGTCACCTTCGACCGGCGCGCGGCGAAGAAAATCCCCGGCATGGAACTCCTGTCTTGACCCTTTCCCCCCGCCTCATCGCGCCCGATAAACGCGGCGAAGACGCCGAGCAGACGCTGCGGCCGCAGACGCTGGACGAGTTCGTCGGGCAGGCGGCGGCGCGCGCCAACCTCAAGGTGTTCATCGAGGCAGCCAAGGCGCGCGGCGAAGCGCTGGACCACGTCCTGTTCGTCGGCCCGCCGGGTCTCGGCAAGACGACGCTGGCGCAGATCATGGCGCGCGAGCTCGGCGTCAATTTCCGCTCCACCTCCGGCCCGGTGATCGCCAAGGCCGGCGACCTCGCCGCCCTCCTCACCAATCTCGAGGAAGGCGACGTCCTGTTCATCGACGAGATCCATCGCCTCAATCCGGCGGTCGAGGAAATCCTCTATCCCGCCATGGAGGATTTCCAGCTCGACCTCATCATCGGCGAGGGGCCGGCGGCACGCTCGGTCAAGATCGACCTCGCCCGCTTCACGCTGGTCGCCGCCACCACCCGGCTCGGCCTGCTCACCAACCCGTTGCGCGATCGGTTCGGCATTCCGGTACGCCTCAACTTCTATACGGTGGAGGAACTGGAGCTGATCGTGCGGCGCGGCGCCCGCATCCTCGGCATGCCGCTCGGCGACGACGGGGCGGTCGAGATCGCCCGGCGCGCCCGCGGCACGCCCCGCATCGCCGGCCGGCTGCTCAGGCGCGTGCGCGACTTCGCCGCCGTCGCCGGCGACGGCCATGTCGATCGCAGGATCGCCGACGAGGCGCTGACACGGCTGGAAGTCGACGGGCTCGGCCTCGACGCGCTGGACCGCCGCTACCTGACGATGATCGCCGGCAATTTCGGCGGCGGCCCCGTCGGCATCGAGACGATCGCCGCCGGGCTTTCCGAGCCGCGCGACGCCATCGAGGACATCATCGAGCCCTACCTCATCCAGCAGGGCTTCATCCAGCGCACGCCGCGCGGGCGGGTGCTGACCGCCAACGCCTGGCGCCATCTCGGTCTGGAGGCGCCGAGGGAGCTGGCGCAGCAGCAGATCAACCTGTTCCAGGAAGAATAGGAAGAAGGCACCATGGCCGACCAAGTTCAATCCGACGCTGCGCTCGCAGCCGGCCTTTCCGGCACGCTGACGGAGTCCGGCCATCGGCTGCTGGCGCGCGTCTACTATGCCGATACCGATTTCTCCGGCGTCGTCTACCATGCGCGCTACCTGGAGTTCCTCGAGCGCGGCCGCTCGGATTTCCTGCGCCTGGCCGGGGTTCACCACACCGAGCTTGCCGAGGGCAAGCACGGCGAGCGCATCGTCTGGGTGGTTCGGCGTATGGAGATCGATTTCCTCAAGGCCGCGCGCATCGACGACATCCTGACCGTCGAAACCCGCGCCGAGGAGATATCGGGCGCGCGCATCGTCATGGCCCAGCAGCTGAAGCGCGGCGACGAGGTGCTGGTGGAGGCGAAAGTGCAGGCCGCCATCATCGGCGAGAACGGCAGGCCGCGCCGTTTTCCCAAAGAATGGATCGCCGCTTTCCTGCGCCAATAGAGAGGCAGGCAGGCTACGCCCGGACCGACCGGCGGACGCCGCTGGAATTCGATACCGGGCCAACGGCCCTAACTTATCCTTAACCATAACAGTTCATGAAGAGATCGGTAAAAATCGAAGCGATCGCGCGCCTTCGTTTTACCAATATTTGCCTTGAAAAGGCCGCGACACCGCATTTTCGGGGTCGTTCGCACTTCATGGGCGAACGACAGACAAGGGATGCGCAGGGCCAGCCGCAAGCCACGCCCGGAAAAATCTAGGGACCGTAGGAATGGAAAATATCGCTCTCGCCGAACCGGGCGCGCACTTGTCGATTTGGGCCTTGTTCATGCAGGCCAGCTGGGTGGTCAAGCTCGTCATGCTCGGGCTGATCGCCGCTTCGGTATGGAGCTGGGCAATCATCGTCGACAAGCTGGTGGCGTATGCGCGCATGCGCGTATCGCTCGACCGCTTCGAACAGATTTTCTGGTCGGGCCAGTCGCTGGAGGAGTTGTACCGCACGCTGGCCGACCGCAAGACGACCGGCATGGGCGCGATCTTCGTGGCCGCCATGCGCGAATGGAAGAAGAGCTTCGAGAAAGGCGCCAAGTCGCCCATCGGCCTGCAGAACCGCATCGACAAGGCGATGGACCTGGCGCTGA
Source organism: Aquamicrobium soli (assembly GCF_042646345.1). Taxonomy (NCBI): domain Bacteria; kingdom Pseudomonadati; phylum Pseudomonadota; class Alphaproteobacteria; order Hyphomicrobiales; family Phyllobacteriaceae; genus Aquamicrobium; species Aquamicrobium soli. The sequence continues at coordinate 711,341 of NZ_JBHRTK010000012.1, read as the reverse complement.
CGCGCGAGATGGAAAAGCTGGAAGGCCGCCTCGGCTTCCTCGCCACCACCGGCTCGGCGGCGCCCTTCATCGGCCTGTTCGGCACCGTCATCGGCATCATGACCTCGTTCCAGGCCATCGCCGCCTCCAAGAACACCAGCCTTTCGGTGGTGGCGCCCGGTATCGCCGAAGCGCTGCTGGCCACCGCCATCGGCCTGCTGGCCGCCATCCCCGCCGTCATCGCCTACAACAAGCTGACGTCGGACGCCGGCAAGCTCGGCGCCAAGATGGAAGGCTTCGCCGACGAGTTCTCCGCCATACTCTCGCGCCAAATCGATGAAAAAGTAGCGCAGAAGGTTTAGGTCGATCATGGGAATGTCTATGGGTTCCGGCGGCTCCGGCCGCGGTGGGCGCGGCCATGGACGGCGCGGCCGCCAGCATGGCCTGATGTCCGAAATCAACGTCACGCCGATGGTGGACGTGATGCTGGTGCTGCTCATCATCTTCATGGTGGCGGCGCCGCTCTTGACCGTCGGCGTGCCGATCGACCTGCCCGACACGCAGGCCAAGGCCATGAACGCCGACACCCAGCCGATCACGGTCTCGATCAACGACACCGGCAAGGTCTATCTCCAGGAGACCGAGATTCCGATCGAGGAAGTCGTCGGCAAGCTGCAGGCGATCTCCAAGACCGGCTATGACGAGCGTATCTTCGTGCGCGGCGACAAGACCGCCGACTACGGCACCGTCATGAAGGTGATGGCCCGCATCTCGGCCGCCGGCTACAAGAACATCGGCCTCGTGACGCTGCAGGAACAGGACCAGTAATCTTGAAGGCGGGCCTCACCACATCGGTGATCTTGCATGCGGCGGCACTGGCCTTCGGCCTGTTCTCGCTGTCGGCGCCGGCTGCCCTGGAGGTGGCCGACACCGAGTCGCTGCCCGTCGATATCGTGCCGCTTTCCGAGCTCACCCAGATCCAGCAGGGCGACAAGAAGGCCGACCTGAACGACAAGCCGGCGCCGACGCCGACCAAGCGTCCCGATATCGTCGCCGACGCCCAGAAGGTGGGCGACAACAGCGTCGACACCGAAAAGCCGCCGACGCCCGAGGCCAAGCCGACGCCCGTCGAGGAAGCGGCGGCCCCGCCGCCCGCGCCCGAGCCCAAGGAACAGATCAAGACCGAGGACGTGCCGAAGCCGAAGGAGGAACCGAAGCCGGTTCCCACCACCGAGGTCGCCCCCGTGCCGCAGCCGCGGGAAGAAGTGAAGCCCGAGCCGGTCAAGGAAGCCAAGCCCAAGCCGGAGCCCGTCAAGCAGCCGGAGCCCAAGCCCGAGCCGCCGAAGGAAAAGACGGCGGAGCCGCAGCCGGCCAAGCCCGACGCGGTGGCCGAGGCCATCGCCGCCGAACAGCCCGTCGCCGATCCGGTCAAGCTTCCGAACGCCGCGCCCGCGCCCGAAGCGCGGCCGAAGCCGCAGCCCCAGCAGGCGCAGGCCGAGACCGCGAAAACGCCCGAGCGCAAGAATTCCGACAAGCCGGTCAAGGAAGCTTCCTCGCGGCAGAAGTCGGACGACAAGGAGTTCGACGCCGACGCCATTTCCGCGCTGTTGAACAAGCAGAAGCCCTCGGGCGGCGGCGCCAAGCGCTCGACGCAGCAGGCATCGCTCGGCGGCGAGCGCACGACCGGCGGTGCCACGCTGTCGCAGAACGAGATGGACGCGCTGCGCCAGAAGCTCGGCGGATGCTGGAGCATCCCGGCCGGCGTCGACGACGCCGCCACGCTGAAGGTTTCGGTGCGCTTCCAGCTCGACCGTTCGGGCATGTTGCAAGGGCGCCCGCAAGTGGTGGCCGGCGGCGCCGCCTCCGGCCCTGCCCGCACCGCGGCCGAATCGGCGGTGCGCGCGGTACAGAAATGCGCGCCGTTCAACCTGCCGGCCGACAAATACGACACCTGGGCGGAAGTAGTGGTCAATTTCGATCCAAGCGACATGTTCTGACGAACGCCGCCAACGAGGAAAAAAGAGGTTTTATCGCATGAAGAAACTGCTTTCGACGCTCATGGTGGCCAGCGCTCTTGCTACCGGCATCGGCGGATTCACCACCCTGCCCGCCCATGCCGTGGTCACCATCGACGTCAACAAGGGCACGATCGAGCCGCTGCCGATCGCCGTCACCGATTTCATAGCCGGCGACCAGCTCGGCGCCGAGATTTCGAGCATCGTCATCGCCGACCTGAAACGCTCCGGCCTGTTCGCCCCGATCGACAAGTCGGCCTTCATCGAAAAGATCTCCAATCCCGACGTCGCGCCCCGCTTCGACGACTGGAAGGTCATCAACGCGCAGGCGCTGGTCACCGGCCGCGTCAGCAAGGAAGCCGACGGGCGCATCCGCGCCGAATACCGCCTGTGGGACACCTATGCCGGCCAGCAATTGTCCGGCGAGCAGTTCTTCGGCAACGACAGCAACAAGCGCCGCATCGCCCACATCATCGCCGACGCCATCTACGAGCGGCTGACCGGCGAAAAGGGCTATTTCGACACGCGCGTCGTCTTCATCGATGAATCGGGCGCGAAGAACTCCCGCCAGAAGCGCCTCGCCATCATGGACCAGGACGGCGCCAACGTGCGCTATCTGTCCAACGGCAAGTCGATCGTGCTGACGCCACGTTTCTCGCCCAACCGGCAGGAAATCACCTACATGTCGTACGAAAGCGGCCAGCCGCGCGTCTATCTGTTGCAGATCGAGACCGGCCAGCGCGAACTGGTGGGCAACTTCCCGGGCATGACCTTCGCGCCGCGCTTCTCGCCGGATGGCCAGAAGGTGATCATGTCGCTGATGCGCGACGACGGCAACTCCAACATCTTCGCCATGGACCTGAGGAGCCGCAACACCACGCGGCTGACCGATTCCGTCGCCATCGACACCTCGCCCTCCTATTCGCCGGACGGCTCGCAGATCGTCTTCACCTCCGACCGCGGCGGCGGCAGCGGACGTTCGCAGATCTACGTCATGGGCGCCGACGGCTCCAACCCGCACCGCATCTCCTTCGGCCAGGGCGTCTATTCGACGCCCGTATGGTCGCCGCGCGGCGACCTCATCGCCTTTACCAAGCAGACCGGCGGGCAGTTCCAGATCGGCGTCATGCGCACCGACGGCTCGGGTGAGCGCATCCTGTCTTCCGGCTTCCAGCAGGAAGGCCCGACCTGGGCGCCGAACGGCCGCGTGCTGATGTTTTTCCGCGATGCGGGCGGCGGACCGAAGCTGGTTTCCGTCGACCTCACCGGCCGCAACGAGCAATCCATTCCCACGGCGAACTACGCCTCCGACCCGGCCTGGTCGCCATTGCTTGAGTAAACCCCGCCAATTCCTGCACTTTACTTCGGAAAAAGAGGCCGCTCCGGCCTCTTTTGCCTGTCTTGGTCGCGTTTTGGCCGCATTTAGGTCTAGGTCTGAAACGCACGTCATCGGCTGCGGACGGCAGCACGAAACAGAAATTTAACCGTGTTCATTGAACGCCCGTTAACCCAAACGTGGTTACTGACGGATCAATGAATTCACTCGAAATGCGAAGGAGAGGCGGCATGCGCCGTATCGCAAAGTTTGCAACGAACCCGGCCATGATCGCGCTTTTCGCCTCGCTGGCGATTACCGGCTGCGCCTCCAAGAAGAACCTCAACAGCGCGGCCGACCTCGGCCTCGGCGGCGGCGCGGGCGCGGCCACTCCGGGCTCCGCCCAGGACTTCACCGTCAATGTCGGCGACCGCATCTTCTTCGACACGGACTCCTCCGCGATCCGCGCCGACGCCCAGCAGACGCTGGCCCGCCAGGCGCAGTGGCTGAACAAGTACAGCCAGTACCGTATCGTCGTCGAAGGCCACGCCGACGAGCGCGGCACGCGCGAATACAACCTCGCGCTCGGTGCCCGCCGCGCCGCCGCCACCCGCGACTACCTTGCCTCGCAGGGCATCAACGCCGGCCGCATCAAGACCATTTCCTACGGCAAGGAACGGCCGGTCGCGGTGTGCGACGACATTTCCTGCTGGTCGCAGAACCGTCGCGCCGTCACCACGCTCGGTGGCGCCGGCAGCTGATCGGCATTTATGCAACAACCGTTCGGGAAAGGCGGCCCTCAGGGCCGCCTTTTTCACATCTCGCGCGCGCAAACAAAATTTGGCCGAACTCTCGCGCCCTGCTAAAAGGCCACGGTGCCGGAGGCGTGCCGACCCTATCGTCGCGCTTGTTGCTCGATGGCCGGGCCGGCACGAACATGACTAACATGATGGCGAGAGGCATATGCATTTCAGACTGATCCTGAGTGGCACGCTTGCGATGCTGCTGTTATCCGGCGCGGCCGCCTCGGCCAACGGCGCCGGATCGTCTACGCCGCGGGAAAGCGGCTTCTCCTTCCACCTGCCGTCGATCGGCCTGCCGGGCGTGTTCGGGCAGAAGGACGAGGCGCGTCCGGTTCAGCTTGCCCAGACGGCCGGCACCACCGCGCTGGAAGACCAGATTCGCCAGTTGAACGGCAAGATCGAGGAACTGAACTTCCAGGTCCTGCAGATGCAGGAACAGATCCGCAAGCAGCAGGAAGACAACGAATTCCGCTTCCAGCAGCTCGAGCAGACCGGTTCGGGCGGCAAGCAGCAGAAGTCCGACGCGGGCGCCGGCACGGACAGCAACGTCGCCGCCGCTCCCCAGCAGACGCCCGACACCGGGGCGTCTGCCAACGCAGCACCTGCCGATGCAGGTGCCGCGGGCGGCGGCCAGAGCGTCGAGGACGTCATCATCGATTCCGGCAACGGCGATCCGGGCAAGCTCATTCCCGGCACCGGCGCGCCGCCGAAAACCTTCGGCACCATCACCGTCGACAAGAACGGCAACGTGATCGACGCCGAAGGCAACACGCAGTCGACCACGCCGGATCCGGCCCCGGCGGCCAAGGCGCAGACCGGGACCAGCGGCAATTCCGTCGTCGCCGCCCTGCCCGCCACCGACAACGCCGATGAGCTCTACCGCAACTCCTACCAGTTCATCCTGTCCGGCGACTACGGCACGGCGGAGCAGGGTTTCCGCGACCACATCTCCCGCTTCCCCAAGGACGCGAAGGCGGCCGACGCCCATTACTGGCTGGGTGAATCGCTGCTCGGCCAGCAGAAATACCGCGACGCGGCCGAGGTGTTCCTAGCGGCCTCGAAGGACTATCCGAAGGCCAAGAAGGCCCCCGACATGCTGCTCAAGCTCGGCGTCTCCCTCGTCGGCCTCAAGCAGCGCGACGTCGCCTGCGCCACCTTCGGCGAGATCGGCAAGCGCTATCCCAACGCCTCCAGCGCGCTCAAGGCACGCGTCAAGCAGGAACGGGCGCAGGCTTCGTGCTGACATCACTCCGGGCGGACACTGGCGACGACGCCGTGGCCGGCCTCACGGAAAGCCTGTTTTCCCGTATCGATTTTTCCAATGGCGCCGTTGTCGCCATATCCGGTGGCAGTGATTCCACCGCGCTGCTTCTTCTCCTCAAAGACCATCTCGACCGCAACGCGCCGCAGGCACAGCTGCTGGCGGTGACCGTCGACCATGGGCTTCGCGCCGAATCCGCCGCCGAAGCGCGGGCGGTGGCCAGCCTCTGCGCCACGCTCGGCATCGCCCACCGCACCATGGTCTGGAGCGACGCGAAACCGGCCAGCGGCATCCCCGCCGCCGCGCGCGAAGCCCGCTACCGGCTGCTGGCGGCAGCGGCGCGGCAGGCCGGCATCGGCCTGGTCGTGACCGCCCATACCGCCGACGACCAGGCCGAGACGGTGCTGATGCGCCAGGCCCGCAGCGACGAGTTCACGACGGCATACGGCCGCGGCCTCGCCGGCATGGCGCCGGCCACGCTCTACGATTGGCAGACATGGATCCTGCGGCCGCTGCTCGACATCGAGCGCGCGGCCCTGCGCGCCTTCCTGCGCAACCGGCGGATCGGCTGGATCGACGACCCGACCAATAGCGACGAGCACTACGAGCGTCCACGCGTCCGCGCCGCCCTGTACCAAGGCCGAGGCTCCCGCCGGATCGGCGACCTTCTCGCCCTGGCGGAAACGGCGGCAGCCGCACGCACCGACAGGAGTCGCCGTGCCGCCGCGCTGATCCGCGTCTGCGCCACGCGGCCGGTGCCCGGTCTCATCCGCCTCGATCCCGCCTTCCCCCGCGGCGAGCGCGATGCAGCGGTCACCGCACTGCGCCTGCTGCTGGCAACCGCCGGCGGAACCCCGTTCCCGCCGGACGAGGCGCGGACGGCGGCGCTGCTCGACAAGATCGCCGCCGCCCCGCTTTGCGCCACATTGTCGCGGACAGTGGTCGACGCCCGCCGCGCCGGCATCTTCCTTCACCGCGAGCGGCGCGACCTGCCCGCCCCTGTAAACGCCGTCGACGGCACGATCTGGGACGGCCGCTACCGTATCGCGTTGCGTCGAGGAGCCGGCAGCGTGAGCGTCGAGCCAGAGGGCAACGTCCCCGCGGAATCGCCCACGATGGGCGAGAGTCCAACCCCGCCGAGCCTGATCGCCGCCGCGACGGCCGCCGAACCGGCGTTCCGGCCCGTTGCGGCCGCCGCCGCTTCCCCCGTCGTCGCGCCGTTCGATCGCTTCCTGCCGTCGTTCGACCTCGATCTTGCCGGCGCGCTTGCCGGGCTCGTCGGCGCGCGGGCGCTGCCTGAACTCCCTTTCGACACCGGGAAAACACCCACCAATGCTTAACCGAGATACGCCGCCGTGCTTGGCAATGGCCATTGCCCTGCCTATGTTAAGCTCAAGCTTCCTTCAAATCGTACGCGTCCGCCCGGCGGCGCAAACGGGACACTAGATGAATCCTAATTACCGCAACCTGGCACTTTGGGCGATCATAGCGGTCCTGCTCATCGCCCTGTTCAACTTGTTCCAGACCCCGCAGACGCGCGGCGCGGCCAGCGACATCCCCTATTCGCAGTTCCTGCAGGATGTGGATGCCGGGCGCGTGAAGTCGGTGACCATCGCCGGCGACCGCATCAGCGGCAGCTTCACCGACAACACCAGCGGCTTCCAGACCTATTCGCCCGGCGACCAGGCGCTGGTGTCGCGGCTCGAGGCCAAGAACGTCACCATCAACGCCCGGCCCGAGACGGACGGCTCCAATACGCTGCTCGGCTACCTGATCTCCTGGCTGCCGATGATCCTGATCCTCGGCGTGTGGATTTTCTTCATGCGCCAGATGCAGTCCGGCTCCGGCCGCGCCATGGGCTTCGGCAAGTCCAAGGCCAAGCTGTTGACCGAGGCGCATGGCCGCGTCACCTTCCAGGACGTCGCCGGCGTCGACGAGGCCAAGGAGGACCTCGAGGAGATCGTCGAGTTCCTGCGCGATCCGCAAAAGTTCCAGCGGCTCGGCGGCAAGATTCCGCGCGGCGTGCTGCTCGTCGGCCCGCCCGGCACCGGTAAGACGCTGCTCGCCCGCTCGGTCGCCGGCGAGGCCAACGTGCCGTTCTTCACCATTTCCGGCTCGGACTTCGTCGAAATGTTCGTCGGCGTCGGCGCCAGCCGCGTCCGCGACATGTTCGAGCAGGCCAAGAAGAACTCGCCCTGCATCATCTTCATCGACGAGATCGACGCCGTCGGCCGTCATCGCGGCGCCGGCCTCGGCGGCGGCAACGACGAGCGCGAGCAGACGCTGAACCAGCTGCTGGTCGAGATGGACGGCTTCGAATCCAACGAGTCGATCATACTGATCGCGGCCACCAACCGGCCCGACGTGCTCGACCCGGCGCTGCTGCGCCCCGGCCGTTTCGACCGCCAGGTGGTGGTGCCGAACCCCGACATCATCGGCCGCGAGAAGATTCTCAAGGTGCACATCCGCAACGTGCCGCTGGCGCCCAATGTCGACCTCAAGGTGGTCGCGCGCGGCACGCCGGGCTTCTCCGGCGCCGACCTGATGAACCTCGTCAACGAGGCGGCCCTGATGGCGGCGCGCCGCAACAAGCGGCTGGTCACCATGGCCGAGTTCGAGGACGCCAAGGACAAGATCATGATGGGCGCCGAGCGCCGTTCCTCGGCCATGACCCAGGCCGAGAAGGAGCTTACCGCCTATCACGAGGCCGGCCATGCCATCCTCGCCCTCAACGTGCCGGCGGCCGACCCGCTGCACAAGGCGACGATCATCCCGCGCGGCCGCGCGCTCGGCATGGTCATGCAGTTGCCGGAAGGCGACCGCTATTCGATGAGCTACAAGTACATGATCTCGCGCCTCGCCATCATGATGGGCGGGCGCGTGGCGGAAGAGTTCAAGTTCGGCAAGGAGAACATCACCTCCGGCGCCTCCTCCGACATCGACCAGGCGACCAAGCTGGCGCGCGCCATGGTGACGCGCTGGGGCTTTTCCGACAAGCTCGGCCATGTCGCCTATGGCGACAACCAGGAAGAGGTCTTCCTCGGCCACTCGGTGGCGCGCCAGCAGAACATCTCGGAAGAGACGGCGCAGATCATCGACGCCGAAGTGCGCCGGCTGATCGACGAGGCCTATTCGACCGCCAAGGCGATCCTGACCAAGAAGAAGAAGGACTGGGTCGCGCTGGCCGAGGGCCTGCTGGAATACGAGACGCTGTCGGGCGACGAGATCAAGGAACTGCTCGCCGGCAAGAAGCCGTCGCGCGACCTTGGCGACGACACCCCAACCAGCCGCGGCTCGGCCGTGCCGAAGGCCGGCGGCACCGCGCGCGGCAAGAAGAAGGGCCCCGAGCCCGAAGGCGGCATGGAGCCGCAGCCTTCGAGCTGAGCCGGCAGCGGCGAGGCGTGAGCTTCGCCTTCCGAAACCCGTCATGCGTCCTGACAACACCGCGGCCAGTCCGCGGTGTTTTTGTTTTCGCCACCGGAATTTTCCCGCCGGCCGGTCATCGCCGGTTTGGTTATGCGCCCCTTGACATACCTATAACCGTTTGGTTATGGATTACTAATAACTGAATGGTTATTGATTGACATGCCTCACCCTCACGACGCCCTTTTCCGATCGCTGGCCGATCCGACGCGGCGGGCCATCTTCGAGCGGCTGTGCCGCGCCGGAGAGCAGACGGTCGGCGCCCTGACGGCGCAGGCCGGCATCTCGCAACCCGCCGTCTCGAAGCATCTCGCGATCCTGAAGCAGGCGGGACTGGTGCGCGACCGCCACGAGGGACGGCAGACGCATTACAGCGCCCAGCTGGACGCGCTGGCACCGCTTGCCGACTGGACGAGCGCCATGACGCGGTTCTGGCAGTCCCGGCTGGACGACCTCGAAACCCTGCTCGAAAGGATGGACCAATGAACGAAGGATCGACCGAAACCCGCGCCGTGGTCGTCGAGCGGGAGTTCCGGCACCCGGCCGAAAAGATCTGGCGCGCGCTCACGCAACCGCACCTGATCGAGGAATGGCTGATGAAGAACGACTTCAAGCCCGCCGTCGGGCATCGCTTCAATCTTCGCGGCGACTGGGGCGGCGTGCTGGACTGCGAAGTGCTTGCCGTCGAGCCGCACAGGACGCTGTCCTACCGCTGGGATTTCCCTCACGACGACGCGGCCTACGACCTGCGAAGCGTGGTGACCTTTACCCTGACCCCGACCAGGTCGGGCACGCATCTGCGCGTCGAGCAATCCGGCTTCCGGCCGGACCAGAAGCAGGCTTACGGCGGCGCGCGGGCCGGGTGGCCGCAGTTCCTCGAAAGGCTCGACCAGGTCGTGGCGCAGGAGGACTGACGCCCGCACCATTTTAGCCGCAGCCGCCGCCGGGCGGCCTTTCCCCTTTTTCGCAGGAGGTTTCGTTGAACTGGAGCAAATGGATCAGGCAGGGCCATCGCTGGCTTGCCATCGTCTTCACCGTCACGGTGATCGCCAATTTCGCCGCGATGACGCGAGGAGAGCCGCCGGCCTGGATCGTCTACTCGCCGCTCCTGCCGCTTTTCCTGCTCCTGTTCAGCGGCTTTTACATGTTCGCCCTGCCCTATCTTCCGAGAGGACGCGCCGACAGCGCAGGGTAAACCGGCAAAAGAAAAGGCCCGCAAGACGTGCTTGCGGGCCTTTCCGGTAAGTGCGGTTGCCGTGCCGATCAGCCCTTCAGGCGGGCGTTGCACAGGCTGTAGAAGCCGCCGCCCTTCTGGATCCACTTCAGGCCGCCGAGCGCGTCGGCGTCCTTGTTGGCATAGTACTGGTCGAGGCAGGTGTGCATGCGCGCCTTGCCGGGCGTTTCATTGGAATATTTCTGCGAAACGGCGCTCGGGAATTTCACGCCGCGCGGCGCCTTCGCCGTCGGGGCCGCCGGTTCGCTGTCGTACTTCGCTTCGGTCGGATTCGGCACCGTGTCGTCGTCGGCGGCATTGGCGCCGCACTCGGCCTTGCGGAAATCGTTCCACTTCATGCCGTTCAGCGTATTGCCGGCCTTGGCGGCCTGGTACTTGGCGCTGCACTCGGCCATGGAGAGGCCCTTGCCGGCATCCGCCTGCGCGGTGTCGCCGGCCTTCTTCGTGGCCTTCGCCGGCTTGGCCGCAGCCGCAGCGCTGGCGCCCGGGCCGCACTCGGCCTTGCGGAAGTCGTTCCACTTCATGCCGTTCAGCGTGCCGGCTTCCTTCGCCGCCTGGTACTTGGCGCTGCATTCCTTGCTGGTGAGGCCCTTGGCCGTATCCTCGCTCGCCGCCGCCTTGTCTGCCTTGTCGGCCTTGGCGGTGGTCTTCTTCGTCTTGGTCGTGTCGGTCGCGGCGCTGGCATCGGCCCCGCACTCGGCCTTGCGGAACTGGTTCCAGGTCTGGCCGCCGAGGGTTCCGGCCTCCTTGGCCGCGTTATACTTGGTGCTGCACTCGGCCATGGTCAGTGCATTGGCTGGCGATGCCAGGAAAAGCGTGAACAGGGCGAGGCCGGTCCATGTGGCAAGTCGATCGATACGCATGCGTTTCTCCAATGTTGCCGTCCACAACTCACTGGCGGGCGATGCCGGCGCGGTTGAGCCAGCATCAACCGCTACATGAAAAGCACAATCTGTGGAATATGCGCAAATCATGGCAATGGCGGTGCCGCAGGCTTGCAAAGGCATTCAATTGCCGCATTCTCGCAAGATCTCGGCGATTTCCCATGCCAGAAACAACGGATTCGTAACACAGCCTCATACATTGTGATCGTGGCGGGTCTCGCAGTTGTGGCATGACAGCCGTCTAAAAGAGCAGGCAGGACAGAAGTAACATGGGACGTTATTTCGGCACCGATGGTATCCGAGGGCGGGCCAACAAGTTTCCGATGACGGCGGAAGTCGCCCAGCGCGTGGGCATGGCCGCCGGCCTCTCCTTCCAGCGCGGCACCCACCGTCATCGCGTCGTCGTCGGCAAGGACACGCGTCTTTCCGGCTACATGATCGAAAGCGCGCTGGTTTCGGGCCTGTGCGCGGCCGGCATGGACGTGTTCCTGCTCGGGCCGATCCCGACGCCGGCCGTGGCCATGCTGGTGCGTTCGCTGCGCGCCGATATCGGCGTCATGATCTCGGCCTCGCACAACCCCTATTTCGACAACGGCATCAAGCTGTTCGGCCCGGACGGCTACAAGCTCTCCGACGAGATCGAGATGCGCATCGAGGCGATGCTGAACGACGACGTCGAGATGGCGCTGGCCGACTCCGACGGCATCGGCCGCGCCAAGCGCGTCGACGGCGTCCACGACCGCTATATCGAGTTCGCCAAGCGCACCCTGCCGCGCTCGATGTCGCTTTCGGGCCTCAGGATCGTCGTCGACTGCGCCAACGGCGCCGCCTACAAGGTCGCCCCTGCCGTGCTATGGGAACTCGGGGCCGAGGTCATCTCGATCAACGACGACCCGAACGGCTACAACATCAACAAGGAATGCGGCTCCACCGAGCCCGCCGGCCTGCAGAAGAAGGTCCATGAGGTCCGCGCCGACATCGGCATCGCGCTCGACGGCGACGCCGACCGCGTCATCATCGTCGACGAGAACGGCACCATCGTCGACGGCGACCAGATCATCGCGCTGATCGCCGAAGCCTGGCACCAGAGCGGCCGTCTGGCCGGCGGCGGCGTCGTCTCCACGGTGATGTCCAACCTCGGGCTCGAACGCTTCCTCGGTGGCCTCAACCTGCAACTGCATCGCACCAAGGTCGGCGACCGCTACGTGGTCGAGCATATGCGCGCTCAAGGGCTCAATGTCGGCGGCGAGCAGTCCGGCCACATCGTCCTGTCCGACTTCTCCACCACCGGCGACGGCCTGGTATCGGCGCTGCAGGTACTGGCCTGCATGAAGCGGCAGAACCGGCCGATGAGCGAACTGTCGAAAAAATTCGAGCCCGTGCCGCAACTGCTGCGCAACGTGCGCTTTTCCGGCGGCAAGCCGCTGGAGACGACTTCCGTAAAGGAAGCGATCGAGGAGGCGCGCCAGCGCCTCGGCAGCACCGGCCGCGTTGTCATTCGCCCGTCCGGCACGGAGCCGCTCATCCGCGTGATGGCGGAAGGCGACGATGCGAAACTGGTCGAAACCGTCGTCAACCAGCTTGTCGAAGTGATTTCCGAGACGCGCAGCGCGGCCTGACCGGCCGCCGGAACACCGCCCGACGGTTGGCCGGGCGGCATTCCGTAAGGCGATCAGAGAGCAGGCGCGCCCTCATGGATCGCTTTCCTGATTTCGGCCCGGAAGGTCGGGGTATCCGTTTCCCCGTGGACCGATACGGCATGCTGTACCGCAGCGTCGATAAGCTCATCCTCCCCATCTGCGGAGATGGCTATGGTGCATTTCATTTCACTCGGGAATTCTCGGCAATCGATGTATTTTCGTGCCATGGTTTTCCTCCCGACCAGGACTGTTGCCCCGCGTCCCGCTAATATACGCCTCGGCACCTGACGCACCAAATCACAAGAGGGTGCCCCCGCTCCCGACGCGCCCAAACCCGGCCGGAAAGTATCGCAGACGATCACCAACCCCGGCGCTCGACGGGGTGAAATCGAGAACCTTGCGCTGGCCGATCTTCAATCAGCAGACGCCAAGCCCGCCGTTATCCGGTGGGCTTGGCGCCGATATTTTCGCCCGACGTCAGGCGTGCGCGTGCGTTCCGTTCTGGTTTTCCCACAGGGACCAGGCCGAAACCACCGCGGCAATGATGCCGAGGACGACGAACGTCCACATCGGCCTTCTGTCCATCGAGAAATGCAGCACCCATGGGCTGGCGATCAGCCACAACCCCAGGAGCAGGTTGATCCATTCCTCCCATACGGCGAAGGCCGTAATGGCCGCGATCGCAAGCGCCCCGATGACGATTGCAACCGCCCAGGCGTTCCACGCGGCCGCGCCGGTCGAAACGAACCCCAGCACCCAAGGAGAGATGAACAGCACTACCGCCAGAACGAGGTTGACCCAGTCCTGGACTTTCCTACGATCAAGAGCAGCGTCTACCATACGACAAATCCTTCCCGAAAGAAGATACGCCGGCTGCCTATAGCAGTCGCTATTTGACGTGGGATCGCTCCGCGCAGGCTTCAAGCATCCAGCCGGTCCCTCGCGCAGAATTGATGAGATTACGCCGCCAAAGCGGGCAAAGGAGCAGCCCCCGGGCGACGGCTCCTTCCTGACAGTCTTTTTATCGCGGCGGGCAGGCCTAACACCGTGACGCTTTGCCGCTTGCGCGCTATAATTTCAGCAATGGGCGCTCGGCTACACCACCGTGACAGGAGGTTGCTGTGAAGCACCAAACCTTAGACCAGATGCACGCGATCGCGACGGTCCACACGGACCCGATGCAGCTTGACATGACCCGCACCGAGCGCCTCCAGCGCTGGGCCGAATTGCTCGAGCGGGAGCCCAACCGCATCCTGACGGCTCTCGAGGGGACCGAGTACCGCCCCCTGCTGGAGCGGGAGAAGATGCGCGCGAACGGCTCGCCCATATCGGTCGCGTTCAACGACGAAGTCCTGTGCAGGCAGGGCCTGGCCGGCGACAGCTACGGCGACGCGAAGCGGTTCTTCGAGCTGACGGACCGGCAACTGCACGAAATCGTCTGCTATTGCCACGTCGGCCTGTCCATGCAGGCGTCGCGCGCGGCCTACTGCGTTCGCAGGGCGATCAGGGGCCGGGGCTTCATAGCGAGCCTGCTGCAGACACTCGGGATTCACGCCTGACCCCGCCATGCGAAGACCCGCCCGGCAGGAAGCCGGGCGGGTCGCACGATAAAGGCACCGCGTCAGCTAGTGCTGGCCGCCTTTCCGGCCGGCCTCCGAGGCGCGCTCGCGGTCTTCGGCGAAGTTGCCGCTGCCACCGCGATGCCCGCCGTCACGCTCGTGGTACTGGCCCGATGCGTGCTGGCCGCGGTCATCGTTCTTGTGGCTCTGCTGGCCTGCCTTCACATGCTGTTCGTGCGTTCCGCCCTGGTTCGGCATGATGCTTCTCCTTTGGTTTGGTTGGCGCGCGGGACGCTCATCGCCTCGCACGCCCTCCCAACGACAGCCCGGAGAGCGCCGTTCCCTCACGTAATATAACGTGACACGCCGCCTGGACGCCGGCTGCAAGCGCGAACCAGCCGGCGGCTACAGGACGCAAAAAGGCCTCATTTCATTTGGGAACGGGCTGCCCCGGAACGGCATTTCTCTCTCGGCAATCGTGCTTGAAAGGAGAGAACGATGAAACCGCTTCTTCCAATTGGTGCTGTTTGCGCAGTTTTTCTCGGCCTCGGGGCGGCAAGCGCACAGGACACCGTGATCGTGCCGGCGCCCGCACCGAAGACCGTCGTGGTCCAGCCTGAACAGCAGACCGTCATCCGGGAATACGTGCACAAGAACCCGGCCGCGTCGATCAACATCCTGGGGCTGGAACTGAGCCTTGGGGCCAAGGTCCCCGACACGGTGGAACTCCACGAGGTTCCGAACGTGCCGTATCGCTACACCGTCATCAACGGCCAGACCGTCGTCGTCGATCCGGAAACGCATGAGATCGTCCAGGTCCTGAACTGATCCGCACAGGGTCCCCAAACCCCGGCCGTCGCGCCGGGGTTTTTTCCGGCCTTAGCGATAATGCCATGACTGCGGCGATACCATCGACGGCGAATAAGGCCACGCGCCCGCCTCAACACATTGATTTCCTTGCCCGACAATTTCAGCAGGGTTAACCGGCACTTAACCACTATGGTTAATAATGCTTCCGGAACGATGGCCCGCCTTGTGGCCGCCATCGGGGCAACGTCGGGAGTCGGGGAACATGAAATTCACACTGCGTGTCGCGCTGGCGCTGGCCGCCACTGCTCTCTTGCCGCTGACGCCGGCGCTGGCTGCCGACTACGAACCGCCGATCTATGTCGACCAGGCGCCGGAATACACGCCGGTCGAAATCGGCTCCGGCTGGTATCTGCGCGGTGATGTCGCCTACCTGCCGAAAGACACCTACCGGCACGTCGATTTCGGCGGCCCCGGCATCGACTATTCCGAGCGCGAGCGGCCGGTCTTTGCCAGCCTCGGCTTCGGCTATCATTTCAACGACTATCTGCGCGGCGACTTCAACCTCGGCTGGCTGCCGGGCAACAAGATCGACGTGGCCTTCGACACGCCGCCCGAATCCGGCTCGGCGCATGTGAAGAACAGCGCCTTTACCGCGATGGTCAACGGCTATGTCGATCTCGGAACCTATGTCGGCATCACGCCCTATGTCGGCGCGGGCATCGGCGTCATGCAGGCGCGCAGGCGCCTGGCGGCGGACTATACCGACGCGACCGGCACGCTTTCCGCCTATGATCGCCACACCCAGTATGCCTTCGCCTACTCGCTCAATGCCGGGGCGGCCTACCAGGTCTCGAAGAACCTGATGCTGGATGTCGGCTACCAGTACCTGTCCGCCCCGAACGCAAAATACTTTTCGCTGGACGGCACCAACCAGTCCGTCCTGCGCAAGGGCATCGACAGCCACCAGATCAAGGTCGGCCTGCGCTACGACCTCTGGTAGCCTGCCCCCTGTTTATCGACGATGCGCGGCGGGCCTCCGGTCCGCCGTTTCTTTTGCCGGCGCGCGCAGCCGCATCCAGTATCCTGGTCGCGACAAAAACTTTTCTCTTGACGCCTGAGGCCGCGAGGCCTATCGCCGTCCGTGGGCCACCCCTCCCCAACGAGGGGCTTACTATCTGGAAGGATAGACCACGATGACGAACCTACCCACGCCCGGACTCCGTCCGGCAAATCCCAATTTTTCCTCAGGTCCCTGCTCCAAACGCCCCGGCTGGTCGGTCGAGGCGCTGAAGGATGCGCCATTGGGCCGCTCGCACCGCGCCAGGATAGGCAAGGCGAAGCTGGCGCAGGCGATCGACCTTACCCGTGAAATCCTGCAGGTGCCGGCCGACTACCGCATCGGCATCGTACCGGCCTCCGACACCGGCGCCGTCGAAATGGCGCTGTGGTCGCTGCTCGGCCAGCGCGGCGTCGACATGCTCGCCTGGGAATCCTTCGGCGCGGGCTGGATCACCGATGTGGTCAAGCAGCTGAAACTGCCCGACGTGCGCAGGATCGAAGCCCCTTACGGCGAACTTCCGGACCTCGCCCAGGTCGATTTCGACCGCGATGTCGTCTTCACCTGGAACGGCACCACCTCTGGCGTGCGCGTTCCGAACGCCGACTTCATTTCCGCCGACCGGGCCGGCCTCACCATCTGCGACGCCACCTCGGCAGCCTTCGCCCAGCGGCTCGACTTCGCCAAGCTCGATGTCGTCACCTTCTCCTGGCAGAAGGCGCTCGGCAGCGAAGGCGCGCACGGCATGCTGATCCTGTCCCCGCGTGCGGTGGAGCGGCTGGAAACCTATGTGCCGGCCTGGCCGCTGCCGAAGATCTTCCGCATGACCAAGGGCGGCAAGCTGATCGAGGGCATCTTCAAGGGCGAAACCATCAACACGCCCTCCATGCTCGCCGTGGAAGACTATCTCGACGCGCTGAACTGGGCGAAGGCCATCGGCGGGCTCGACACGCTGGTCGCCCGAGCCGACGCCAACGCGGCCGTGATCGACCGCTTCGTGCAAGGCTCGGCCTGGCTCGGCCATCTGGCCACCGACCCGGCGACGCGCTCCAACACCTCGGTGTGCCTGTCGATCACCGATGCGGAGGTCGCCGCGCTCGATCAGGACGGCCAGGCGGCTTTCGCCAAGGGCCTCGCGGCAGCGCTCGACAAGGAAGGCGTCGCCTACGACATCGGCCACTACCGCGACGCCCCGCCCGGCCTGCGCATCTGGTGCGGCGCGACCGTCGAGACCGCCGACCTTAAGGCGCTGATGCCCTGGCTCGACTGGGCTTTTGCCAACCAGAAGGCGTCGCTGAAAAAAGCGGTTTAGCATTCAGACCGGTAACACCCCTCATCCGGCGCTTCGCGCCACCTTCTCCCCAATGGGGAGAAGAACCGCAGCGGCAATGCCCGCGGCCTCCTCTCCCCGCCGGGGAGAGGGTGGCGAGCGAAGCGAGCCGGGTGAGGGGCCTACCTTCCAGAACAAGCAAGGACCACATCCATGCCCCGCGTACTCGTTTCCGACAAGCTTTCCCCGACCGCCGTGCAGATCTTCAAGGATCGCGGCGTCGAGGTGGACTACCTGCCCGATCTCGGCAAGGACAAGGACGCCCTGTTGGCGAAGATCGCCGACTATGACGGCCTCGCCATCCGCTCCGCCACCAAGGTCACCGAAAAACTGATCGCCGCCGCGAAAAACCTCAAGGTGATCGGCCGCGCCGGCATCGGCGTCGACAATGTCGACATCCCGGCCGCCTCGCGCCGAGGCATCATCGTGATGAACACGCCGTTCGGCAATTCCATCACCACGGCCGAGCACGCCATCGCCATGATCTTCGCGCTCGCCCGCCAGATCCCGGAGGCCAACGCCTCCACCCATGCCGGCAAGTGGGAGAAGAACCGCTTCATGGGCGTCGAGATCACCGGCAAGACGCTCGGCGTCATCGGCTGCGGCAATATCGGCTCGATCGTCGCCCAGCGCGCCGTCGGGCTGAAGATGCGCGTCATCGCCTATGATCCGTTCCTGTCCGACAAGCGCGCGGAGGAACTGGGCGTCGACAAGGTCGAACTGGACGAACTGTTCGCCCGCGCCGACTTCATCACCCTGCACACGCCGATGACGGACAAGACACGCGGGCTGATCAACGCCGAGGCCATCGCGAAGATGAAGGACGGCGTGCGCATCATCAATTGTGCGCGCGGCGGCCTGGTGGTCGAGGCCGACCTGATCGCGGCCCTGAAAAGCGGCAAGGTCGCGGGCGCCGGCATCGACGTGTTCGAAACCGAACCGGCGACCGACAGCCCGTTGTTCGGCATGGAGAACGTCGTGGCCACCCCGCATCTCGGCGCCTCGACGGTGGAAGCGCAGGAGAACGTCGCCTTGCAGGTGGCCGAGCAGATGGCGGACTACCTGATCAAGGGGGCCGTCACCAACGCCATCAACATGCCCTCGATCACGGCGGAAGAAGCGCCGCGGCTGAAACCCTTCGTCAAGCTGGCGGAGGTGCTGGGCGCGTTCGTCGGCCAGGTCACCGAGGACCCGATCAAGGAGGTGGAAATCCTGTTCGACGGCTCGACCGTGACCATGAACACCCGCGCCCTGATCAGCGCCGCCCTTGCCGGCCTCATCCGCCCGCAGGTCGCCGACGTCAACATGGTGTCGGCCCCGATCATGGTGAAGGAACGCGGCATCATCGTCGCCGAGGTCAAGCGCGACAAGTCCGGCGTCTTCGACGGCTACATCAAGCTGACCGTCACCACCGAGAAGATGACGCGCTCGATCGCCGGCACCTGCTTTTCCGACGGCAAGCCGCGCTTCATCCAGATCAAGGGCATCAACCTCGACGCGGAAGTGGGCCAGCACATGCTCTACACGACCAACGCCGACGTGCCCGGCATCATCGGCCTGCTCGGCACGCTGTGCGGCGAGAACGGCGTCAACATCGCCAACTTCCAGCTCGGCCGCGATCATCCGGGCGGCAATGCCATCGCCCTGCTCTACCTCGACGCGCCGTTCCCGGAAAAGGTGCTGGCCGCCGTGCGCGCCAACCAGTCGATCGATTCCGCCAAGCCGCTGCAGTTCGACGTGGCGTAGGCAGAACCGTCGATCCGGACTTTGAAAACCTTCTCCTTCCACAAGAGAAGGCAAACAGAATGCCAAACTCCCACTCCGGTTTGCTTTCGCAAACCACCTCTCCCCCTTCAAAGGGGAGAGGAAGAGTGTCGAGCGACGGCAGTATTTCCTCGCCCCGTCGATCGGGGGAGAGGTGGCTCGGCGAAGCCGAGGCGGAGTGGGGATCGACCATCGCTTCGCAAATGCCCGGCCGGGATGACCAGGCGTCGACGCCGGCACTCCATATGCACGGATAAAGATTTCTTTATGTCCCATTGTTGTTTTCCGTGCGATCTGCTAGGCAGGCCGGCATTCGATGCCGCTTGACCGCTTCTCTTTTCGCGGACGCGGATAACTCGTTCGCATTGGAGGACCTTCATGACTGCCAGCAAGGACTACGTGGTCGCCGACATCTCGCTCGCCGACTGGGGCCGCAAGGAAATCGAGATCGCCGAAACCGAGATGCCGGGCCTGATGGCCTGCCGCGAGGAATTCGGTGCCTCGCAGCCGCTGAAGGGCGCGCGCATCACCGGCTCGCTGCACATGACCATCCAGACGGCCGTGCTGATCGAGACGCTGAAGGCGCTCGGCGCCGAGGTGCGCTGGGCCTCGTGCAACATCTTCTCGACCCAGGACCATGCCGCGGCGGCCATTGCCGAGGAGGGTATTCCGGTGTTCGCCGTCAAGGGCGAGAGCCTTGAGGAATACTGGACCTATACCGACCGCATCTTCCAGTGGGCCGATGGCGGCCTCTCCAACATGATCCTCGACGACGGCGGCGACGCCACCATGTACATCCTGGTCGGCGCGCGTGCCGAGGCCGGCGAGGACGTGCTCTCCAAGCCGGAAAGCGAGGAAGAGGAAATCCTGTTCGCGCAGATCAGGAAGCGCATGAAGGAAACGCCCGGCTTCTTCACCAGGCAGCGCGAGGCGATCAAGGGCGTCACCGAGGAGACGACGACCGGCGTCAACCGGCTCTACCAGTTGCAGAAGAAGGGCCTGCTGCCCTTCCCGGCCATCAACGTCAACGACAGCGTCACCAAGTCGAAGTTCGACAACAAGTACGGCTGCAAGGAATCGCTGGTCGACGGTATCCGCCGCGGTACCGACGTCATGATGGCCGGCAAGGTCGCGGTCGTCTGCGGCTATGGCGACGTGGGCAAGGGCTCGGCCGCTTCGCTCAAGGGCGCCGGCGCCCGCGTCAAGGTCACCGAGGTCGACCCCATCTGCGCGCTCCAGGCGGCCATGGACGGTTTCGAGGTGGTGACGCTGGAAGACGCCGCCCCCACCGCCGACATCGTCATCACCACCACCGGCAACAAGGACGTCATCACGCTCGACCATATGCGGGCGATGAAGGACATGGTGATCGTCGGCAACATCGGCCACTTCGACAACGAGATCCAGGTCGCGGCGCTGCGCAACCTGAAGTGGACCAACGTCAAGCCGCAGGTCGACATGATCACCTTCGCCGACGGCAAGCGCCTGATCCTGCTCTCGGAAGGCCGCCTGCTCAACCTCGGCAACGCCACCGGCCACCCGAGCTTCGTCATGTCGGCCTCGTTCAGCAACCAGGTGCTGGCGCAGATCGAGCTCTTCACCAAGGGCGAGAACTACAAGAACCAGGTCTATATCCTTCCCAAGCACCTCGACGAGAAGGTGGCCCGCCTGCACCTCGGCAAGCTCGGCGCCAAGCTCACCCAGTTGAGCAACGAACAGGCAGCCTATATCGGCGTCACGCCGCAGGGGCCTTTCAAGGCGGATCACTACCGCTATTAACCATAAACTAACCACACACAAGATATTGAAGCCGGGCGATTGACATTCGCCCGGCTTTTACTTTTTGCGCGCCGACCCGCTTCACCTCGATTCGGCGAGAGTCTATGGTGATGTGATTCGCGCCGGATGTTCGGACGGGGCAGCGGCCGGCACGATCAGGGCGGTCTTGTATTCAGGCGGCGGAGAGGACCAGGACATGCCGGGGAAAACCCCGCACCACGCGGGAAAGGCCGTTTCCGGCGGCCATCAGGATTCGATGGCCGGCAGGCGCTGCGGCCGCTATCGGCGGCTGTTCGCCACGCTTCTGGGCGGGTCGGCATTCGCCCTTCCCTTCTCCAGCATCGTCGCCCGCGCCGAACCGGACCTGCCCGGCATCACTGTTTCCATCAGTACCGTCGAAGTCATGCAGATGGCCGTCTTTGCCGGCGTCATCGGCGCGGCGCTGATCTCGGCCATCGTGCTCATTCGCGAGCGCGGCCGCATCTCGGCGGAAAACGTCATCCTCAAGGCACGCCTCGCCGACACCAACGCCGAACTGCAGCGGTCGGAAGCCATGCTCAACCTGCGCAACCAGCGCGTGGTCGCCTGGGGCTCCGACAACAAGAAGCCCGAGCTCGTCGGCTCGCTGCCGCTGGACAGCGGAGCGCCCGAGGAACGGGCGGCCTTCCTGGCCTTCGGCCGCTGGCTGATGCCGCGCTCGGCCGCCACGCTCGAGCACGCCATCGCGGCCCTGCGTGAAAAGGGCAAGTCATTCGACTTCGTCGCCGAAACCCAGATCGGCACGCCGCTGGACGTGCAGGGCCGCAAGAGCGGCGCCTACAGCATCGTGCGCTTCGTCTCGCTTTCGGAAACCCAGCGCAGCCAGGCGCGGCTGACGCTGGAAAACCAGCAGCTGGCCGCCGACCACCATACCATGATCGGCCTGTTCGACGCCCTGAAGATGCCGGTGTGGATGCGCGGTACCGACGGCAGGCTGAAATGGGTCAACGCCGCCTATGCCGGAGCCGTCGAGGCCTCGGATGCCGACGCGGCGGTGCGCGACGGCAAGGAGTTCCTGGGCAGCCAGGCGCGCGAGGCGATCGATGCGGAACACCGGGCGCAACCGGTGTTCGAGCAGACGCTTTCCACGGTGATCGAGGGCGACCGCCGCAAATACACGGTGACCGACTATGCCGGGCCCTACGGGTCGGCCGGCCTTGCCTGCGACACCAGCGCCATCGAGACCATCCGCGCCGAATACGAGCGTACGCTGCGCAGCCACGCGGACACGCTGGACCAGCTGAACACCGCCGTCGCCACCTTCGACACCGACGAGAAGCTGCGCTTCTTCAACCAGGCCTTCCAGAAATTGTGGGGCCTCGATTCCGGCTTCCTGCACAGCGCGCCCGACAATGCGCTGCTGCTCGACCGGCTGCGCAGCGAAGGCAAGATCGCCGAGCAGCCGGAATGGCGCCGCTGGAAGGAAGGCCTGCTTACCGCCTACCGTGCCGTCGAGCCGCAGGAGCACTGGTGGCACCTGCCGGACGGCAAGACCATCCGCGTCGTCGCCAACCCGCAGCCCAAGGGCGGGGTGACGTGGGTGTTCGAGAACCTGACCGAGAAGATCGACCTCGAAAGCCGCTACCAGACTGCGGTGCGCGTGCAGGGCGAAACGCTGGACAACCTCGCCGAAGGCGTCGCGGTCTTCGGCCCGGACGGGCGGCTTCGCCTCTCCAACCCCGCCTTCGCCACGCTGTGGGGGCTGGATGCCGCCGCCATCCAGCCGAACGTGCATGTCGCCGAAATCCGCCGCCTGTGCGACGGCCGCTCGCTCGACAGCCCGTGGGCGGAATTCGCCGCGACCATCACCGGCTTCGACGAGGAACGCCGCGACCGCCACGGCCAGACCGAGTTGGTCAGCGGCATCATCCTGCGCTACGCCATCATCCACCTGCCCAACGGCCAGGTGATGACAACCTTCGTCGACGTCACCGACAGCGTCAATGTCGAGCGCGCGCTGAAGGACAAGAACGAGGCGCTGCTGAAGTCCGACCAGATCAAGAACGACTTCGTCCAGCATGTCTCCTACGAGTTGCGCTCGCCGCTCACCAACATCATCGGCTTCACCGAACTGCTGGCGCAGCCGGCGACCGGGCCGCTGACGCAACGCCAGCGCGAATATGTCGAGCATGTCGGCTCGTCGTCCTCGGTGCTGCTCACCATCGTCAACGACATCCTCGATCTCGCGACCGTCGATGCCGGCATCATGCAGCTCGAGATTTCCGAGGTTCCGGTCGACGCGACCATCCAGGCCGCTGCCGAACTGGTGGCCGACCGGCTGGCCGAGCACGCGATCCGGCTCTCGGTCGATACCCGAGGCGCGCCGAAAAGCTTCCATGGCGACGAAACGCGCGTGCGCCAGATCCTGTACAATCTCTTGAGCAACGCCGCCAACTACGCGCCGGAAGCGAGCGTCATTACCCTTTCCTGCAAGCAGACGGCGGACGGCGTCGAATTTTCCGTCCATGACGACGGTCCCGGCATGCCGCAGGACGTGCTGGATTCGGTGTTCCGCCGTTTCGAGCCGCACGTAAACGGCGGCAGGCGGCGCGGCGCCGGCCTCGGCCTGTCGATCGTCAAGAGCTTCGTCGAGCTTCATGGCGGCAGCGTGCGCATCGACACCGGCAAGAACCGCGGCACCACGGTGACCTGCGCGTTTCCGGCCTTGCCGGCCGGCCTCCGCGTCGCCGCCGAATAGCGCCCGACAATGACGGCGGCGGCCACCGTGGAACGTTTCCTGGGCGATGAGGCGGCCACCGCGCGGCTTGGCGAGGATCTCGCCATGGCGCTTGCCCCCGGCGACGTGCTGGCGCTCTCCGGCGATCTCGGCGCCGGCAAGTCGACCCTGGCGCGCGCGCTGATCCGCGCGCTGGCCGACGACGAAACCCTCGACGTGCCGAGCCCCACCTTCACGTTGGTGCAAAGCTACGACACAAGCCTGCCCGTGCACCATTTCGACCTCTATCGCCTCGGCTCGGCCGCCGAACTGGACGAACTCGGATTCGACGAGACGCTGGCGACGGGGGCGGCCCTTGTCGAATGGCCCGACCGCGCCGAAGGGCTGTTGCCGACATCGACGGTCGTGGTCGAACTGGAGCATAAGGGCGAAGGCCGCCTTGCACGGCTGTCGGGAACCGGCGCGCCGTTCCGGCGCATTTCCCGCTCGCTTGCCCTGCGCGCCTTTCTCGAAGGCTGCGGCTGGGGTCTTGCCCGCCGCCGGCGCTTCGTCGGCGACGCTTCTGCCCGTTCCTACGAGATCGTCAGCCTTCCCGGCCATCCCGCGCGCATCCTGATGAACTCGCCCGAACTGGTGCTCGGGCCTCCGGTGCGCGACGGCAAGCCCTATGCGCTGATCGCCCACACCTCGCGCACCGTCTCGGCCTTCGTCGGCATCGACCACGCCCTGACCGCGGCCGGCGTCAGCGTACCGGAAATCCATGCGCAGGATCTCGACCAGGGCTTCCTGCTCATCAGCCATCTCGGCTCCGGCAATTTCCTCGACGCAGAGAGTAAGCCGGTAGCGGAACGCTATGCGGCGGCGGCCGAACTGCTGGCGATGATGCACGGCCGCCAATGGCCCTACCACCTCGAAGCCGCGCCCGGCACCTTCCACGACGTGCCGCCCTTCGACCGCGACGCCATGATGATCGAGGCGGAACTGCTGGTCGACTGGTACGTGCCGGCGATCTCCGGCGGCCCGGCGAGCGACGCCTTGCGCCAAGGCTACCGCCGGCATTGGGACATGCTGATTTCACGCCTCGATACGCGCGACACGACGCTGATGCTGCGCGATTTCCACTCGCCCAACATCATCTGGCGCGGCGAACGGCAGGGGCACGACCGGCTCGGCATCATCGATTTCCAGGACGCGCTGGTCGGCCCTCCCGCCTATGACGTCGCTTCGCTGGCGATGGACGCCCGCGTCACCGTCCCGCCGGAGATCGAAACGGCGACGCTCGAGGCCTACATCGCCGCGCGCCACGCCGCCGGCGCCTTCGACGAAGCGGCATTCCGCGAAAGCTATGCCATCATGGCGGCGCAGCGGAACTCGAAAATCCTCGGCATCTTCGTGCGCCTCGACCGCCGCGACGGCAAGCCGGCCTATCTGAAGCACCTGCCGCGCATCCGCGATTATCTGCGCCGCGCCCTTTCCCATCCGGCGCTCGCTGCGCTACGGGATTTCTATGGCGAACACGGCTTGCTGGAAGAACGAACGCTTTGAACGAAACCGCCCCTGATACCGCGATGGTGCTTGCCGCCGGCCTCGGCAAGCGCATGCGGCCGATCACCGAGACGATGCCCAAGCCGCTGGTGAAGGTCGCCGGCAAGACGCTGCTCGACTGGGGGCTCGACAGCCTGCGGCAGGCCGGCGTCGCCAAGGCGGTGGTCAACGTCCACTATTTTCCCGAGCAGATCGTTGCCCACGTCGCCGGCCGCGCCGCGCCGAAAGTCGTCGTTTCCGACGAGAGCGACCTCTTGCTGGATTCGGCTGGCGGCATCGTCAAGGCGCTGCCTGAACTGGGGGCAAAGCCGTTCTACGTTCTGAACGCCGACACCTTCTGGATCGACCGGGGCACGTCGAACCTCGCCCGTCTCGCCCTTGCCTGGAACGAGGCGAAGATGGATATTCTGCTCATGCTTGCAGACATCGCCTCGGCGACCGGCCATTCGGGGGGAACCGATTTTCTCGTTGACGCAGAAGGTGCCTTGCGCCGCGCCCGTAACGACCCGGCCGGGCTGATCTATGCCGGCGCGGCGATCATACACCCGCGCATCTTCGCCGACGCGCCGGCCGGGCCGCTGTCCCTCAACCGCTATTTCGACGCCGCTATCGCGCAGGGGCGCCTGTTCGGCATGAAAATGCACGGCCACTGGATCACCGTCGGCACGCCGGAGGCGATTCCGCTGGCCGAGCGGGCGGTGGCGCAAGCCTTCGCCGCGGCGCCATGATCGGTCCGCACCGCGTCCTTTCCATCCCGCCCGGCGCGCCGTTCCTGCCGACCCTGGCGAAAGCCCTGATCGACGGCCGGCTCGTTCCCGGCTTCCGCTTCGATGGCGACCCGCTGGCGCTCGCCGGCGTCACCCTCTACGTGCCGACGCGGCGCGCCGCGCGCGCCCTGCGCGGTGTTTTCGTCGACCTCATGGGCGGCAAGTCGGCGATCCTGCCGGTGATCCGGCCGCTCGGCGAGTTCGACGAGGACGAAGCCCTGTTCGAGGCCGACGCGCCGGAAAGCGCCGGCGCGCTGGAGCTTGCCCCGCCGATCCCGGCGGTCGAGCGCCTGCTCGCCCTGGCGCCGCTGGTGCGGCTGTGGAAAAGCCGGCTTCCGGCCGAAGTCGCGGCGCGCTTCCAGGAAGAGGTGGTGGTGCCGGCTTCCGCCGCCGACGCCCTGTGGCTGGCGCGCGATCTGGCAAGCCTGATGGACGAGGTGGAAACGGAAGGCTCCGACTGGACGAGGCTCGCCGACCTCGTCACCGGCAACCTCGCCGGCTGGTGGCAGGTGACGCTGGATTTCCTCAAAATCGTCACCGAGAACTGGCCGAAGATTCTTGAGGAGCGCGACCGCTCCAACCCAGCCGCCCATCGCAGCGCCCTGATCCGGTTGGAGGCCGCGCGGCTGCGGCGCAACCCGCCGCCCGGCCCGGTCGTCGCCGCTGGCTCGACCGGCTCCATCCCTGCCACCGCCGAACTGCTCGCCACCATCGCCGGCCTGCCGCTCGGCGCCGTGGTGCTGCCGGGCCTCGATACCGCGATGGACGAGGCGTCCTTTGCCGCGATCTCGGCGGCGAATGCGCGGCCGTCCCTGCTCGGCCATCCGCAATACGGCCTGGCCAAGCTGATCGGCCGGCTCGGCGTCACCCGCCGCGACGTCGAGGAAATCGGCGAGAACCCGCTGGCGGTGCGGGCCGCCCTCCTCGGCGAAGCGCTGCGCCCGGCCGAAACAACGGAGCTCTGGGGCGAGGCAAGGGCGCGCTTCACCGCCACCGACATGAGCGAGGCGCTTGCCGGCGTGACGCTGGTCGAGGCCGCCAACGAGCGCGACGAAGCGGCGGCAATCGCCATCGCCCTGCGGCAGGCGATGCAAGAGCCGGGAAAGCGGGCGGCGCTGGTCACCGGCGACCGGGCGCTGGCGCGGCGCGTGGCGGCCGAGTTGCAGCGCTTCGGCATCGTCGCCGACGATTCCGGCGGTACGCCGCTCAGCCAGACGCCGCCGGCAAGCCTGCTCCGGCTGGCGCTCGTCGCCGCCTTCCGACCCGGCGACCCCACCGCCCTGCTTTCCCTGCTCAAGCACCCGCTGCTCGGCCTCGGCCTGGAGCGGGCTGCCGTGCGCCACGCGGCCGAGATCGTCGAACTAGTCGCCCTGCGCGGCGGCACCGGCCGGCCGGACATCGCCGCGCTGCCCGAACTGTTCGAAACGCGCCTGACCCAGGCTGCGGCTGGAAGCCGGCCGCCGTTCTGGCTGCCGCGCCTTTCCGGCAAGGCCATCGGCGAGGCGCGGGCCTTCGCGGCGCGCCTTGCCGAAGCGCTCGCCCCGCTGACCGCGCTACGTGAGGAAGCCGACACCGGACTTGCTGAACTCGGCCGCGCCAGCGTCGTCGCGCTGGAGGCCCTTGGCCGCGACAAGGACGGCAGCCTTACCCGCCTCTACGCGGGCGACGCCGGCGACAAGCTCGCCGAATTCCTGCGCGGGCTGGTGTCGGCTACCGCCCCCTTCTCCTTCGCGGCCACGGAATGGCCCGACGTGCTGGAAGCGCTGATCGCCACCGAAACGGTAAAACCCTCGCGCGGCACCGACAAGGCCATCGCCATATGGGGCGCACTGGAAGCGCGCCTGCAAAGCGTCGATACGCTGGTGATCGGCGGGCTGAACGAGGGCGTGTGGCCGCGGAAGGCCGAGAGCGACCGCTTCATGTCGCGGCTGATGAAGACCGGCATCGACCTCGAGCCGCCGGAGCGGCGCATCGGGCTGGCCGCCCACGATTTCCAGATGGCGATGGGCGCGCCGAAGGTGGTGCTCACCTGCGCCGCGCGCTCGGGCGACGCACCGGCGACGCCGTCGCGCTGGCTGCAACGGCTGCTGACCTTCATCGGCAAGGACCATGCCGCCGAAATCCGGGCGCGCAGCGAGGAACTGCTTTCCTGGACACGCACCCTCGATGCCGGCGAAAAGCGAGACTTCGCGCCCCGGCCGCGGCCCGCGCCGCCACTTGCCGCACGCCCGCATCATTTCTCGGTCACCGAGATCGAGACGCTGCGCCGCGACCCCTACGCCATCTACGCTAAGCGCATTCTTCGCTTGCTGCCGCTCGATCCGCCGATCCGCGACCCGGGCGCCGCCGAGCGCGGCACGCTGTTCCACGAAATCCTGCACCGCTTTTCCGGTGCGGTCGCCGATCCGCGCGAACCCGGCGCGCTCGACCAACTGATCGCCATCGGCCGCGCCTGCTTCGGCGAGGCGGACCTTCCCGCCGATGTCGAGGCCGTGTGGTGGCCGCGTTTCGAGAAACTGGCCGGCGGCATCATCGACTGGGAGCGTACGCGCGCCGACGCGGTGGCCCTACGCCACGCCGAGGAGCGGGCCGAAAAGACCATCGTCGGCCAGTCCGGCGTGACGCTCTCCGGCTATGCCGACCGCGTCGACCTGCTTGCCGGCGGCATGGCCGACATCCTTGACTACAAGACCGGCTATTCGCCGTCGAAGGCGCAGGCGCACACACTGCTTGCCCCGCAACTGGCGCTTGAAGGCGCGCTGCTGCGGCGCGGGGCCTTCCGCTCGCTCGGCCAGCGCGAGCCCTCCGACCTTGCCTTCGTGCGGCTGAAGCCGAACGGCGAGGTGTTCGAGGAATCGATCCTCGACTACAACCGCAAGCCGCGCACCGCCGCCGACCTTTCCGAGGAGGCCTGGGCGCGGCTGGAAAAACTGCTCCTCCATTACGCCGACCCCGCGACCGGCTATCTGTCGCGGGCACTGCCCTTCCGCGAAGGCGAGAGCGACGGCGACTACGACCATCTTGCCCGCGTGCTCGAATGGTCGGCCGGCGGTGACGCTCCCGAAGAGGGAGGCGTGGAAGGATGAAGAAGCGCTATCCCGTCCCGCTGGAAACGGCGACCAACCAGGCAAAGGCTTCCGATCCCAAGAATTCGGCCTGGGTGTCGGCCAATGCCGGCTCCGGCAAGACGCATGTGCTGGCGCAGCGCGTCATCCGGCTTTTGCTGCGCGGCATCGACCCGTCGAAAATCCTGTGCCTGACCTATACGCGCGCCGCCGCCGCCAACATGTCGAGCCGGGTCTTTTCCACCCTGTCGGAATGGACCGAACTGCCGGACGGCGACCTGGCGAAGCGGATCGAGGAGCTGCACGGCAGGGCGGCCGATGCGGCGCTGATGCGGCGCGCGCGGCGGCTGTTTGCCGAGGCGCTGGAGACGCCGGGCGGCCTGAAGATCCAGACCATCCACGCCTTCTGCGAATCGGTGCTGCACCAGTTTCCGCTGGAGGCCAACATCGCCGCTCATTTCCAGATGCTCGACCCGGCCATGGAGGCGACACTTTTCGCCACCGCCAGGCGCGACATGATCTCGGGCGCTGGCGGCGGCAACGCCGAACTGGCGGAGGCCTTCGCCACCATCCTGGAGATCGGCGGCGAAGCGGGACTGGACGCGCTGCTTTCCGAGATCGTTCGCAAGCGCGACGAGTTGCGCGCCTTCATCGGCCGGATCGCCGGCACCGAGCCACGCTTCCAGTCCTTGTTCGACGCCTTCGGCTTTTCGGCCGGCGAAAGCGCCACGGGCATCGCCCGGTCGATCTGGCCGCTGCCCGGCTTCCCGCCGGATTACTTTCGCGCCTTCGCCCTCGCCGCCGACGCGACGGACGCACGCTCGGTGCTGAACAACATCCTGCCGCATGCGCAGGCCGCGTTCGCCGAGGCCGATCCGGCCCGCCGGCTCGCCCTGCTGGCCAGGGCTTTTCTCAAGGCCGACGGCGCCCCCTACGGCCCCGCCACCTTCAAGAAGGCGATGCTCGACCGCCTGCCCGACCTGCCGGACCGCTACCAGGCCGCCAGCGCCGCGATCATCGCCGCCTGCGACCGGCTGGCGCTCTACCGCATGCTGGAAGCGACCCGCGCGGCGCTTGTCGCCGCCGACTGGCTGATCGGCCGCTACGAGCAATTGAAGCGCGGGCGCGGCTTCCTCGACTTCAACGACCTGATCGTGCGCACCGTCGGCCTCTTGTCGCGTGCCGACGCCGGGCCGTGGGTGCAGTACAAGCTTGACCAGGGCATCGACCATATCCTGCTCGACGAGGCGCAGGACACCAGCCCCGACCAGTGGGCGGTGGTGACGCGGCTGGCGGAGGAATTCTTCGCCGGCCAGGGCGCGCATGACGGCGCGTTGCGCACCGTCTTTGCTGTCGGCGACGAAAAGCAGTCGATCTATTCCTTCCAGGGCGCGGCCCCGGATTCCTTCCACGAAAGCCGGGTCTTCTTCGCCAAGCGGGTAAGGGAGGCCGAGGCCGAGTTCGCCGACCTCAAGCTGTCGCTCTCCTTCCGCTCGACGCAGGACGTGCTGTCGGCGGTGGACCGTGTCTTTGCCGACCCGGAAGTGCGGCGCGGCATCAGCCACGATCCCGATCCGCCCCGCCATACCGCGATCCGCCACGATGCGCCGGGCTATGTCGAGCTGTGGCCGTCGGTCGGGGCCGACAGCGTCGAGGAACCGGACGACTGGACGCTTCCGGTCAACCACCTCCGGGCGCCAGCGGTACTGGTGGCCGAGCAGGTGGCGCAGACGATCCAGAACTGGCTGGAGTCGGGAAACGTCATCGAGGGCAAGGGCCGCCCCATCCGCGCTGGCGACATCCTCGTGCTGGTGCGCAAGCGCGACCGCTTCGTGCACGCGCTGTCGCGCAGTCTGAAGAACCGGCAGATCCCGATGGCCGGCGCCGACCGGCTCAGCCTGCCCGGCCACATCGCGATCAAGGACCTGATGGCGCTGGGCCGCTTCCTGATCCAGCCGCATGACGACCTGTCGCTGGCCGCCGTGCTGCGCAGCCCGATCTTCGACGTCTCGGAGGAGGCGCTGTTCAAGCTGGCCGGCACGCGCGAAACCGGCGTCTCGCTCATCGCCTCGCTGCGCGGCCACGCGGCCGGCAACGCCGACCTGGCCAAGGTCGTGCAGCAACTGGACGGCTGGGCCACCGAGGCGGCGTTCAGGCCGGTCTTCGAATTCTATGCCGGACTGCTCGCCCGCGACCGCGTCCGCAACAGGATGATCGAACGGCTCGGCCCGGAGGTCGGCGACATCCTCGACGAATTCCTCAATTTCTGCCTCGCCGAGGAGCGTACCGGCCTGCCGGGGCTGCAATCCTTCCTGGCTACGCTGGAGAGCGCCGGCCCCGAGATCAAGCGCGAAATGGACCAAGGCCGCGACGAGGTCCGCGTCATGACCGTGCACGCCGCCAAGGGCCTGGAGGCGCCGGTGGTGTTCCTGGTCGACGGCGGCTCGGCGCCGTTCAGCGACCAGCACCTGCCGCGCCTTATGCCGTTCGCCATGGCGGACGCAGGCTGGCAGGGCAAGGGCTATCTGTGGCGGGCCGGCGGCGATGTCGCCAACGGCTTCTCCAAGGAAGCCGCCGCCCGCGCCCGCGACTTGGCGGAACAGGAGTACCGCCGCCTGCTCTATGTCGGCATGACCCGCGCCGAGGACCGGCTGGTGGTGTGCGGCTACCACGGCAAGCGGGCGCCGAATGGCGGCACCTGGCATTCCATCGTCACCCGCGCGCTGGCCGCGGCACCCGAGACCATTGAGCAGCCGCATCCCGTCACCGGTGAGCCGGTGCTTCGCTTCCAGGTCTCCGACCTGCCGCCGCTCGCTGCGGAGAAAGACGAGGTGGAGCGGCCCGCCGCCGCCTTCCCGCCGTTGCCGGCCTCGCTGTTGCGGCCACCTGAATTCGACGAGGAATTGCCGCGCCCGCTGTCGCCTTCCGGCGCCTCGGCGCTGATCGACGAGACCAAGGAGCCGGTGCTCGACGCCCGCTCGCCGGTGCTGGACGCCGAGGAGGAACCGGGCTTCGCCGTACTGCGCGGGCTTGCCTTGCACAAGCTGATGCAGATGCTGCCCGGCCTTGCCGAGGCCGAGCGCCGCGCGGCGGCTGAGCGCTACCTGGCCCGCATGGGCGCCGGCTGGAACGAGCGCGACCGCGCCCCTATCCTGGAGAGCGTCG
Organism: Aquamicrobium soli; assembly: GCF_042646345.1. NCBI lineage: Bacteria > Pseudomonadati > Pseudomonadota > Alphaproteobacteria > Hyphomicrobiales > Phyllobacteriaceae > Aquamicrobium > Aquamicrobium soli. The sequence continues at coordinate 679,230 of NZ_JBHRTK010000012.1, read as the reverse complement.
AGGCGATCCTTGCCGATCCCGACTTCGCGCCGCTGTTTTCGCAGGATTCCCGCGCCGAAGTCGCGATCATGGGCAGCCTCGACATTCGCGGCAAAAAACGTTCCGTTTCGGGCAAGATCGACCGCCTCGCGGTCACCCCCGGCAAGGTGCTGATCGTCGATTACAAGACCAACCGCCCGCCGCCCGCCTCGCTGGCCGAGGTGCCGCCGGCCTATGGCCTGCAACTGGCGCTCTACCGGGCGCTGCTGCAGCCGCTCTATCCGGCGCACGAGGTGCGGGCAGCATTGCTGTTTACCGAAACGCCGCAGTTGATCGAACTGCCGGCGGAAATGATGGACCTCTCCCTTGTCGAACTCACGCAGGCGTGACACAAACCCTGCTTGCATCGAGGCGCATTGCCTACCACATATTGTGCGACAAAAACCCGAAAGGAATCAGCATGGCCACCGTCAAGGTCGATAACAGCAATTTCCAGGCCGACGTGCTCAACGCCAAGGAACCCGTCGTGGTGGATTTCTGGGCGGAGTGGTGCGGTCCCTGCAAGATGATCGGCCCGTCGCTGGAAGAGATCGCCACCGAACTCGGCGGCAAGGTCAAGATCGCCAAGCTCAACATCGACGAGAATCCCGAGCTCGCCGCGCAGTTCGGCGTGCGCTCGATCCCGACGCTGATGATCTTCAAGGGCGGCGAAGTCGCTGACATGAAGGTGGGCGCGGCCCCGAAGACCGCGCTTTCGCACTGGATCAACGGCGCCGTCGCCTGATCCGCTTTAGTGGCGCTCAGGAACTGACGGCCGTCACCGTGTAGCCGGCCTTGCGCAACAGTTCGACCAGGCCTTCCGGGCCTGGAAGGTGCAAGGCCCCCACCGCGATAAAGACGTTGCCGCCCGCCAGGATCGGCGCGGCGTTCGTGGCCATCACCTTGTTGCGGCTCGTCACCATCGCTTCCTCGAAAGCGGCGTAGCCGGCGGGATCGTCGGCCTCGTCGGGCAGCACGGCGCGAAACAGCGGCCAGATCATGCCGATATCGCCGCGCAGATAGAGCGAGATCATCGTCTCGTTGATGTCGTTCATCCTGTCGCCGAGCTTCAGCGTATCCACCAGCCCCTGCATGTGAAAGGCGAGCGGCAGCGAAGCCATGGCGCGAAGCTGGTCGGCGGCGGTTTCCAGCCCTTCGAGGCGCTTGCCGCCTGCCTTGGCGTCCTCGGCCAGCTTGACGTCCAGCACCGGCGCGCCGCCAGCCTTGCGGGCCAGTTCGCAGGCCGGCGTCGCCACCATGGCCGAAAGGATCCACGGTTTCATCTTGGCGACGCTCGCCAGGGGAATGCCGCGCGCTTCCAGCGCCTTGTCCACCGCCGCCTTGTCGGCGGGCGAGAGCAGCGACGACAGCGTGGTGTTGTCGGTGAACATCATCAGGTCCGGCTCGCCGGCAAGCGTCGCCATCATCTTCTTCTGGTCGAGCACTTCCGTCGTCTCGATCACCACCGTATCGGCGGCGTCGAACGCCTTTTGGGCGGCGGCAGGCAGCGTGACGACGCGCGGATCGGTCATGTGCATGGTGCCGAACAGATAGGACGGCTTTTCGCCGGGCTTTTCCAGCTTCCACAGCAGGCCCCTGCCGTTCGGTGTCGCCGCCGCTTCGGCCTCGATCTTGCTGTACGCCGCCGGATCGTCCTTTTGCAGGCTGGCCGTCAGGTCGGTGCCGACGCAGGCCGGCGTCTCGGCCCGCGCCTTGCCGGCCGCAAGCAGCAGGACGGCGAGGAAGGAAAGGAAGAACAGCACGTTGAGCGCCGCCAGCAGCTTCAGCGCGGGCAGGCTCAGGCGATCGGCAATGGCGATGGCTTTCTTCATGCGGATTTTTCTAGGCGCAAAAAACGGCAAAACCGTTAACCGGCACGGGCAAATTGTCCTAGCCGCATCGCGGCTCAGGCCCGCGGATGCGCGTCTTCGTAGATTTCCAGCAGCCGCGCGGTATCGACGTCGGTATAGACCTGCGTCGTCGACAGGCTGGCGTGGCCGAGCAATTCCTGGATCGTCCTGAGGTCGCCGCCGCGCCCCAGAAGATGCGTGGCGAAGGAATGGCGCAGCGCGTGCGGCGTCGCCGTATCCGGCAGGTTGAGCGCCGAGCGCAGCTTCGCCATCTCGCGCTGGACGATGGCGGGGTTGAGCGGCCCACCGCGCGCGCCGCGAAACAGCGGCCCTTCGGCGCCTAGATGATACGGGCATAGCCGCCGGTATTCGGCAACCGCTTTCAGCACCACCGGCAGCACCGGCGTCAGCCGCGTCTTGCCGCCCTTGCCGGTGATCCTGAGAATCGTTTCGTCCGGCGAGGCAAGGTCGCCTCCCAGGAGGCCGAGCGCCTCGGAAATACGCAGGCCCGACCCGTAGAGCAGCGTCAGGATCGCGGCGTTGCGGGCGGCGATCCACGGCTCCTCCGCCAGTTGGCCCTCGATCGAGACGACCCGCTTGGCGTCGGCGGCGGTCAGTGGCTTCGGCAGCGATTTCGGCTGCTTCGGCGCGCGCAAGGCGGCGGCCCCGGCCGCGTTGACCACGCCGCGCCGCTCGAGGAAGCGCAGGAGCGAGCGGATGCCGGCCAGCCCACGCCCCAGCGTTCGTGCTCCCGCCCCGCCGGCGCGGCGATAGGCGAGAAAACCGCGCAGGTCGGCCGGGCGCAGGTCGGCGATGTCGGCAAGCCCGGGCGGCCCGCCGCAATGGCCGGTCAGGAATTGCAGGAACTGGCGGGTGTCTCGTTCATAGGCCTCCACCGTTTCGGGCGACAGCCGCCGCTCGCGCGCCAGCGCTTTCAGCCAGCCTTCGCGCGCCGCCTGGAGATCGGGCCCGGCCGAAATGAGGAACTTTTCTTCCATGGTCCTTGCCTTTTGCGGCTATCCTGCCGCCGCGAGGTTAGTAAGCCGTGAAGGCGCCCGTCATTGAAAAGCCGCCGGGCGGCGTTTAGGAGACAGGCGAAACAGGAAAGCGCCCCATGCCGGCACCCAAGAACCCGATCCAGATGGCCGTCATCGGCGCCGCCCACGGCATCAAGGGCGAGGTGCGGGTGAAGACCTTTACCGGCGACCCGCTGGCGCTGGGCGACTATGGCCCGCTCTACGCCGCCGACGGACGCGCCTTCGAGGTCGCCGACATCAGGCCGGCCAACACCGTGGTCGTGGTCCGCTTCAAGGGCGTCAAGGGCCGCGACGCGGCAGAGGCACTTGCCGGAACCGAACTGTTCGTCGACCGCTCGACCCTGCCCGACGAAGAGGATGACGACGAGTTCTACCACGCCGACCTGATCGGCCTCGCCGTGCGGGACGACAGCGGGGCCGCCATCGGCAAGGTGCAGGCGATCCACAATTTCGGCGCCGACGATATCCTGGAAGTGGCGCTTTCGGGCCGCAAGACCATGCTGATCCCGTTCAGCCGGGCGGCGGTGCCGGAGATCTCGGTACAGGGCGGCTTCGTTCGCATCGACCCCGTCGCCGCCGGACTGGCCGACGAGGACGACGACGCGGAGGCCGGCGTCGACCGCCGACCGCGCGGACCGAAGGATGCGGGAGGCAACCGGTGAGCTTCGCCGCCTCGGTACTGACGCTCTACCCGGAAATGTTTCCGGGCGCGCTCGGCCTGTCGCTGGCAGGCCGCGCGCTCCAGGCCGGCACCTGGTCGCTGGAAACGATCCAGATCCGCGACTTCGCCACCGACCGCCACCGCACCGTCGACGATACGCCGGCCGGCGGCGGGGCCGGCATGGTCATGCGCGCCGACGTTCTCGCCAGGGTCATCGACCACGCGTCGCCGCCCGGCGATCCGCGCCCGCGCCTGCTGATGAGCCCGCGCGGCAAGCCGCTGACGCAGGCCCGCGCAAGGGAACTGGCGGCGGGGCCGGGGGCGGTTATCGTCTGCGGCCGGTTCGAGGGCATCGACCAGCGCGTCATCGAGGCGCGCGCGCTGGAGGAAGTCTCGATCGGCGATTTCATCCTTTCCGGCGGCGAGCCGGCGGCGCTGGTGCTGCTCGACGCCGTGGTGCGGTTGCTGCCCGGCGTCATGGGCAACGAGCTTTCGGGCGAGGAGGAGAGTTTTGAGAACGGCCTGCTCGAACACCCGCACTATACGCGGCCGCAGGAATTCGAGGGGCGTCCCATCCCCGAAGTGCTGATTTCAGGCAACCATGCCAGGATCGCCGCATGGCGGCGCGCCGAATCCGAGCGGCTGACGCAGGAGCGCCGGCCAGACCTGCTGGCGGCCGCTCAGGGCTTGACGAAGTAGTAGACGGCGAGAAACAGCCCGACCGCGATGACGAAGGCGCGCACCACGCCCTGCGGCACCCGCTTGGCGATCCACACGCCCGAATAGCCGCCGAGCGCGCCGCCGGGGATCATGACGATGGCTTCCGGCCAGGCGACCACGCCGCCGGCGATGAACACCACGATCGCCAGCGAGGCGATGACCATGGCCAGCATGTTCTTCAGCGCGTTGATGCGGTGATAGCCGCCGCTCTCGGTAAGGCCGAGCGTGGCGAGCATCATCACCCCCATGCCGGCGCCGAAGAAGCCGCCATAGATGGCCGTGAAGAACTGCGCCACCGAGCCGGCGAGCGAGCCGACCTTGCCTTCGCCGTTCTCGCGCGGCGTCGGCTTCAGCCACGGCCCGGCGGCGAACAGCGCGGTCGCCGCCAGCAGCAGCCACGGCACTAGCGCGTTGAAGGCCACGTTGTCCAGCGCCAGCAGGATCAGCGAGCCGACGAAGGCGCCGACGGCCGAGATCGCGCACAACAACAGCGCACCGCGCCAGAATTTGCGGATATCGGCCCAGTAGGCCAGCGTCGAGGTGATGTAGCCGGGGAACTGGGTGACCGAGGAGGTGGCGTTGGCGAGGATCGGCGGCGTGCCCAGAACGGACATCGCCCCGAAGGTGATGAAGGTGCCGCCGCCCGCCATCGCATTGACGATTCCCGACAGGTAGCCGGCGATGAACAGGATGATCGCATCGATGATCGACATGGATGGCCCGCCGCTTGGGGGATGGAAGGGGCAGGCTGCGTCGCCCGGCCTGACTTGGCTTGATTGCCAATCACCGATATAGACGGCCGGCGCTAGGCTCAATGGCAAAAAAGTCTCGGGCCAACAGGTGACAAAGTGGTAAAATGCCTGTATGTGCGCGCTCGACCCGGACGAGAAGCCGGAGAAGAACCCGTCAACATTGACGGTGAAATCGCCCCTGCCGGACGTTCCTGGAACGGATGGCATAACCGAGCGGTCGTTTGAACTGCAAGGCGAGCGTAGGGCGCTCTGACTGTCGGAAGAACAAGAAGTGGATTTTTAAGATGGATCTCATCCGTCAGATCGAGGCCGAGCAGGCCGCCAAGATCGAAGCCAAGCGCCAGCTTCCCGAATTCCAGCCCGGCGACACGGTTCGCGTCCTGGTGCGCGTCACCGAAGGTTCGCGTACCCGCGTCCAGGCCTACGAAGGCGTCTGCATCGCCCGCTCCGGTGCCGGCTTCCAGGAAAACTTCACCGTCCGCAAGATCTCCTACGGCGAAGGCGTCGAGCGCGTTTTCCCGGTGTTCTCGCCGATGGTCGAGGGCGTCGAGATCGTGCGCCGCGGCAAGGTGCGCCGCGCCAAGCTCTATTACCTGCGTGATCGTCGCGGCAAGTCGGCCCGTATTTCGGAGAACACCGGCGTCCGCGCCCGCAGGCTGAACGACGCCGAGCGCGATGCGCTGCACGCCGAGAAGGCCCGCATCGAGGCCGAGAAGGTAGCCGCCGCTGAGGCGCTGGCCGCCGAGAAGGCCGCGCAGGAAGCCGCTGAAAAGGCGGCCGCCGAGGCCAAGGCCGCCGAAGGCGCCGCGGAATAAGCTTTTCGAAAAGTTTTCGTGAAAAAGGCGGCTCCGGCCGCCTTTTTCATTTGTCGATGCCGGGCGCGTCCCGCCTCACTCCTTCAGCGTGATCTTTCCTGGCAGCGACAGGTCGCCGGAAGCGACGTCATGCACGCCAGTCACGCATAGAAGCGGCGCCTTGCCCTCCGCATTCACCTGCAGTTCCGCGGTGACGGCATCGAAGGACACGCCCTCGCCGCCCTTGACCGGCACGGTGATCGTCGCCGTCCTGCCGTTCAGGGCCGGCGACATGCCGGGGCTATCCAGCGCCAGCGGCAGCATCGGCGCGGTCGGCGGCAACAGGTCGACGCCGGGCGAGACATCGCGCACCTTCAAGCCGGCGCCGCAGCCCTCCGCCTTTTCCATCACCACCCAGTGCGAATGCCAGCCGGCCCCGTCATTGGCCGGATCGCCGTCGCCGTTCTCGTCGAACAGCGGTGTGTCGTCGAAATCCGGATGGGCGGTGATGGCGAGAGCCAGGATGGCGGACTTTTCGGCGAAACCGACCACCGACGGGTCGAAGCCGGTCGGCCACACATAGGCCGCCACCTTCGCGCCCGGCAGCTTGCCGGTGGCGTCGGGCTTCACCGATCCGGCCTCGCCCGCGACCTCCATCAGGAACGTCGCCAGCCGGCCGTCGGTGGTTGCCGAGGCGGCGGTGATGTCGAAGGCCGCCGGCTTCGACGGATCGACCGCGCTCTGGATGTCGTGGGCGAAAGCCCCCTGCCCGAGGGCAAGCAAGGCGGTGGCGGCAAGGATGTGGATTCGCATTCTTCGTCTCCCTTTTAGTATCGACTCAATACCAATTGCGTAGCAGGGGCGCGGAACCGTTGCAAGAGTGGTATCGATACGATACTAAGATCCATGGTCGAGACGGACGAGACGCTGGAACTGATCGGGAGGCTGGCGCGCATCGTCGCCAACGAGGGCCACGCGCACGGGCTGAAGCCCGCGCAGTGGGAGGCGTTGCGCTATCTGGCCCGCGCCAACCGCTTTTCACGCACGCCGGGCGGGTTGACGGCCTATCTCGGCCTCACCAAGGGCACCGTCTCGCAAACGCTGATGGCGCTGGAGCGTGCCGGGCTGGTCGAAAAGACCGGCAACCCCGGCGACGGTCGTTCGGTGAGGCTGGACCTGACGGAGAAAGGCCGGGCGCTCCTGCCGCTCGACGGCATGGCGGCGCTCGGCGATGCCTTGCGGGCGCTGCCGCCGGCAAGCCGGGCCGGCCTTGGCGAAGGGCTGAAGGCGTTGGTCGGGGCGATGCTGGCCGCCCGTTCGGGCCGCGCCTTCGGCATCTGCCGCGACTGCCGCCACTTCGCCGCCGATGCCGAGGGCGAGGGCCGGCACCACTGCCGGTTGCTCAGGCAGCCGCTGGGCGAGGCCGAGGCCGACGAGATCTGCCAGGAGCAGGAAGCGGCGTGAGCGCCCTGCCCGTTGCCGACGCGATTGCCGGCCCGGCAAAACATTGATATGAGCATGGCTATGGAAGAGCTGTTCGGAGACCCGTCCTACAAGGGCTTCGTGCTGCAGGACAGGAAGCGCCTGCCAGCGCGCTTTTTCGCGCGCGTGCTCGGGGCTGTCGTTACCCGACTTACCTGAGACCGGTCTGCCATCGCGCCGGCTGCGGCCGGCATTGCTTTCCCTTTTGAAATCGACGGATTCACGCACATGAGCGCCCCTTCTCAACCCAAATTGCGCACCCTCTACGACAAGATTTTCGAGGACCACGTCGTCGATCGCCAGGAAGACGGCACCTGTCTCCTCTACATCGACCGCCATCTCGTCCATGAGGTGACCAGCCCGCAGGCCTTCGAGGGCCTGCGCATGACCAACCGCAAGGTCCGCCACCCCGAGCGCACGCTGGCCGTCGTCGACCACAACGTGCCGACCTCGCCCGACCGCGTCAACGGCATCAAGAACGAGGAAAGCCGCATCCAGGTCGAGGCGCTGGCCAAGAACGCCGCCGATTTCGGCGTCGAGTATTATTCCGAGAAGGACCGCCGCCAGGGCATCGTCCACATCATCGGCCCCGAACAGGGCTTTACCCTGCCGGGCATGACCATCGTCTGCGGGGACAGCCACACCTCCACGCATGGCGCGTTCGGCGCGCTGGCGCACGGCATCGGCACCTCCGAGGTGGAGCATGTACTCGCCACCCAGACGCTGATCCAGAAGAAGGCGAAGAACATGCTGGTGCGCGTCGACGGCCAGCTTCCCGAGGGCGTCACCGCCAAGGACATCATCCTCGCCATCATCGGCGAGATCGGCACTGCCGGCGGCACCGGCTACGTCATCGAATATGCCGGCGAGGCCATCCGCTCGCTGTCGATGGAAGGCCGCATGACCATCTGCAACATGTCGATCGAAGGCGGCGCGCGCGCCGGCATGATCGCGCCGGACGAAACCACCTTCGCCTATGTCAAGGACAAGCCGCGCGCGCCGAAGGGCGCCGCGTGGGACATGGCGCTGGAATACTGGAAGACGCTGAAGTCCGACGAAGGCGCGCATTTCGACAAGGTGGTGGTGCTGGACGCGGCCTCGCTGCCGCCCATCGTCACCTGGGGTTCCTCGCCCGAGGACGTGGTGGCGGTGGCCGGCGTGGTGCCCGACCCGGACGCCATCGACGACGAGACCAAGCGCAACTCCAAGAAACGCGCGCTGGAATATATGGGCCTTGAGCCGGGTACGAAGATGACCGACATCAAGCTCGACCGCGTCTTCATCGGCTCCTGCACCAACGGCCGCATCGAGGACCTGCGCGCCGTGGCCAAGATCGCCGCTGGCAAGAAGGTGGCGCCGACCGTCAACGCCATGATCGTGCCGGGTTCCGGCCTGGTCAAGGAACAGGCAGAGGCCGAGGGGCTCGACAAGATCTTCATCGAGGCCGGCTTCGACTGGCGTGAGCCCGGCTGCTCCATGTGCCTTGCCATGAACGACGATCGCCTGAGCCCCTACGAGCGCTGCGCCTCGACCTCGAACCGCAATTTCGAGGGCCGCCAGGGCTTCAAGGGCCGCACCCACCTGGTGTCGCCGGCCATGGCGGCGGCGGCGGCGATCGCCGGCCATTTCGTCGATATCCGGGACTGGAAATAGCCGACCCGCTTTCCCGTTCAAGGAAACGCCCCGGAGCTCTCGCTCCGGGGTTTTTTTCTGGCGATCGAGCGGCGGACCGTGGCAGGCGACGAGTCAAGACCGGTTTAACCCGTTGTTCGTGCTTACCCGTTAGGCTCGATCGACCAGAACGGTGGAACGGATCGTCTTGCAGACCGGCTTGTCCATAGCATTGCTCAATCCGGCAATTGCGGCCGTGCTTGCGGCAGCCTTCCTCGTCCTATGGACCTACCAGCGCGCCAGCTTCCATCTGCTGATGCTGGCCTTCGGCTACGCCGCCTCCGGCGTCGGCTTCCTGCTGCAATATTTTTCCCTGCCGTTCACGACCTTCGCCACCGAGAAGCTGGCTTCCTGCGTGGCGTTCACACTCGCGGTCGTCTGCATCACCACCGCGATCCAGTCCCGCTACGTCAGGCGCATACCCTACGGTGCCGTCGCCGCCCTGGCGCTCGGCGGCATCGCCGCTTTCTCGTGGTTCCTGTTCGTCGAACCCGACCTTACCTGGCGCATCTACGCCGCGAATTTCGCCTTTGGCGGCCTTTGCCTGCTGTGCGCCGCCGAATTGCGGCCGGTCCGCCGTGAAGGGCCGATCCAGAGGGTGCTGTTCTGGCTCACCCTGGTCGCAGCCAGCAACTTCCTCGTCCGCACGCTGGTCGCCGTCGCCCTGCATGGCCCCTTCGTTTCCTATGACGGCTTCTATACCTCCGCCTACTGGACGACCACGCAACTCGTCCACGCGACGCTTTCCCTGATGACCGCGCTTTGCCTCCTCACGGCAACGGTGACCGACATGATGGGCAGGCTGAAGGCCCAGTCCGACACCGACCCGCTGTCGGGGCTCCTGAACCGGCGCGGCTTCGAGGAGCGGGCCGCCGCGCTGCTCGAGCGCTCGGCCCACAACAACCTGCCGGTGGCGCTGGTGCTGGCCGACCTCGACCACTTCAAGGCGGTCAACGACAGGCACGGCCATGCCGCCGGCGACCGCGTCATCGTCGACTTCGCCACCAAGATTCGCCTGGTCGCGGGCGCGCGCGGCGTTGCCGGGCGCATCGGCGGCGAGGAATTCGCCGTCATCCTGCCGCTTGCCGACCTCGGCGCTGCCCGCCTGTTTGCCGAAACGGTCCGCACCCTGTTTTCCACCGGCAACACGGACGGCCTTTCCCCCGGCACCAGGATGACCGCCAGCTTCGGCGTCGCCGCGCGCAGCGGGCAAGAACCTCTGGCCCCGTTGATGGAGAGGGCCGACGAAGCGCTCTACAAGGCCAAGCAGAACGGGCGCGACAGCGTGCGAATCTCCTATCTGAGGCCCGAAATGCCCTTTCGCGGCAGCACCAACGGCAACGAATAGAACCGGCGCCGACGCCCCTGAAACGGGCTGCCGTTAACGCCTTTTTCGCTCATCGGTGGTTTTCTGGATCGAGGGCGGAACACTCGATGACCGGCGCAGCATTCATCCTAGCGATCAACATGGCGGTCGCCGGCCTTCTGGCTGCGGCCTTCATGACCATCGCGGTCTACGACGTGCGGCGCGTTTCGGCGCGCTGGATGGCCGTGGGCTATCTGCTCGGTGCGGCCTATTTCATCATCGAATTCAGCATTCCTGCCTTCTCGAACGCGATCCCGGTCGTAGTCGTGGCCTTCGCCGTCATGCTTGCCGGCATCGTGGCCTTCAACGTCGCCATCGCCCACAAATACGATGTCGCCCCGCCCTGGCGCCTGATGCTCGGCCTTTTCATCGCCGCAACCGTCGTCGTCTCGCTGGTGCAGGACTTGCCGCGCCATTCGCTGGCGCGGATGATGGCCTACCAGCTGCCCTACGCGCTGATGACCTTCCTGGCGATCGGCATCATCCGGTCCTCGCCGCTCAAGCGCCAGCATCTGGACAGCCTGCTCATGGCCCTGCTCGCCGCAACCGGCCTGCAATTCGCGGCAAAGCCGTTCATCGCCCAGGCGCTCGGCGGCTGGGGCGCCAGCCCGCAAGCCTATGTCGAGAGCAGCTACGCGTCGGTATCGCAGGCGCTCGGGGCCGTGTTCCTCGTCGCCATCGCCCTGCTCCTGCTGGTCATGATCGTGCGCGACGTGCTTGCCGATGCGACCAACAAGTCCGAAACCGATGCGCTGTCGGGGCTGATGAACCGGCGCGGTTTCGAATATCACGCACGGGACGCGCTGCGCAGCGCCGTCCGGCACGGCGTCCCGGTGTCGCTGGTCATCGCCGACCTCGACCATTTCAAGACGATCAACGATGGTTTCGGCCACGCCTGCGGCGACCACGTCATCAAGGTCTTCGCCGGCCTGCTGCACGAAACCGCGAGCGACAGCCACATCGCCGGACGCATCGGCGGCGAGGAATTCGCCATCCTTCTTTCCGGCTCGAACCTTGCGGCGGCGCGCTTGCTGGCCGAGGGCACCCGTGCCGCCTTCAGCGCCCTGCCGATCGTCGGCCTGCCCGCCGGCCGCCGCTGCACCGCGAGCTTCGGCGTCGCCGAACTGCGCCCCGAGGGCGATTTCGACAGCCTGATGCGGCGCGCCGACCAGGCTCTCTACGACGCCAAGAAAGACGGCCGCGACTGCGTGCGCCTCGCCGTGGCACCGGACGCCGGCGACCTGCCGCTTACCGGCAGGGGCTGAGTTCCGGCATTTCCCCGTCGGACAGCCCGTACATGTAGCTGCGGCCCTTCACGAACACCGGCGGGCGGTAGCAATCCGGATGGCCGTATTCGTCGGCATAGACGACACGCGGCTGACCAGAGCCGGTGTAGGCCGACAGCTTCTTGGCCAGCCTGCCCTGGCCGACAAGGATGCGCTTGTATCCGGCGGCGCTGTCGATGACGAGGTTGCCGAACGAATCGGCATAGACATGGTCATGATGGCGCGTCCCGGCCGAGGCGGGCGCGGCACAGGCCAGCGCCACCGCAGCCACCGCGAGCGCGCCGAGGCATTTCCGGGAAAGACCTGCGTTCAGACGCATCTGCATTCTCCTTCGTCGAGAGGCGCGTCCCCTCGATTCGACAGGATTAACCGTTTATTAACCATTGTTAAGAGGCAACCGGCCGCCACTCGACGCGAAGCGAAAACATGGTTAACGGCAGCCGGCATCAGCCGGCCCGCGACAGGGCGTGCAGCCCGTCTGTCCACAGGCGCCGACGCCCTCCCTTGATGTGAGGGCCGCAAAAAGTCTAGGTTTCGGGATGGACCTGCGCCCGCAACGACGGCCCCGAGCGACGAAGACTGCGAAAATGGCCAGCCGGAGCTTCCGGGCGGCCCTGCTTTTATGGCCGCTCGTCCTCGTCGGCGCCTGCACCTCGACGCCGGCAAAATCGCCCGTGGCAGGCACATCGCCCACCTTGGCCGGCGACGGCACGCCGCAACCGCCCATCGCCAACTACGCCTGCGACAACGGCGGCTCGATAACGATCCGCAATGTAGGCTCCTCGATACGCCTGCTTGGCCCGAACGGCGTCGAGGAGGACCTGCCGGCCTCGCCGGCCAACCAGAAGAGCCGCTACGGCGAGGCGCGGGACGCCATCGTCCTTGACGGGCGCGAGGCGCTGGTGATGCGCAGTGGCCACACGCCGCTGACCTGCACCCGATGATTCGGCAGCGCTCATGATCTTACCGCAATGCAGCGATCACCCCGGCGTCTCAATCGATTGAAGCACCATGAGGTGCCGGCGGTGAGCTAAATTCCTAGCCGGAAAGAGCTTTCCGGCTTTGACGCGCTGCAAAAAGAGTTTTAGAAACCGGCTATCCGAAGTCGCATACGGGAGCGGCAATGCCGTTTTCCGATTGAGGCCCCAAGGATACCGTATTGGGGGAGCCATGAGCCAATCACCAGCCACCCGCGCAGCAAAGCCGCGCCCGCTTTCACCGCACATGACCGTCTACCGGTGGCCCGTCACCATGACGATGTCGATCCTGCATCGCGTCACCGGCGGGGCGCTTTATGTCGGCACGCTGCTCGTCGCCTGGTGGTTGACGGCCGCGGCCGGCCCGCAGGCCTATTTCGATTTCGTCAACGGCATCTTCGGCTCGTGGATCGGCCGGCTGATCCTGTTCGGCTACACCTGGGCGCTGGTGCACCACATGCTCGGCGGCATCCGCCACTTCGTCTGGGACACGGCTGCGGCCATGGAAAAGCACACCGCCTCGAAGATCGCCTGGGCGAACATCATCGCCTCGGTGGTGCTGACCCTGCTGATCTGGGTCGTCGGCTACTACGCACGGGGAGCCTGATCATGAGCGCCAACCACACCGACATGCGCACGCCGCTCGCCAGGGTGCGCGGCCTGGGCTCCGCCCGCGAGGGCACCGGCGTCTTCTGGCGGCAGCGGCTGACCGGGGTCGCGCTGGTGCCGCTGACGCTGTTCTTCGTCGGCTTCCTCGTCTGCATGAACGGGGCCGACTACGCCGCCGTGCGCTCCGCCCTCGCCCATCCGCTGGTGGCGCTGGTCTTCGCCACCATGCTGGTGGCGGGGCTGGTTCACATGCGGCTCGGCATGCAGGTCATCATCGAGGATTACGTTCACGGCGAGGGCGCCAAGCTCACGCTGTTGATGCTCAACACTTTCTTCACCATAGCGGTCGGCGTCGTCTCGGTTTTTGCCCTCGCCAAGCTGTCATTCGGAGGCTGAGTCTTGGCCAAGGACGCAAGAAGCACGGGCGGCGCTTCCGCCTACACCTATGTCGACCATAAGTTCGACGTCGTCGTCGTCGGCGCCGGCGGCGCCGGCTTGCGCGCCACGCTCGGCATGGCCGAGCAGGGGCTGAAGACCGCCTGCATCACCAAGGTTTTCCCGACCCGCTCGCACACCGTTGCGGCGCAGGGCGGCATTGCCGCCTCGCTCTCCAACATGGGCCCCGACAACTGGCAGTGGCACATGTACGACACCGTCAAGGGGTCGGACTGGCTGGGCGACATGGACGCCATGGAATATCTGGTGCGACAGGCGCCGGCCGCCGTCTACGAACTCGAGCACTACGGCGTGCCCTTCTCGCGCACCGAGGAAGGAAAGATCTACCAGCGCCCGTTCGGCGGCCACATGATGAACTTCGGCGACGGCCCGCCCGTGCAGCGCACCTGCGCGGCCGCCGACCGCACCGGCCACGCCATCCTGCACACGCTCTACGGCCAATCGCTGAAGCACAAGGCACAGTTCTTCATCGAGTATTTCGCGCTCGACCTGATCATGGAGGACGACGGCACCTGCACCGGCGTCATCGCCTGGAACCTCGACGACGGCACCATCCACCGCTTCTCGGCGAAGATGGTGGTGCTGGCGACCGGCGGCTATGGCCGCGCCTATTTCTCCGCCACCTCCGCCCACACCTGCACCGGCGACGGCGGCGGCATGGCGGCGCGCGCTGGCCTGCCGCTCCAGGACATGGAATTCGTCCAGTTCCACCCGACCGGCATCTACGGCGCCGGCTGTCTCATCACCGAGGGCGCGCGCGGCGAAGGCGGCTACCTGGTCAATTCCGAGGGCGAGCGCTTCATGGAGCGCTATGCGCCTTCGGCCAAGGACCTTGCTTCCCGCGACGTGGTCTCACGCTGCATGACGCTGGAAATCCGCGAAGGCCGCGGCGTCGGCAAGAACAAGGACCACATCTTCCTGCACCTCGACCACCTCGACCCGGCGGTGCTGCACGAGCGGCTGCCCGGTATCTCGGAATCGGCGCGCATCTTCGCCGGCGTCGACCTGACCAAGGAGCCGATCCCGGTGCTGCCGACCGTCCACTACAATATGGGCGGCGTGCCGACCAACTACTGGGGCGAGGTGCTGAACCCGACCGCGACGGACCCGGACCGCGTATCGCCCGGCCTGATGGCGGTGGGCGAGGCCGGCTGCGCCTCCGTGCATGGCGCCAACCGCCTCGGCTCCAACTCGCTGATCGACCTCGTCGTGTTCGGCCGCGCCGCCGCCATCAGGGCCGGCGAGGTGGTGGACAAGGCGGCTGCCGTCCCCAGCCTCAACGTGGCGGCGGCGGACCGGATCATGGACCGCTTCGACCGCCTGCGCCACGCCAACGGCTCGACGCCGACCGCCGTCATCCGCGAGCGGATGCAGCGCGCCATGCAGGAAGACGCCGCCGTCTTCCGCACCCAGGAATCGCTGGAAGCAGGCTGCAGGCGCATTTCGGAAATCTGGGGCGAGCTGAAGGACATCAAGGTGTTCGACCGCTCGATGATCTGGAACTCCGATCTGGTGGAGACGCTGGAGCTGGAGAACCTGATGACCAACGCCATCGCCACCGTCTACGGGGCGGAGGCGCGCAAGGAAAGCCGCGGCGCGCACGCCCGCGAGGACTTCGCCGACCGCGACGACGCCAACTGGCGCAAGCACACGCTGGCGCATGTCAGCGAGGACGGCAAGGTCACGCTCGACTACCGGCCGGTCCACACCGAGCCGCTGCTGAGCGAGGCCGAAGGCGGCATCAGCCGGGCCAAGATCGCGCCCAAGGCGCGAGTGTACTGACACGATGGTCGGCCGCCCGAACCGCAGAGAGGGTACCGAGACCGCCAGCTCCTTCCGGCCGGTGGTTTCGGAACGCTTCCGGTTCGTCTACGCGCCGGTGACCAAATGCGGATCGTCCACCCTGAAGGCGGTCATCGCGGGCATCCACGACCTCGACAGGAACAGGGCCGGCGCGATGCCGGACGGCCCTGTCCGCTACGCCGGCCCCCAAAGCCTGCAACGCGGGCGCGAACTCGTTTCCTACGAGGTTTCCAGGCAGGATGCGGCCGGGTTCCACCAGGCCCACAGCGACTATCTCTGGTTCACGGTCGTGCGGCATCCCTATGAGAGGGCTTTGTCGATCTACAACTACGACCTGCGCAAATACGCCAAATGGCACGCGAAGGGCCCCTACCTCGCCGGCGGTCTTTCGAAGTACCTGGCGCTGGCTTCGGGCCGCGACCGCAAGCAAGCCCAGCGCAACGCCATCCGCAGGCGCATTTCCTTTGCCGATTTCATGCATGGCCTGCGCAGCAGCGGAACCGGCTTCGACGTGCACTTCGTGCCTCAGGCCGACCTGATCTTCCTGGACAGTATCCGCTACGACCACGTGCTGCGGCTAGAGACGCTGTCGGAAGAACTGCCGGCATTGCTCATCCGGTTGGGCGTCCCGCAGGAAAAGCTTGACGATATCCTGCCCATTCCCCGGACCAATCCATCGCATCCGTCGGGCGCCGTCCATGACGAGCGGACGCGCGCCTTGGTCTACGAGATTTACGAGAAAGACTTCACCGGACTGGGCTACGTTCCTTGAACCGGGACCCACGCAACGGGCGACAAATACAGGCGTAAGAACATGGTCGAACTAGCACTCCCCAAGAACTCGCAACTCACCGAGGGCAAGACCTGGCCGAAGCCGGAAGGCGCGACCAACCTGCGCGAGTATCGCATCTATCGCTGGTCACCGGACGATGACGCCAATCCACGCATCGACACCTATTTCGTCGACATGGACAATTGCGGGCCGATGGTGCTCGACGCGCTGCTCTACATCAAGAACAGGATCGACCCGACGCTGACGCTGCGCCGCTCCTGCCGCGAAGGCATCTGCGGCTCCTGCGCCATGAACATCGACGGCTCCAACACGCTGGCCTGCACCAAGGGCGCCGACGAGATTTCCGGCGCGGTCAAGATCTATCCGCTGCCGCACATGCCGGTGGTCAAGGACCTTGTGCCGGACCTCACCAATTTCTACGCCCAGCACGCCTCGATCGAACCCTGGCTGCACACCGTGTCACCGGAGCCGGCCAAGGAATGGCTGCAAAGCCACGAGGACCGCGAAAAGCTCGACGGCCTCTACGAATGCATCCTGTGCGCCTGCTGCTCGACCTCGTGCCCGAGCTACTGGTGGAACGGCGACCGCTATCTCGGCCCGGCGACGCTGCTGCAGGCCTATCGCTGGCTGATCGACTCCCGGGACGAAGCAACCGGCGAACGGCTCGACAACTTGGAAGACCCCTTCCGCCTCTACCGCTGCCACACCATCATGAATTGTGCGCAGACCTGCCCCAAGGGCCTGAACCCAGCCAAGGCGATCGCCGAGATCAAGAAGATGATGGTGGAACGGAGGGTGTAGCAGGCGCATGGCCGACAACGACCTGCCCATCCTCACCCCCACCGAGGCGCGCATTCTTGGCTGTCTCATCGAGAAGAAGCTGCTGACGCCGGACGTCTATCCGCTCACCCTCAACGCCGCGCAGGCCGCCGCCAACCAGAAGACGGCACGCGAGCCGGTGATGGCGCTGGAGCAGGGTGAGATCCATCACGCGCTGAAAACGCTGGAACAGAAGGAACTGGTGCGCCAGGTGTTCGGCTCGCGCGTCGAGCGCTACGAGCATCTCGCCGCCCAGCGCTTTTCGCTGACCACGCCGCAGACCGCCCTCCTCGGCCTGCTGCTTTTGCGCGGGCCGCAGACGGCCTATGAACTCCTGTCCCGGTCCGAACGCATGGCGCGGTTCCAGTCGGTCGAGGCCCTCAAGGACGAACTCGACATGCTGATCGGCAAGCGGCCGGCGCTGGTCAAGGAAATCGGCCGCGGCCCCGGCCAGCGCGAGGACCGCTACGCGCATCTGCTATGCGGCGACGTCGAGGCATCGAGCTTCGTGCCGGCGAGCGCTTCCGCTGCGCCCGCATCGACCGCCGTCGCCGAGCTCGAAGCCCGCATCGCCGTGCTGGAAGAACAGGTGGCAAGCCTGACGGCCCGCCTGAACGATTTGGGCGCCTGAGGAACCCGCTCCCAGCCGCAAGAGCTGTCGTATATGGCCACATACCCCACCCCCTGCCCTCCGGGAAGGGAATCGGTGCACGCCGCCAAAAGCCCCTCCCCCTTGTGGGGAGGGCGAGGGGTGGGGGTAAGCGACGGTCGAGGTAGAGGAAAAGCATACACACGCCTACTCCGGCGCTGGCCGTGGCCAGCCGAAGCAGGTGGGCTTACGCCAGCTTGGCGTCCAGCGTCACCTTGATGGCGCCGAGCGCCTTGGAAACCGGGCAGCCGGCCTTGGCCTTGTCGGCCAGTTCCTTGAACTTCGCCTGGTCGATGCCGGGCACCTTGCCGGTCAGCTTCAGCGCGCTCTCGGTGATCTCGAAACCGCCGCCCGCCGCCGGGCCGTAGGTGACCACCGCCTCGGCATTGAGTTCGCTCGCCGGCGTGCCGTTCTCGGCCAGGAAATGCGAAAGCTGCATGGCAAAGCAGCCGGCATGCGCCGCCGCGATCAGCTCTTCCGGATTGGTGCCGGACTTGCCGCTCTCATCCTGGAAACGGCCCTTGAACGAGTAGGGCTGCTTGGAAAAAGCGCCGCTTTGGACATCGAGCGTGCCGGAACCCTCGGTGAGCGTTCCCTTCCAGACGGCGGTGGCATGACGGTTCATGATCTTCTCCTTGGGTTAAAATCCAGCAGTGTCGGCGCTCGCACCCACTATAGGATCGAGGCCGCCCGAATCCCACCGCCGTCTTTGCGCCAGATCAATGAAGCCGCCGATAGCCTCGGTCCGGCCTCAGGCAACCGGTTCCGGTTCGCGGCACACATCGACCCACTCCGCCCCGGCCAGTTGCACCATCCGGGCCGGATCGAGCCGCACCGCGGCGTTGGTGGCGCCGGCCGCCGGCACGACTTCGTCGAACGCCCGCAGCGACACGTCGCAATAGACCGGCAGCGGCGCTGGCAATCCGAACGGGCACACGCCGCCGACCGGATGGCTGGTCGCAGCCACCACCTCGTCGGCGTCGAGCATGCGGGCCTTGGCGCCGAAACGGTCGCGAAACTTGCGGTTGTCGAGGCGCGACGTACCGCCCGCCACCACCAGCATGGTCGCCTCGCCCGCGCGCAGGCAGATGGTCTTGGCGATCTGCGCCGGCTCCACGCCATGCGCCTCGGCCGCCAGCGCCACCGTCGCCGAACTGGCCTCGGTGACCAGAACCTCGATGTCCGGAGCATGAGTTGCGAAAAAGGCGCGGACGGATTCAAGAGACATGCGGAAACCCTGGATGCAGACAGTCGAAAGGATGGATGGGAGAAACGGTCAGATCGGCTCACCCTTGAGCAGGCGGGGCGTGCCGCGCGACAGGCCGGAGGCCTGGCGGATGAAGAAATCCTTCAGGCTGGGCATGCGCTGGACCAGGCCGAGGCCGAGATCGCGCACCGCCCGCAGTGGCCCGACATCGTTGGAAAACAGCCGGTTCAGGACATCCGTGGTGACGCCCATCTGCACCGTGTCGAAGCGCCGCCACTGCTGGTAGCGCTCCAGCACGTCGAGCGCACCGATATCCTGGCCGAGCCGGTCGGCTTCGACGACGACCTCGGCCAGCGCCGCCACGTCCTTGAGCCCGAGGTTGAGCCCCTGCCCGGCGATCGGATGGATTCCGTGCGCGGCATCGCCCGCCAGCGCGATGCGCGGCGCGACGAAAGCCCGCGCCAGCGTCAGGCCGAGCGGCCAGGCGCGCGGCTTGGTCTCGACGCGGATTTCGCCCAGCTTCAGGCTGAAGCGCTGCTCCAGTTCGGTCTCGAACACCAGTTCGTCGCCGGCAACCAGCCTGTCGGCATCCGCCGTGCGCTCCACCCACACGATCGAGGAACGGTTGCGGCCGTGCTCGTCAGGAGCGAGCGGCAGGGTGGCGAACGGACCCGCCGGCAGGAAATGTTCCTCGGCGCGGCCGTGGTGCGGGCGCTCGTGCCCGACCGTGCAGACGATGCCCGATTGGCCGTATTCCCACGTCACCGTCTTGATGCCGGCCATGTCGCGCAGCTTCGACTTGACCCCGTCGGCGGCGACCAGCAGCCGCGCGGCAACCGTCGCGCCATCGGCAAGATGAACGGTGACGCCGCCGCCGGTAACATCGAAGGCGCTGACGCCGACGCCTTCGATGATATCGATGCCGAGCTCGCCGGCGCGCCGGCGCAGCGCGCCGTTGAGGTCGTGGTTGGCGACCATGTGGGCGAAGGGTTCACCCGGCGCGACTTCGCCGTCGAAGGTGAGCAGCACCGGCCGCACCGGATCGGAGGTGCGGGAATCGGTGATGATCATCTCGGTGATCGCCTGCGCCTTCGGCTCTATCTCTTCCCAGGCGTCGAGCCGCTCCAGCATGCGCCGCGCGGCGGCGGCGATGGCCGAGGCACGGCCATCCTTCTGCCAGACGCCGGGCGGGGCCGCATCCACCATCGCGACGCCGAGGCTCGGGCGGGCCTGCTTGATGGCGACGGCGGCGGACAGACCGACATAGCCGGCGCCGGCCACCAGCACGTCGAGGGCCGCTTTCTTGCTATCCGTCTTGCCTGCCGCCATGTCCGAACCTTCCGTTGCGGGCAATGCCCGCGCATCCTGCCTTGACTGGCCTTCATTCCTGGCCGAAACCGACGCATCCTACCCACGCAAAGGCGCGAAAACATGACGACGGCCATGGACCAGCTTCTTGGCATTCTCGACTTGGAGAAGCTGGAACACAACCTGTATCGTGGTCGCAGCCCGCAGGTGAACTGGCAGCGCGTTTTCGGCGGCCAGACCATAGCCCAGGCGCTGGTCGCCGCCCAGCGCACGGTGACGGCCGACCGCCACGTCCACTCGCTGCATGGCTATTTCATGCGCCCCGGCGACATCAGGGTGCCGATCGTCTACGAGGTCGACCGCATCCGCGATGGTGGCTCCTTCACCACCCGCCGCGTGGTCGCCATCCAGCACGGCGCGGCCATCTTTTCGCTCGAGGCCTCGTTCCAGGTCGACGAAAAGGGCCTCGAGCACCAGTTTCCGATGCCGCTCGACGTGCCGCCGCCGGAGGAATTGCAGAACCAGCGCGAATTGCTGGAAAGGGCGTCCCATGTGCCGGAGGCGATCCGCCGCTTCTGGGCGCGGGAGCGGCCGCTGGAACTGAAGCCGGTCAACACGCGCCATTATGAGAGCCGCGACAAGCTGCCCCCCAGGCAGAATGTCTGGATCCGGCTGACCGGCCCGGTTCCCGAGGACCGCTCGCTGCAATCGGTGCTGCTCGCCTATCTGTCGGACATGACGCTGCTCGACACCTCGACCTTCGCGCACGGGCGCGGGCTGTTCGATCCCGACATCCAGGCGGCGAGCCTCGACCACGCCATGTGGTTCCACCGCCAGCACGCGCTCGACGACTGGCTGCTCTATACGCAGGACAGCCCCTCCACGTCCGGCTCGCGCGGCTTCAGCCGCGGCGCGCTGTTCGCGCGAGACGGCACGCTGATCGCCTCGGTCGCGCAGGAAGGCCTTATCCGCCTGCGCCGGCCGCCTACCGAATAGGCATTTTTCGCACAGTGCTCATATTTTAATCATTCGCTGCGAGCGGGCTTTCCATACGTCGGCCTGCCGGCCGGCGAAAAACGTCGCCTTTACAAAGGCTTGACTACCGTTCCGTGCGATTGGCACGGCACTTGATTCCGTGGATGTCGCTCCCGTCTCTCCCGACCCGGCGAGACAGACAGCGACGCGCTTGCCCTGCCAAGCCATGCCCATGGAGAAGCCAATGACTGCCCCTGCCCTTTCCAGCCCACCGCGCCGGACGGCCCGATCCGTCCTGGCGATCCTTGCCCTGGCCGTGCCCACCGGTGCCCATGCCCAGACGACGGCGGCGCTCGACACCGGCAATACCGCCTGGATGCTGACGGCCACCGCGCTGGTGCTGATGATGACCATTCCGGGGCTCGCCCTGTTCTACGGCGGCATGGTGCGCAAGAAGAACGGGCTGGCGACCGTCATGCAAAGCTTCGCCATCTGCTGCCTGGTCACCGTCCTGTGGTTCGCGCTCGGCTATTCGCTCGCCTTCTCGGACGGCGGCGCGGTCAATGCCTGGATCGGCGGCTTCTCCAAGCTGTTCCACCAGGGCATCACCGTGTCGACGCTATGGGCGCCGGGCGTGGCCAACATCCCCGAATTCGTCTTCTCGACCTTCCAGATGACCTTCGCCATCATCACCCCGGCGCTGATCTGCGGCGCCTTTGCCGAACGCATGAAGTTTTCAGCGCTGCTTTTGTTCACCGCGCTGTGGCTGCTCGTCGTCTACGCGCCGATCGCGCACTGGGTATGGGGCGGCGGCTTCCTCGCCTCGGCCGGCGTGCTCGACTTCGCCGGCGGCACGGTCGTCCACATCAATGCCGGCGTCGCCGGTCTCGTCTGCGCGCTGGTGCTGGGCAAGCGGGAGGGCTACGGCACCACCAACATGGCTCCGCACAACCTCGTCTACTCGGTGATCGGCGCGGCCCTGCTGTGGGTCGGCTGGTTCGGCTTCAACGCCGGTTCCGAGCTCGCCGCCGACGGGCTCGCCGGGGCCGCCATACTCAACACGCAGGTTGCGGCCGCGGCGGCGGCGCTCACCTGGATGTTCGCCGAATGGATCGTGGCGAGGAAGCCGAGCGTGCTCGGCATCGTCTCGGGCGCGGTCGGCGGCCTCGTCGCGGTGACGCCGGCGGCCGGCTTCGTCAACCCGGCCGGCGCCTTCTTCATCGGCCTCGCTGCCGGCGTCGTCTGCTATTTCGGGGCGGTGAAGCTCAAGCACGCGCTGGGCTACGACGATTCGCTCGACGCCTTCGGCGTCCATGGCGTCGGCGGCATCGTCGGCGCGCTGCTGACCGGCGTGTTCGCCGACCCGGCGATCAACAGCCTCGGGCAAAACGCCTCCGTCGTCACCCAGCTTTACGGCATCGTCTTCACCATCGTCTGGACCGGCATCGCGACCTTCGTGATCCTGCAGGTTGTCAAGCTGGCGCTCGGCGGCCTGCGGCCCAGCAAGCAGGAGGAGATCGAGGGCCTCGACATCAGCCAGCACGGCGAAGTGGTGCCGTAGGACAGTTCGGCGTGGCTTCCTCCCCGGGAGAATGACGCCCTTGGGGCCCGGACGTGTTCCGGGCCTCCTTTTTACGCCAGCCAGTCCGGCACGGAATCCAGCCCGATCAGATCGTCGTAGCTCTGGCGCTCGCGCACGACGTGGAAGCGGTCGCCGTCGACCAGCACTTCCGGCACCAGGAGCCGGGTGTTGTAGGTGCCGGCCTGCACGGCGCCATAGGCGCCGGCAGTGCCGACCGCGATCAGGTCGCCGGCCTTCAGCTTCGGCAGGTCGCGGTCGAGGCCGAGGAAATCACCGGTCTCGCAAACCTGCCCGACCACGTCCACCTTCATGCGCGGCGCAGCGGCCGGCGCCTGCACGACCGGGCGGATGTCGTGGAAGGCCTCGTAGAGCGTCGGTCGGATCAGGTCGTTCATCGCCGCATCGACGATGAGGAAATTCTTCGCCGCGCCTTCCTTCAGGTAGATCACCTCGGAGACGAGGATGCCGGCATTGCCGACGATCATGCGCCCCGGCTCGAACATCGTCGTCACGCCCAGCGGCGCGACATGCTTCTTCACGATCGCCGCATAGGCATCCGGCAATGGCGGCGGATCGTTGTCGAGGCGGTAGGGAATGCCGAGGCCGCCGCCGAGGTCGACATGGTCGATGGCATGGCCGTCGGCGCGCAACTGCCCGACCAGGTCGACCAGCAGCGAAAAGGCATCGTCGAACGGCTGCAGGTCGGTGATCTGGCTGCCGATATGGGTATCGATGCCCGTCACCTTGATGCCGGGCAATTCCGCCGCGCGCGCATAGACCGCGCGCGCACGCTGCCAGGCGATGCCGAACTTGTTCTCGGCCTTGCCGGTGGAGATCTTCTTGTGCGTCCTCGCATCGACATCGGGATTGATGCGCAGCGACACCGGGGCCGTCTTGCCGAGCGCCACGGCGCGCGCCGAAAGCAGTTCGAGCTCCGGCTCGGACTCGACGTTGAAGCACAGGATGCCGGCTTCCAGCGCGAAATCCATTTCGCGCGCCGTCTTGCCGACCCCGGAAAACAGGATCTTGGCGGCAGGAATGCCTGCGGCCAGAGCGCGCCGCAACTCGCCTTCCGAGACGACGTCGGCTCCGGCGCCAAGCCGCGCCAGCGTCTTCAGCACCGCCTGGTTGGAGTTCGCCTTCATGGCGTAGCACACCAGCGTGTCGAGTCCCTCAAACGCTTCCGAGAACACCCGGAAATGGCGAGTGAGCGTCGCCGTCGAATAGCAATAGAAGGGCGTGCCGACCTTGGCCGCAATATCGGGGATCGCCACGTCCTCGGCAAAGAGCACGCCGTCGCGGTAGTCGAAATGGTTCATGACAGGCGCTTCCGGAAAATCAGGCGCTCGCGAACGAGCGCGGTATCGAACGTTTCAACGAGACCCGACAGCTCAGATAAGCGGATCGAGGACAAAAGGCTTGTCGGAGTTCGGTTTCTGCGGCTCCGGCAGCACCGGCTTGTTGGCCTTCTCGGCGTCCTTGCGCGCCTGCACGGCAGCCTCGTAGGGCGTGTCGAGCGGGGCTTTGCGTCCGCAGCCGACGACCGTCGCCAGCGCCGCCAGAAGCGTGAGCGTCACCATCATCCTGCTTGCGGTCATCGATCCACCTGACAAATTCCGTGAAGCCGCTTCTAGCCCAATTTGCGGTGCATTGCACCCCGCCATCAGGCCTTGGCCAGCCGCTTCTTCCAATAGCGTATCTGCTTGCGCACTTCCGCCGGCGCCGTGCCGCCGAAGGACGTGCGGCTTTTGACCGAGCTTTGCACCGAGAGCACCGAGAAGACGCCGTCGGTGATGCCCGGATGGATCGACTGCAATTCGGCCAGCGACAGCTTTTCCAACCCGACCTTGCGCGATTCCGCCAGTGCTACCGCACGACCGGTGACGTGGTGCGCCTCGCGGAACGGCAGCGAAAGCGTGCGCACCAGCCAGTCGGCCAGGTCGGTGGCCGTCGAATAGCCCGCGCCCGCCGCCTTCTTCATCGCCCCGACGTTGACCGCGAGGTCGCGCACCATGCCGGTCATCGCCGCCAGCGCCAGGTCGAGCGTCTCGGCCGCGTCGAACACCGCTTCCTTGTCTTCCTGCATGTCCTTGGAATAGGTCAGCGGCAGGCCCTTCATTACGGTCAAGAGCGCCACCAGATGGCCGTTGATGCGGCCGGTCTTGGCGCGCACCAGTTCGGCGGCATCCGGGTTCTTCTTCTGCGGCATGATCGAGGAGCCGGTGGAGAAGGAGTCCGACAGCCGCACGAAGCCGAATTGCGGCGTCGACCAGATGACGATCTCCTCCGCCAGCCGCGACAGGTGGGTGGCCGAGATCGCGGCGATCGACAGGAACTCCAGCGCGAAATCGCGGTCGGAAACGCTGTCCAGCGAATTGCGCGTCGGCTCGCGGAAGCCGAGTGCCTTCGCGGTCATGTGCCGGTCGATGGCAAAGCCGGTGCCGGCAAGGGCGGCGGCGCCGAGCGGGCTTTCGTCCATGCGCTCGATCGCGTCGCGCACGCGCGACAGGTCGCGCGAAAACATCTCGACATACGCCAGGCAATGATGGCCGAAAGTGACCGGCTGCGCCGCCTGCATATGGGTGAAGCCGGGCATCACGGTGGCCGCGTGCTCCTCGGCGCGCTCGAGGAAGGCGGCGATCAGCCCCTTCAGCGCCTCGGCGACGCGGAACAGCTCGTCCTTGACCCACAGCCGGAAATCGACCGCCACCTGGTCGTTGCGCGAGCGCGCGGTGTGCAGGCGCCCCGCCGCCGGACCGATGAGTTCGGCCAGCCGCGCCTCGATGTTCATGTGGATGTCTTCGAGCTTGTTGGAGAAGACGAACTTGCCGGCCTCGATCTCTTGCAAAATCGTGTTCAGGCCGTGAGCGATTTTTTCTTGATCCGCCGCCGAAATAATGCCCGTTTGCGCCAGCATGGCGCTGTGGGCGAGCGAGCCGCGGATATCCTGTGCATACAGCTTCTTGTCGAAACCGATGGAGGCGTTGATCGCCTCCATGATCGCGGCCGGGCCCGAGGCAAAACGTCCACCCCACATCTGGTTGCTGGCCTTTGTGTCGCTCATCGCTATAACCCGTTTCGCAGAGTGGTTCTTGAAATGGCAGAAAACAGAAAACTCTTCCCGGCCCCGCGCCTCATCGTCGTCGCCCTGCTGGCTGGCGTGCTGGCCGGCGCGGTCGCGGTATATGTCAGGGAAGCCGGTTCTGGCAACACACCCGGCAACCAGCTGGCCGCCGCCGACAGCCCCGACGACAAGGCTTGCGCCGCCAAGGCCGACCGGGCCAAGGCGGTCGCCGCATCGGCCACCGGCGACGTGGCGGCGCTGCTGCCCGCCGATCCGCCGCAATCGCTGAAGCGCCTGAGCTTCAACGGGCCGGACGGCAAGCCGATGACCATCGCCGACCTCAACGGCCAGGCGGGTACGGCCAAGACGGTGCTGCTCAACCTGTGGGCGACCTGGTGCGCGCCCTGCCGCGCCGAGATGCCGGCGCTCGATACGCTGCAGAAGGAAATGGGCGGCGACCGCTTCGAGGTCGTGGCCGTCAATGTCGACACCGGCGATGACACCAAGCCGAAAAAGTTCCTCGAGGAAACCGGCGTCACGGCGCTCGGCCACTACCGCGACGCCTCGATGGGCGTGTTCAACGACCTGAAGACGCGGGGGCTCGCGCTCGGCCTGCCGGCAACCATGCTGATCGACGGCGAAGGCTGCCTGATCGGCCACATGAACGGCCCGGCCGAATGGGCGAGCCCCGACGCCAAGCGGCTGATCGAAGCCGCCCTCGGCAGCTGACCTGCCCGAGGGGTAGTCGTAACCAGCGAAATCAGCGGCTGCTTGCGGTGGCGAAGGAAATGCCGTCTGCGGTCGGGCGCACCGGCACGACGCCGCGCGCCAGCGCCAGCAGGTACTTGTTGTATTCCGTGAACAGCACCCGCAGGGCCGCCGGCTTGGTCAGCCAGCCGCCGTATTCGAGGTTGGAGTTGACCACCGGATAGGGCTCCAGCCGCGCATGGCCGAGCAGGCGGCCCATCTCCAGCAGGCTGCGCGGCATGTGGTAGTTGTTGGTGACGAGGATGACGCTGCCATAGGCATGGCGCTCCACCCATTTCGCGCTTTCCTCGGCATTGCCGATGGTGTCGAGCGCGGCATAGTCGATGTCGACGCAGCACGAAAACAGGTTCTTGTCGCTGCCGGTAGCGATCCGCAGCTGCCGCTTGGTGGCCGAAGGGTGGACGCCGCTGATGAGCAGGCGCTGCCCCTTGCCCGTCTCCAGAAGTTCCATCGCCGCGTCGAGGCGCGCAGTGCCGCCGGTAAGCACGATGATGGCATCCGCCCTTTGCGGGTTCGCCGGCGTGGCCAGATGGCTGACATGGCTGGCAAACCAGGCGAATCCGGCGGCAAACAGCACGACCGCGCCGGCAAAGGCCAGCGCGCCGGCCCGCACGACCAGCCGCAAACGCCCCCCGCGCCGCTTGTCGCTCCAATCCGAGAGCCCCACGGCAGCCGATCTCACCGAATCCTGCCCACTCATATGCTGATGGTTACCCGCGAAAGGCGACCGTTGATAGAAGAATTGCGCACTTTCCGTTACGTCACGTAGCGGGGCGTGATCAGGATGGATCATGCTGGCGCACCTCGATGTCGCTGAGATAGGCGACCACGGTGACGTGCGAGGTGGCTGCAGTGAGCGCTCCGATCACCAGCACCAGGACGGCGACGCCGAGATAGCCGGCCGAGCCGATGGCGAAATTGCCGAACAGGGCGGTTGCCTGGTCGGCTTCGGGGGTCGCCATGTTGCGCGACGACCACCAGGAAAAGACGATGAACACGACGATGGCAGCTAAGCCGCCAGCGGCGGCGCCCTTCATGCCGGTGAGCAGGAAATGCCGGCGGAACTGGCGCGCGATGAAGCTTGCCTCGGCGCCGACGAAATGCAGCACCTCGATGATGTGGCCGTTGCCGGCCATGGCGCCGCGCGTCGCGAACACCACCGTCAGCACGGTTGCCGACAGCATCAGCGCCAGCACCGAAACGCCGATGGTGACCGTGGTGCGGGCCATGGCGACGAGCCGGTCCACCCAGGTGCGGTGATCGTCGAGACTGGCGCTCGGTATCTTGGCCACCAGCGCGGCGCGCATGGCGGCGAAGTCGGGCGGATTGTTCTCGTCGATGGTGACGATCACCAGCCGCGGTACCGGCAGTTGGTCGATGTCGAGCCCGCTGCCGAGCCAGGGTTCGAGCAGCCGGGCGGTGGCGGCGCGGTCGATGGTCCGGGCCCCCCGCACGCCGGGGAAGCCGCTGGCGATCCCCTCCGCGGTGGTCAGCGCGGCCTCCATGTCGAGCCCCTCGACCGGCTTGATCTGGATGGTCGCCTCGCGCGAAATCTGGTTTTCCCAGACGGAAGCCGTATCGCGCACCAGCGTCACCGCGCCGAAGGTCAGGCAGGACAGGAAGGTCATGATGGCGATGACCAGCACCAGCGCGCGGCCGGCGATGTTCTGCGCCGGCACGATCGACGCCGTCTTTCGGTGAGCGCCTTGCCTGGCGCTCCCGACACCGGTTTCATTGCCGGGCTCGAAGCCTGCTTCTTCCTGGTGCGGCTCGACGGCGAAGGTGTCAGTCATAGACGTCGAGCCTTCCGCCGGAGAGGATCAGGCGGCGGGCGTCCACCTGTTCCATCAGGCCGAGATCGTGGGTGGCGATGACGACGGCGGTGCCCAGCCGGTTGAGTTCGATGAACAGCCGAAGCAGGCGGCGCGCCAGCGGAGGGTCGACATTGCCGGTCGGCTCGTCGGCAAGCAGGATCTGCGGCTGCTCGATCAGGGCGCGGGCGATCGCGGCGCGCTGCTTTTCGCCGCCCGACAGCACCGGCGGCAGCACGTGCATGCGCTCGCCGAGGCCGACCCATTTGAGCAGTTCGACGACATCGGTGCGGTAGCTCGCTTCCTCGCGCCCGCGCACCCTGAGCGGCAGCGCCACGTTCTCATAGGTGGTCATGTGGTCGAGCAGGCGGAAATCCTGGAACACGACGCCGATGCGGCGGCGCAAAAGCGGCAGTTCGGCGCGCGTGATGCGGGCGCGATCCTTGCCGAAGATGGTGATCAGCCCGCGCGTCGGCTTCAGAGACATGAACAAAAGGCGCAAAAGCGTCGTCTTGCCGGCGCCCGAAGGGCCGCTCAGGAACTGGAACGAGCGCTCCGGTATGTGCAGCGAGATGTCGCGGAGGATTTCCGGACCCATGCCATAGCGGAGGCCGACATTTTCGAAGCGGATCACGTTCGACGACCTGGGACTGTTTCGAGCGGCGAACCACCCTGTTTTTCCGGCCGACCATGGGTCGGTATGGTTAAGCGCCGGTTAATTTCCTGGCGTTTGTGGCTCTTCACGGGCACTCCGGTCGGAAAATGTTAACCATTCCCATTTACGCAAAAGAAAGACACGGAAAAACTGGGGCACTTCAAGGCCAGCATGGCTGACGCGCACAAGGCACGCCCGGTTTCCGGCGAAATCATGACTGACCGGGCAGGACCGACAGCGGCCGCCGGCATCTCCGCCGCCGAACTGCATGAGATCATCGACGCCGACTATGAAATCCTGCCGCATGTGCAGAATCCGCTCTCGTCGCGGGCTTCAGCGCCCCTGACCCTTCCCCACAAGCGGGAGAGGAATTCTGCGGCAACGCCACAGCGATGCGAGCCAGCGATCCTGGGAAAAACCGCGCCGCCGCCACCGGTCGAAGGAATGGCAATGCTGCGCAAACCCGACGCGCCGCCGCAGCGGCAGCCCGCATCGCGCGGCGGGCCGGCGTTCTGGAGCGTCGGCGTCGGCATCGCGCTGGCCGCCTTCTGGGTTTCGGGCGGCGACGTGATGGTGCGCCGGCTGCCGCTGTTCGCCGACACCCCGCAAGCGGCGGCGTTTACCCTTTCGGGCGTCAATTCGCGCGTCGATGTTTCCGGCGCAAAACCGCTGCTTTTCGTCGACGGCGAGGCCGCCAACGACGGCGACGGCACCCTGCCCCTGCCGCCGCTGGAGATAAGGGTCACCGGCGAGGACGGCCGCGTCACCCGCTATACGTTGGGGACAGCCGGGCGTGCGCTGGCGCCCGGCGAAAGATTTGCCTTTTCGAGCCGGCTCGACCTGCCTAAGAACGGAGTAAGGACCGTTTCGGTCGCATTTGCCGAATAGGCGACAACCCGGAGAACGCGACCATGCCAGTCGTTCGCGGCAAGGAAATCGAAGTTTTGTTCGCGGCCTCGGCCATTGCCAGGCGCAACCTGGAACTGGCCAAGGAGATCGCCGAGAAGGATTATCACGACCTTCTCGTCATCTCGATCCTGAAGGGCTCCTTCATCTTCGCCGCCGACCTCATCCGCGCCATGCACGATGTCGGCCTGTCGCCGGAGATGGAATTCATCTTCATCTCCAGCTATGGCGCCGGCACCACCAGCGGCGAGGTCCGCGTGCTGCGCGACATCGACAACGAGGTCGCCGGGCGCGACATCCTTCTGATCGACGACATCCTCGAATCGGGCAAGACGCTGAAGTTCACGCGCGAGCTGATGCTGTCGCGCGGCGCCCGGAGCTGCTCCATCGCCGTGCTGCTCGACAAGCGCATGCGCCGCCAGACCGACCTCAACGCCGACTATGTCGGTTTCGACTGCCCGGACCATTTCGTCGTCGGCTACGGCATGGACGCCGGCCACGCCTTCCGCGAACTGCCGTTCGTGGGGATCGTGCGCGGCGACGCGTGATTTGCCGCCGGCTTCAGGAAAATTCAACTTATTGCCGGCAAGAGTCGGCGCATGGCAAAGCTTCTGATCGTCGAGGACGACGAGTCCGTCCGCACCCTTTCCGCCCGCGCTTTCGAGCGCGCCGGCCATAGTGTCGATATCGCCGAGGACGGCCTGCAGGGCCTGTCCCTAATCACCGCCGCCGAAGGCGGCTACGATATCGTCGTCTCCGACATCCGCATGCCGGCGATGGACGGCATCGAAATGGCGAAAGCCGCCGCTTCCCGGTTCCCCGGCCTGAAGATCGTGCTGATGACGGGCTATGCCGACCAGCGCGAGCGGGCGGAGGAACTCGACGGCGTCATCCTCGATGTCGTGCAAAAGCCCTTCACGCTGGCCGAAATCCGCGCCCGCGTCGAACGGGCGCTGGTCTGCTTCGCCTGACGAGGCCTGCCTTCGGCAGCCCCCGTGTGATGACTTTTGGATCAGACGCTCAGGCGACGGCCGAACGCCGCTGCCGGCCCGAGCCCAGCGCCAGCAGGCCCGCGCCCACCACCAGCGCAGCCCCGATAAGGGTCGTCTGCCGCGGTATTTCGGCAAAGAAGACGAAGCCCCAGAGCGGCGTCCACAGGATGCCCGTATATTCGAACGTCGCCACGCGGTTGGCGGACGCCAGCCGGTAGGCCTGCGACAACAGCATCATGCCCGCCGAGGCGATGAAGCCGCAGGCCGCCATCAGGGCGAAATCGGAGAGCGTCGGCCAGGTCCACGGCCGCACCAGGAATTCCAGGCTGGGATGCACGGCATGGGTAAGGCCGGCGGTCTCGAAGAAGGCCGCCACGACCATGGCGCCGACCAGGTAGATGCCGTTCTGGTAGAAGGTCATGACGCCGGCGGATTCGCAATCGCCCATCTTGCGCGCCATCAACTGCGCGAATCCGTAAAAGGCGGCCGAGCCCAGCGACAGCAGCGCCGCCCACTCGAACAGGCCGGCACCGGGGCGCAGCATGAAGATCACACCGGCCATGCCGAGCAGGATGGTCGCGAGCGTGCGGCCGGTGATGCGCTCGCCGAGATAGGGGCCGGCCATGGCGACGATGAACAGCGGCGCGGTGAAGAACAGCGCGATGGCATCGGCCAGCGGCAGCGCCGCAATCGCCAGGTAGTAAAACGTATAGGAGAAGAACAGGATCGTCGCCCGCAGCACCAGCAGCTTGAGGCGCGGCGAAAGCAGGGCCCGCAGCCCGTCTTCCCGGTGCACGATGGCCATGAGGATGGGGAAGGCCACCAGGCAGCGAATGGCCATGACCTCGGTCAGCGGGTAGCGCGCCGAGACCGCCTTGATGATCGGGTCCTGCAGGGAAAACACCAATATCCCCACGCATAAGCAGGCAATACCGCGCAGCAGGCCGCTATGCATCGTGTTCTTCTCCAACACCGGCGTCAGGGCGTCGGCGCAAAAAGAACCCGCCACCGGGCGGCAGCGGGTGCGAGTGAGGACGACGAACTATCCGCCAGCGTTTGACATAGTTCAAACGAATTGAAATCATAGCTACGATGAAAATTTCTTATGGCAACAAGCCGATGCGGACTCCGCTGGACAGCGACCTGTTACGGACCTTCGTCGCGGTGACGGAGACCGGCAATTTCACCCGGGCGGGCAGCAAGGCGGGCCGCACGCAATCGGCCGTTTCGATGCAGATCAAGAAGCTGGAGGAGATCGTCGGCGGCACGCTGTTCGCGCGCGGCTCGCGCGGCGTCGTGCTGACGAAGCGGGGCGCCGACCTGATCGAAAACGCGCGGCGCATCGTCACCATGCTGGACGAAACCGCTGCGGCGATGCGGGCGCCGCCGCTCGATGGCCCCGTGCGCATCGGCATTCCCGAGGAGTACGGCCACGCGATCCTGTCGCGGGCGCTGAGCGCCTTTTCCAGGCGGCACGCCCAGGTCGAAGTCACCGTGCGCTACGCCCACTCGCCGGCGCAGATGCAGGCGCTGGCCGATGGCGAACTCGACCTCGCCGTCGTCTTCGAATGGCAGGATTTCGGCGGCGGCGAGGTGCTGATGCAAGACCCCACCGTTTGGGTGACGTCGATGTTGCATCCCGTCCACGAGGAACGGCCGGTGCCGATCGCGCTCTACAGCCGCGACGGCTGGTGCCGCGACTTCGCCATGCGCTCGCTGGAGCAGCGCGGCCTCAACCACCGCATCGCCTATATGAGCGACACCACCGGCGGGCTCAAGCTCGCCGTCACCTCCGGCCTTGCCATCGCGCCGATCTCGCGCAGCAACATTCCGGCCGGCTGCCGCGAACTGACGGCGGCCGACGGCTTCGGCGACATCGATTCGTCCAACGTGGTGCTGCGGCGCAACCCGCTGGCCACCGGCGAGGCGATCGACGGCATGGCGGAGGCGATCCGCGAGGCTTTCACCAGCCGATAACGGGATCGCCGGCGGCCCGGCGACCGGCCGGGTTACTTGGTCCCGGCGCGCTCGATGGCCTCGACGATCATCTTCTTGGCATAGGCGGCATCCCGCCAGCCGCCGAGCTTGACCCACTTGCCGGGCTCAAGATCCTTGTAGTGCTCGAAGAAGTGCGCGACCTGGTCGAGCGTGATCTGCGGCAGGTCGGTGTAGTTGGATACGTTTTCGTAGCGCTTGGTCAGGTGCGGCGACGGCACCGCGATGACCTTCTCGTCCATGCCGGCGTTGTCTTCCATCAACAGCACGCCGATCGGCCGCACATTGATGACGCAGCCGGGAATCAGCGCGCGCGTGTTGCAGACCAGCACGTCGATCGGGTCGCCGTCACCCGACAGCGTATGCGGCACGAAGCCGTAATTGCCGGGATAGCGCATCGGCGTGTACAGGAAGCGGTCGACGACCAGCGTGCCGGCATTCTTGTCCATCTCGTATTTGATCGGCTCGCCGCCGACGGGCACCTCGATGATGACGTTGACATCCTCGGGCGGATTGCTTCCGGTGGTGATCGCTTCGATGCGCATGGTGGTGTTTCCTCTATCGTTGCCGATCCGATAGCGGTTGGTGTCGCGGCAGGCAATGCGGCGATTCGTTCAACATCGATGTCGGATTGAAAAGAAGCGCGGGCAACGACGCGCCTGGGGTCATTCCCAGACGAAAGCGACCTTCTTCAGCGCCTTCTGCTCGAACACCTCGACGCCCTCGGCGATGTCGCGGCCGCCGGCGCCGGCATAGAAGGAAAGCGCGTTCTGGTTTTCCTCCAGCGCCCACACGACCAGCCCCTTGAGGCCGTTGTCGGCAAGCCTGGCGCGGGCCGCGGCAAACAGGCGGCTGCCCAGCCCGATGCCCTGGTACTCCGGCCGCAGGTAGAGTTCGTAGATTTCGCCCTGCTGCTTCAGTTCGCGGGCGCGGTTGCGTCCGACCGTGGTGTAACCGGCGATGCGGCCGCCGATCTCGATGACCAGCACGGTAGCGGCGCGGCGGATGGCGTTGGCCCACCAGTCGGGACCGCGCCGGTTGATCATCGCCATCAGCGCCTTGTGCGGGATGATGCCGGCATAGGCTCCCTGCCAGGCCTGCTGGTGCACGTCTGCGATCGCGACGGCGTCACGCGGTTCGGCCTTGCGGATGTCGATCGTCAACGTGTTCATAGTTTCTTAACCATAAACGCGTGCCGGGCGAATGCAAGATATCCAGCGTCATCGGGGCTGCGTTTTTCACCGCACCCGCCGTTTGCCGCACGCTGCGAAACGCCTCCGCACCCTTGCCTAAGTCATGGAAAAGTCGGCGGTTTCGGGCAGGTCGGGGTTCGGGATCGTCGGACGGGAAAACGCCCCGTCCAGCCAAAACATTGCAATTAAAAGATAAATGTGCTCCTATTGAACAAACATTCAATATGGAAGACGCTCCGATGAACGCGCATCTGCTTGACGTGGCCGTGCCCAACGACTGGGATCGCCGGGGCCTGCCGGGCTGGAGCTACCATTCGCAGGCCCTTCTCGAACTGGAGAAGGAGCATGTCTTTCGCAACCACTGGCAGATCGCCTGCCATGTTTCGGACATACCGGAAGCCGGCGACTATCTCGCCATGGACGTGGTCGGCGAGCGGGCGCTGATTCTGCGCGGCAAGGACGGCGTGGTGCGCGCCTTCAACAATATGTGCCGGCATCGAGGCAGCCGCGTCGTCGCCGACGACAAGGGCCACTGCCGCAACGCGCTGGTGTGCCCCTTCCACGGCTGGGTCTACAACCTCGACGGCACGCTTCGGGGGGCGGCGCGCCCGGCCACCTTCCCCGAACTCGACAGGAACGAGTTCGGCCTGCTGCCGCTCGACGTGGAAATCTGGATGGGCTTCGTCTTCATCCGCATCGGCAGCGGCCCGCAGCCTTCCGTTGCCGAACTGATGAAGCCCGTCGAGGCGGAGATGGCGCATTACCGATCCGAGACCATGGTGCCGGCTTCCGGCGTCTGGACGCAAACCTCACCGGTCAACTGGAAATCGGTGCGCGACGTCGACAACGAGGGCTACCACGTCGCCATGGCGCATCCGGCGTTGCAGGACCTTTACGGGCCGACCTATTTCGACGAACCGTTTGTCAACGGCCTGTCGCGCTCCTTCGCCACCTATAACCGCAATGCCGGCCGCCGCTGGAGCGTGCGCCGCTACACCGCGCTCGCGCCCGAGCAGGCGCGCCTGCCGGACTACCTGAAGAACGCCTGGGTCTATTACGGCATCTTCCCCAATGCCGTCATTTCGTTGATGCCGGAATCGGTGCAGTTCTACCAGGAGTTTCCGCTGTCGACCGGGCAGACGCTGCTGCGCGGCGCCGTCTACCGCTACCGCGACGAATCGCGAGCGCAGGCGGCGGCGCGCTACCTTTCCTACCGGATCGACCGCGACACGATGAGCGAGGACGTGCAGTTGACCGTGTGGTCGAACGAATCGATGCTGTCGCGTTCCTTCAACGGTTTCTATTTGTCCGACCTGGAATATGGCGTGCGCACCCACCACGACCATCTGCGCAAGGTGCTGCCGGTGCTTACCCGCGAAACCGCGCCCGAGGAAAAGGAGATGGCGGCGCTGAACGAAAGGCTACGCACGCAACAGGCTGGGTAAAGCGCTATGCCGCCTGCGCCGGTGCGGGTTCGGCCGGCTTCGGCCGCCTCGAAACCATGTCCTTGGCCGCGATCAGCGCACCGGCGGTGATCAGCACGCAGGCGGCCGCCACCGACCAGTGATAGGCGCCGTAGCCGGCCGCGAGCAGCACCACTGTGGAGAACAGCGGCGCGGCGTAGGACAGCGCGCCGAGCACCATGATGTCGCCGTGCTTGCAGCCCCAGTCCCAGGCGTAGAAGCCGGCGCCGAGCGGGATCGTGCCGAGCACGGCGATCGCCACCCACTGCGTCGCGGTTTGCGGAACGACCGTCGTCTCGAGCCCGAGATGCAGGGTGAAGGCGACGGCGGCGGTGATCAGGCAATAGCCGGCGACCACGTCGGTCGGCACCGCGCCGAAGCGGCGCGACAGCACCGAGTAGCCGGACCAGACGAAGGCGCAAAACAGCGCGATGACATGGCCGGTCCGGATGCCGTCGGCCAGCCCGACGCTGCCGCCCTTGGTGATGACGATCACCGCGCCCGCCAACCCCAGGAGCACGCCGACCAGATGATGGGCGCGCAGCCGTTCGCCCGGCAGGAAGGCGGCGAACACCACGATCAGCAACGGCCACAGATAGGCGATCAGGCTCGCCTCGACCGGCGGCGCCGACTGGATGGCGAAGAAATAGGCGCAGTGATAGATGCAGAGCCCGGCGACGCCGAGCGCCCATACCGGCCAAGGCTGGCGCAGCGAGCGGATGGCCTGCGGGCGAAACAGCCAGCTTCCAGCGCCGACCATGCCGCCGAGGAAAAAGGTCATCGCCGCCAGTTGGAACGGCGGCACCTGCCCGGACGCGGTCGACAGCAGCGCCAGGAAGGACCATGTCAGGATCGCGGCAAAGCCGATCAGCGTGGAGAAGGTTCTGGTCATCGGGGCACCGGGGAAAATTTATCCGCCGCCTCTGCCATGGAATCCCCGCACCACGCTGTTCGGGATCGACCGGTTTCTGTCAGACGCGCGACACCCGGTACGAGCAGTCACGGCGCGAGGGAAGGCATGCCGCAGCAACGCAGATCGGATGCTTGCCACGGCACTCGGGAAGCCCTAGGAGCCGCCGGCAGCAGCGTCGCTGCCGCAGCCAAAGGCCTTTCCCCTCCATGCGTGTTCGCGATATCGTCGACTACCTCTTCCTGGCCGTGGCGTGGGGCTTGTCCTTCCTCGTCCTGGTCAAGGTCGTCGCCGCCTTCGGCTGGGTGGGCGCGGTGACGTTGCGCTGCCTGCTGGCCAGCGCGACGCTGATGGGCATGGCCAGGGTTTTGCGGCGCAACTTCTCCTTCAGCCTCGGCTGGCGGCCCTATGCCGTCGTCGGCGCCACCACGGTGGCGGGGCAGTTGATCGGCCTGTCCTACGGCACGCCGCTGATCGGCACCGCCATGTCCGCGATCCTGGTGGCGGCCATTCCGCTGTTTTCCATGATGATCAGCCAGTTCTGGGGGCTCGAGCGGCTGACGACGCCCCGGCTGGTCGGGCTGCTGCTGGGCATGGGCGGCATCGTGCTTCTGGTCGGCTTCCCCGCGGTGCCGGTAACGACCACTTTCCTACTCGGCTGCGCGGCCTGCATATCCGCGTCGTTTTCGGCGGCTTTCGGCAGCAACTACGCCAGCCTGCACCTGCGGACGGCCGGCTCGCTGGAAGTCGCGGCGGGGTCGTTCCTCGCCGGCGGCCTGATGACGCTGCCGCTTCTGCTGGTGGTGCCGGTCCCCGCCATGCCGGGCCCGGTCGATTTCCTCTATCTGGTCATCCTGGCCTGCGTCATGAGCGCCCTGACCTACGTGATCTATTTCAGGCTGGTGTCGACGATCGGGCCGACGCGGGCCATCAGCGTCGAATTCGCGGTGACGGTCATCGCCGTGCTGGTGGGGGCCCTGCTGCTCAGGGAACCGCTTACCCCGATCCAGATCGGCGGCGCCGCCATCATCGTCGCCGGCTGCATGCTGGTGCTCGGCGTCCTGCCCCGGCGACGCCCCCGCCGCCAGGCCTGAACCGGCGACCTCGCCTCCCGCGTCAGCCCTGCCAGACGCCTTCCTTGCGCAGTTCCTCCATGGTGCGCGAAATGCCTTCGCGCAGGATGTCCACCAGGGTATCGATCTGGCCGCGGGTGATGACGAGCGGCGGCGACATCACGCACATGTTGATCAGCGGCCGCACCAGGAGCCCCAGTTCCTGGCAATGCCGGTCGATGCGCTCGCCGACATTTGTGTCCAGTTCGAGCGGGTTCTTGCTCTCGCGGTCGGCCACGCATTCGACGCAGGCCATCAGCCCCATGCCGCGCACCTCGCCGACCAGCGGCAGTTCCTCCAGCGATTTCAGCCGCGCCTGGAAGTAGGGGGCGACTTCGCGCGCATGCGCCAGCACGCCGCCCTCCAGCAGGTCGAGGTTCTTCAACGCCACGGCGCAGCCGACCGGATGGCTGGTATAGGTCAGGCCGTGGCCGAACAGCGCGTCCGGATGGTTGGAGCGGCGCAGGCCTTCCAGCAGCCGTTCCGAAATGACGACACCGCCAAGCGGAAAATAGCCGGAAGTGACGCCCTTGGCGAAGGTGATCATGTCGGGGTCGAGGCCGAACACCTCCCCGGAGGCGAAGATCGAGCCGAGCCGGCCGAAGGCGGTGACGACCTCGTCCGCGATGAACAGGATGTCGTTGACGCGGCAGATCTCGCGAATCCGCTTCAGGTAGTTGTCCGGCGGCACGATGACGCCGCCCGAGGCCTGCACCGGCTCGCCGATGAAGGCGCCGATCCTTTCCGCGCCGATGCGGGCCACCGTGTCGCGGAACTCTTCCACCAGGAAATCGCCGAAGGCCTCGATGCTCATGCCCTGCGGGCGGCGGAACGGATCGGGCGCCGTCAGCTTGACGGCGATGGCGTCGAGGCCGTCCATCCAGTCGTGGGAGCGCGGGCGCCCGTTGAGCGAGGCCGACAGGTAGGTGGAGCCGTGATAGGCGCCGCCGCGCGACAGGATCAGCTTCTTGTCCGGCCGGCCCTTGACGTTGTTATAGAACTGCATGAAGCGCAGCGCCGTCTCCACGGCGGTGGAGCCGCCGGTGGTGAAGAAGACATGGCTGAGGTCGCCCGGCGCGTGACCGGCGATGCGCTGCGCCAATTGCGCCGACGGCGCGTTCATCGTGTACCAGGGCGTATTGTAGGAAAGCTGCATCGACTGGTCGTACATGACCCTTGCAAGCTCTTCGCGGCGGTGGCCGACATTGGTGCACCACATGCCGGCAGGACCGTCGATCAGGCGCTTGCCCATGGCGTCGGTGATGTAGATGCCGTCGCCCTCGCCGATCAGCGTGCGCGCCTCCGCCCCCGCCGAGCCGGCATAGGGCCAGGGCTGCACCAGATGGCGCGTGGCCAGGCCCACGGCGTCGTCCGCCTCGCCGGCAGCGCCGGCCTCTTCCGCCACCATGCTCTTGCGTATCGCTGCCATCGATGATCCCGTCTTTGCTTACACTGCCCGCGGACTGAATTCCCGCCGGCGCCGGTACGATCTCCAAGCGTTGGAAATCGCCCTTTTCCTCACGCCATATTGAATGTCCATTCAATCAATATTACAGAAATAGCGCTTGATTTCAACGTGCGAATACGCTCATGATGAAAGAAAGCCGGCCGGGGAAAGCCGGCGCCCCGGGAGGGCAGCATAGTGGCAATGCTCAGTCCGACAAACCCTATCGCGCGGGGTCTTCCACGATGACCGCGGTGGCGGAACGGCCTTTGCGCCCGGCTGCGGCGCAGGCCGGCCGCAAGGCCATCCTGCAATCCGAATCCACGCAGGGACTGGCGCTGATCAGCCCCACCCTGCTCTATGCGCTGGTGTTCCTGTTCGTGCCGATCCTGGTGGTGATCGCGCACTCCTTCTGGACGCAGCATTACCTCACCATCGACCGCACCTTCACCCTGGAGAACTACCGCGTCGCACTGACCGAGCCGATCTACCGCGACCTGTTGTGGCGTTCCCTCTATATCTCGGTGATGGTGAGCGTCCTTACCGTCGTCTTCGCCTACCCCATCGCCTACTATATTTCCTTCCACGGCGGGGCGCGCAAAGGCCTGTGGCTGTTCCTCATCACTATCCCGTTCTGGACCAGCTATCTCTTGCGCGTCATGGCGTGGAAGGTGATCCTCGGCTATAACGGCGTGCTCAATTCGGGCCTGATGGGCCTCGGCATCACCAGCGAGCCGACCACGGCGCTGCTCTACAATTCGAGCGCCGTCATCATCACGCTCACCCATGCCTGGGCGGCCTTTGCCGTGCTGCCGATCTTCGTGTCGCTGGAAAAGGTCGACCGCACGCTGGTCGAGGCTGCCACCGACCTCGGCGACGGCCCGCTGCGCAGTTTCCTGCGGGTAACGCTGCCGCTCTCCATGCCCGGTGTCATTGCCGCCCTGCTGATCGTGATGATCCCGACCGTCGGCGACTATGTGACGCCCAAGCT
Source organism: Aquamicrobium soli (assembly GCF_042646345.1). Classification (NCBI taxonomy): domain Bacteria; kingdom Pseudomonadati; phylum Pseudomonadota; class Alphaproteobacteria; order Hyphomicrobiales; family Phyllobacteriaceae; genus Aquamicrobium; species Aquamicrobium soli. The sequence goes on along the minus strand of NZ_JBHRTK010000012.1, from coordinate 639,111 downwards.
GGTCGGCGGCAAGGACGGCGTCATGATCGCCAACGCCATCCAGGCGCAGTTCGGCAAGGCCGCCAACTGGCCGCTGGGGGCAGCGCTTTCCGTCACCACCATGGCCGTCGTCACCGCCATGGCAGGGGCAGCCGTGCTGATCCTGCGCCGCGCCGCCAGGCTGGCGCGATGAAGGGCCGGTTCGCCCGCTTCCTCCCAGGCGGCCGCTGGCTCGGCCTCTACGCGCTGGTCTACGTGATCTTCCTCTACCTGCCGGTGATCTTCCTGCCGATCTTTTCGGTCAATACGGCGGCGACGCCGAAATTTCCGTTCACCGGCTTTACCTGGAAATGGTACGAGCAATTGCCGCACACGCCGGCCCTGCTCGACGCCGCATGGAACAGCCTGGTGGTCGGCATCTCGGCCTCGGTGCTGTCGACCGTCTTCGGCATCCTCGCCGCGCGCGCCATCACCCGCTACCGCTTCCCCGGCCGCCGGCCGATCAACGGGCTGATCATGGCGCCGCTGGTGCTGCCGGAGATCATCATCGCCATTTCCATGCTGCTGGTGATGCTGCAACTGGGCCTCAGCCTGTCGCTGTTCACGGTGGTGCTCGGCCACATCCTCATCTGCATCCCCTATTCGATGACGGTGCTGACCTCGGGCTTCGAAGGGTTCGACCGCAGCCTCGAGGAAGCCTCGGCCGACCTCGGCGAGACGGCTTTCGGCACGTTCCGGCGCGTGACCCTGCCGATGGTGGCGCCGGCGATCATTTCCAGCCTGCTGGTGTCCTTCACCATCTCGCTCGACGAATTCATGATCGCCTTCTTCCTTACCGGGACCGAGCCGACGCTGCCGATCTATATCTGGGGCCAGTTGCGCTTTGCCGCCAAGCTGCCCGGCGTGCTGGCGCTCGGCACGCTGCTGCTCCTCGCCTCCTTCCTGATGATGACGCTCGCCGAAATCCTGCGCCGCCGCGCGGCCAATCGCGCCCATACCGAAGGAGGCGTCTATGCCTGAGCGCACGATATCGGATCGCACCATGCCGGATCGCGTCATGATCGAGATCGACCGCGTCACCCGCAGCTACGGCGCCTTCAAGGCGCTGGACGACGCCAATTTGACGATCCGCGAAGGTGAGTTCTTTTCGCTGCTGGGACCTTCGGGCTGCGGCAAGACCACGCTTTTGCGGATGATCGCCGGCTTCGACAACCCGACCACTGGCACCATTGCCGTCGATGGCCAGCCGATGGCGGGCATTCCGGCCAACCGCCGCCCGACCAACATGGTGTTCCAGAGCTACGCCATCTTCCCGCATCTCAATGTCGAGCAGAACGTCGCCTACGGGTTGAAGCGGCTGAAGCTCGGCACGGCGGAGGAAAGGCGCCGGGTCGAGGAAGCGCTGGCGCAGGTTTCGCTGACCGGCCTGGGCAAGCGCGGCGCGACCGAACTGTCCGGCGGCCAGCGCCAGCGCGTGGCGCTCGCCCGCGCGCTCGTGATGCGGCCGAAGGTGCTCTTGCTCGACGAGCCGCTGTCGGCGCTCGACAAGAAACTGCGCGAGCAGATGCAGGTGGAACTGCGGCGCCTGCAAAAGGCCGTCGGCATCACCTTCGTGCTGGTGACGCACGACCAGTACGAGGCGCTGGCCATGTCCGACCGCATTGCGGTGATGTTCGGCGGCAGGATCGCGCAGGTGGATTCGCCCAAGGACATCTACCAGCGCCCGGTCAACCGCCAGGTCGCGGACTTTCTTGGGGGCATGAACTTCGTGCGCGCCGATATCGTCGAGGAAACCGGCACCTCGCTGACCGTGGATACCCTGGGCTTCGGCCGCGTCCGGACCGACAAGCCCTCAGCCTTCGTGCGCAACGGCGGCACCGCCACGCTGGGGATCAGGCCGGAGCGGCTGCGCGTCCTGTGGGACGACGAAAGATCCGAGTTCGAGGTCGCCGGCGAAGTCGTCGAACGGCATTATTTCGGCGAAGTGACGCATCTGGTCGTGAAGATACCGGGCTTCGAGGCGCCGCTGTCTGTCATCGAGACCAACGATTTCGGCGCCGACGACCTCCCGCTCGGCGCCGAAATCCGCCTCGCCTACGATCCCGAGGCGCTGGTGGCGATGGCGGATTGACGCGCGCTTGCCGACAGGGTGCACTGTCGGCATGCTTCAACCCGACCCATTTCCCCCGACCGGCCTGCGCAAGCTCTCGTCCGCGGACTGCGCCGAGTTCTGGGAACGCTACGCGGCCCTTCGGCCCGGCCTGCGCCTCTACCGCGGCAACCGGTATTCGCGCTGGCGGCCGGTGGCCGGAACCGACATCTTCATCTCGCTTTACCTGACCAACCGCAGCGTCGGCCTGTTCGTGCGCGGGGAGCGCGGGCTGTCGCTGAAGGGGGCGGCGCGCAAGCTCGACCTTTACGAACCGCGCCTGGGGATCGCCCTCGGCGTTGCGGCCGCCAGCGGCGGCTACCCGTACCTGGCGCGGCTGGCGCTGCCGGCGACCGACGTCGCCGCCTGGCCGCGCGGCCAGCAATGGCTTCTGGAACGAGAAACGTTCTATCACGCCACGCTGGCCCGCATCGTCGGCGGCATCGAGGATGCGGCCGGCAGTTCCCTCAATAGCCGGCTTTGATCTTCTCGAACTCGGCGATCATCTTGAGCTTGAGATCGGAGGGGACGGGCGACTGGAACAGCGTCTTGTCGACGAATTTGTGCACGTCGTCATAGCCCTTTTCCTTCAGCACGGCCGGGTCGACCCCTTCCATGCCCTTGGCGTTGGCCTGCCCGTAGCCCCAGTCGCCGACCAGCACCTTGGCGACCTCGGGGTCGTTGACGGCGTTCAGGTAGTCATAGGCCTTGTCGATGCTGCCGGGCGCGTCCTTGAACAGCACGTAGCCGCACACCCAGGTCGACATGCCCTCGTCGGTGTCCTTCTTCGACTTGATCGGCGCACCGTTTGCGACCGATTGCACGGTGGCGTCATTCCACGCCCAGGCGAGATCGATCTCGCCGCCGGAAAGGGCCTGCACGATGTCGGTGGTGTCGGTCCAGTAAAGGCGGACGTTCTTGTGCACCTGGCGCAGGAAGTCGGAGGCCTGCTTGAACTGGTCGTCCGTCATCTTGGTCCAGTCCTTGAGGCCGATGGCAAGGCTCGCCAGCGCATAGGCGTCGTCGACATTGTCGCCGATCGAGACGCGATCCTTGAACTTCGGATCGGCGAAGGCCTTGAGCGACTGGACGTCCTTTTCGTCCACCTTCTCGGAATTGTAGGTGAGCTGGGTGTCGCCCCAGTCCCACGGCATGAACCACGCCTTGCCGTTCTCGTCGGTGGCGAGGTTCTTCATCGCCATGATGCCGGGCAACAGATCGTTCCACCCGGTGATCTTCGAGGTGTCGAGCGGCTGCAGCAGGCCGGCCTCCCGCCACTTGGTCACGCTTTGCGAGCAGGGATGGCCGAGATCGGCCTTGAAGCCGGAGCGCAGTTTCTCGAACGCCTCGTCCTCGTCGCCGAAGAAGGCGAAGGTGGGGGAATCGCCGTGCTTCTCGACATATTCGGGATGGAAGCTCGGGTCCTCGTAGCCTGCCCAGTCGAAGATCGTCAGGCCCTGGTCGTCGGCCCTTGCGAAAGATGCCGCAGAGGCCGCCAGCGTACCTGCCAGCGCCAGGGTTAATGTCAGGCGTCGGGTCAGTCGTTTCATCGTTCCATCCTCCCGTTTGGTTCCGATAATTATGGTTCCGTCGCGTCCCGCCCGGTGCCGGCGCGCGCAAAATGCCTGGGAAAGGCGGTCGCCAGGAAGGCGTTGGCGCCGGCCAGCGCCGTCTCGCGCGATACGTCGTCGGCCCCTATCATCAGCCTGAGCCACAACCCTTCCAGCATGGTGCTCAGCGCCAGCGCGATCGGCTCCGGATCGTAGTCGTAGCCGGCCTCCGCCTTGAGCAGGGTGCACAGTTCCACGATGGTGCCTTGATAGGCCTTGTCGCGGGCGCCGCTCAGCGCCTGGTAGGTCGGCCGCGACTTGGCCTCGCCCCAGAAGGCGCACCAGGCGGCAAGCTTGCGCCGGTTGCAGACGGCGCGGTCGAAATCGGCGGCGACCAGCGCCTGCAGCCGCGAGGCCGGGTCCTCGCCGGCCTTGTCGAGCGCCGCGCGCCAATGGGCGGCGTACTCGTCGTACATGTATTGGAGCGTCGCGATCAGCAACTTCTCCTTGCTCTCGAAATGGAAATTGACGATGCCGCGCGACAGCTTGGCGCCGTCGGCCACGTCCGCCATCGTCGTGTCTGAATAGCCGCGCTTGGCGAGTGAATCGATGGTCGCCTCGATCAGTTGCTGGCGGCGCACTTCCTTGGAAGCCTTGCGGCTGCGTTTCTCCTTGTCGCTCTTCTTCGGGATGTCACGTATCGGTGGCGTTCCGGTATTCATCAGGGCAAAGGCCTCCAGCATGGCCGGTTATCCGGCTATCCGTCCGCTCAGATGAGCAGGACATGCTGGGGCGCTGTCAAGAGGCCGGCGCGGCTTGCCAGAAGGGGTCCGGTGGCGGAAAGTCCCGGCGGTTGCCCCGGGATGTGCCCGCTCTCGCTCATCGGTCCGATTCATGCGTCCAATCTCGATACCTGGCTGCCGCAGCCGAAGCAAAAGCGTATCCCATCGACCGCAAAACGCAACATCATTTGTTGAACATTCATTCAATATGACTGGACAGGTCGGCTCCGGCCGTGCCACTTTCCCCAAAGGGAGGGCAGCGGGCCGCGCCGGAGCGGGCCGCCGGTGCCGGCCTGCGTTCGACGCTTGCGGAGTGCGGGAGCCGAAATGAAGAAATGGGACGCGATCGTCATCGGGGGCGGCCACAACGGGCTCGTCAACGCCTGCTACCTGCAGCGGGCAGGGCTCGATGTCCTGGTGGTGGAAAAGAACGACTGGGTCGGGGGCGCTGCGACCAGCCGCTCGCATATGCCGGGCTTCGTCTATTCCAACTGCTCCTATGTCTGCTCGCTGTTCCGGCCCGAGATCATGCGCGACCTGGAACTGCCGCGCTTCGGACTGCAGGTCATCGCCTATGAAGGCGGCGCGGTGCTGACGCAGGACGGCGACTATCTCGGCAATTATCGCGACCATCACGCACACCGGCGCGAATTCGCCCGTTTCTCGAAGCGTGATGCCGAAGCCTATGAGCGCTACGCGCGCGACGTGACCCGGCAGTGCCGCTTCATCCAGCCGCTGTTGATGCGCACCGCGCCGGACCCGACCAGCTTCCGGCCACGCGACCTCGGCGAGCTGCTCTATCTCGGCAGGAAATTCGCCGATCTCAGCCCGGACGAGATGGGGCTGACGCTGCGCTTCTGGACCATGTCGATCGCCGAATTCCTCGACGAATATTTCGAGACGGACGTCATCAAGGCGAATTTCGCCATTTCCGGCATCATCGGCACCGCACTTGGGCCGATGTCGCCCGGCACCGCCTATGTACTTTTGCATCACTATATGGGCGAGGTCGACGGCTCGGTCGGCGCCTGGGGCTATGCGCGCGGCGGCATGGGCGCGGTCACCAAGGCGCTGGCGGCTTCCTTCCAGGCCAGCGGCGGCACCATCCGCACCGGCGCCGAGGTCGAGCGCGTGCTGGTCGGCGGCGGCAAGGCGACCGGGATCGTGCTGGCGGGGGGCGAGGAGATCGACGGCAAGCTGGTCGTCTCCAACGCCGACGTGAAGCGCACCTTCCTCAAGCTGGTGGAAGAGAAGGAACTGCCGGAAACTTTCCTGCGCCGGGTAAAGAACTTCAAGATCAGGGGCTCGTCGGGCAAGGTCAACATCGCGTTGGACTCGATGCCGGAATTCCCGGCCCTGCCGAAGGATTCGCCCTGCCTGCGCGGAGACCTGCACTTCACCGATTCCGTGGAGCGGATGGAGCGCGCCTATGACGACTGGAAGGCCGGCACGTGGTCGGCCGATCCCTTCCTCGACATGATGATCCCGACCACGCTCGACCCGACCATGGCCGCGCCGGGCAAGCACTTCATGAGCTGCTTCGTGCAATACGCGCCGCCGAAGATCCATGGCCGCGACTGGACCGACGCCGACCGCGACGGTTTCGCCGAAAGCGTGGTCTCGCAGATCGCCGCCTATTCGCCCGGCTTCCGCGACCGCATCGTTCACATGGAGGTGCGCACGCCGCGCGAACTGGAGGCCGAGGTCGGCCTCACCGAAGGCAACATCTTCCAGGGGGAACTGACCTTCGACCAGCTTCTGTTCAACCGTCCGGTGCCGGGCTACGCGCAGTATCGTTCGCCGGTCGGCGGGCTTTATATCTGTGGCTCCTCCACCCATCCGGGCGGCGGCGTCATGGGCGCGCCCGGTCGCAACGCCGCCGCCGAAATCTTGCGCGACCTTGCCCGACCGGCCCAGCATATGAGCCCCGCCCATGACGTCATTTGATTTGCCCAAATGGGACGCTGTCGTCATCGGCGGCGGCCACAACGGCCTGGTCTGCGCCGCCATGCTCGCCAGGAGCGGACGCAAGGTTCTGGTGCTGGAAGCCAGCCCCGAGATCGGCGGCTGCGCCCGCACGGAAGAATTTTTCCCCGGCTTTCGAGTCTCGACCGCACATGTGCTCAATCGGCTGAGTGCCGAGGTCGTGAAGGCGCTTGAACTGGACGAGTACGGGGCGGGAAATGCGTTGCATACCCCCACCCCTGACCCCTCCCCACAAGGGGGAGGGGGACCTAGCCGCGACTTCTCCGCATCCCCCTCCCCCTTGCGGGGAGGGGTCAGGGGTGGGGGTATCGGCGCCGCCACCTTCGCTCCCTCGGTCGCCCTCTCCCCGGACGGCGACCACCTCACGCTGCACGGCGCCTATGGCGAAACGCTTTCCGGCGCGAGTGATGCCGAACAGGCCGCATGGAGGGAACTGCGCGCGCAGCTTCTGCGCTATGCCGGCGTGCTGAAGCCGCTGCTTTCCCGCCGCCCACCCGACCTCGGCGACCTGTCGCTCGGCGACAAGTTCTCGCTCAGCGGCACGGCGCTGGCGCTGAAGCGGCTGGGCCGCGAGGACATGCGGGATTTCCTGCGCGTTCTGCTGATGAACGTCGCCGACCTGACCGACGAACAGCTTGCCGACGACCGACTGAAAGGTCTTCTGGCCTTCGACGCCGTGCTGGGCGCGCATCTCGGCCCGCGCTCGCCGACCTCGCTGCTCGGCCTGTACTATCGTCTGGCCGGCGAGATCGACGGCGTGGCGGGCGCGCAGGCCGTGCCGCACGGCGGGATGGGCGCGATCATCGCCGCCATCCGCACAGCGGCGGAAAGGGCCGGGGTGAACATCCGCGTCGGCCAGTCGGTAAGCAGGATCACGGTCGAGGCCGGCCGCGCCACCGGCGTCGTACTTGCCGACGGCGAGGAAATCCGCGCGCGCACCGTCATTTCGGCAATCAACCCGGCGACGACCTTCCTCGACCTCGTCGGGGCGCGGGAACTCGACACCGGCTTCGTGCGCAAGGTCAAGAACATCCGCATGAAGGGCGATGCCGCCAAGCTCCATCTGGCGCTGGACCGGCCGCCGCAGTTCAGCGGCCTAGAGGCGGCTCAGGTCGGTCGGCTGGTCATCGCCCCCTCGACCAATCACGTCGAACGAGCGTTCAATCCGTCGAAATACGGAGAGTTCTCGCCGGAGCCGGTGATGGAGATCACCCTGCCCTCGCTCGCCGACCCGTCGCTGGCCCCCGACGGCGCCTGCGTGCTCTCGGCGGTGGTGCAGTACGCGCCCTACGCCCTGAGGGAGGGCTGGGAAACCGGCAAGCCGAAGTTTCTGGCGGCGATCATGGCGCAACTGGAAGCCTATGCGCCCGGCATCGGCAAGCTGGTGCGCCACGCCGAACTGCTGACGCCGGCCGACATCGAAACTCGCTACCGCATGCCGGGCGGCCACTGGCATCACGGCGAGCTGCAGGCCGACCAGATGCTGGTGTCGCGCCCGGTCGCCGGCTGGTCCGGCTACGATACGCCGATCGACGGCCTGTTCCTGGCCGGCGCCGGCTCGCATCCGGGCGGCGGCGTTTCCGGCCTGCCGGGCCTCAACGCGGCAAGGCGGATGATGGAAAGGAGGGACAGGTGATGGATATCCCGGCTTCGTCTCGCCGCGCCGCCCAGCTTCATTTCCACACGCTGCGGGCGGGCACCCCGTTCCAGCCGCGCATCGACGAACTGGCGAAGACGCAGGACTGGTACGACTGGTCCGGCTACCGCGCGCCCGCTTCGCTGTGGGACGAGGAACTGGAATATTTCGCCATCCGCAGCCAGGCGGCGCTATTCGATATTTCGCCGATGACCAAGTACCGCATCGACGGGCCGGAGGCAGAGGCTTTCTGCAACCGGCTGACGCTGCGCGACGTGGCCAGGTTGAAGCCCGGCCGCGTGCACTACACCGCCTGGTGCGACGATGCCGGCCATGTGCTGGACGACGGCACCCTGTTCCGGCTTTCGCCGACCCGCTTCAGGCTGTGCGCGCAGGAACGCCACCTGCCGTGGCTGCTCGATTCCGCCATCGGCTTCGACGTCGCGATCGAGGAGGAAACGGAAGCCGTCGCCGGGCTGGCCCTGCAGGGGCCGACCTCGTTCGCGGTGCTCCACGAGGCCGGCTTCGCCGGCGTCGAGCGGCTGAAGGTCTTCGACCTCGCCGAATTCGCGCATGACGGCGCAACCGTCGTCATCTCGCGCACCGGCTTCACCGGCGACCTTGGCTACGAACTGTTCGTGCCGGCCGAGCGGGCTCTGTCCTTATGGGACCGATTAATGAAGGCGGGCGAACTGCACGGCATCCGCGCCATCGGCTACACCGCGCTCAACCGCGCTCGGCTGGAGGCAGGCCTGATCGTCGCCAATTCGGACTTCGTCACCGCCGAGCACGCGATCCGCGCCGACCGGCTGCGCATGCCCGATGAGATCGGCCTCGGCTTCATGGTCGATCCGGCGAAGGGCCATTTCAACGGCCGCCGCGCCATTCTTGAAGCACGGAAGAGGAAAAAACTGCGCCATGTGCTGGTCGGGCTGGAGGTCGAGGGCAATATTCCGGCCGAGCACGCCATCGTCTATCACCGGAAGTCGCGAGAGGTCGGGCTGGTCAGCGCCGCCATGTGGTCGCCGATGGCCAAGCGCAACATCGCCCTCGCCTCGCTGGAGCACCCCTATGGCGACCGCATCACCGACGATCTCTGGGTGGAAATCTACGCGATGCGCGAACTGAAATACGAGAAGATGATGAAGCGGGCGAAGGTGGTGCCCCGCCCCTTCATCCGGCTCGAGCGCCGCACCGCCACCCCGCCGGCGGACTTTTGACGGCGATGGCCGATGAAGCGGAAGCCGCCGAGCAGTGGCGGCTGGTCAACACCCCGCTCGGCGAGGAATGGTCCGGCCGCACCCGCTATGCGGCGGCCATGTATTTCCACAAGCGCGGCGAGATGGATGCGGAAACGCTGGAAGTCTACCGCATCTGCGCCCGGCTCGACCGCGAGGACCCGCTGCCGATCATCCGCGAGCGCGGCGTGGGCAGAAGATGGCTCGAACGGATGACGTCAGAGTCCTCTTGAAAAACCGTCAGGCAGTGGCGAAAACGGTGACCGGCGAGCACCGGAGTGGAGCGTACATCAGGTACGTGAGCACCGGCGCGGAGCCGGACGCCGTTTGCAGCCCGGCCTCACGGAGTTTTCAAGAGGTCTCCTAGCCGATCACGCGTTCCAGCATGCCCACCCAGTTCTTCCAGGCGATCTTTTCGATCAGTTCCTCGCCGTAGCCATGCTTGCGCAGCGCGTCGATCAGGTTTGGCAGGCCGGCGACGTCGCCGATCTCGTCGGAAATCCCCGCCCCGTCGAAATCCGAGCCGAAGCCGACGCCGTCTTCGCCCAGCGCCTCCAGCAGCGCATCGACATGACGCACCATGATGTCGAGCCCGACCTTGCGGTCCGACGAGCCGCGCGGGTCGAGGAACCCGGTGGCGAAGTTGAGCCCGACCATGCCCTTGCTGTCGCGGATGGCGCCAAGCTGCCAGTCGGTCAGGTTGCGCGCGCTGGCGCTGATCGAATGGACGTTGGAGTGGGTGGCGACCAGCGGCGCGTCGCTGAGTGCCGCCACGTCGCGAAAGCCCTTCTCGTTGAGATGGGAAAGGTCGATCTGGATCTTCAGCCGGTTGCAGGCTTTCACCAGCGCCTTGCCGGCGTCGGTCAGGCCGTCGCCGATGTCGGGCGAGGCGGGAAAGCGGAACGGCACGCCATGGCCGAAAGCGTTAGGCCGGCTCCACACGATTCCGAGCGAGCGCAGGCCGGCCGCGTGAAGCACGTCCAGCGCGGCGAGATCGGTGTCGATCGCTTCCGCGCCCTCGATATGGAACACCGCGGCGAGCGAGCCGCGCGCCATCGCCGCGCGGATATCGGCGGCGCTGCGGCAGACGGTGAGCGCGCCGGCGCGCTCCAGCCTGAACAGGATCGAGGCCATGCCGAGCGTCGAGGTCCGCGCCTCGTCGATCGACAGGCGCGGCGCCATCGGCTCGTCGTTGCCGGGCATGGTCGAGGCGCCGACGGGCTTGGGCGGCCGCTCCTCCTCGACCGGCGGCGGGAACATCGCGAACATGCCGCCGGCGAAGCCGCCCTTTTTCGCGCGCGGCAGGTCGATGTGCCAGTTGGCCGGCGCGCCTTCCATGAACAGTTTTTCCTTGTCGGCCTGCTGCGTCATGTAGAGCTTGAGCAACGTGTCGTTATGGCCGTCGAAGACCGGAACGAGAGGAGCTTGTGACATCGGGGCAACTCGTTTCATGGGGAGGAGGGTCCCTCCTGTTTAGGCAGAAGTGTGGGCCTGCGCAAATGCCGTCTTCGACTTCATCCCGTCTTCAACTTCGCTCCCCGTCTTCAACTTCACCCTTGTGGCGGCGCGTCTGGAATGCTGGAAAGGGGTGAACGGTACCTCGGGGACAGCCATGGCCAACACGCTCTACGATGCGCTTTTTCTCGCCCATGAGGGGAGTGAAAAAACGTTCCTGGCGCTGAAGGACCGCCGTGCCGTCAGCTACGGCGCGTTCCTGCGGCAGACCGCGCGCTTCGCCCATGCGCTGAGGGCATGCGGGGTCGAACCGGGCGACCGGGTCGCGTTGCAGGCGAAGAAATCGCCCGAGGCGCTGGCGGTCTACGCCGCCTGCGTCGCGGCGGGCGCCGTGTTCCTGCCGCTCAACATCGCCTATACGCCGAGCGAGGTCGACTATTTCGTCAGCGACGCGCAAGCGAAGCTTCTGGTCTGCGACGGCGCCGGCGCCTCGGCGCTGGAGCCGGTCGCGGCCGGGGCCGGCGCACGGTTGCTGACGCTGAACGGCGACGGGTCGGGAACGCTTGCCGATCTGGCGCGCGGGCAGCCGGAGCGCTTCGAGCCGGCGGAGCGGCGTTCCGACGACCTGGCAGCCTTCCTCTACACTTCCGGCACCACCGGCCGCTCGAAAGGCGCGATGCTGACGCAGGACAACCTTTTGTCCAATGCCGAGGCGCTCGTCGAAACCTGGCGCTTCACCGAAAGCGACGTGCTGCTGCACGCGCTGCCGATCTTCCACACGCATGGCCTGTTCGTCGCCACCAACACCATCCTGCTTGCCGGCGGCTCGATGATCTTCCTGCCGGCCCTCGACATCGACGACCTGATCGCGATGATGCCGCAGGCGACGACCATGATGGGGGTGCCGACCTTCTACACCCGCCTTCTCGCCGATCCCCGCCTGACCCGCGAACTGACGTCGCATATGCGGCTGTTCGTTTCCGGCAGCGCGCCGCTGCTGGCCGATACCCATGTCGAGTTCGAGCGGCGCACCGGCAAGAAGATCCTCGAGCGCTACGGCATGACCGAGACCAACATGAACACCTCCAACCCCTATGACGGCGAGCGCCGCGCCGGCACCGTCGGCCGCCCGCTGCCCGGGGTGGACCTGCGCATCGTCGAGCCCGAGAGCGGCCGGCCGGTGGCGACCGGCGAGGTCGGCATCATCGAGGTCAAGGGCCGCAACGTCTTCAAGGGCTACTGGAAAATGCCGGAAAAGACGCGCGAGGAATTCCGCCCTGACGGCTTCTTCATCACCGGCGACCTCGCCACGCTCGATGCGGATGGCTACGTCACCATCGTCGGCCGCGCCAAGGATTTGATCATCGCCGGCGGCTACAACATCTACCCGAAGGAAGTGGAACTTCTGCTGGACGAGGAACCCGGCGTGCTGGAATCGGCGGTGATCGGCGTGCCGCATCCCGACCTCGGCGAGGCCGTGGTCGCCGTGGTCGTGCCCCGGGCGGGGGCGACGCTGGACGAGGCGGCGCTGCTTGCCGCCATCGCCCCGAAGCTCGCGCGCTTCAAGCAGCCGCGCCGCGTCTTTTCCATCGCGGAACTGCCGCGAAACACCATGGGCAAGGTGCAGAAGAACGCGCTGCGGGAGCGCTTCAAGGGCGTTTTCGCCTAGCCGCTTGCCTTCCGCTCCGGACTGGGCAGGGTAATCGCATATGGCGTGCCAGTGTGGGTCGAGCCTTACAGGCGATTGCCCTGCACCGGAGGAAGGGAGAAAACCGCGTCAGGACATGGTGTCCAGCTTGCGCTGCATGGCCGCGATCTGTTCCTTCAGTTCCTGCAGGTCGCCGGCCTTCTCCGCCTCGTCCTTGTTCGCCTCGCCCTTTTCTTCGCCCTGCGGAGCATCGGCAGCGCCGCCGGCCTGCGGGAACGGCGTGAACATGCGCATCGCGTTCTGGAACATCTCGATGTTGCGGCGCGTCTGCTCCTCCAGCGCCTTCATTGGCGACTTCATGACGTCAATGGGCGATTGCGCCAGCGAGGCCTTCATCTGCGCGCGGAACCGTTCCTGCTCCTTGGAAAAGGCGATCATCGATTGCTCGAGGAAGCTCGGCACCACTGCCTGCATCTGGTCGCCGTAGAAGGCGATCAACTGGCGCAGGAAGGAAACCGGCAGCATGTTCTGCCCGTCCTTGTTCTCCAGTTCGAAAATGATCTGCGTCAGCACGGGGTGGGTGATGTCCTCCCCCGTCTTGGCATCCTGGACCGTGAATTCCTCCCCCTTCTTGACCATCTCGGCCAGATCCTCGAGCGTCACATAGGTGCTCGTGCCCGTGTTGTAGAGCCGCCGGTTCGCGTACTTCTTGATCACCACCGGTTCGTCTTTTGCCGCCATCAGTCTCCTCCGGCGACCGGCCCGCCTTCGATCGAACAGGCCGGTGGCATTGCGTCTGGGGCCGAGGATATGCGCAAAGTCGATGCAATTCCAAGCGCTTTGTGCAGTGCGGGAGCGCCGATGCCGCTTATGCCGGCAAATGTCGCCGCGGCCGGCGAGGTCCGGGAGCCCGACGACACTCGACCTATTTCCGGTTTGACTCGCCGATGGGAAAGGGCAAGAAAAGTAGACACGTCTGAATTGCACCATCCACCGGAGAAAAAGAATGCCTGCTGCCAATGCCATCGTCGTCGCCAGCGCCGCGCGCACGCCCGTCGGCTCTTTCAACGGGGCATTCGCCGCTACCCCCGCGCACGACCTCGGCGCGGCCGTCATCCGCGAATTGCTGGCGCGCGCGAAGGTCGAGGCCGCCGAAGTGAACGAAGTCATCCTCGGCCAGGTGCTGACCGCGGCCCAGGGGCAGAACCCGGCGCGCCAGGCCTCGATCAACGCCGGCCTGCCCAAGGAGACGACCGCCTGGGGCCTCAACCAGGTATGCGGCTCGGGCCTTCGCGCGATCGCGCTCGGCATGCAGCAGATCGCCTCGGGCGACGCCGACATCATCATCGCCGGCGGCCAGGAATCCATGTCGCTGTCGACGCACGCCCAGCACCTGCGCTCCGGCACCAAGATGGGCGACCTGAAGCTGATCGACACCATGATCAAGGACGGGCTGTGGGACGCCTTCAACGGTTACCACATGGGCACGACGGCCGAGAACGTCGCCAAGCAGTTCCAGATCACGCGCGACGAGCAGGACCGCTTCGCGCTCGCCTCGCAGAACAAGGCGGAGGCCGCCCAGAAGGCCGGCAAATTCAAGGACGAGATCGTCGCCTTCACCGTCAAGGGCCGCAAGGGCGACACGGTGGTCGAGGACGACGAATATATCCGCCACGGCGCCACGATCGAGGCCATGCAGAAACTGAAGCCGGCTTTCGACAAGGAAGGCACCGTGACGGCCGGCAACGCCTCCGGCATCAATGACGGCGCCGCCGGCGCGCTGCTGATGACCGAGGCGGAAGCCGTGCGGCGCGGCCTCACCCCGCTGGTGCGCATCGCCTCCTGGGCCACCGCCGGCGTCGACCCGACCATCATGGGCACCGGGCCGATCCCGGCCTCGCGCCGCGCTTTGGAAAAGGCCGGCTGGTCGGTCGGCGACCTCGACCTTGTAGAGGCCAACGAGGCCTTCGCCGCGCAGGCCTGCGCCGTCAACAAGGACATGGGCTGGGACCCCTCGATCGTCAACGTCAACGGCGGCGCCATCGCCATCGGCCATCCGATCGGCGCTTCGGGCGCGCGCATCTTCAACACGCTGGTGTTCGAGATGAAGCGACGCGGCGCCAGGAAGGGCCTCGCCACGCTGTGCATCGGCGGCGGCATGGGCGTCGCCATGTGCGTGGAAGCAATGAACTAAGGGAATAGGGGAATAGGGCAGCAGGCGAGTAAGGGAAGGCACGGAACCAACCGTTCTCTCCTACTCCCTTGTTCCCCTATTCCCCGGAAATTGTGGAGGAGAACCAACATGACCAAAGTCGCACTCGTTACCGGGGGGTCGCGCGGCATCGGCGCCGCCATCTCCATCGCGCTCAAAAACGCCGGTTATTCGGTTGCGGCAAACTATGCCGGCAATGACGAGGCGGCACAGAAATTCACCGCCGAGACCGGCATCAAGACCTACAAATGGTCGGTCGCGGATTATGACGCCTGCGCCGCGGGCATCGCCCAGGTGGAGTCCGATCTCGGCCCGGTCTCGGTGCTGGTCAACAATGCCGGCATCACCCGCGACTCCATGTTCCACAAGATGACGCGCGAGCAGTGGAAAGAGGTGATCGACACCAACCTTTCCGGCGCCTTCAACATGACCCATCCGCTGTGGAGCGGCATGCGCGACCGCAAGTTCGGCCGCATCATCACCATCTCCTCGATCAACGGCCAGAAGGGCCAGATGGGCCAGGTCAACTACTCGGCCTCGAAGGCCGGCGACATCGGCTTCACCAAGGCGCTGGCCCAGGAAGGCGCCCGCGCCGGCATCACCGTCAACGTCATCTGCCCCGGCTATATCGGTACCGACATGGTGATGGCCGTGCCCGAGAAGGTACGCGAATCGATCATCGCCCAGATCCCGGTGGGGCGCCTCGGCGAGCCAGAGGAAATCGCGCGCTGCGTCGTCTTCCTGGCCTCCGACGACGCCGGCTTCATCACCGGCTCCACCATCACGGCCAATGGCGGCCAGTATTTCACCTGACCGACAACCGCCACCTTCTTAAAAGCGGGCCACTCGGCCCGCTTTTTCTCATGTCCCGATCCGGCACACAGAAGTTAACACCGGTGCTCCTGCCGACGGCCGATCGGCCGCCCAGCCTGTGCGCCCTCGGTGGACAAGCTGTGGATAATACCAGATATGGTGGCGAACGAACCGGAAACGGGACGCAATCGCTGATTCGTCGCCCGTTCGTTCCGGGTTTGGCCGAACCCTTAACAGAAACGGGGCGCCGGGCGCGCAAAGCGCTTACCTCCGGTTAAGGAAAATAAACAAATTCAGAACGTTAAGCAGGAGCGCCGCCTCCGCGCGGCCATTTGCCGGCATCCTTCGGCGGCAAATGCGTTTGAGGCGGAAAATGATGGTCCTGCCGATTCAGCATGTGGTGAGACAGCAGGCCGCAAAACCCATATGTAGCCGTGAACAAACCCTGAATCGGCGAGAGTCAGCGATTCGTCGCCGATTCGTTCCAGTCCCGTTCCATCTTCAAGGCCGCGCGCATATTCGCCGGCGCTGCTGGACACGGGGCGGCAACATTCCACTTTCGCTTGGCGCGGCAAGTCCCTATGTGTCGGGTGTCACCCGCGCCGTCTGACGCGCCATTCCCCCGCATCGCAGGGCAAGAAGGTTTTCTTCCGGGCCGATGAACATCCAGCCAAAGCCTGCCGAGCCGCTGATCCTTTCTGGCCGTGACGTGACGGCGGTGCTCGGGCCGACCAACACCGGCAAGACCCATCTCGCCATCGAGCGCATGGTGGCGCATGAAAGCGGCATCATCGGCCTGCCGCTGCGCCTGCTGGCGCGCGAGGTCTATGCCCGCGTCTGCGAGAAGATCGGCTCGGCCAAGGTGGCGTTGGTCACCGGCGAGGAGAAGATCCAGCCGCCGGGCGCGAAATACTTCGTCTGCACCGTGGAGGCCACGCCGCGCGAGACCGACGCCGCCTTCGTGGCGCTGGACGAGGTGCAGTTGGCGGGCGACCTCGAGCGCGGCCACATCTTCACCGACCGCATCCTGCACCTGCGGGGCCGGCAGGAAACGCTGCTTTTGGGCGCGGCGACCATGCAGGGCATCCTGCAGAAGCTGCTCAGGGGTATTTCCGTCGTTACGCGGCCGCGCCTTTCGCACCTTGCCTATGCCGGGTCGAAGAAACTGACGCGGCTGCCGCGCCGCACGGCCATCGTCGCCTTCTCCGCCGACGAGGTCTATGCCATCGCCGAACTGATCCGCCGCCAGCAGGGCGGGGCCGCCGTCGTGCTCGGCGCGCTGTCGCCGCGCACCCGCAATTCGCAGGTGGCGCTCTACCAGTCCGGCGACGTCGACTATCTCATCGCCACCGATGCCATCGGCATGGGCCTCAACCTCGATGTCGATCATGTCGCCTTCGCCCAGAACCGAAAATTCGACGGCTTTCAGTACCGGCAGTTGACCGCCGCCGAACTCGGCCAGATCGCCGGGCGCGCCGGGCGGCACCTGCGCGACGGCACCTTCGGCGTCACCGGCCAGGTCGATCCGTTCGACGAGGACCTCGTCCAGAAGATCGAAGGCCACGACTTCGAGCCGGTGAAGGTGCTGCAATGGCGCACCGCCGCTTTCGACTTCTCCTCGCTCGACGCCCTGAAGCGCTCCATCGAAACCAACGCCCCCGTCGAGGGCCTGACCCGCGCCCTGCCGGCCGTGGATGCGCAGGCGCTGGAGTACCTTTCCCGCGACGAGGAAATCCGCGCGCTGGCCAAGAACCGCGAGCGCGTCGCGCTGCTGTGGGAAGCCTGCGCCCTGCCCGACTACCGGCGCATCGCGCCCGCCCAGCATGCCGACCTGATCGCCTCGATCTATACCGACCTTGCCCGGCACGGCCGTGTCGATGAAAACTACATGGCCGAGCAGGTCCGCCGCGCCGACGCCACGGAAGGCGACATCGACACGCTGTCGCATCGGATCGCGCAGATCCGCACCTGGACTTTCGTGTCCAACCGCCCCGGCTGGCTGGCCGATCCGGCACACTGGCAGGAAAAGACGCGGGAAATCGAAGACAGATTGTCGGATGCCCTGCATGAGCGGTTGACGAAACGCTTCGTAGACCGCAGGACTTCCGTCCTCATGCGGCGCCTTAGAGAAAACACCATGCTTGATGCCGAAATAGACGCTACCGGAACCGTCCTTGTCGAAGGCCACCATGTCGGCGAGTTGCAGGGCTTCCGCTTCACCGCCGACCAGAGCGCCGGAGGCGAGGATGCCAAGGCGGTGAAGGCCGCCGCCCAGAAGGCGCTGGGTGCGGAGTTCGAGGCACGCGCCGAGCGCTTCGCCGCTTGCGCCAATGGCGACATCGCGCTGGGTTCGGACGGCACGCTGCGCTGGATCGGTGCGCCGATCGGCACCCTGGTGGCCGGTGAGGACGCGCTGAAGCCGCGTCTGGTGCTGCTTGCCGACGAGCAGTTGACCGGGCCGGCCCGCGACAAGGTCGCCGCGCGCGCCGAGCGCTTCGTCAATTTCCAGATCGAAAGCCTGCTGAAGCCGCTGGTCGACCTGCGCGACGCCGAACAGGTGTCGGGCATCGCCCGCGGCATCGCCTTCCAGCTGGTGGAGAATTTCGGGCTGGTCAACCGCCGCGATATCGCGACCGAGATGAAGTCGCTGGAGCAGGAAGGCCGTGCCGCCCTTCGCCGTCTCGGCGTGCGCTTCGGCGCCTACCACGTCTTCGTGCCTTCGCTGATCAAGCCGGCCCCGGCCGGGCTGATCACGCTGTTATGGGCGCTGAAGAACGACGGCAAGGACAAGCCCGGCTTCGGCGACGTGGTGCATGCACTGGCCTCCGGCCGCACCTCCGTCGTCATCGATCCGGCCTTCGACCCGGCCTTCTATAGGCTGGCGGGATACCGCAACCTCGGGCGCCGCGCCGTGCGCGTCGATATTCTGGAGCGGCTCGCCGACCTCATCCGCCCCGCCACCAACTGGAAGCCGGGCCTGGGGCCGCGGCCGGAAGGGGCCTATGACGGCCACGCCTTCACGGTGACGCCGGCGATGATGTCGATCCTCGGCGCCAATGCCGACGACATGGAGGAAATCCTCAAGGGCCTCGGCTACCGCGCCGAGCCCAAGCCGGCAGCGGAAGTGAAGGCCAGGCTGGAGGCGCAGGACGCCGCCGACCGCGCCGCCGCCGCAGCCAAACTGGCGGCGAAGGAAGCCGAGGCAATCGAAGCGGATGCGACCGCTGGCCTGTCGGCTGAGGAAGCCGAGCGCCCGGCCGATGCCAGCCCTGCCGCCGACGCTGCCGCGCCGGAAACGCCCGTTGCGGCCGAGCCGCAGGCGACGCCGCAGGCTATCAGCGAGGCCGAAACCCAACTGGTGGAGGAAGAGGCTGCTGCAATGACGGCGGACGCCACCGCCGGCCTTCTGGTCGAAGAAACCGATCAGCCGGACGACGGCACGACTGCTCCCGAGCCGCCCCTTCAGGCGGCGGAAACCGACGTTCCGGCCGGCGAAGCCGTTGAGCCTGATACCGGCGGCGACACGGCGGCCGAGGCGCAAGCCAAGACGGACGAGACTGCCGCGCCTGAGGAACAGCCGAAGCCGATCCTTTTGTGGCGGCAGGCACGCTTCGAGCGGCCGCGCGGAAATCATCGCCACCATGGCGGCCACGGCCGTGGCGCCCACGCCGGCGAGCCGGCACGCGATGCGGAAAAGGGCGAGGGCCGGGGCGACGGCAAGGGCGGCCGTCCGCGCTTCGACCGCAACCGCTTCAAGGGCAAGCCGGCGCAGCAGGGCGAAGGCGCCCCCCGCAACCAGGGCAAGCCGAACCGCCAGGCCGGCCGGCCGGAGGGCAAGGGCGGCGCGCCCGGCAAGCCGGTGTTCCAGGGCAAGCCGCGTGAGGAGCGGCCGGCCCGTTTCGACCCGGACTCGCCCTTCGCCAAGCTTGCCGCGCTGCGCGAGCAGTTGAAGAAGTAGCCGGCTCCGGCACGGCCGCCGACGATGGCTCCCGAAAACCGTCAGCGCATCGACAAGTGGCTGTTCTTCTCGCGCGCCGTCAAATCGCGTTCGCTGGCGGCCAAGCTGGTGACGGCGGGCCGGGTGCGCATCAATCGCGACAAAGCAGCGCAGGCCTCCGATCTGGTCAAGCCGGGCGACGTGCTGACCATCACGCTCGACCGCACCATCCACGTCTGGAAGGTCGTCGGTACCGGCACGCGGCGCGGCCCGGCCGAGGAGGCGCGCCGCCTCTACGAGGACCTGTCGCCGCCGCCCGTGCCGAAAGAGGAAGCCGTCGCCAGCGCCATCGCGCCGTTGCGCGAGGCCGGCAGCGGCCGGCCGACCAAGAAGGAACGCCGCCAGACCGACCGGTTGTTCGGCAAGGATTGACCAAGACGCCAAGCGCCGGGCGCGAGCGCGCCTGCGCTGATTTGCGGGGCGATCTGTCCCTTGCAAGCGCCCGGCAAAGGCGTTACCTCACCCAAAGATAGCCTGCCGTACGGGATATCCCGGAGCCTGCCATGACCTACGTCGTCACCGATAACTGCATCAAATGCAAATACATGGATTGCGTCGAGGTCTGTCCGGTCGATTGTTTCTACGAAGGCGAGAACATGCTCGTCATCCATCCTGACGAATGCATCGACTGCGGCGTCTGCGAGCCGGAATGCCCGGCCGACGCGATCAAGCCCGATACCGAGCCCGGCCTCGACAACTGGCTGCAGCTCAACGCCGAATATGCCGATAAATGGCCCAATATTTCGGCCAAGAAAGAGCCGCCCGCCGACGCCAAGTCCTTCGACGGCGAAGCCGGCAAGTTCGAGAAATATTTTTCTCCGGAGCCCGGCGAAGGCAACTGACGATCCGCGACGGGCCAGGGGGAGCTGCCGGACGACAACCGGGCCGTTTGCCGGCGGGTTGCGACGGCATACCTTCGCGCATGCAGCAAAATCTTGATTCTGGCGACTTTTTGTGTTATCTACACTGACAATATGCCAGACACGATGTCGATCTACGGCGACAAACGCCTAAATCACTGAAAGGTGGACTTTCCTATCTGAACCGGAGCGATCCGGGCCGGGCAATCGCACATTTGCGGCTTGCCGGCCCTTGTCTTCTTTCGGATGGGTTACCTGTGGCTGGCAGCAAGGCCGGATCGGTTCCCGCGATCCGGGTCAGGCCGGCGCTGCCGGCGCACAACGAAGGAGTTCAGGCGTAATGGCAACGACGACCCCGCAGAAGAAGACCGCGACCCCAGCGCGGCACGGTTTCAAGACTGGCGAGTTTATCGTTTATCCGGCGCATGGCGTCGGCCAGATTGTCTCCATCGACGAGCAGGAAGTCGCGGGCCACAAGCTGGAACTGTTCGTGATCGACTTCCAGAAGGACAAGATGCGGCTGAAGGTGCCGGTCGCCAAGGCGACGTCCATCGGCATGCGCAAGCTGTCGGAAGGCGACTACGTCGATCGTGCGCTGAAAGTGGTGCAGGGCCGCGCCCGCATCAAGCGCACCATGTGGTCGCGCCGCGCGCAGGAATACGACGCCAAGATCAATTCCGGCGACCTGATTTCCATTTCGGAAGTGGTGCGCGACCTTTATCGCGCCGACAATCAGCCGGAACAGTCCTACTCCGAGCGCCAGCTCTACGAGGCCGCGCTCGACCGGATGGCGCGCGAGATCGCCGCCGTCAACCGCATGTCGGAGACCGAGGCGGTGCGGCTGATCGAGGTCAATCTCAACAAGGGGCCGAAGCGCGGCACCAAGGCCGACAACGAGGAAGCCGAGCAGGAAGAGGCCGCCTGAGCTTCCGCCCGTACGGATCTGCTGCAAGACCCGGCCTCGTGCCGGGTTTTGTTTTTCCGGTTGGCCGCTCCTCTCAGCCCGGCACGGCCTGCCGCCTGCTGTCCGCCCGGTGGCCGCTTACCTCGGCCAGCAGGACGCCGGCCACGACCAGGGACAGCGCGACGGCATGGTAGACGTGGAACGACTCGCCCAGGACGACCAGCGAAAGCAGCGCCCCCCATACCGGCAGGAAATTGATGAAGACGCCGGCCCGGTTGGAGCCGATCAGTTCGACCGCGCGGACATAGAAAGCCTGTGCCAGGAGCGAAGGAAGGATCACCGCATAGGCGATGATCAGCCAGCCCTGGCGGTCGGGCAGGATGGTATCGCCGGCCAGCGCCTCCGCGGCGACGAACGGAAGCGCGCTCGCGACCGCGCCGATGCAAAGCGCCGTCATCAGGCTCATCCAGTGCATGTCGGGCTTGCGCCGCACGATGGCCGTGTAGAGGCCGAAGGCGACGATGGCGAGCAGCATCAGCGCGTCGCCGAAATTCATCGTCAGGTGAAGCAGCGCCTCGATGTCGCCGTTGACGGCCGTGACCACGACGCCGGCGAAGGAAAGCAGGAAGCCGGCGATCTGCCCGACGGTCGTCCGCGTGCCAAACAGCAGAAAGGACGCGACGAACACGAACAGCGGGATGCCTCCCTGCTCGATGCTGACATTGGTGGCCGAGGTGTAGACGAGCGCGCTGTACATGGCCACGCTGAAGCCGGTAAAGCCGATCGCGCCCGTGAAAAGCAGGAACCACCAGTGGCGGCGAATGGCCGGCCAGTCCTGCCGCAGGTGCTTGCCGCCAATCACCAAGAGGATCGCCAGCATGAAGCCCCAGCGGGCGAGGTTGAGGATCATCGGCGAGACATGGCCGACGGCGAGCTTGCCCGCCACCGCGTTGCCGGCCCAGAACAGCATGGTCGCCAGCAGCAGCAGATAGGCCTTCTTCGGCATGGGTTCGTTCCACCGGATCGGATGGGCGGTCCGCTTGCCGCATGCCTGCCGGACATCCGCGGGGTTCCGGGAGGAAGGCATGCGCAAAGGCGGAAGCCTGCAGCTAGCGCGCGAATCTTTTTTCTCGCGACAGGCTCTAGGATGCGGCCTGCGCCAAGTAAATGATACGAAAAGCAGTTTTTGTTGTGCCTCGGCATGGCCGGAACGGTAAAGAATGGTCGCACTTGCGCACTCTTGACGTTATAGAGGCCTGTCGTTTCGCAGCCGCCGCTGCGCTTCTTTGCAGGATTTGAAGGAAAGACACTATGGCCAATGTGGTGGTCGTCGGTTCCCAGTGGGGC
This sequence comes from Aquamicrobium soli, assembly GCF_042646345.1. Lineage (NCBI taxonomy): Bacteria > Pseudomonadati > Pseudomonadota > Alphaproteobacteria > Hyphomicrobiales > Phyllobacteriaceae > Aquamicrobium > Aquamicrobium soli. The sequence continues at coordinate 616,555 of NZ_JBHRTK010000012.1, read as the reverse complement.
GACGAGGGCAAGGGCAAGATCGTCGACTGGCTGTCGGAACGGGCCGATGTGGTGGTCCGCTTCCAGGGCGGCCACAACGCCGGCCATACGCTGGTGGTCGACGGAACCGTCTACAAGCTGTCGCTGCTGCCTTCCGGCGTGGTGCGCCAGGGCAAGCTTTCCATCATCGGCAACGGCGTCGTCTTCGACCCGCATGCATTTGTGGCCGAAATGGCGAAATTGCAGGCGCAGGGCGTGGAAGTCACGCCCGACCGCCTGAAAATAGCCGAAAATACGGCGCTCATCCTGTCTGTGCACCGGGAACTGGATGGATTCCGCGAGGACGCCGCCTCCAATTCCGGAACCAAAATTGGCACGACCCGCCGCGGCATCGGCCCCGCCTATGAGGACAAGGTGGGCCGCCGTGCGGTGAAGGTGATGGATCTGGCGGACTTGGAAACCCTCCCCCTGAAGGTCGACCGGCTTCTGACGCACCACAATGCGCTGCGCCGCGGTCTCGGCCACACGGAAGTGGCGCACGAGACGATCATGGAGGAACTGACCTCGGTAGCCGGAAAGATCCTGCCCTATGTCGATCATGTCTGGCGGGTGCTGGACGAGCGCCGCCGCGCCGGCGAGCGCATCCTGTTCGAGGGCGCGCAGGGCACCATGCTCGACATCGACCACGGCACCTATCCCTTCGTCACCTCCTCCAACACCGTTGCCGGGCAGGCCGCCGCCGGCTCCGGCGTCGGGCCCGGCGCGATCGACTATGTGCTGGGCATCACCAAGGCCTACACCACGCGCGTCGGCGGAGGCCCGTTCCCGACCGAGCAGCAGAACGAAGTCGGCGAGTTCCTGGGCACGCGCGGCCACGAGTTCGGCGTCGTCACCGGGCGCAAGCGCCGCTGCGGCTGGTTCGACGCGGTGCTGGTGCGCCAGGCGGTCGCCGTCAACGGCATCAAGGGCATCGCGCTGACCAAGCTTGACGTGCTCGACGGGCTGGACGAAATCAAGGTCTGCACCGGCTACCGGCTCGATGGCGAGGTGATCGACTACCTGCCGGCCAGCCAGGGCGCGCAGGCGCGCGTCGAGGCCGTCTACGAGACGCTGGAAGGTTGGAAGGGCACCACCGCCGGCGCGCGGAGCTGGAACGACCTGCCGGCGCAGGCAGTCAAGTATGTCCGCTACATCGAGGAACTGATCGGCGCGCCGGTGGCGCTGCTTTCCACCAGCCCGGAGAGGGACGACACCATCCTGGTAACCGATCCGTTCCAGGATTAACCCAAATTCCCCGCCGGGCAAGCGGATCGGCGGGAGGAAGCAAGTACAGGTCGACTGAAGCATGGCAGATTTCGTTGCTGTTCTGAAAAAGACAATCGACGGCATGGGCGAGACGACCCCGCAGATGCGCGCGCGCGTCTACGACAAGGCGCGCTCGACCATTGCGGCCAAGCTTGCGGCCATCGTTCCGCCGCCGCCGCAGGAAGTCGCCGAGCGCCAGAAGCGCACGTTGGAAGACGCCATCGCGTCGGTCGAGAAGAGCTACGCCAAGCCGGCGCCGCCGCCGGCTCCCGCATCCGATCCGCTGGCGGAACTGGAAAACATCTTTTCCTCCATCGACCGCAACCGCAACACGCCGAGCCATGTGCGGCCCGCGCCGGCGCCGGCAAAGGCCGCCGCCGAGCCGGTTCGGCAGGCGCCCCCGCCGCCGGCGGCTCCCATCGCCGCGTCGGCTGCCTTCGACGGCCAGCCGTCGAAGGTCGCCCAGCCGACGCCTCCGCCGGCCGCCAGGGCCGCGCCGCCCAAGGCGCCCACCGCCGCCGACAAGCCGGCTCTGGCTGTTGCGGCCGAGCCACCGGTATTCGAGCCGGAGCCGCGCAACGAGGAATTCTCGACACATCACCTGCCGGGCGATTCCGGCGACCTTTTCCAGGAGCCCGCCCGTCCGCGCCGCTGGGGCCGCCTGGCCGCCGCCGTCGCCGCGCTCGTCGTGGTTGCCGGTGCCGCCTACGGCGTCTGGCTCAACGGCGACGCCTTCAAGGGCATGATCGGCGGAGACGAGGCCAAGCCGCAGGCCGTCAACGTGGAACCGCTGGCCCCCGCCAAGCAGACCGCCGAGGCGGAAAAGCCTGCCGCCACGCCGGCGGAAACCTCCGAGCCGCCGCCCGTCACCGCGCCGGAGGCCGTCGACAAGCCCAAGTTCACCCAGCGCCTGACGCCGGAAGGGAAAGAGATCGACCCCGGCCCGGCCGGCGGTGAAAGCTCGATCGGCGAAGGAACATCCGTTGTCGCGCTGACCACCCAGCCGTCCGGCCAGACGCCGGCGGACCAGCCGGCAGAAGCGGCGACGCCGGAATCGGATGCCGCTGCCGCCGACCCGGCGACCACGCCCGCCACGGAAAACGCGCCCGCGCCCGAAGCGACGCAACCGGCGCTCGCCGTCGGCCAGAAGGCGATCTTCTACGAGGAGCGCACCAGCACCGCCGAAGGCTCCGCGGAGCCGGGCAACATCGTCTGGTCGCTGGTGCAGGAATCGCCCGGCGGCGAGGCCCCGCCCGAGCCGGCGATCCGCGCCGAGGCCAATATTCCCGGCAAGAACATCCAGTTGCGCATGACCATCCGCCGCAACACCGACGAGACGCTGCCGGCAAGCCACATCGTCGAGCTGATCTTCCTGACGCCCGAAGGGTTTGAAGGCGGCGGCATCGACAATATCCTGCGCATCGCCATGAAGACGTCCGAGCAGGATGCCGGCAGCCCGCTGATCGGCATCCCGGCCAAGATCGCCGACGGCTTCTTCTTGGTCGCGCTCAACGACACCAAGGCCGACGAGCAGGCCAACATGACGCTGCTGCGTAACCAGGACTGGATCGACATTCCCATCATTTACAAGTCGGGGCGGCGCGCCCTGATCACCATGGAAAAGGGCATTCCCGGCGACAAGGTGTTCGACGACGCGCTGAAGGCCTGGCAGGAGAAGTCGGCCGGCTGAGGCCGCCGCCTTCGGGTGCAAGGCGGCTGCGGCTGTTCGATTTCGCTCCCGCGCCTCTTGGTGGCGGCAGCGGATCGATGCTATGGTGCCGCCATGGGGATGGGGTTCCCCCAAGGTCGAAAGGCCGAACCGCCCATGAGGGCTGATGACTCCTGTCGCTGCAACCGGCGGCAGGGGTGCGTCTGGAGGCACCCGCCGCATGGCGGGTTTTTTGTCGCCCGCCCTCGAGAGGAAAAGTTCGATGTCCTTTACCACTTGCCTGATCGTGATGACCGGCGGCGCGTTCGGCACGCTGGCACGTTATGTCGTTTCCGCCCTAGCCCTGTCGGTCAGCGGGCAGATGCCGTGGGGCACCCTCGTCGTCAACATCACCGGCTCTTTCCTGATCGGCTTCTTCGGCACGCTGACCCTGGCGCATGGCCGCTTTCCGGTGTCGGAAAACTGGCGGCTGTTCGTGATGATCGGCATGTGCGGCGGCTACACGACGTTCTCCTCCTTCAGCCTGCAGACGCTGGACCTGCTGCGGCAGGGCGCGTTGAGCCGGGCACTGGTCAATGTCGCGGCATCGGTCGTCCTGTGCGTCGCGGCGGTCGCGATCGGCCACCAGGTCGCGGCGCTGATGAACGGCGGCGCGACCGAGGTGGCGCAACTGCCGCTCGAGGAAGAGGCGTCCTGACGAACTCTGCGGGAAATCAGCCGGAAGAACCGCGCCTCGGAGCGCGGCCGCTCACGCCTCGACCAGCTTGAGGCTGCGGTCGAAGACACCGAGCACGCGTGCCAGTTCATGGCCGCGCTTGAGGATGCGGCCGCCGGCGGCAACGACGCTGTAGGCGCCCTGCTTGCGCGCGAGTTTCGGGTCCTTGACGATCTGGAACAGCGGCACCTCGCTGGTGCGGCGGAAGACGGAGAAGACGGCCCGGTCGGACAGGTGGTCGATGGCGTAGTCACGCCATTCGTTGGCCGCGACCATGCGCCCGTAAAGCCTCAGTATCAGTTCCAGTTCCCTGCGTTCGAAAGCGACAGGCAGGTCGAGCCGTTCGCGGCGAGCCTCGTTGAAGGGAATCAATATTGCCGATGCGTCCCCACCCTCCGAACCACCATCGATCATGCCGAGGAGCCTTTCAAAGCTGGTTGTCCTTTCCAAGGTCGCGCTTTCCCCCCGCAATTGCAACCCCGGCTTACGATTCGCCCAAATGCGCCCTTCCCGAATCGTCCAGTCACTTTTTCCGACCCATGTGTTGGAATTGGTGATTCCCCGCCACAGTTTCGCCGTTTTTTACCCGCGCTGCCGCCCCAATGTCCGACGAGTCTACACTCGTTGCCTGAGACGGTTCGGTCCGGCACCTGCTCGTAAACCCCAAGCCCCCCGCCCACGAGCTTGAGTCGGATCGAACCAACCTCAGTCTTTCGTCAAGAAAGCCGACAGGCAGCGATCCCACCGTTTCAGCCCGGAGCCGACGATCCGTTGGAGCCGGGTTTTTCGTGACCCGCTCCCGCCTCGCACGCCCAAAAGTCCCTGCCTGGCCGGCGGATGCCTCGCCTTTGCCGTGTTTGCTGCTATCCTTGAACAAGGACCGCGCCGCCTGGCCGGCCGGTGCAAACCGACAAGAGGCCAATGACAGAGCGACCCAGCATCGGGATGGAACGCAGCCTTGCCGCGAAACTCGCCGCGAGCCGCGTCCTCACGCGCTGCGCTATGGTGGTCGAGCGCGGTTGGCCGCTGGTGCTGCCGGCCCTTCTCGTGGTGGCGGTCTTTGTCAGCGTCTCCTGGCTGGGCCTTTTTGCCCGGGTGCCCGATATGGTGCGGCTCGGCACCGTGGCCGCCTTCGGCATCGGCTTCCTGGCCGCCCTTTATCCACTGCGGTTCTTCCGCCTGCCCGGCCCGGCCGAGGTCGACCGGCGCATCGAAACCGCCAACGCCCTGCCGCACAGCCCCGTGCAGGTGCAGACCGAGAGCCTGAGCGGCGAGGAAACGGGCTTTTCCCGGGCGTTGTGGCGCGAGCACCAGAAGCGCATGGCCGCCGCGCTCGAACGCGTCGGCGGCGACATGCCGCGCACGCATGTGCCGGAGCGCGACCCATGGGGCCTTCGCGCCGTGCCGGTGCTGCTCCTGGTCGTGGCGTTCGCCTTCTCCTTCGGGTCGCTCGGCGGCCGGCTGGGCGACGGATTCCGGCCCGCCGCCGCGCGCAACACCGTGCCGCCGCGCATCGACGCCTGGGTGACGCCGCCGGCCTATACCGGCAAGCCGCCCATCTTCCTCAGCGCCGGAGCCGGCCAGGCCGCGCCTGTCGCGGTGCCGGCGGGCAGCGATTTCTCGCTCAGGATAACCGGCGGCGCCGCGGGAGCGGCCCTGTCCTATGTCGAGGCCAGCGGCAACAGCCGCACCATCGACCCCGCCGGTAGCGATCCGGCCGCCGCCAAGGGCGAAACGGCCGGCCCCGCCACAGGCGCCGACGTGCGCCAGTTCGCGGGCAAGCTGACCACGGACGGCGCCCTGGTGCTGCAGGCGCCCGATGGCGAACTCGACCGCTGGGCCTTTACCGTGATCCCTGACAAGCCGCCGCAGATTCGCTTCGTCGGCGAGCCGAAACGGGCCGTCAACGGCACGATCGAACTCACCTACGAGATCGACGACGACTATGGCGCCACCTCGGCCAAGGCGGTCTTCGCGCCGGCCGACGCGCCGGCGGCGAACGCACACCCGCTTTATGGCCCGCCCGACATGCCGCTCTCGCTGCCACGCAAGGGGGCGAGGACACAGGACGGCAAGGCGGCAAACGCCGCCCGCACGACCAAGGACCTGACCGAGCATGTCTGGGCCGGGCTGCCGGTCAAGCTGCACCTGGTCGCCACCGACGGCGCCGGGCAGTCGGCGACGAGCGAGACGCGGACGCTGGCGATGCCGGCCAGGCCCTTCAGCAATCCGCTGGCGCTCGCCGTGCTGGAGCAGCGCCGCCTGCTCGGCCTCGACGCCAACGCCAAGCCGCGCGTGCTCGACCTGATGGACGCCATCACGCTCCGGCCCGAGGACACGTTCGACAACATGGCGCATTTCCTCGCCATCGCCAGCGCCCGCACCCGGCTGAAGCTTGCCGGCAACGACGACCAGTTGCGCGGCGAGGTCGGCTACCTGTGGGAAATCGCCCTCGGCATCGAGGAAGGCGACCTGTCCGCGGCCGAGAAGCGGCTGCGCCAGGCGCAGCAGGCCTTGCAGGACGCCCTGAAGAACGGCGCCAGCGACGAGGAAATCGACCAGAAGATGAAGGAACTGCGCCAGGCGATGAACGAATTCCTGAAGGAACTCGCGCAGCGCCAGCAGAACCGCAACCCGGCCCTCGCCGACCCGAACGCCCGCGAACTGCGTTCGAGCGACCTGCAGAAGATGATGGATCAGATCGAGAATCTGGCCAAGTCGGGCGACCGCGACAAGGCGCAGGAATTGCTGTCGCAGCTCGAAAACATGATGAACAATCTGCAGGCCGGCCGCCAGCAGCCGCAGGGCGAGCAAGACAGCGAGATGCGCCAGCAGATGGACAAGCTTGGCGAGATCATGCGCCGCCAGCAGGAGATGATGAACGAGACGTTCCGCATGGATCAGGCGCAGCGCGGCGAAGGACAGCGCGAGCAGGGCGAGATGAACCCGTTCGGCGAATTCGACGATCAGGGCCAGCCCGGACAACAGCAGGGCGACCGGCAGCAGGGCGACCGGCAGCAAGGCAGGAGCGACCCGAACGGAAACGGCAAGCCGATGACGCCGGAGGAATACGCCGAGGCCCTGAAGCAGTTGCAGCAGGGACAGGGCAAGCTGCAGGACGACCTCGAAAAGCTCGGAAAGAGCCTCGAAGGCATGGGACTGGAGCCGAACAAGGGCTTCGGCGATGCCGGAAAATCCATGGGCGAGGCCGGCAAGGCGCTCGGCCAGGGCGAGGGCGACAACGCCGTCGGCCATCAGGGCAAGGCGCTGGAAGCGCTGCGCAAGGGCGCCAAGGACATGATGCAGCAATTGCAGGCCATGCAGGGCGACCAGGGCGGCGGCCGCGCCGGCCGCAACCAGCAGGGCGCCGACCGCGACCCGCTCGGCCGGCCCCGCGCCACGCAGGGTCCCGACTTCGGCGACTCGGTGAAGGTCCCCGACGAGATCGACGTGCAGCGCGCGCGCCGCATTCTTGACGCCATCCGCAAGCGGCTCGGCAACGCCCTGTCGCCCGAGATCGAGCGCGACTATCTGGAGCGCCTGCTCGAACTCAAATAAAGAGCGGCAAAGCCGGCAGGCATCCCGGGATCGGGGTGCTACAAGTCCTTGGCCAGGCGCAGCCCGTCATAGATGGCGGCATGGGTGTTGCGCGAGGCCACCGCATCGCCGATGCGGAACAGCTGGAACGCGCCGGCCGGATTGCCGAGGCTGGCCTGCGGCCGCCCCTCGATGAAGGCGGCATGGTCGAGCACACCGAGATTGCTCGATTGCGGCTTCAGCTCGAAATAGAGCTCGTCCAGCGGAACGGTGCCGTGGTTGATCACCACCTGGTCGACCTGCCGCTCCTTGCGCACCCCGCCATAATCGCTGCCGACGATCGCCACGAGGCCGTTGCCCTTCTTCTCCACCGCCTCCAGCCGATAGGTGACGGTGAAGGTGGTGTCGAGCTTTTGCAGCGCGCGCATGTAGGGGACGAGGTTCATGCCCATGACCTCGGGCGCGAAAGAGCGGTCGGGCGTCATGATCTCGACCTTGCCGCCGCCCTGCGCGATGACTTCCGCCGCCTGCAGGCCGGCATTGTCGCCCGCGTCGTCGAAGACGAGCACGTTGGTTCCGGGCTTCACGTCGCCGGAAATGATGTCCCATGAGGAAACGACGAGATCGTTGCCGGCGCTGAGCACCTCCGTATGCGGGATGCCGCCGGTGGCGACGACGACGACGTCCGGCTTTTCCGCCAGGACCAGCGCGGCGTCGGCCCAGGTGCCGTAATGGATCTTCACGCCTTTGGCCTCGCACTGCGCCACGCGCCAGTCGATGATGCCGATCATCTCGCGCCGCCGCTTGCTTTGCGCGGTGAGCCTTATCTGGCCGCCGGCATGGCTCGCCGCCTCGAACACCACCACCTCGTGGCCGCGCTCGGCGGCGACTCGCGCCGTTTCCAGCCCGGCCGGGCCGGCGCCGACGACGACGATCTTGCGCTTCTTCTGCGCCTTCGGCAGATCGTGCGGAATCTCGGTCTCGCGCCCGGTCGCCGGATTGTGGATGCAGTAGGCGGCCCCGCCCTGGTAGATGCGGTCGAGGCAGTAATTGGCGCCGACGCAGGGGCGGATGTCCTGCTCGCGCCCCTCGACGATCTTGCGCACGATATGCGGGTCGGTCATGTGGGCGCGCGTCATGCCCACCATGTCGAGCTTGCCGGAGGCGATGGCGTGGCGCGCCGTCGCCACGTCTTGGATCTTGGCGGCATGGAAGGTCGGGAAATGCGTCGCCGCGCGGATTTCGCCGGCGAAGTCCAGATGCGGCGCGCTCGCCATGCCCTGCACCGGGATGACGTCGGTCAGCGCGGCGTCGGTCTCGATATGGCCGCGAATAATGTTGAGGAAGTCGACCAGGCCCGATTCCTTGAACTTCTTCGATATTTCAAGGCCTTCGCTCTTGGTGATGCCGCCCGCCACCGTCTCGTCGGCCGTATAGCGGACGCCGACGATGAATTCCTGCCCGACCCGCTCGCGGATCGCCCGCAGCACGTCGAAGGCAAAGCGCATGCGGTTGTCGAGCGAACCGCCATAGGGGCCTTCGAGATCGTTGGTCAGCGGCGAGCAGAACTGGTCGATCAGGTGGCCGTAGGCCTCCAGTTCGATCCCGTCGAGCCCGGCCGCCTTCATGCGCTCGGCGGCATCGGCGAAATCCTTGACGATGCGCTCGATATCCCAGTCCTCGGCCCGCTTCGGGAAGGCGCGGTGCGCCGGCTCGCGTTCGAGCGAGGAGGACACCACCGGCAGCCAGTCGCCCTTGTCCCAGCGCGTGCGGCGGCCGAGATGGGTAAGCTGGATCATCACCGCCGTGCCGTAGTCGTGGCACTCGTCCACCAGCGCCTTCATCCACGGCACCACCTCGTCCTTGTAGGCGAGGATGTTGTTGAACACCGGCGGGCTGTCGCGCGAAACCGCCGCCGAGCCGGCCGTCATCGTCAGCGCGATGCCGCCCTTGGCCCGCTCGACATGGTAGGCGCGGTAGCGCTCCTTCGGCATGCCGTCGTCGGGATAGGCCGGCTCGTGCGAGGTCAGCATCAGGCGGTTGCGAAGGGTCAAATGCTTCAGCTTGTAGGGCTGCAAAAGCGGATCGGTCGACATGCTTGGCTCCCGGCTCGACGTGTGACGACAACAGAATGTACACCTATGTCATCTATATTGACTAGAGTGTTTATGTAGTAGTCATCGCTGTACAATCGCGTTGCGACGACACGGCTGCCCTGCTAGGCTGTGCCGTGATGGACCAGAAAGCAACCGACACGGGCTGGCGCGGCTCGCCCGAAGTGTGGCTGGAAACGGCCTACGAGACGCTGATCGAGGCGGGCGTCGATGCGGTGCGCATCCTGCCGCTCGCCCAAAAGCTGAAGCTTTCGCGCACCAGCTTCTACTGGTTCTTCAAGGATCGGGACGAATTGCTGGCGGCGCTGCTGGAACGCTGGCGCGCGGGCAACACCGGCGCCATCGTGCGGCAGTCGCAAGCCTATGCCGAGGGCATCGCCGAGGCCATGCTCAACGTCTTCGACTGCTGGCTGGACCGCTCGCTGTTCGATTCCGAATTCGAGTTCGCCGTCCGCAGTTGGGGCCTTCAATCCGCCGAGGTTGCGGCGCAGGTCGCTGCGGCCGACGCGGCGCGCATCGAGGCGCTGGCGGCGATGTTCCAGCGCTTCGGCTACAGCGCGCTCGAAGCCGACGTGCGGGCGCGCACCGTCTATCTCGTCCAGATCGGCTACATCTCGATGAAGGCGGCCGAGCCGCTTGCCGCGCGCATGCAGCGCATCCCCGACTATGTCGAGATATTTACCGGGCAGGCGCCGCAACCGCGCGAGATCGAGCGTTTCCATGCCCGGCATGGTTTCGCCGCATCCCTGCCCGACAATGGCGGCCCATCATGACGCCCTTTCGCACGATCGGCATCATCGGCGGCAACGGCTGGCTCGGCCGGGCGATCGGCCACGCCCTGCTCGATGCGGGGCTGATCGAGCCGTCCGGCCTGACGCTGTCCTGCCGAGCCGGCACCTCCGCCACCTTCGCCGACCGGCCGCAAGTCGCCTGGACCGCCGACAACCAGGAACTGGTGCGGCGCTCGCAGGTGGTGATCGTCTCGGTGCGGCCGGAACAGTTCCCGGCCATTTCCATCGATGCGCGCGACCGGCTGGTCATATCCGTCATGGCCGGCGTCTCGATGGAGACGCTGCTTGCCCGCACCGGATCGGACCGCGTCGTGCGCGCCCTGCCCAACGCGGCGGCGGAAATCGGCCGCTCCTACACGCCGTGGTTCTGTTCCGATGCGGTCTCCTTCGACGACAAGGCGCTGGTGCAGGCGCTGTTCGAAAGCTGCGGCGCCGCCGACGAGGTGGGCATGCAGGCCGCCATCGACTACCTGACGGCGCTCAGCGGATCGGGGCCGGCATTTCCGGCGCTGCTCGCTGAGGCCATGCTGGGCCACGCGCGCGCCCACGGCCTGCCCGAAACCATCGCCCGCCGCGCGGTGGCCGGCGTCGTCTGCGACGCCAGCCAGTTGCTGGCGAAGCCGGGCGCTTCGCCCGGCGAAACCGTGCGCACCTTCATGGAATATCGCGGCACCACCGATGCCGGCCTGCGCGCGATGCAGGACGCCGGCTTCACGAAGGCCGTCCATGCCGGGCTTTCGGCCGCCGCGGCCAAGGCCGTCTCCATGGCGGAGGCGCAAGCCGGCAAGGACAGGAAGTAGCGGCGCAACGGCCGCCGTTTCCCTTGCCAGCGCCCTACTTTTCCGCTTCGGCCGCCTCCTGCCGCAAGGTGGCGATAAACCGCTTGGTGCGCTCGCGCTGCGGGTTGCCGAAAACCTGTTCGGCCGTGCCGGTCTCGACGACGACGCCGGCATCGAGGAACACCACCTCGCGCGCGATCTTGGAGGCGAGCCGCAAATCATGCGTCGCCATCACCATGGTCGTTCCCTCGCTCGCCAGCTTGCCGAGCACGTCCACCACTTCCTGCGCCAGTTCGGGATCGAGCGCCGAGGTCGGCTCGTCGCACAGGAGCACCTTGGGCGATGGCGCGAGCGCCCGCGCGATCGCCACCCGCTGCTGCTGGCCGCCCGACAGGGTCGCCGGCCAGGCGTCGGCCTTGTGCGCCATGCCGACCTTTTCGAGCAGCGACATCGCCCGCTCGCGCGCCCTGGCCTGCGGCCATTTCAGCACCACGGTCAGGCTTTCCATCACGTTCTCGACGGCGGTGCGGTGCGGGAAAAGCTGGAAATTCTGGAACACCATGCCGGTCTGCCGGCGCAGCCGCTGGATATCCCGTGTCGCCACCTTGTGGCCCGGCCCGAACGCCAGCGTATCCTCGCCGATGCGCACCGTGCCCGAGGTCGGCAGCTCGAGCAGGTTGATGCAGCGCAGCAGCGTGCTCTTGCCGCCGCCGGAAGGCCCGACCAGCGCCGTGACGCTGCCCTCGGCAATGGCGACGCTGACGCCCTTGAGGACGAGATTGTCGCCGAACCGCTTTTCGATGTCGCCAAGGCCGATCATGCGCGCGCCTCCAGGAAGCCGCCGTAGCGGTCGAGCCGGGTCTCCAGCCTCGCCTGCAAGGCCGACAGCACCGAACTCATGGCCAGATAGAGCAGCGCCGCCTCGACATAAAGGATCAGCGGCTCATAGGTGACAGCGACGATGCGCTGCGCCGCCTGGAACATCTCCGGCACGGTGATGGCGGCGGCAAGCGAGGTGTCCTTGACCAGCGAAATGAAGGTGTTGGAAAGTGGCGGCACCGCCACGCGCCCCGCCTGCGGCAGGATGGTGCGGCGCATGGCCTGGCTCCAGGTCATGCCGATCGAATAGGCCGCTTCCCACTGGCCTTTCGGCACCGACCCGATGGCGGCGCGCACGATCTCCGACGAATAGGCGCCGATGTTGAGGGTAAAGCCGATCAGCGCCGCCGTGAAGGAATCGAGCAGGATGCCGGCCGAGGGCAGGCCGTAGAAGATCAGGAAAAGCTGCACCAGGAGCGGCGTGCCGCGAAAGATCCAGACATAGAAGCGCACGAGCGCCACCAGCGGCTTCGGGCCGAACAGCCGGATCAACGCCACCGCCAGCCCCACGGTCAGGCCGAAGGCGAAGGAGAGCAGCGTGAGCGGCGCGGTGAACGCGGCTGCGGCCCACAACAGCGGGCCGAGCGAATCCAGCATCAATTGCAGCCAGTGGGGCACGGGCAACGTCTCCTTACTCAGGCACCCATGGCGAGTGCGACACCATCGGTGAAAAACAGGCAGGCCATATCACGTGAAAAACGGCGAGCCGTCAAAGACGGCCCGCCGCGGGATGCCGGAAAGCCGGGCGGCTCGCGCCCGGCTTCGGCTTACTTCGAAACGTCCTCGCCGAAATATTTGTCGGCGATCTTCTGGTAGGTGCCGTCGGCCTTGATGTCGGCCAGCGCCTTGTTGATCGCCTCGACCAGCTCCGGATCGCCCTTGCGGACGATGACGCCGGAATAGTCGGCGTTCTCTTCCTGCGCGGCGATCTTCACGTCGGCATCGGGCTTGTGCTTCTTGAAGTCGAGGAAGGACAGGCTGTCGTTGATGGTGGCGTCGGCGCGGCCGGTGAGCAGAAGCTGGATCGACTGGTCGAAGCCGTCGGTGCCGACGAGCTCGGCGCCGTTCTTCTCGGCCAGCTTGCCGAAGTTCGACGTCAGCGATTGCGCCGACTTCTTGCCCTTGAGGTCGGCAAACGTCTTGATGGCGTCGTTGTCGCCCTTGACGATCAGCACCGCCTTGGAGGCGATGTAGGGATCGGAGAAGGCGTACTTCGCCTTGCGCTCCTCGGTGATGCCGACCTGGTTGATGACGGCGTCGTAGCGCTTGACGTCGAGGCCGGCGATCAGCCCGTCCCACTTGCCTTCGAGGAACTCCGGCTTGACGCCGAGCTTGGCGGCGATGGCCTCACCGATCTCGACGTCGAAGCCGACCAGCTTGTTGTTCTCGTCGTGGTAGGTGAAGGGCGCGTAGGTGCCCTCGGTGCCGATCTTGAAGACGCCGTCGGCCTTGATCTGGTCGAGGTTCGCGCCGGCGAGGGTTGCGGTAACCGCCAGCGCCTGCACGGCCGTGGCGACGATGAGCGATTTAAGCCATTTCATGTTCTGGAATCCTGAATTTGCGCCGGCGACAGACCGGCGCTTGCGATGGCGGAATCTGGCAGAGGTATCTGCCGGTTATAAGGAACGAAATTCCATTATACCACATTTCATGGAAATTTCTTCCGACTCCCAAGCCATCGGCAACGAAAAATTCCAAACCCCTGCTTGGCCTCCTCATACTCTGGAACCGTTTCTCGCCGCCGCACGTTACAGGCCCTTGAGTGGGCCGCCTTCCGCGTCAGGAGGGCCCAGCGCTCGGTGAGGACAAGCTGAATGTGGAGCGGGAGCGCCAGAATGATGCAGGACGAATCGGGCCGCACCTTCATTCGCGCCGCGATGAAGGCCCCCTATCTGGAACGTGACGAGGAACACCGGCTGGCCGTGCGCTGGAAGCAGGACAACGACCAGCACGCGCTGCACCGCATGGCGGTCTCGCACATGCGCCTGGTCATTTCCATGGCCGTGAAGTACCGGCATTTCGGCCTGCCCACCAGCGACCTGATCCAGGAAGGCCATGTCGGACTGCTGGAGGCAGCCGCCCGCTTCGATCCGGATCGCGACGTGCGTTTTTCAACCTATGCGACATGGTGGATCCGCGCCTCCATGCAGGACTACATCCTGCGCAACTGGTCGATCGTGCGCGGCGGCACCAGTTCGGCGCAGAAGGCCCTGTTCTTCAACCTTCGCCGCCTGCGCGCCCGGCTCGCCACGGGGTCGGAGACGCTGACCAAGGAGATGCTGTACCATCAGGTATCGATGGCGCTGGGCGTTTCCGAGGCAGACGTGGCGATGATGGATTCGCGGCTTTCGGCCCCCGACAGCTCGCTCAATGCCCCGCTTGCCGACGATTCCGGCTCGGCCGAGCGGATGGACTTCCTGATTTCGGAGGAGCCGCTGCCCGACGAGGTGGTCGGCGACACCATCGACGTCGAGCGCCGCGCCGTCTGGCTGAAGGCGGCGCTCAGCGCGCTCAATGCCCGCGAACTCACCATCATCGAGGAGCGCCGGCTGAGCGACGACGGCGCGACGCTGGAGGCGCTGGGCGAGAAGCTCGGCATCTCCAAGGAGAGGGTGCGCCAGATCGAGGTGCGCGCCATGGAAAAGCTGAAGACGGCGCTGGTCGAGCAGAACCCGGAATTTCTCGCCGCCTGAACGGCACCCGCTATTTGTCGGTAACGATCTTGACCTTGTCGCCAGCCGAGACGCTGGCGCCGGGCGACATCGCGTTCAGCACCAGGAACAGGTCGAGCTTGCGGTCGACGCCGGTCATCATCGCCGACAGCGAACCGACGGTCTGCCCCGGCTGCACGGTGACGACGCGGATATGCAGCGGCTTCAACGCCGCCTTCTCGGCAGCGCTGAGGACGTGGAAGGAGCCGCTCACCGCCCTCGCCACCGCGTCGAGCGAGGTGCTGGCGATGGGGGCCGCCGTCAGCAGCCGGTAGACCTGGCCATTGGCGCGGATCACCACGATGTCGAACTGCCAGCCGTCGGCGCGCGCCTTGGCGATCGCCGCCTCGTTGCCGTCGATGCTCGTCTCCTGAACGCTGGCATCGTCGAGCCCGGCCACCCAGCCGCTGCGGATATAGTCCGGCAGCGACCGGTTCTTGTCGATCGACACGCCGTCGAAACGCACGGCCATGTCGCCCGGCCCGGTCGCCGTCACCGCCGCGGCGGAGTTGTCGATCATGAACCCGTCCGGCACCGAGAACGAAATGCCGAGCTTGGGGTGCTGGAAGGTGTTGCCGCGCACATAGCCTTCGTCCGGCGTGTCGCCGTAGAGCAGGCCGTCTATGCCCGCCAGGAAGGAATCGCGGTCGACGGTGCCGACGCCCGGCGGGCCGAACTCGCGGGCAAGGCGCTGCGCCAGTTCGATGCGCTGCGGCGTATTGGGATGGGTGGCGAGAAAGTCGAGGCTGGCATCGGTCGCGCCGCTGATCGAGCGGAAATCGGTATAGGCCGACATCGACTGCAGGAAGCGCGCGGCGGCGTAGGGATCATAGCCGGCCTCGCCCACCGACTTGATGCCGATGGCGTCCGCCGCCAGTTCCTGGTTGCGCGAGAACTGCGCCATGCGAAGCTTGCCGCGAATGAGCGCCGCCTTGGCGGTCGGGCTGTCGCCGAGCACGTCCGACACCACCTTGGTCGCCAGCACTTCCTCGGCTTCCTTCTGCTGCCGCTGCAGGCCGTGATTGGCGGTGACGTGGCCCATCTCATGCGCGATGACGGCCGCCAGTTCGGCGGAATCGTTGGCGAGCGCCAGAAGGCCGCGCGTCACGTAGAGATAGCCGCCGGGCAGCGCGAAGGCGTTGACGTTGGGCGAATTCAGGATGGTGATGCGGTAGCTCTGGGTCGGGTTGGCCGACACCGTGGTCAGGCTGCCGACCACCTTGGCCACCATGCGCTCGAGCTTGGGATCGGAATATTCGCCGCCATAGGTGGCGAGGATGCGCGGGTGCTGCGCCTTGGCCAGTTCGGCAAGCTTGTTGTTGGCAGTGACGGTGTCGACCGTGACCGGCCGGTTCGAAGGCTGGAAGGCCGATGCCTGGATGTCGGGCGACGCAAGCTGGCACCCTGCCAGCACCACGGCAAGGCCGGCCGACGCGAGCAGGCGCAACGGCGAAACCAACTTCCGACTATGGGAACCGGTCGACAGAGCGGTTTCCTCTTCTCAACAGGGTTCGCGATCCATTCCCGACCGGCTCATCGTTGCGCAATTCCTTGCCCCTGTCGCAAGGCTTTGGCAGCAAGAATCGGCGGACCGGCCGGAACTAGCCACACTCCACCCGGCATGGCAAGCAAACGCCACAAGGTCCGGATCGGTCATGATCGTAAATTATGTCCGCTTGCGGGCAACATCCCGTGATCGCCCGCTTGCCGCTTCGGACCCGATATAGCGCTGAAACGCCTCGGGACCAGCCCCGCCGAAAAATGTTTCCGCTTGGCCGGTGGCGGCGACCTTTCCATCCTCCAGGAATACCACCGCTTCGGCGATGCGCCGCGCGTCCTCCGGCTGGTGGGTGACGAACAGCACCGTCATCGCCCGTTCCGCCTGCAGGCCGGCGACGAGATCGAGCATATCCTGCCTGAGCGCCGGGCCGAGCGAGGCGAACGGCTCGTCGAGAAGCAGCACCGGGCGTTCGCGCACCAGCACCCGCGCCAGCGCGACCCGCTGGCGCTCGCCGCCGGAAAGCTCGCGCGGCAGGCGCTTCTGCTTGCCGGCAAGGCCGGTGCGCGCCAGCGCCTCCTCCACCGCCGCCCGCTCCGCTGCCGTCAGTTTCAGCGAAGGCGAGCGGCCAAGGCCGACATTGTCTTCCACGCTCAGATGCGCGAACAGATTGTTTTCCTGGAACACCATCGACACCGGCCGCCGCGAAGGCGGATCGGTCGTCACATCCCGGCCGCCGATCAGCACCCTTCCCGCCTGCGGCGTCTCGAAACCGGCGACGAGATTGAGCAGGGTCGATTTTCCCGACCCGCTCGGCCCCATGATCGCCGTGACCCTGCCGGCCGCAAACGCGACGTCGAAGTCAAGCGGCGCCGCGCCATAGCTGAACGCAGCCCGATCCAGTTCAACGGCAGCGCCTGCGCTCATGACGGCGTTTCCTTCCCCAGCCGGCCGGCGGCCAGCATCAAAAGCAGGCAGACGAGGCCCAGCCACAAGGCGAGCCCTGCCGCGTCCTCGGTCCGGTAGCTGCCCATGCGGGCCAGCAACAGATAGGGCAGCGTCTGCACACTGTCGCTGCCGAAAAGGGCGATGACGCCGAGATCGCCCAGCGACAGCGCCATGGCGAAGGCGAAGGCGGTGGCGAGCGGCCGGCGCAACACCGGCCAGTCGATGCGCCGCAGGCGGTTCCAGCCGGCAATGCCGAGCAGGGCGCTCAGTTTCTCGTGGCGCTCGCTCGCCGCGTCATAGGCGGGGCGGATGGCGCGCACGGCAAACGGCATCGCCATCACCGCATTGACGGTGACGACCATGACAGGCGCAATGGCGAAGACGTCGGCATGGCTGCGCAAAAGCAGGAACCAGCCGGCGCCGATAACGATGGGCGGCACCACCAGCACGAAACCCGCGCCGCTGTCGGTCGCCTGCTGGAGCAGCCGGCCGGCCCTGCCCCGGCGCCGCAGCGCCAGCGCCCGGCGCGCCATCACCAGCGCCAGCGACAGGATGGCGGACAGCGACGCCGAGATGAGGGCAAGCACGATGCTGGTCACCGTCGCCTGCCGCACGGCGCTTTCTCCCGCAAGCCGGGAAAGATCGGCATGGAGGCCCGCCATCACCGTCGCCGCCATCGGCCCGGCGACGAACAGCAGCGAAAGCAGGATCAGGCCGGCGTCGAAGACCTTTTCCGGCCGGCTCGGGGACAGGAAGCGGCGCGGGGCCACCGGCAGGTTCGCATCGCCCGTGGTGTTGGCGCCAAGCCGGGTCAAAGCCAGCACCACGATGAACGTAAGGACCACCTGAAGGACGGTAAGGACGACCGCGCGGGCCGGGTCGAAGTCGAAGCGCAGCGCCTGGTAGATGGCGACCTCCAGCGTGGTCGCGCGCGGGCCGCCGCCCAGCGTCAGGACGATGGTGAACGAGGTCAGGCACAGCATGAACACGAGCCCGGCGACACCGGGCAGCGCCTGCCGCAACGCCGGCCATTCGATCAGCCGGAAGGCGGAACGGGATCCCATGCCGAGTTGGCTCGCCAGCCGCCACTGGTCGGCAGGCACCGTCTGCAAGGCCTCCAGGAACAGCCTTGCCGCCAGCGGCAGGTTGAAGAAGACATGCGCGACGAGGATACCGGAAATGCCGTAGATACCCGGCCATTCCCGGCCGCCGAGCGCGGAGAAGATACCGGCGAAATAGCCGGCGCGGCCGTAGAGCGAAAGCACGGCCAGCGCCACGACGATCGCCGGCAACGCCAAGGGCACCGCGAACAGTTGCAGGATGAGGCCGCGGCCTGGAAAACGCGGATTGCGCGACAATGCCCGCGCCACCAGCAGCGCCGGCAGCACCGACAGCAGCGTCGACAGCGCCGCCTGCCATAAGGTGAAGCGCACGACGCGCAGCAGATAGGGATCGAAGGCCGCGGCCGCGCCGGAGACATCGCCCGCGCCCTCGGCCGCCAGCCCGCCCAGCGCCCCGCCGATGAGCACGGTGATGAAGGCAAGGGCCAGCACGCCGGCCGCGATGCGGGGGTCGACAAGCGCCTTTCGCATTCAACACCCCCCTGCCGGGTGGCCGGATGCCGGCGGCGATGCTTCTGCCAGTCCGGCTGCGTTACCCCCACCCCTAACCCCTCCCCACACGGGGGAGGGGGAAACGGCGAAGGCCCCGCTCAGACGGCCGGTGAATGCATGACGCGAATGGCTCCAAAGTCCCCCTCCCCCTTGTGGGGAGGGGTTAGGGGTGGGGGTAGCACCGTATCCGATTGTCTCCCCCTCAGGAGGCTTTGCCGCCCGCACTATTGCCGGCCCTACTTGCTCATCACGCCGAGCCATTCGTCCACCCAGGCCTTGCGGTTGGCGGCGACTTCCTCGGGCGACAGCAGCAGATCCTTGGCCGGCTTCACCAGCTTGTCGAAGACCGGGTCGAGCGGCTTGTCCATCTTGCCGGCCGGATACATCCAGTTGGTTTCGGGGATGGCGTCCTGGAAGCCCGGTCCGGTCATGAACTGGATGAATTTTTCCGACAGCGGATTCTTCGCGCCGGTTGTGGTGATACCGGCAACCTCGATCTGGAGATAGTGGCCCTCGGCGAAGGAAGCGGCCTGGTAGCGATCGGTCTTTTCCGCGATCATGTGATAGGCGGGCGAGGTGGTATAGGACAGCACCATCGGCGCCTCGCCCTTGGTGAACAGGCCGTAGGCCTCGCTCCAGCCCGGCGTCACCGTCAGCACGCGGCCCTTGAGCTTGGCCCAGGCGTCCGCCGCCTTGTCGCCATAGACCGCCTTCACCCACAACAGAAGGCCGAGCCCCGGGGTCGAGGTGCGCGGGTCCTGGATGGCGATCTGTTGCGAGGGATCACCCTCGACCAGCTCCTTCAGGCTCTTCGGCGGGTCCTTGAGCGCCTGCGTATCGTAGACGACGGCGAAATAGCCGTAGTCGTAGGGAACGAAGGTGTCGTCGCTCCAGCCGCCCGGCACGCTGACGCCGGACACGGGGCCATGCGGCGCAAACAGGCCGGTCGCCTTGGCCTCGACGGTCAGGTTGGTGTCGAGGCCGAGCACCACGTCGGCCTTGGTCGAAGCCCCTTCCAGCTTGACGCGGTTGAGCAGCGCCACGCCGTCGGCGACCGAGACGAAGTCCACTTCGCAGCCGCATTGGGCTTCGAAATTCGTCTTCACCTGCGGGCCGGGCCCCCACTCGGCGGTGAAGCTGTCATAGGTGTAGACGGTGAGCTTTTCCTTGGCCACGGCGGGCGCGGCCAACACGGTCATGACGGATAAAAGCGAAACCAGCATCGTGCGCATCGGCGCCTCCTTCTCATGCGTTGAAAGGAATCGAGGCGTCGGCTTGCCGAAGCATCTAATCCCTCCGCCGGTACAAACCGGATCAGGTTCAGCGGGTTGGCAGGGCTTGCCTCTCAGCCGGTCCGCAAAAGCGTCCGGCACCCCGTTAGAGCACCACAAGACATAGGGCCGCGCGCCGGGATAAGCAAGCCTCGCATCGCCGGCCTTCCGTTTCCGGCAAGGCCCTGCTATGGCGCTGGCCCGATGACAAGCTTCACCATCCTTCTCGGCGGCGACCTTGTGCGCACGCCGCTCCTCGAACGGCAGGTGGCCGGCACCCGCGTCATCGCCGCCGATGCCGGCATGGCCCACGCCGCAACGCTGGGCCTGGTACCGGAACTGTGGGTCGGCGACTTCGATTCCGTGCCGGCGCATCTGCCCCCGGCGCTGGCCGCCGTTCCCCGCCAGACCTTCCCGGCCGAGAAGGACAAGACCGACGGCGAACTGGCGATCGGGACGGCGCTGGAGCGCGGCGCCACCGCACTGGTGCTGGCAGGCGCCTTCGGCGGCGCCCGCGCCGACCACGCCTTCCTACACCTGGCGCTTGCGCTGCGCCTGGCCGAAGCCGGAACCGAAATCGTGCTGAGCAGCGGCGCGCAGGAAGGCATCCCGCTGCTGCCGGGCAAGCCGCGCGCCTTCGACTATGCCGACGGCACGCTGTTTTCGATCCTCGGCTTTTCCGACCTTTCCGGCCTCAGCGTCGAAGGCGCGAAATGGCCGCTGGACGAGGTCGAAATTGCCTTCGGCTCGTCGCTGACGCTCTCCAACGAGGTCAAAGGCGGCCTGCGCGTCACGCTCGGCGGCGGCCGCGCCATGCTGGTCGCCCACCCACACCCGCAGTCGGAGGGCTGACCATGGCACCGCCCCTGCTCAATCTCGACGGCATAAGGCTGACCTTCGGCGGCACGCCGCTGCTCGACGGCGCCGCCCTGTCGGCCTCGGCCGGCGACAAGATCGCGCTGGTCGGGCGCAACGGCTCCGGCAAGTCGACGCTGCTGAAGATCGCTGCCGGCCTCGTCGAGCCGCAGGACGGCGAGATCTTCCGCCAGCCCTCGGCGACCATCCGCTACCTGCCGCAGGCGCCCGACATGGAGGGTTTCGCGACCGTGCGCGCCTATGTCGAGGCAGGTCTCGGCCCCGCCGACGACCCGCATCGCGCCACCTATCTGATGGAGCATCTGGGGCTCACCGGCGAGGAACGGCCCGCCGATGTTTCCGGCGGCGAGGCGCGGCGCGCGGCGCTCGCCCGCGTCATGGCGCCGGAGCCGGACATCCTGCTTCTCGACGAGCCCACCAACCATCTCGACCTGCAAGTGATCGAATGGCTGGAAGAGGAATTGGCGCGCACCGCCTCGGCGCTGGTGCTGATTTCGCACGACCGCCGTTTCCTCGAACGCGTGTCACGCGCCACCCTGTGGCTCGACCGAGGCCAGACCCGGCGGCTGGACAAGGGCTTTGCCCATTTCGAGGCGTGGCGCGACCAGATCCTGGAGGAAGAGGAGCGCGAGCAGCACAAGCTCGGCCGCCAGATAGTGCGCGAGGAGCACTGGCTGCGCTACGGCGTGACGGCGCGGCGCAAGCGCAACATGCGCCGGCTCGGCGAATTGCAGGAGATGCGCCAGCGCCACCGCAGCCATCGCGGCGTGGAGGGCAGCGCCACCATGGTCGCCAGCGACGCCGCCGAATCCGGCAAGCTGGTGATCGAGGCCAAGGCGATCGGCAAAAGTTTCGGCGACTTCGAGGTCGTGAAGAATTTTTCGACCCGCATCCAGCGCGGCGACCGCGTCGGCCTGGTCGGCCCGAACGGCGCGGGCAAGACCACGCTTCTGAAGATGCTGACCGGCGGACTTGAGCCCGACACCGGCCGCGTGCGGCTCGGCGTCAATCTGGAGATCGCCACGCTCGACCAGAAGCGCGAGGCGGTCGATCCGGCCGAGACGCTGTCGCACTACCTCACCGACGGGCGCGGCGAAAACCTCGTCATCAACGGCGAGCAGCGCCACGTCGTGTCCTACATGAAGGACTTCCTGTTCAAGCCGGAACAGGCGCGCACGCCGGTGCGGGAGCTGTCGGGCGGCGAACGGGCGCGGCTGATCCTGGCGCGGGTGCTGGCGCGGCCAGCCAACCTGCTGGTGCTGGACGAGCCGACCAACGACCTCGACATGGAAACGCTCGAACTGTTGCAGGAACTGGTGGCGGGCTTTGCCGGCACCGTGCTTCTGGTCAGCCACGACCGCGACTTCCTCGACCGCACCGTGACCAGCATCATCGCCCCGGACGGCGACGGCAACTGGACCGAATATGCCGGCGGCTATTCCGACATGCTGGCGCAGCGCGGCGGCGCGCGGCTGGACGACCGCAAGGCGCGAAAGGACCAGGCGGG